>CAWHWL010000011.1:0-46564 GCA_963833045.1 Vulcanimicrobiota bacterium
CAAAAGACCGATACCGCCTTTGCGCTCGTGTTCCATCATCATTTTACGAAGGTCGAGGCTGGTGAGAACATCCCCATTTAGCACGACAAACGCGCCCTTAATGTACTGCTCGACGTTCTTGAGCGCGCCGGCGGTGCCGAGCGGCGTTTCCTCGATGACGTACGTGATCTTCATGCCGAGCGCCGAGCCGTCGCCGAAATAGTCGACGATCGCTTCGGGCATGTAGCCGGCAGGCAGAATCACGTCGCGAATGCCGGCCTGGCACAAACGCTCCAGCGTGCGCGCGAGAAACGGGACACCAACGATGGGCACCATTGGTTTCGGCGTTCCATAGGTGAGTGGACGAAGACGCGTTCCCTCACCGCCAACGAGCACGATAGCCTGCAACGACAACTCCCTTTCGAAAAATGGTGCGCACAGCATAAGTTCGACGCACCACAGGTTTTTCTATTTGCACCATTCTCAGGCCGCCGTAACATCCTGGAAACAACATACGAACATATGTTCGCTATAATAGGAGTATGTCGAAATGCAGCTGTCCGTCTTGTCATCCCGAGCGTAGCAAAGCGGAGTCGAGGGACCGCCGAATCCGCTACGATTGGGCCGAGATCCAGCGCTTCCACGACGAGGGCCATGGCTTCATCGAGTGCTCGCGCCGCTTCGCGGTCACCCACACCGCATGGAATAAGGCGATCGCGACCGGACGACTCCGTACAGCGCCCACCCTCTTCAAGGATCGTCGGCGACGTTACAATTGGGCGGAAATCCAGAGCTACTATCAGGCAGGGCATACTTATCGTCAGTGCCAGCGCGTCTTCGGGTTCTGCGCTGCAGCCTGGGAGAAGGCGCGCCGACGGGGAGAGATCAAGCCGCGGACCTATGGAAAGCCACTCGAGCAAATACTCATTTCGCGCGGTGGCAGCCGTCGCAACGTGAAGCTTCGGCTATTGAGATCAGGAGTTTTCGAGAACCGCTGCTGCATCTGCGGCCTTACCGAATGGCGGGGAACCTTGTTGGTGATGCACCTAGACCACGTAAACGGCGTTAAGGACGACCATCGCCTCGAGAACCTTAGGATGCTCTGCCCAAACTGTCACAGCCAAACCGATACATACGGAGCCCGAAATAAGGGGCGCTGGTCCTTGCAAGATCGGCCACAGCCGGTGTAGTATAACCGTCGCTGCCGCTCATTCCCGGGTGGTGTAACTGGTAACACGTCGCGCTCTGAACGCGAAGAGTCGAGGTTCGAGACCTTGCCCGGGAGCCATGGCCCCATCGTCTAGAGGCCTAGGACGTTGCCCTCTCACGGCAGTAACACCGGTTCGAATCCGGTTGGGGCTAATTTTTGTATCAGCCAAAGCAAAACCCGCATCGTCATTGGTGCGGGTTTCTCGCGTTGCAAGACCCGGTGGGAAGCGACTCGAACAGGCGCCTCATTCTGGGAAGGAGGCTTACTTTGAAACGCTTTCTTGTCTTCATTCTTGCCGTCGCAATCATCGGCATTCCAGGACCTACCGTGGCGCAGAGCAGTCACGGAATTCCCACGGGCAGACAGTGGATTTGGGTCGGAGTTGGTGTCCAAAACAACTCCGATGCCTGCGCGTGGATAACGGTCTACTGGTCGTACAAGTCAGAAGCTCATTGGCGCATCGCAGGCGGCGACAACCGTCCACGATGGGTCCACCCGGGCGAGCGCTGGAGTTCGCGCGAGCGATTCAATAGCCCGTTGCTTGGCCCGCAGATTCGCACGCGCGCACAGGTCATGTCAACCGAAAACGGGGCCTGCAGAGGCACCGTGGGAAGACCGGATATTCAGACGCAAATTAACTTGTCGCCGAACGGGCCCGGCCGAGATTGCAGTGCCTTTACACATTTAAACGGTTCACGAAGCACCAGCTATCAGATCGTGCCGTTTCATGCTCATTGCCAGTAGCAAAAAAACTGATCTATCTCGATGAAGAGCGCGTTCGATCGCTGCTGCGTTGGGACGCGCTCATCGATGCGATGGAGGCCGCACTTGCGGCCTTCTCGAGCGGGCGCGTTCAGCAGCCGGTGCGCGGCGTTCTCACCGTCGAGGAAAATAAACGCTACCTCGGCGTGATGCCTGCTGTCACCGATGACGTCATGGGCGCGAAGCTGGTCAGCTTTTACCCCGGTAACGAAGGGACGCCATTCCCCACCCACAACGGCGTGATTCTTCTTTTCGATACGCGCACGGGTGTGCCGCTCGCGGCGATGGACGGACGCCTGATCACCGAGATGCGCACCGCCGCGGTTTCGGCCGCTGCCACCAAATATCTCATGCCCGAACATAGCCGCGTCCTCGCGGTGCTCGGCAGCGGTGTGCAAGCGCATGCGCACGCGGAGGCACTCGCGCACGTCGTCGACTTTGCGGAGATTCGCGTGTGGAGCCGCACGCCCGAACACGCGCGTCGATTCGCAAGCGAACATGGTGCGATCGCCATGGACGCGGAGCGAGCCGTTCGGGGCGCCGACGTCGTGGTGGTGGCGACCAGTTCGCAAGAGCCGGTGCTCCACGGCGCATGGCTCAAGGCGGGTGCGCACGTCAATGCGGTGGGTGCGAACCGGCCCACCTGGCGCGAACTCGACGACGACGCAATGACCAACACGCTGTTCGTCGACTCCCGCGCCTCCGCGGCCCAAGAATCAGGCGACGTGATTCTCTCGAAGGCCTCGGTCTACGCCGAGATCGGCGAGCTGTTTGCCGGCACCGTGGCCCCGCCACGTTCTGCGACGACCGTTTTCAAGTCGTTAGGCCTTGCGGTCGAGGATCTCGCCGCCGCAAAGCTCGTCTACGGCGCCGCACAACCCATTCACGGGTAACGCGGCGAGATCGTCGTCAGCTTCATTTCGATGTTGTCGTAGTTGTTCACGGTTAGCTGCGGGAAATGCGTGCGCACTTCATTGATGATCGCCGGCACCTTCTGCACGGGATCGTACGCGATGTTCGCTTTTTCGGTCGCCTTCCAATACCTGCCACCTTGCTGGTTCATCGTTCCCGTTTGGTGGATGAGAATCAGCGGCGGTGAAGAGTCGGCAATATGCCCTTTGTCGGTCAACGTAAACACACATTTCCACGTCGTCACCGCTCCGGCAGGTCCCGCAGCACCCGGTATGACCGCAGCGGTGATATTGGCGCCGTTCGTCCACGTGGATTTCGGACCACGGGCCAACCCTTTGAAATACGCATGACCTAAGAGCGGAAACACGGTGAGCTGCATCGGCGATATTCCGTTGGCCGGCTGTCCGCAGGTAACGCTGCCGGTCGGGTACACCTCGCACGTATTGGTCGCGCGCGGTCGCACGGTGTTCCACCAAAAGTCGGTTCCACTGATCATGAGGCCGCCGTCGGGGGCTCGCCCCATGATATCGATGGTCGTCGTCCCCGTGCCCTTTCCGCTATTTGTAGCCTTAGTATTGTAGCCGAATCGATAGACGAGATGGCGCAGCGGTGCAGGCGCTGTCGTCGGCGTTTGCGCGCTGAGGGCAAGCAGCAACGCCAGGCACAATCCGAGAGTCTTCATCCGGTGAGCGTACCACCATGCTTTCCCATAGACTGTCCCATTCTTGCAACGCCGTTTTACGTGACTAATCCACATTGCCCCGGCCGGCGTAATAACGGTATCAGCAAAGGAGAAAAGCACATGAAACTTCCTTCCCTTACGCTCGGCATCTTCGCAGCCGCACTTACCGTTACCGCACCCGTTCAAGCACAATCGATGATGGGACCCGAGGTCGTAAAAGTCAATGGTTGCGCGGCACAACGCGCGACGTCCGGTCAGTCGTATATCGATTTCTTCGGAACGCACGTCACGCAATCGAGCACGTCGCCGATGCTCATGATCGACTTCCAAAACAATTCGAACAAGCCCATCGAATCGATCGAGTTTGCCTATCTTCAAGGCACCAAAGTAAACGCTGTCGTTCGAGACGTCGGAACGTTCGCTCCGGGCGCCGTCATCATGCACGCATTTAGCTTCGACGACAAGGGCGCGTTCAACATGGATTCGGCAATGTCGTGCATCCCGCTGCGCGTACGCTACGCCGACGGAACCATGTGGAACAATCCTGCCGCTCCTCATCAGCAGTAAGAGCGCATCCGCGCCTCGTAATCTACCGGTATGAAGCTCGCAGATAAAGTCGTCTGGATCACCGGCGCATCAAGCGGCATCGGCGAGGCGCTGGCCAACCGCATCGCCGGTGAGGGCGCGCTCCTTGCACTATCGGCACGGCGCCGGAACGAACTCGAACGGGTCAAAGCGGCACTCCCTCCGGGAACGCGCGCCGCGATCGTCCCCGGCGACGTCACCGACTTTGCGTCGATTCCCAACTGGATCGCGCAGATCGAATCCGAGTTGGGCCCGATCGACGTGCTCATCAACAACGCGGGAATTTCGCAGCGTTCGCTCGCGCGCGATACGACCATGGAGACGTACCGGCTCATCATGGAAGTTGATTTCTTCGCGCCGGTTGCGCTTACGCAAGCGGTCGTGCCCGCGATGGTCAAGCGCGGCAGCGGACAGATCGTGGTCACGTCGAGCATCGCCGGTAAACTCGGTACGCCTTTGCGAACTGGATATTCCGCGGCGAAGCACGCGCTGCACGGTTACTACGATTCGCTGCGCGCCGAGGTCGCCAAGGACGGCGTCGTCGTTACGACGCTCGTCGTCGGGGCCGTGCGCACCAACGTCTCGATTAACGCGCTCACCGGTGACGGCGGGACGTACGGCATCATGGACGACTTGCAGGCGACCGGAATCGAACCACAGCGCGCCGCCGACCTGATGGTCGCAGGCATCATCGCTGACGAACCCGAGGTACTCGTCGCGGAAGGCTCGAGTCTGCAAGCCTATCAGCTCTCGCGCCAAGATCCAAAAGCGCTCTATGCGCTGGTCGCCGCGCGCTAACTCTCGCGTTAGTCTCTCGAGCCGATCGAGCGTACAAATATCACGAGTGCGCCCAAGCCGAAGACCCAAGCGACAAAGCCTTCCGCAACGGGCCCGACATTGGCAAGCTGCAGACCGCCCGGATTATACGACGACTTCTCGTGTTGTAGATATCCGACGTAACGTACCAGATCGTCGAGATCGCTCTCGTTCAAAACATCGGAACCAAACCGCGGCATCTCGCCCGGACCGCTGCGAACGGCTTCGGCAATCTGCTCCGGAATCGTATGCATGAGCGAAGGCGCGATGTTGGCGTACCCGACGGATGCGCCGTGCGCGCTTACGCCGTGGCACTGCTCGCAATTCTCGGCGAAGATCGCCCGGCCGCGTGCGGCGTTTCCCGGTCCCAGACGCGGCAACTGAGGATTCCCGTGTCCTCGTGATGTGATATAGCTCACGATTGCACGAATGTCCGGCTGCGAAAGCTGGGGCGTTGCGTGTTCGTACTGTTGATCCGGGGCCGCCGCCGGCATGCGCCCGGTCTCGAGCATGAAATCAACGTCGGCCCCGCTCGCGTCAATCAGCGGCGGCGCATCCGGACCGCCCTGCAGAGCGAGACCGTGACACGACGAGCAGCGCAGCTCGTACAACGATTGCCCTCGCCCCGGTAGCGGCGCGAGGGCAATCCCCGCAGCTAAGACGAGGTGCATCACGCGAGCGCCTCTGCTCGCTGCTCGCGCGCAGCCCACGTTGCGGCGGTGAGCATGAACGCGGTAAACATCACCGCGCCGCCGCCGATCCACATGATCGCGCCCGCATTCTGCTGATCCAGAAGTGCGGCGCTCATCGAACGGCCGATCGCGTAGTGCGGATACAGGAGATGACGCGCCGAGTAGATCGCAAGGCCTAGAAACGCGCCCTGTGGGACCGCGAAGATCAAATAGAACAGGCGAACCGGGAACGGAATCGGCTGCGGCGCGTAGCCCACGTGAACGATCGGCATCCAGAAGAGCAAAGCGGCGCCGAGCAGCAACGCATGTTCGAAAACGTGCACGCCTTGCGAACGCAGCGCCAACTCGTAGAGCGGCGAGAAGTGAATCCCCCACAGCACTGCCACGAAGACGAGCCAACCTGACACGGGCGACGTCGCCGCGCGCGCGATGCGATGACGCGCGATTCGCGCGATCGCTTTGCCGGCGCGCGGAGGCGGCAACGCGACGGCGAGCGTCAGCGGCGCGCCCAACAGCAGGAGCGGAGGAACCACCAGCGCGAGAATCAGATGCTGCACCATGTGGGCGGCAAAAGAGCCGTCGACGATCGCATCGATCGGCGGCGACACCGCCGCGACGGCCACCACGACGCCCGCGCAAAATGCGACGGCTCGCCCGATCGCAAAGCTCCGGTTCGGATAGCGGAAGCAATAGAGTCGAACGGCCGCAAGATATCCCGCGACGGCGGCCGCGCCCAACGCGATCGTGGTCACGGGAGAATCTCCTCGTCAAATCCGCCCCGGGCGTTTCGCCGCAGCCGCACCCGCTCGGCCTCTTGCACGCCGCTGGTTCGGCGCAACTCGCTCGCGAGTGCGTAGGTGATGATATAGCCGAGAATCGGAGCGCAAACGAACCCGTAGCGGTAGATGACGTTTATCACGTTCACCGGTACATGTAGATAACGCGCCTGTACGTCGCCACTGCCCGCAAGCGTGAGATCCAAGGCCAGCATGAATATCGCAACACCCGTTGCAGTGCGCCACGGCACGTCCCGCGGCCGATCGAGGAGTTGATGCGGCTCCCGATCACCCGTAATCGCGCGTTCGATGAACGGCCACAGAAACAGCGGCGCGAAAAGCACGAGCGGCAGCAACACGCCTGGGAAAAACGGCGACGGGATCGTGTGGCCGAAGAGATGAATCGCCCACGGGAAGCTGATACGCAGCGCGCCGTCTAGCCAGCCGATATACCAATCGGGCTGTGCCGGCGAAGCCGCCTGGTAAGCATTGTACGGGCCAAAGAGCCAAATCGGGTTGATCTGCACGAACGCACCGAGCGCGACGAGAACCATCAGCGTCGCGCATCCGAGCGCAATCGATTTTGCCGCGTAATTCGGAAATAATGGCGAGCCGACGACGTTGTGCTCGGTCCGTTGTGGCCCGCGAAACTGCGAATGTTTCTGGCGCCAGAGCATCGCCAGGTGCAATGCAATCACGGCCGCAATCGCGGCGGGCAGAGCAAAGACGTGTGCGGCGAACAAGCGTGGACCGACCTGCTCGCTATACGGAAAAGCTCCGCCGAGCAGCAAAAACGATCCCCATGTTCCGACAATCGGGATCGAGAGCAGCACCGAATCTGCGATCCGAAGCCCGATCCCGCTCAGGAGATCGCCCGGCAGCGAATAGCCCGTGAAACCCTCGCCGAGCGCCAGAAGAAAGAGGACGACGCCGATCATCCAGTTGAGCTCCCGCGGATTGCGAAAGGCTCCGGTAAAAAAGACGCGCGCCATGTGGACGGTGATTCCGGCGACAAAAAGCAGCGCTGCCCAGTGATGGATCTGCCGGATCAGCAAACCCGCGTTTACCGCGAAGCTCAAGTGCAACGCCGACGCGTAGGCCGTCGACATCGACACACCGTCGAGCAGGCGGTAGTGTCCATGGTACACCGTCGTGGTCAGCGCGGGATCGAAGTTGAAAGCCAGGAACGTTCCCGTCGCGAGCAACGCGGCGAAGCAATAGAGATTGATTTCGCCGAGCATGAACGACCAGTGGTCCGGAAACGCTTTGCGCAGCGCGTGTTTCATGAACGTAGCCGTGCCCAGGCGATCGTCGAGCCAGTTCACGAATTTTCGTGTCACGCTCGCTCCCAAAACCCCGGACCGATGGGAACGGGGAAGTCGCCGGTAGCGCGCAAGTACCCATGCGAATCAATTTCCAGCGGAAGTTGCGGGAGCGCGTGATCCGCCGGCCCCGAAATCACTTTCCCCGCATCGGCGGCGTCGAAGATCGATTGGTGGCACGGGCACATCATCTGCTGTGTTGCCGCCCGGTAGAGCGCGACCGGGCATCCCGCGTGAGTGCAGACTTTCGAATAGGCAACGTAGCCGTCAACGCTCGCGCCCACGCCTTGGGGAAGACGAATCAATACGGTTTGCGATGCCGGGTCGCCGATCGCTCCTTCCGGAAAGACCGTAACGCTCGAATTGACGTTGAGCGCATCGCTCGTCACGATCTCGCCGTCCTCGCGCACCAGGCGCGAGCCGCGTTTCCACTTGGTGACAAAAAGGCTTCTGCCCGGTGCGGGCCCCCAAGAACGAAACGGAAAGAGCGCGGCGATTCCAAAGACGCCGAGCGCAGCGGCGAGCATTCTGGTCAGCGCCCCATTGCGTGAAACTTCGGTCTCCGCCTGATCGAGTTCAGCGCGTGCGGCGACCCTATCCGGGCCGGCTGACGGATAGTCGTCGATCTGATCGATCACTTGGTCGGGCCCGATGATCCAGGACGACCACGCGAGCGCCGCCGCAACGAATCCCCCCAGGGCGATCGCCAGCGGCAGGCCCTCGATTTGAATCGAGGCGCGCATGACGTAGGCGGCCATGAAGCCCAGGCTTCCGGCGATCGCGATGCCGAGCATCGCTGCCACCGCCGCGTCTTGACGAGGTTTCATCGAATGATGTAGATCGTGCCGTAGATGCCGACCCACACGATCAAGACAAAATGCCAATAATAGGAAATAGCTTCGGCGCCTGCTCGTCGATGTACGGTCATCGCTCGGCTTCGCAACCCGAAGAACAGACCGGCGAGCAAGATTATTCCCGCGGCGACGTGCAGCAGATGGAATCCGGTCATCGCATAATAGATTGACCCGTAGGCGTTGCTCGCGATCGAAAACGAGTTCTTGGCGTAACCTACGAGCGCGATGCCGACGAACGTGAGCCCAGCGACGATTCCGCAACCAAGCCAGCCATACGCCGCTTGGTAACGCCCTCGCTCCAATGCCCGCGTCATCAGGAGCATGGCGATGCTCGACACCAAGAGCAGCAGCGTTCCGATCGTGGGGAGGACCGGATCCAATCGAACGCCCGCAGGCGGCCACACCGCCGTCGAGTTCCGTAGGTCGAAGTACGCCGCAAACAGGCCCGCAAAAAACATCAGTTCCGACGCAAGAAAGAGCACCACACCGAACACCAACGGATGGGCCCGAATGGCCAGCGGAGTTTGGGCTCTCATAGCAGTCGCGTCTCCTCGGGATTTTCTACCCGAAATCCGTTGAGTCAAAGCCTGGCATCCTGGGTAATCAACAGCCAGAGATGTGGCTCTTCGATCCCGCGTCGATGCAAGCGCAGACGCTTCGTGGAGACTGGGAGTTTTTTCTCAGCGTCGCGGCGATTGTCGCGCTCGTCATGTTCGGGTTGATTTTGCTTCCGCTCGTGCTTTGGAGACGTAAGAGCGACGCGTTACCCCCGCAATTCACGAAGAATCCGGCGATGTCGGTCGTGTACATCCTTGTCCCGTGCGCGATCGTGGCGGGTCTCTTCTACGTCACGTTCGGGAGCGAACGAAGCGTCGATGCGGTCGCGCCGGAGCCCGGCGTCGCGGTCGAGGTTACGGGGTTCCGGTGGTCGTGGCGGTTCGACTATCCAAGCGCCGGCATCTCGATCGTCGGCACCCCGCAAGCGTCGCCGACGCTCGTGCTTCCCGTCGGGCAAACGACCCAGATCAACTTGAGGTCGACGGACGTCATTCACGGCTTCTGGATCCCGGCTTTCCTCTTCAAGCGTGATGCAATCCCCGGCATGACCAACCGCTTCGATCTCACGCCCACCAAAATCGGCGTCTTTCGCGGTGTCTGCTCGCAGTTCTGCGGCCTGGATCATGCTCTGATGACCTTTCGGGTCGCGGTTGTCTCGCCGGCTGCGTACCGGCGCTGGATCGCGGCGAAGGGAACCGGCGCTCCGTGATCACCTGGCTGACGTCGACCGATCATAAAAAGATCGGCATCATGTACATCGTCGTAACGTCGTTCTTTTTCGGCGTGGCAGGCGTGCTCGCGATGCTGATTCGAGCCCAGCTAGCGGCGCCGGATCTGACCCTTCTCGGGCCGCACGCGTTCAACCAGGTCTTCACGATCCACGGCACAGCGATGATCTTTCTTTTCGTTGCGCCCTTTGGACTCGGGCTCGCCAATTTTTTGATTCCGCTACAGATCGGCGCGCCTGATATGGCGTTCCCGCGGCTCAATGCCACCGCGCTGTGGCTCTTCGTTTTCGGCGGTTTCACCGTGCTCAGTGGCGCATTCGCTTCCGGAGGCGCGGCAGCCGCGGGCTGGACCGCGTACGCCCCGCTCTCGGAGATCCACATCGGCGCCGGAAGCGGTCAGGATCTGTGGATCATCGGACTCACGATGACCTCGATCTCTTCGATTCTCACCGCCATCAACATCGTGGCGACGGTCTTCCTCCTGCGCGCGCCGGGAATGACGATGTGGCGGATCCCGATCTTTTCGTGGGAGATGATAGCAACGTCGCTCCTCATCTTGATGGCGTTCCCGTCTCTCCTGGCCGTCTTTGCGATGCTTTTGATCGACCGGCATTTCGGCGGCCACTTCTTCGACCCGGCGTTGGGCGGAAACCCGATCCTCTACGAGCACTTGTTCTGGTTCTTCGGTCATCCTGAAGTCTACGTGATGATTCTTCCGTATTTTGGGGTCGTGACCGAAATCGTCGCGACGTTTTCGCGCAAACCGGTCTTCGGATACGTCGAACTCGTGCTCTCCGCGTTCGCGATCGCGGGTCTCTCGATGGGCGTCTGGGCTCACCACATGTTTACGACCGGTGCAGTGACCAATCTGTTCTTCTCCGCGATGTCCTTTCTGATCGCGGTTCCGACCGGCGTGAAGTTCTTCAACTGGATAGGAACGATGTGGAAGGGCTCCATTGAACTCGCGACGCCGATGCTCTTTGCGATCGGCTTCCTGCTCAACTTTTTAATCGGTGGTATCACCGGAGTGATGCTCGCGTCGCCGCCCATCGACTACCAGGCACATAACAGTTATTTCTTAGTCGCTCATTTTCATTATGTTTTGGGGGGCGGGAGTCTGTTCGCGATATTCGCCGCCCTTTATTTCTGGTTCCCGAAAATCTTTGGGATCAAATTGAGCGAGCGAGCCGGGAGATGGATCTTTGGCGTCCTTTTCGTTGGTTTCAATCTGACGTTCTTTCCGATGCACCTGATGGGATTGGAGGGCATGGCGAGGCGCGTCTACACGTATCCGGATACCGGAAACCTTCCGCTGCTCAACGCGCTTGCGTCATCAGGCGCGCTGTTGATGGCGCTCGGCGTGCTCGCGTTTCTAGCCGACGTCGCCCTTTCGGTGCATAGGCGCGCGCCCGTCAGCGACGACCCGTGGGGTGGCTACACGCTGGAATGGGCGACGAGTTCGCCGCCGCCCGAATTCAATTTTACGTCCTTACCACCCATTCACTCAGCGCGCCCGGTGTTCGATCTGCATCATCCGGCCGCCGCGGTAAAGACCTCGTGAAGACGTTCGTCGGTCTCTGGGCCTCGTCGGCGACGTTCGGAGTCGTGATCGCCGCAGTGTACTATACCTGGTCCCACGGAGAATTGGCTGGGACGGTTCTGCTCGGGACCATGGCGATCGGTCTCGCATTCGCGGCGGGTTACGCGATCGTCGCCGAACGTGACGCGAACCTCAGCGGCGATCGCGCTGTAGACAACAACCAGGCTGCGCGCGGAGAAGACCTCGGCGTGTACACAACACAGAGTGCGTGGCCGATCCTCTTAGCGTTCTGCGTGCTCGTCGTGCTCGTCGGCGCGCTATGGGTCCCGTTGCTGCTCTTTGCGGGAATCGCGGCGATGCTCTTGATCCTATGGCGACTCGGAGCCGAGAGCAGCCGGACCGGATGAGGCCATCGGCGCAGGCAACAGCGCGAGCTCGCGGTCGATATCCGTTGCACCGCACAATACTTCGAAGGTAACATCGTAGGAACGGCGCTCGCCCGGCTCGAGCATCGGCAGCGTTCCGCGCTTGGCGGCCTCGATCCGGCCCTCGATCGTCGGGCAGTTGGCCGGCTCTATTCCCATGACGTACGTGTTTACGCCGAGCATACGCCAGGTGAAGAGCGCCGGCAGCTGCGTCGGGTCGTAGCGGATCGCGAGGGCCATACCACGCCCTTCGTCGAGCGATCGGTTGATCATCATCGTTCGGGCAAAACCGTCGGCACATGCGAGCGGCTCGTGGATGAAGACCTGTTCGGCGAACAACGGGTCCGGTTCACCGCCGCGGTTCCAGCGTTTCATCCCGCGTTGCGCATCCTCGTCGCGAGGGCGCAGCGATCGATGCGAAACCTCGAGAATGGAACCCGTATCGAGAAGCGGGAAACCCATATTGCAGTGATAGAGCAGCATGTGCGGCCTACGCGTCCCGCCCTTGTTGGTGACGATATCACGCAGGAGCAGTGTGTTTGCGCCAAGCTCGACGCGCAGCGTACGTTCGAGCTCGAGGTTCTCACCGAACATCTGCGCCTCGGAGATCGTCCCCGAAATCTCGAACGTACACGAATCGCCGTCCCAGACCGTCCGCGCCGCTACGTGCTCGGCAGGGAGGTGATTTATCCGGCCGTGCATTCCGAATTCTCCGTACACGTCGACGCCGGCAGGGCCAAAATTTCCCAGTCCGCACGTCGTAAACAAGCCGCCGAAAAAATTGCGCGCGAAATCCCCGTTGCTCGGCTGGTAGTACTGCGGAGCGGCTACGCCACCGGGCCCGAGCCATACGAGCGGTATTCCGCGGAATTCCACAGAGCAGACGTCCAGCGCGCGATCGGCCACGCTCGTGAACCGCAATCCGGCGCCGCTCGAGACGTCAAATGCCCGAACCCCGAGCGCACGGCCGTCGCTCAATGTAAACTCCCGAATACCGCCCAGCTGTTCGGCGCGACCGATCCGCCGGCCAAGCTCAAGTGCCGAATACGCGCGCCCAAAGATCTGCGGCACTAGAACTCCCACAGAGCGGCGCGCGTCCATGCACCGCTGCATCCGCGAAGCTTCACCGGCGCTGCCACGAATAATCGCTTGCGATCGTCCATGACCTCGTCGGGAAAGTACAGCTCTTCCACGATGAACTTCCCGTTTCCGAGCATGGCCTTGTGCGCCGGAACCGCTTTGCTCGGGTCGTCGTATCCGCCCAAACTCACCGCGTCGATCCCCACGCCCTTCACACCTCGATCGACGAGATACTGCGCCGCCTCCCCGCCGAGATAGACATACTTTGTGAGAAACTCCGCCGTGTTGGCACGTTTGTGCCCCCAACCGGTATTGAGCAGAACGATATCGCCCTCGGCGATGCGCTCGGCAAAGCGCTCGACGTCTACGCGCTCGATGGCGGAACCCGGCGTCTTGAAGCGCAGGTCGAGAATCGTTGCCGGACCGACGTAGGTTTCGAGCGGGACCTCGTCGATCGTTTTCCCGTCCTCGAAGAAATGATAGGGTGCGTCACAATGCGTGCCGGTGTGCGTGCTGATCTCAACGATCTCTTTATTGACGCCTTGGACCGCCAACATATAGAACAGCCGAATCTGCGCCGGCCGCGGATTCTTGTCGGGATACTGCGGGCAATTCGTAAATACCGGCTGACTCAAATCGTAGATGCGTTTGGGGTTCATATCATGCTCTCGTCCCAGAGTCGTACGAAGGCCGCGACATTGCGATCGACCACGTCGTCGAGATCGGCGCGCCAGATCGAATCCGGCAGCGATTCATCCGAGAATATTTCGAGCACGAGCGGGCCGTTGTAGCCCGCCTCTCGTGCTGCTCGCATGATCGCGGCATTGGCAATAGTACCATCGCCCAGACTGATGCGATCGGCTCCCGAACGAGGCCGATGCCAGTCGCTCACCTGCACCAAGAAGATACGCTCGCCGCAGGCTTGGATCACCTCCGGCAGGTTGGGTGTTTGGAAAATGTTCCACGTGTCGAGACAGATGCCCAGCGCCGGGTGATCGACGCGCCGCACCAGCTCCAGCGCCTGGTCCAATCCCCAAAGCGCCGTGTCGGTATTCAAAAGCACCGGATTGAGCGGCTCGTACGCCATGCGCACGCCCCGTTCGGCCGCAAATGCGGCCAAATCGGCAAAGGCCGTCACGGCTTTGTCGTACACCATGCGAATATTTCCGCCGGGTGCCGCCCCGGTTATGACGACGAACGGCGTTTGGGCCGGTACGTGCGGCGCAATGCGCTCGATGGCCGACTTCATGTGGCGAATTCGATCGTCCGGATCCGACGGAGACGGCGCCAAGCTGTCCGGAAACAGCGAGTGCACCGTCGACTGAACCGAACTCACCGCTAACCCCGCCCGCCCGACGCTTCGAAGTTGCGGCCGGTAATCGTCGCGGTTGAGCTTGAACTCGCAGACTTCGATCGTATCGACGCCGTGCGCCGCATACCGCTCTACGTCGCGCTCGAATGACCACGGCCACGTCGTGAATTCGCTGATCCCGAAGCGATTGAGGTGTTCGCTCATAGCTCTTGCCGAAGCTCGATCACGCAAAAACCTTTGCCGCCGAGCTCGAGAGCGATGCCGCGCCGCAGTGCTGCGCTATCCAGATCCTCGCCGCTCACCCAGGCTCTTCGCAAGCTGTTAAAAGCCTTGACGGAATACGCGCCGCGTAGCGGCAGGTCTAGCGTCACGGCTGTCGCGACCGTATGTGCGCTTGTGTTACCGATAAAAATTACGAGATCGTCACCCTTTTGGAGGGCGATGCTCGCTACCGCGTCGCCGATCGTATGCACGAAGCTTGACACATCGGTTTCATATTCGATGCTCGTGGTCGAGCGATCGAACTGAAAATTCCCATACATTTGTAGTTCGGGAAGCCGGGCGGCGAACCAAGTGAGATTTTTTCCGCGAAAGGGCAGGTTCGAGACGCCCATCCATTGCCATTCGGGCGCGAGGCGCGGATTGACGGTCGGCGTTCCGGTCGAAATGTCCAACCCAGCCGCGCCTTCGATCGCGGCCCATAGGTAACGCGGAGGAAACCAAGGCGAGAGCATCATCCCTTGGTTCACTAGCGTTTCGCCATGAAGCCATTCCGAGAACTGACCCGGCACCGTGTTGTTGCGGCGCGGATCGCTCGAGTAGTGTTGAAAGCTTGCAGCGAGCGAATGCGCCATGAGCGCAGGGTTGAATCGAGCTGCCGCAACCGCGTACCAAAAGCTTACCCCGACCCATACGCCGCCGAGCAATCCGTACCCATGGGTCGGCCCGTAGTTCACGGCCGTCCGCGGCACCGTGCGAATCCCGGCCGCCGTCCAGAAATCTTCGTTGCTCAGGCGCGCGATGATCCGCGCGGCGATCTCATCATCGGCAACGCCGAACATGACCGGGAAGACCATATCGGCAGTGCAGTCGCTGCGCTTGGATCCGTCCAGGTCGATGTTGAGATAGTAGAGCTTGGTCACCGGATCCAAGAGATGCTCGTTGATCGCGTGCCGCAGCGCTTCGGCGGCTTTTTTGAATATGGAAGCTTCAGCGTGTTTCTTGAGCACCCGCGCCATGTGCGAAACGGTTTGCAGCGCAGCGTAACATTCGGAGTTAACCTCGGTTGTCGCGCCCGACAGACGGTAATTCGCGATGACGTTGCGCCAGCCGACGATTCCCCAGTCGGATGTACCCTTGGCCGTGCACCACACCAAGCCTTGGTCGTTGCGTTGTGAGAGGATATAGCGCGCCGCCTTGACCGCATGCGGATAAATGTGCTTCAAGAACGCGATGTCACCGCAGACGTTGTAATGGTGCCACATGGCTAAGATCAGCAACGGCGTGTTGTCGTTGATGTTCAGCTTGTAGTCCGCGGTTTTTCCGGTACGGATATCGTAGTATTCCACGACCATTCCGCTCTTCTCCAGATGCTCCGCGTACCAAAGCAGCGAGTCTCTGCAAAACTCGGGCGTGATGTAGTCGGCACCATACGCGAACCAGGCCGTATCGCGCCCCACGCTATTATTCGAGCGTGTCGGATCGTTCACAAAACACCAGCCCGTGGGCGAAAGCGATTGCGTTCGCAACATATTTGCTTTCGCCCAAAGCACCCCACGGTTCACGTCCTCATCGGGGCAAATGACGACTGCGCGATCGAGGATCTCGTTATAATAGTCGCGCGTTCGTCCGAGCGCCGCATCCGCGGGCGGACACTTCGCGTAGGTGCGCTGGGCGCCGGCTCTTCCGTGGCTCGAAAACGACAGAATCAAGTGGAAACGCGCGAACTCGCCGGGCTTGAGTACGTGAGAGAACTGCAAGGCGGCCATCGGATCGCCGTCCGATTCAACCGTCGTATCGCTCAAGAGACCAGGAGAGGCAGGCCGATTCTCGCTCCCATTTCCGGAAGTTACTTCGTAGCTGGTCGGCTTGACGTCGGAGCCGATGATCCGCGCCAGCGCCTCATTCTCTTGGTTCCAGGCCACGATCGCCCGATGCTTGCTGCTATACCTGCTGGAAATACCGCGCGGCGTGTTGCCGCGCAGCTGCGCAAACGCGTAGGTGCTGATCTCTACCGTATTGGGGGTATCGTTGAACAGTTCGATATGATAGTAGCCTGCCGGAGGGTCGACGGTCTTCCGGACGGGCTTCCCGCTCAAAACGAAGAGATCTTCATGCACGCGCACGCCGTTGGAGAGATGGAAAAGATGCTCCTGATGTTCGGGATGAATGCGGAACGTGCCGGGCATCGCCGATAGCGGGGTCCCGGTGCGATCGTCCCAGTGGTTGAGCAGGACGGTCCCGAACATCTCGAGACCAATATCCGCGGAGTAAAACTTTTCGATCGCGCCGGTCGCCTTGATGATCATCGTCGCTTTAGGAGAGCCCAGCGTGCTGCCCGCCGCCATCTGCGTATCGGAGATGTCGTACCGTGAGATTTTATCGTTGACGCCGGGCACGTGGGTGATCGAGGGCATCTCCTAAAGACTTCCGGCCTGTTTCGTCATGCCACCGTCGATCACGTACGACGCCCCGGTAATATACGCACCCGACTCCGACGCGAGGAACACGCACAACCCGGCAATTTCTCCGGGCTTCGCCATTCGCCCCAACGGAATCTCAGAGATCAGATCGGTGTATTCTCTGCGATCCTTTTTGAGAGCCGCATCCATGGGTGTGTCCACCGCTCCGGGGCAGACGTCGTTTACCGTAATTCCATGTTCGGCGAGCTCGAGCGCGATGGTTCGCATCAACATGCGTACACCTCCCTTGGACGCGCAGTACGGCGCGTTCGTCGGCATCGCGAGTTCCTCGTGGATCGAGGAGATGTTGATGATGCGGCCCCCACGTTTCTGTTTGACCATCTGCCGGGCAGCGGCTTGCGAACAGAGCCACGCGCCGGTGAGGTTGATCGCGATGACTTTGTTCCATACGTCGAGCGGAGTCTGTAGGAACGGCTCTTTGTGCTCGATTCCGGCGTTGTTGATCAAGATATCGATCCCGCCAAAATGCTTTACCGCCGTTGCGGTCAGCGCCGCGACTTCGTCTTCCTTGCTGATGTCGGCGGCCACGGCGTGCGCTTTTCCGCCAAAATTTTGGATCTCGTCGACGGCCTCGATCGCGGGCTGCTCGTCCCCGAAGTAGTCGATGATCACGCTTGCGCCCTCGCGCGCGAGCGCGAGCGCGATCGCCTTGCCGATCCCGGTGGCGCCGCCGGTTACGATTGCGACTTTATCGGAGAGCTGCATGCGCGTTCTCCTCTTCTACCGCGACTCGCGAGGACGACGGAAAAACGAGCCCAAGGGTCCAGTCGAGCGCGACACGGGTCTTACGGCGCAAGCCGGGAAGGCGCCCTAAATAATAGGTTCGCCACAGCAGCCATGCAACAAAGCCGGTGACCATCACTCCTCCGGGAAGCTCGACGACGGCCTCGCGATCGCCGAGCGACGCCATCTGCCCGAGCTCCTCGTACGAGAAATTGGCGGTCGATCGGCCGCGTATCCGCGCGATGATATTTCGCGCCAGCAGCGGTCCTTCGCGCAGCGCGATTTGCGCGAGCGGCGCATAGGTCCCGCCCTTCGGCCTTGGAACGGCAGCGCAATCTCCCAATGCCCACACGTGCGAGGCGCCGGACACGGCGAAGTCCGCTCCCGTCTCGATCGCACCGCGCTTGTTCGTCTTCAGTCCGATGACATCGGCGAGTGGTGACGGCTTCTCTCCGGCCGCCCAGATGACCGTACCGCTTGCGATGCGTTCTCCGCTTTTCAACTCGACGCCGCGGCCGTCGATCGCGCTCACCTCTTCGTTCAAGCGCAGCCTCGCGCCGCGCTTGCTCAATGCCGCCGCCGCGTACTTTCCAAATTTGTCGGGCAAGTGGCCGAGCAGTCTCGCGCCGGACTCCAGCACGACCACCTCCACCTTCGCGCGAATCGATGCTCGGGTAATATCCCAAGATCGCGTGCAGGAACGCGAGCAGTTCGCCGGCGAGTTCGACCCCCGTAAAGTCGCCTCCGATGACGACGAATCGCAGGAGGCGATCGCGTGCGGCTAAGTCGCTCGTCGTCGCGGCGGCCTCCAGCGCGCCGACCACCCGGCTGCGCACCATCTGCGCCTCTTCGATCGTCTTCAACGGCACCGCAAACTTCTCGACGCCCGGTACGCCCATCGTCGACTCGGTGGCGCCGACCGCGAGCACCAGTTCATCGTACTCGAGGAGTTTCGAATCGTGTGTGACCGGATTACGCACGGTAACGGTTCGACGCGCCACATCCACGCCGATCGCTTCTCCCAGCTCAAAACGCGACGATCCCCCGGCATTGCGCCGATCGCGCCCGGCGGTGCGCAACGGCTGCATAATGTCTTGCGCGTCGATGGAGCCGGCGGCGACCTCGGGAAGCATCGGCGTAAAGAGCATAAAGTTTTGCCGGCTCACCAGCGTGACGTCAACCTCGCTCTTGCCGGCGCGTTCGAGTTCTCGAACCGTAGCGACGCCCGCGAATCCGCCGCCGATGATCACGACGCGCGCCCGAGCCATCAGCGGCGCCGACTGAGCATAAACGCAACCAACGTCACCGCGCCGGCGAGTGCGGCCAACGCGAGCGTGCCGTGCAATGCGGCCCGCGCCGATTCGGCGCGGATCCGCGGCATGAATCGAAGCTCGGGCAACGCATCGTCGAGTTCTTTGCCCCGATCGTCGAGCGCCATCTTCAACACCTGCGCCGGATGCAGGGCTTGTCGATCCGTAGTTTGCGAGATCTGTTCCCGGCAACTGAAGCCATCGGCCACGATGATCGTGCGCGGATCGGCCGCACGAACTTTTGGCAGGAGCGCTCGCTCGCCGATCGCCATCGACACCTCGTAGTGCGCGGCGTCGAATCCGAACGGCCCCGCCATGCCGCAGCAGCCCGTGTCCGGCATCTCGTAATCGAGCTCGAGCGCGTCGAACAATTTGCTCTCGCCCGACCGATCGAGGATCGCTTTGTGATGACAATGCTCTTGCACCAGCGCTTTGCGATGCAGCGGCGGCGGCGCGTACTCCGGCGCCTTCTTTGCTAGAAACTCGGTCAACAGAAAGGTTTGCTCCTTGAGCCGCCTGGCGTCCTCATCCGACCCGAGAAGATTGGTCATCTCGTCGCGAAACACGGAAACGCAACTAGGCTCGAGCCCAACGATGCATATCCCGTCTCGGATCTGCGGGCGCAGCGATTCCAAGATCTCTTGAAGCATGGTCTTGGCAAGATCGAGCATGCCGTAATCGTAGAGCGGGCGGCCGCAGCACAATTGCGCGGTAGGCACGATTACCGCAAAGCCGGCGTCTTCCAAAACCTCCACCGCGGCCTGCGCGGTGGTCGTGTGAAAGTGATTGTTCCAGGTGTCCGGCCATAACATCACCTGTTGTTTGCCGACGTTGTGAAGCGGGCGTTGTGCGAACCACGCGCGGAACGTCTGCGGCGCGAAGAGCGGAATCGAGCGCTCGGGCGCCATCGATACCACCATCTTCGCGATATCGCGCAGCCCCGGCGTATGCGTCAGCGCGTTCACCACGCGGGGGGCAAGCGACGCGAGCCTTGCCCACCAATAGATCAAGCCGAACGCGTATGCAGAGATCGGACGGCGCTTGTGCTCGTAGTAGTGCGAAAGGAACTCTGCTTTGTAGGTTGCCATGTCGACGTTGACCGGGCACTCGCCCTTGCAGCCCTTACAGGATAAGCACAGGTCGAGCGCATCTTTGACGCCCTCATCTTGCCAGCCCTGATCGATCGGATTCCCTTCGAGCATCTCGAAGAGCAAGCGCGCGCGGCCGCGCGTAGAGTAGGCCTCCTCTTTGGTCGCCATATAGCTCGGGCACATCGTGCCACCGTCGTGCTTGCGGCACTTGCCGGTTCCGACGCACCGGTTCGCGGCAAACGCGAAGCTGCCGTGATCGTCCTCAAACTTGAAATGGGTTTTGGGTTCCCATGGTTCGTATGTGGTGCCCCAACGCAGGTTCTGATCGAGCTTGTAGGGATGCACGACCTTGCCGGGATTCATCTTGTGTTCGGGATCCCAGATCGACTTGAATTCCCAAAATGCTTGCACCAGCTCGTCGCCGTACATGATCGGCAACAACTCCCCGCGTGCTTGACCGTCACCGTGTTCACCGGAGAGCGAGCCGCCGTGCTCGACGCAGATATGTGCCATCTTCGTGACGAACTCGCGGTACTTCGCGATCCCGGCTGCGGTGAAAAGATCGAAATTGATGCTGACGTGAACGCAAGCTTGCCCGAAGTGCCCATAGATCGAGCCTTTGTAGTCGTACTCGTCGAGCATCGCCTGAAACTTGCGAATATAATCGCCAAGGCGTTTGGGATCGACGGCGGAGTCTTCCCAGCCCGGGTAGTAGTCGGCTTGATTCGGAATCTTCGAGGTCGCGCCCAACGCGTTATCGCGAAAGCGCCAAAACCGCTCCTGTTCTTCGTGGTCGTCGAAGAAGTTCACCGAAGGCGGATCGGGTTGCGCTTTGATCGCTTCGATTAAGCCGTGCGCGCGATCGGACGCCTCCTGCTTCGTATCGCCGCCGAACTCGCAGATGAGCCAGCCGTCGCCCGCCGGAAACATCGCGCGGCCGCGTTCCGATTCGCCTTTGAGCCGCATGTAGCGGAACATCGAGGCCGCCATGCCTTCGAGCGCGATCGGCTTATGAAGGTCGCAGAACGGGACGTGATCGGCAGCCGTGGCCAGATCCGCAAAGCCGAGGATCACGATAGCGCGGTGCGGCGGGCTGTGGACCAATCGAACCGTCGCCTCAACGACCGTGATGCACGTGCTTTCGGTGCCGACCAGCGCTCGCGCGACGTTAAAGCCGTTCTCCGGCAATAACTCGTTGAGTGGAAAGCCCGAGACGCGCCGCGGAATATCGGGAAATATCTCGCGAATCTTGTCGGCGTACTTGTCTCGGAGATCTCGCAGCTGCGCATAGATCTCGCCTTTGCGGCCGCCGGCGGCGATGATACGCGCGAGTTCTTCATCCGAAGTTCGGCCGACGCGCATTCGCAGGCCGTCGTAGGTGACGATCTCCAGCTCCTCGACGTTCTCTTCGGTCTTCCCGGCCATCTGCGCGTGCATGCCGCACGAGTTGTTCCCGATCATTCCGCCAAACGTGTTGCGATCGTGGGTTGCCGGATCGGGGCCGAACGTGAGATGGCGTTCCTCGGCCTTGTTGCGCAGATCGTCGTTGACGCAGCCGGGTTGTACGCGGGCCGTCTTAGCCGCCCAATCGATCTCGACGATCTCGTTCATGTATTTGCTGAAGTCCATCACGACCGCCGCGTTACAGCCTTCACCGGCGAGGCTCGTACCGCCGCCGCGTGAAAAGACCGGCGCTCCGAATTTGCGGCACGCTGCAAGCGTGCGTTCTACGTCCTGCGCGTCTTTGGGAACGACGAGCCCGATCGGGACCTGCCGATAATTCGACGCATCGGTCGCATACATCGCGCGTGTGCTCGTATCGAACCGCACTTCCCCGCGCACGCTGCCGCGCAGTTCGGCTTCCAACCCCACGGCGTCGACATCGGCGCTGTTGACGGCCCCAGGCCGCTGCGTGCGGTGCGGATGCACGCCGTTGCGACCGGCATGCGTTGCTTCAACGGCTTCGAGAATTCGGATCATGACCGTCTTTCCTTAAAGGAGGTAGCGCTCGGCATCCGCGCGGCGCAGCTCGAGGCCGATACCGGGCCGATCCGGATCGGCGGATAGTCGACCGTCGACCGGCTCGGCGGCGCCGTCGAAGAGCATCTGCTCGATCCGATAATGGTCGTAAAAATATTCGATGTGGCGTAACTGCTTGCAGGCCAATGCGGCGTGCAGATGCAGATGTGGCGCGCAGTGCGTCGAAAGCGGAGTCATCGTGCTTTGGGCGAGCCCGTCGACCGCGAGCAAGCCGGAGAATCCGCCGCAACGCGTAGCATCGGCCTGCAGCACGTCCAACATTTGAGCGTCGATCATTCGCGCAAACTCGTAGAGCCCGTAGCCGTACTCACCATCGGAAATCTCCATTCCGGGCGGCACCCGCTCGCGCACATGACGCGTGCCGACGTAGTCTTCGCGAAAAACGGGTTCCTCGAACCACGTCACGTGCTGTTCGGCGAGATACCGTGCCTGATCGATCGCCTGCGCAACCCCATACGCGCCGTTGGCATCGACAAAGAGCTCGGCGGCGGCGCCGATCGCGCCGCGAGCGGCGGCCACACGTTCGATATCCGCTCGCGGATCGCGGCCGATCTTCATCTTCACGCGCGGAATGCCGGCCGCAAGCCAACCCGCGAGTTGCTCGCACAGTTGTGCCTGCGAATACGCGGTAAAGCCGCCGCTCCCATACACGGGCACGCTCTCTCGGACCGCGCCTAGGAGCGCGTACGTCGGGACGCCGAGGATCTTCCCCTTGAGATCCCACAGCGCGACGTCGACTGCGGAGATCGCCATCGACGTGATGCCGTCGTGACCGAGATTGCGGGTTTTTCCGTACATGTCGTTCCAGCGCGCCCCGATTTGAAGCGCGTCGGTTCCAACGATTGTTTCACGCAGCAGCGAATCGACGAGTTTTGCGGTGCCGACATCGGCGTAGGTAAAGCCGATTCCGGTCTGCCCTCCGGCGTTTACCTCCACATAGACCAGCGTGGTCGCGTCCCACTCCAGGGTCCCGTCGGATTCCGGCGTCGCGGTTGGGATTTTGTATGCTCGCACCTCGAGCGAATCTATGCGCGCCTGCGTCCGTAGCGATACCGCCGAAGCCACGCTTACTTGCCCGCGCGGTGTGGAAGAAACCCGGCCAGAACCTCTTTGATCGACGCCTTGATCACGCCGCTCTCGTCCGGGTCGCCCTTCGCCAGTGCCGAAAACAAATTATGTGCCTGCTCGAGGCTGATGTGGGGTGGAAGTTGCGTGATATTCGGATCGACGACCGCGTCGAAAACGACCGGCCGATCCGCGGCCAGCGCCCGATCCCACGCGCCGCCGATATCCTCGCTTCGTTCGACACGAATGCCGCACAGACCGAGCGACTCCCCGTACTGCGCGTAGTTGAACGTCGGCAGCTCTTGTGAGGCTTCGTATTTCGGATCGCCGGATTCGATGCGCATCTCCCAGGTCACTTGGTTGAGATCCGAGTTGTTGAGGACGAGGATAATCAACCGCGGGTCGGACCATGTCTTCCAATATTTCTTGACGGTCAGCAACTCCGCGCTGCCGTTCATTTGCATCGCGCCGTCGCCGGCACACGCGATGACGACTCGGTCCGGATAGGCGAACTTCGCGGCAATCGCATACGGAACCGCCGAGCCCATCGTCGCCAAGCTTCCCGAGAGCGAGGATTTCATGCCGCGCCGCATCTGAATGTTGCGCGCAAACCAATTCGTCGGCGTGCCCGCGTCACCGGTGAGAATCGCCTTCTCGGGTAGCCGTTTGTTCAACTCCCAGAACACGAGCTGCGGGTTGATCAAATCGCCCTTGACGTGGCAGCGCGCCTCTTCCTCGGAGTGCCAACCTTTCTGACCCTTCTCGATTTTCTCGCGCCAAGCGTTGTTGGCTTTCGGTTTGAGCAGCGGCAAGAGCGCCGCAAGCGTCTCGCGGCTGTCGCCGATCAAATTGACTTCCGTGGGGAAACGTAAGCCGACATTGCGGGGATCGATATCGATCTGGACGCCGCGAGCACGACTTGGCTTTGGCAAGAACTCTGAATAAGGATAGCAAGTCCCAACCATCAAGAGCGTATCGCAGTCGTTCATCATGTCGTAGCTCGGGCGCGTTCCGAGTAAGCCCAGCGTGCCGGTCACGTATGGCAGATCGTCGGGAACGACGTATTTTCCAAGCAGCGCTTTGGCGATGCCCGCCCCCAGGCGATCGGCAACGGCGAGAACCTCGTCGGTCGCGCCGGAGGCCCCTTGGCCGACCATCAACGCGACGCGTGCGCCGGCGTTGAGAATATCTGCCGCTCGTTGCAAATCCCGCTGCGCGGGGACGACGATCGGCGCGCTGTATCCGACACTACTGCTCATCATGTTGTGCGCGCGCGGGGGCTCGGGAACCGCCGCCATTTCCTGCACGTCTTTTGGTACGATCACACAGGTAACGGCGCGCATACCTTTGGCCGTTCGCACGGCGCGATCGACCACATGGCGCATCGCCGCCGGGTTCGAGACCGTGTAGACGTATTCCGTAACGTCCTGCAGCAGAACTTGCAGATCGACTTCTTGTTGGTACGACCCGCCGAGCGCCGATGTCGCGGCCTGCCCGACAATGGCGACCACGGGAACGTGATCCATCTTCGCGTCGTAGAGGCCGTTGAGCAAGTGAATCGCGCCAGGGCCGGAGGTCGCAAGGCAGATGCCGGTCTCGCCCGTAAACTTCGCGTGCGCGCACGCCATAAAGGCGGCCATCTCTTCGTGGCGGACCTGGATGAATTTGAGCTTGTCGCCGATGCGATCGAACGCGCCCATGATTCCATTGATTCCGTCGCCCGGATAACCGTAGATGCGGTAGAAACCCCAGTCGACCAGACGTTCGAGGAGAAAATCGCTTGTATTCATAGTGGTCTCGAAGTCTTACCCTTGCAGAGTGCGCGCGCAAACAAAGTGACCTACGTACTCGACTATGGTGAAATTCACGGCCAAGCGCTTTCTTGAGAAGCTCAGGTGAAACGGGCTGCGATGATCGCGATGTCGTCTTGTGGCTTTCTTCCGCAAAATTCGAACGCCGCGTCAAGTAAATTGTCGGCGTGCGCTTGAGCGGATCGCTCGCGATTCGCGTCGATTCTGGCCATGAGGTCTTCTCGCGGGATGAAATCGCCCGCCGGCGATCGCGCCTCGGTGAGTCCATCCGTCCCGAGGATAAGGGTTGAGATACCGGGCTGCAAGTAGATCGAGCGCTGATGAAAGAGCTTTTGCGATTCCTCGAAGACGCCGATGATCGGAGCCGTGGGCGCCAGTGTTATCGGAGGCTTATCGCTGCTCATAAAAATGGCGGGATCGTGACCCGCCGATGCGTACGTCATGATCTTTCGCTCGGGATCGACGATTCCCAAGAAGACGCTGACGAACGATTCGCGATCGGCTTTATCGAAGGCCGAGGTCTCGAGATAGAGGACGTTGAGGCAGCGTAGCGCCTGCGCCGGTGTCAACCCGGAAGAGACATATGCGCGCAGGCCATACTTCACGAGCGCTGCCTGCGCTGCGGCCTTCATTCCCTTGCCCGAGATGTCGGCGATCGAAATCGCCGCCGAGCCGTTGTTGAACTGATAGATGTCGATGAGGTCGCCGCCGACACGCGCCTGATCGTCGGCCAGCACGTAGGCGGTGCCGATATCGACGCCTGGAATTGCCAAGAAGTGCTGCTCAAAGAGGTGCTCTACGAGGATCCGCGCAGCCGAATCCGACGTCAATTCCTGCGGAGCCGTATCTCCGGCAACGCCCGACCGCCGGCGATTACCATGGCGGCGGTCTTGGGGCGCGACTCTAGTTTCCAATGTAAATCGTCTCTGTCGGCTCTCCCGACGTCTCTATGCTCCCATGTGGCGCCTGGATTTTCCATAGTGGAATGACCGAATCAACCGGGACGGCGCCTCCCGGCTTGGATATCCTGCATTCCACGATATCGCGCCACCCTCACAAGCTCTACGATTGACGGGTATGGACCACTCCGCGAAAACGCCCTCGCGATTTGACTGGCGCGTCGGGGCGGCGCTGGCGGCGCTTCACGTCGGCGCGCTCTTGGCGCTTCTGCCGATATTCTTTGCGCCGTCGGCCGTGATCGTCATGTTCGTCCTCATCTATGCGACGAGTGGCGTTGGCATCTCACTCGGATTTCACCGTCTGCTGACACATCGCAGCTTGCGCGTCGCCAAGCCGCTTGAATATGCGGTCGCACTGCTCGGCACGCTGGCGTTGCAGGGCGGCCCGATCAGTTGGGTCGGCACGCACCGGATTCATCACGCCCATTCCGACCACGAAGGCGATCCGCACAACGCGAACCTCGGCTTCTTCTGGTCCCACTTCGAATGGCTGCTCTATTCGAAAGCGCACTTGCGAGAGCACGGCGACGAATACCGCCGCGCCGTCACCGATTTAACAACGGACCCCTACTACGTTTTCCTCGAAAACAACCAGTTGCAGTTGCAAGCGGCCCTGGCACTGCTCTTGTTCGCGCTCGGCGGCTGGCCGTGGATCGTCTGGGGAATCTTCGTGCGATCCGTCGTCGTCTACCACGTTACGTGGCTGATCAACAGCGCCAGCCACACAACCGGCTATCGCACCTATCGCACGACCGATCGCTCGACCAACTGCTGGTGGCTTGGGCTCTTAGGCTGGGGTGAGGGATGGCACAACAACCATCACGCCTTCCCGTTCTCCGCTCGCCACGGGCTGCAATGGTACGAATTCGATCTCACCTGGATAACGATCAGACTTCTGGCGTTCGCGCGGCTCGCCAAAGATATCAAACTGCCCACGCCGGAGATGCGCCGCCGGCTCCGCTTGACCGCGCCGTCGTAACAAACGCGCACAGAAAGATTTACCATGTCGTCCACCATACTGTACCTGCCCATCGCGGTGCTTCTGCTTGTCGTGCTCGCGTCCAGCATCAAGATTCTGCGCGAGTACGAACGCGCCGTCGTTTTTCGTCTGGGCCGCTTTGACGGCGTCCGGGGCCCGGGTCTCATCCTCATCGTGCCGTTCGTGCAGCAGGTCGTGCGGGTAGATTTGCGCACGGTCGTGATGGAGGTGCCAAGCCAGGACGTGATCTCTCGCGACAACGTGTCCCTCAAAGTCGATGCCATCCTATACTTCCGCGTGGTGGACGCCGAGAAGGCGATCATTCAGGTCGAGAACTTCTTCGGTGCGACCAACATGCTGGCGCAAACGACGCTGCGCTCGGTCCTCGGCGAGCACGAACTCGACGAGATGCTGGCCAAGCGCGACGAGCTCAATGCCGACGTTCAAAGCACGCTGGACGTACAAACGGAATCCTGGGGGATCAAAGTCATCAGCGTGGAGATTCGTGAAGTCACGCTGACCGAAAATATGATCCGCTCGATCGCCAAACAAGCCGAAGCCGAACGTGACCGGCGCGCGAAGATCATTCACGCCGACGCCGAGTTTCAGGCTGCCCAGACGCTCCTTAACGCCGCGAAAATACTTTCAGAAGACCCGGCCGCTATGCAGCTGCGCTACTTGCAAACCCTGACCGAGGTCGGCGGTGAAAGCAATTCGACGATCATCTTCCCGATGCCGATCGACCTTATCAAGCCGTTCTATGACATCATGGAAAACCACGCTTCCACTGAGGGAGCGATCGCGACAAACGGTGCTCACACTTCGTTGACGCCGTAGATCAGCGCCGTCTTGGTCGACCCGTCGAAGAGGTAATCGGCCAGCGGCTTCTGCAGTTCCTTGAAAAACTCGTCCGCCGCTTTGTGCGCCTTCTTCTGTTTGCTGCCGTCGCCTTGCATGTGATACGACCAGCCGAATTCGGCGACGAGAACGTTGAATTTGTCGGTAGCCGGGCGAGTCCAGAGCGCAAGGTCGGCGTGCGCCGACGTGTTCTTTCCAAAGTTGTAGATGCCCAGACGCGCCCCGATTTCGAGCACGCGCGCGCCGCCCACCGCCGACACCGTCTTGGTCCCGTCAAGATTGAAGGTTTGGAGACCCGGAAAGATTTCGACGATCTCCGAAAGCGGACGCTCAAACTTTGCCACCGGGTAGTAGCCGATCAGGTTGTTCGAATAAATGCTCTTGATCGTTCCCAAGGTATCGCCGCGGATAATCTCTTCTTTGAACTTCTTCTTTATCGTGATCTCTTTCATCGTGGTATTGATATTAAAGTCCGCGGCTTCATCGAACTCGGGCGAGCGCCGCTTGAAGGTCACCTCATAGGTCTCATCCGGGAACCCGCTCGACGCATCGCGACGAAGCCGCAGGATGACGCGGTTGTCGCGAAAGACGCATTCCGGCGTGTCAAAAAACTGCACTTGGCGCATCTCCGAGTCGACGCGATCGAACGGCTCATAGACGACGCCGGCGTCCTTTGAAAGCTTGGTCAATCGATCGTTGAACTGCAGAACCGCCTGTTTGGTCATAAACAGTTCCGGTTTGAGCAGCAGCTTGAATTCGCGAGCGGTGATTGCGGTAGCCATGGCAGCTCCTCTATCGCAGTGCGATAACGCCGACGACTGCTCCGCCGAGAATGAGCAGCGCAGGATTGATTTTGGTCCGCATCGTCGCGGCAAACACGATCAGCCCGATCGCTGCCGTCACCCACCCGGTGATCGAGCCCCGCCCGAAGGAGACGAGACCAGCGACAGCCAGACCGATGGCCACGGGGGCGAGGCCCTTTTGAATCGCGTCTCTCCAGGGCCAATTCGCGAGCCGAGTCCATGCGCGTCCGACCCCGAACGTCAAGATTCCCGTGGGCACGAAGAACGCAAGCGCGGCGACCGCGGCGCCCGCGAGGCCGCTGATGCGCTCACCCATCGCCGCAACCATCATCATGTTCGGCCCCGGCGCCATCTGCCCAACGCTATAAATGTGAATGACTTGCGCGTCCGTCAGCCAGTGGTGAACGTCGACGACCAGCGATTTCATCTCGGGGTACGCGGCCATCCCGCCGCCGATCGTTAGCAACGAGAGGTACGCAAAGACCCGCGCTATTGCAGGAATCTGATCCATTCGGAATCCTTATCGGGCGGGTGTTCTTTCGCCGGTCGATGCGTGAAAATTGAAAGGGCGCCGACTATCAAGAGCACGATCGGAACGGAAAGCTTGACTTGATTTACCAAAATGACCGCAGCAAGAATAAAAAATGCGTCGTAAAATCCCTTGACCGACTTCTTGCCGATCTGAAACCACGTCGCCGCAATCAGTCCGACGGCCGCCGCGGCTACGCCGCGCAGCGCCGCCGTCACCAGCGTACGGTCGCCGGGCTCGCCGTAGAGAATTCCGGCAACGGTCATAAAGATGAAGCCCGGCAAACACATTCCCACCATCGCCGCAATCGAACCGATCGCTCCACCGACGCGATCGCCCGCCAGGATCGACATGTTCGTGGCGTTGAGGCCCGGGAGCGTGTTGCTGATCGACATCAACTCCAGAAAGTGACTGTCGTCGAGCCATTTCTTCTTCGTGACCAGCGCGTTGCGCAGATAGGCGACGACGCCGCCGCCAAAGCTCGTCGCGCCAATGATCAGAAATGTAATAAAGATGTCCGCAGTGGATACTTTTTTACTCGGCGCCGGTTCTGCTTTCACGGTTTCGGACTCGCAAAGACGGACGGCGAGACCGGCGCATTCGGAACGTAGTTCGCGAACGTGATCGTGCCGTCGACGCTGTAGTCGGGGAAGCGCGCCGCAATGTCCGCTTTGGCCGGAAGACGGAAAACACCAAGCTCGCCATAGGTCTGCACGAACTGCAACGAACCGCCGTTGGTGTAGGACCAGAGCGCTAGGTCGACCAGCGCGTTTTGATCGTTGACGCGAACGGTCAGGCTTTTCACGCGGCTGCCCGGCTTCTTGGGGACGAGCGAGTAACTCGATTCGGACCCGTCATCCGTGAGCGCCGTGACGGTGTACTGCGCCATCGCGCTGTCATATGACGGCGTCGAGGTCACGAGGTCTTTGAACCTGCTCAGCGACCCCGAGACGTTTTGAAATTCGATCTCGCGCTTGGGCTTGAGATAGTACACCGTGCCGTCGAAGCTCTTGTGAACCGGAATGACGACGTGCAGCGTCGCGTCGAGCTTGGCCGACGCGGTATACGATTTCAGGGTCGGATTTGGATCGGTGGCGCGGCGCAGCAGATCGAGTGACGCCGTTTGGGCACTCCACGCTTCGCCTCGAGCAACCACGAAGCCCATGGCAAGAAGAGCGACGGCAATTGGCACACGCACCTACAAGGCATAGCTCAATCTGCACGCCTTCGCACCCATCTGTCCAGGACTGCGAGCCCCAAGCCGGAAGATATTTTGCCCGAGATGGATGACGATATTGCCGCGTTCCTTGCGATCAACCAGGAATGCGAAGCGCAGCTGTGGCCCGCGACCGAATCCGAGCTGCGAGCAATGATCGGCAACGCCTATCGCGCGGTGCTTACGCCGGACCGGGACGGAATGCTGATCGCGTTCGATGAGCGCGCACCCTATGACAGCCCGAACTTTCGCTGGTTTGCGGAACGCTATCCACGCTTCGTCTACGTCGACCGCGTGGCCGTCACGGAGCGCGCGCGCGGCCGTGGTCTTGCTCGCCGCCTGTACGAGGATCTCATCGCCGCGGCACGCGCCGACGGACACCGCGTTGTCTGCGCCGAGGTCTACTTCGAGCCGCCCAACCCGCAGTCCGATGCGTTCCATGAGGTCATGGGATTCGTCGAGGTTGGTCGCGCTCGCGTTGCCGATCGCGGCGGCAAGACCGTTCGCTACCTTGTCCGCGAACTGTAGCCCCTAGTGCGAGAAGAAATGGAGCACGACGTACAGCGCCCCGCCGAAGATCCCGGCACCAAGGAAGACCGTAACCGGAATCGTCAGCACCCACGCGAGCGCGATGTTACGCAGCGTTGCCGTCTGCAGGCCTGACCTATTTGCGAACATCGTGCCGGCGACACCCGACGACAGGATGTGCGTCGTACTGACCGGTAGCCCGAGCACGTCAGCGCTCTGAATCGTTGCCCACGTGATCAATTCGGCGCACATGCCCTGCGCGTACGTGAGATGCGATTTCCCGATCTTCTCGCCGATCGTGACCACGATGCGCTTCCAGCCGATCATCGTGCCGATGCCTAAACACAAGGCGACCATGAACTTCACCCACACCGGGATGAACTTCGTGATGCCGTCGAGTTCTTTGGCGAAGGCGGTCAGTGCTTTGGCTTGATCGGGATCGGTGAAGACCTTGCCGCCCTTGTTGAACTTTGCGATCGATGCGCTGACCAGGTACGTCTTCGTGCGTAGGTCAGCGCGTTGCGCGTCCGTCAATTGATCGATGGTGGGTTGCGACGCGACGATATCCGCGATCTTCGCGTTCTCGAATTGGAGCGCACTGAACGTCGCCGGAACGGCTTTTGCGCCCGACTTGAGAAAGTCCGAAAGGTCGTTCTCGGCATCTTGTTCTGATGGGGTCGCAACGCCCGGCTGCACCTTGGCCGCAAGGATCGGCGCAACCGACTTACTGTCGGCAACGATTTTTATCAGGGTCGTTTGCGACGTGTCGGGGTTGATCGCGTAGACCCCCGGCAAGATGCCGATGAGGATCAGCATGATCAGCCCCATGCCTTTTTGTCCGTCGTTCGAGCCGTGGGCGAAGCTCACGCCGGTACACGTGAGCACGAGCAACGAGCGAATCCACCAGACCGGCGGCGTCTCGCCCTCGGGCGCCTGGTACAACTTGGGATTGCGGATCACGTACTTGAGCAGCAAGAGCAGCAGCCCGGCACCGGCGAACCCGATGATCGGCGAAAAGAGCAGCGCCGATAGCGTGTCTTGTAGCTTGCCCCAGTTGACGCCGTCGCCGAAGGGGTGGTGCGATACAAACGCATTCATCAAGCCCACGCCGACGATCGAACCGATCAGCGTGTGCGAGCTCGACGCCGGAATACCGAAGTACCAGGTCGTGAAGTTCCAAATCACCGCGGAGATCAAGAGCGCAAAGACCATCGCAAATCCCGCACCCGTACCGGAATGAATGACCAGTTCCACCGGCAGCAGGGCGATGATGCCGAACGCGACGGCACCGCTCGACGTTAACACGCCGAGAAAATTCCAGCAGCCCGACCAAATGACGGCGACCCACGGCCGCAGGGTATGCGTGTAGATCACCGTGGCCACGGCGTTAGCCGTGTCGTGGAAACCGTTGATCGCTTCAAACGAGAATGCCAGCAACAGTGCTAGGCATAGTAAGAGCAAGGTCGCGGGGGTCAGATCGGCAAGGAAATGCTGCACGAAAACCACCTCTTGGCCCACAAAGCGAACGAACGCGCGTTGCTAACAACGCGCCGACTGCTCCCAACTGTAGCGAAACGAAGTTAAGGACGTTTTAAACGATGGCGCAGTTTGGTTAAGCGCGCCCTAATCCAGGCGCAAGGTGCGCGTCCAAAAGACGGTGAGCATTTCGGCCATCTTTTCGACGCTGGGTTTGTTTGACGCGAGAACCCACTCAGCGAGAATCGCGACGGCCGCGCTCCCGAGGCCGATGGAGATGAGCCGGCTATCGAGATCGTGCAGTACGCCGGTCGGCTCGAGGAAATCCGTGGCGCGGGTGAGCTGCTTGATCGAGCGTTCGCGCAGGTCGCGACGGTGCTGCTCCAGTTCGGGGCTTACGCCCAGGCTCTCCAACGCGTAGATGCGCGCGCGGCGCGGATCTTGCGTGAAATACGTATAGTAGGCGCGATTCGACGCGAGCATCCGTTCGTACACCGGCTTGTCGGTCGAACGCAATTTCTCACGCACGATGTCGTGCGCGTGTTCCGCGATTTCGTCCAGGATCGCGCGCAAGAGCGCTTCGCGCGAAGGAAATTCTTCATAGAAGTGACGCGCGGTCACACCGGACGCCATGCAGATTGCCGGAATGGTTGTCTTCAAGAAGCCGATGGTGCCGAACAATTCCAACCCGGCCGCAAGCAAACGCGCGCGCCGTTCGGCGCGGCGTTGCGCGTCCGAGAGTCCGCCGTAACGGCGGCTCGGCTTCTCTACGAGTGCTTGGTCTACCACGTCGGCCATATGGTCCTCTAGCGCAGGTTGAAAAGAGTCATTCGACAAAACGGCTTGTCACATCCCCTGCACCAGGAACCGAACCGTTATGAATTTGACCTTCAGCCCGGAGGAGCGGGCGTTTCGCGCGGAGGTGCGTGAGTTTATCACGACCCGCTTGCCCGATGATATTCGGCGCAAGATGCAAGCCGGCGAGCACCTCGAGAAAGACGATTACTACCGCTGGCAGCGCCTGCTGTTCGAGCGCGGTTGGATCGCGCCGAACTGGCCCGCCAAGTACGGCGGCACGGGTTGGGATCCGATCCGTCGGCACATCTTTTCCGAGGAACTGTCATATGGTTGGGCGCCGCGTTTACTGCCTTTCGGTCTGAGCATGGTCGCGCCGGTCATCATCCAGTTCGGCAACGACGAACAGCGCGCGCGCTTTCTTCCGCGCATTCTCTCCGGCGAGGATTTCTGGTGCCAAGGGTATTCCGAGCCCGGCTCGGGCTCCGATCTCGCCTCGCTTTCAACCAAGGCCGAGCGCAAAGGCGACGTCTACGTGATCAACGGTACGAAAACGTGGATTACCGCCGCGCAGTGGGCGGATTGGATCTTCGTGCTTGCGCGCACGTCACCGGTTGAGAAAAAGCGCCAAGAAGGCATCTCGTTCATTTTGGTCGATATGCGCACGCCCGGTGTGAGCGTACGTCCCATCACGACGATCGACGGCGGTCAAGAGATCAACGAGGTCCACCTCGAGAACGTCGAGGTACCGGTAACCAATCGCGTCGGGGACGAAGGCGGCGGTTGGACGTACGCCAAGTTTCTGCTCGAACACGAGCGCACCGGTACCGCCGGCATCGCCGCGTGCCGGCAAATGCTCACGCAGCTCAGCGCACTGCGCGAGCGCGAAGGGATCGAAGATCGGCGTTTCGACGAACGTATCGCCGAAGTCGACATCGAACTGACCGCGCTTGCATTCACCGAGTTGCGCGTGCTCGCAGCGGAATCCGCGGGGACGCGCCCGGGTCCCGAATCCTCGATCCTCAAGCTCAAAGGGACCGAGATTCAGCAGGCACTTACCGAACTCGCGCTTGATGCGGGCGGCCCGTACGCCGACGTCGCGCTCGCGCGCCACTACTTTAATTTTCGCAAAGCCACGATCTATGCCGGCTCCAACGAGATCCAAAAAAACATCATCGCCAAGCAGATTCTGAAAGTATAGACGATGGACTTCACGCTGACTCCCGAGCAAGTGCTCTTGCGCGACAGCGTCGCGCGCTTTGCGACAAACGGTTCCTCGAACGGTGCGCGGCGAGATCATTGGAAGCAGTTCGCTGAGCTGGGCTGGCTTGCGATCGGCGCACCGGAAGACGTGGGCGGTTTCGGTAGCGCGACCGAAACGCTGCTGTTGATGGAACAGCTCGGCCGCGGACTCGTGGTCTCACCGTTCGTCTCGCACGTCGTCCTCGCCGGAACCGTGCTGTACGCTGCGAATCGCCGCGATCTGATCGAGGACGTCGTCGAAGGCCGTCGCCGCTTCGCGGTTGCGTATGAAGAACCCGGCGCGCGTTACGACCCGGCGAGCGTCGACGTTCGTGCGGAGCGCGATGCCGGCGGTTGGAAGCTGCGCGGCACCAAGGTCCGCGTGCTCGATGCGCAAGCGGCCGACACGTACATCGTCTCGGCCCGAACCGCCGACGGCATTGCACTTTTCATGGTTCCCGCGTCGGCGGAGAACGTCACGCGCACGCCTTACCCCGGTGAAGACGGGCACGACGTCGCTACGCTGCAGTTCGATGGCGTCACCCTCAACGAGGATGCCGTAATCGCGCCGCCCGGCGAGGCGCTGTCTGCGTTGGAAGCCGGAGTCGACGCCGCCACGGCTGCGCTGTGCGCGGAGGCGCTTGGTCTATGCGCCGTCATGCTTGAGACAACAGTCGAATACCTGAAAATGCGGCAGCAATTCGGCGTTCCGCTCAGTTCTTTCCAGGCATTGCAGCATCGAATGGCGGAGATGTATATCGAACTCGAGCTGATTCGCTCGATGGCTTACCATGCGGCGATGACGGTCGAGTCGCAGCCCGACGCGGTAGCGCGCAAGCGCGCCATCTCGGCGGCAAAGGCGCAAATCGCGAAGTCCGGCCGGTTCATCGGGCAACAGGCGATTCAGCTTCACGGCGCGATCGGCATGAGCGAGGAATATAAGATCGGACACTACTTCAAGCGCATGACCTTCGTCGAACGCCTTTTCGGCGATCGCGATTATCACGTTCGGCGCTACCTCGCATGCTGACATCGGAGCTGGCTGAGCAAGTCGTCAGCGGGCTTGCAACCGGCTCGATCATTGCCAGCATGGCGCTGGCGCTCGTGCTCATCTATCGTTCGATGAATGTCATCAATTTCGCGCAAGGCGAGATGGCGATGTTTTCGACGTTCATCGCGTTTACGCTCATCGATCGCGGCGTGCCGATCTGGATCTCATTCGCACTCACGGTGCTCATCGCGTTTGCGGGGGGCGTGGCAATCGAACGCATCGTGATCCGCCCCATCGAGCGCGCCTCGCCGCTGACGATTGTGATCGTTTCGTTGGGCTTATTGATCTCGATCAATGGTCTCGCGGGTTGGATTTGGGGCTACCAGGTGCATTCGTTTCCGAGTCCGTTTCCGGAGACCACCCTTCGGGTCGGTTCGGTCGTACTCTCCGCGCAGGATCTCGGCGTGATCGTCACGTGTCTGGGCATGCTCGCCGTGCTGTGGTTTTTCTTCGGCCGCACGCGCCTTGGACTCGCGATGCGCGCTGCGGCGCTCTATCCGGCGGAGAGTCGCGTGCTGGGTATCCGCGTAGGGTGGATGCTTGCGCTCGGATGGGGACTCGCGGCGGTGGTCGGCGCCATCTCCGGGGTCATGATCGCGCCGATTGTCTTTCTCGAGCCGAACATGATGACGGGACTGGTCGTCTACGCATTCGCGGCTGCCGTACTGGGCGGCATCGATAGTCCGGTGGGTGCCGTGGTGGGCGGTTTGATCCTTGGCGTAGCGCTCAACCTGATGGGAACATATGTCTCGTTTATCGGCACAGACCTGCGCTTACCGGCGGCGTTCCTGATCATCGTGCTCGTGCTCGTCATACGGCCGAGCGGATTTTTCGGGAAACAGAGCGTGACCCGCGTATGAACATACAAGCGCGTCGTCTCGTTCCCGTCATAGCGGCCGTCGTGCTGTTTGCCGCGCTGCCGTTCGTGATTCCGTCGTTCCTCACGTTTCAATTTGCGTTTGCCGGCGCGTACGTGTGTGCGATTTTGGGGTTAACGGTTTTGACCGGGACCAACGGACAAATCTCGCTCGGGCAGGGTGCATTCATGGCTGCGGGCGGATACACGGTGGCAATCCTCGTGCATAGCGCGGGATGGCCGCCGGAATTGGCGATCCCGATAGCGGCCGTCGTCGCTTTCGTCCTCGGCGGTGTCGTCGGGCTGATTGCATTGCGTCTGACGGGCGCGTATCTCGCGCTTGCAACATTTGCCCTTGCCGTTTCCGTGTCGCCATTGATCAAGCGCTTCGGCTGGATCACCGGCGGCGCGCAAGGCGTAACACTGTCCTTCTCGCGCGACTCGAGAGTGATCTACGCAGAGTCGTGGGGAATCGCCGCATTGCTGCTGCTCATCACGTGGTTCATCCTGCGTGGACGTATCGGGCGCAGTTTGCGAGCGCTTCGCGACAACGAGATCGCTGCGGCCTCGTTCGGGATCAATCCGGTTCCCTATAAAACGTTTGCTTTTGCGCTCAGCGCGGCATACGCCGGTATCGCGGGCGCGCTGGTCGCGATCGCCACCGCGTACGTCAGTCCCGACACCTTCGGATTGCAACTCTCGCTCACGCTGATCATCGGCGTCGTGATCGGCGGTCTCGACTCACTATGGGGCGCCGTCATCGGCGGCTTGGTGGTCGAGTTCTTGCCCCTCGCCGCGCAGTCCATCAACGTCGCCGCAACATCGCTCATCTACGGTATCGCACTCATCCTCGTCATGATCCTGATGCCCGGCGGGATTGCCGGCGCACTTCGCACGCTCAGTAGGAGGTAACCATGCACTTTTCTCGTCGTCTCGGCGTGCTCGCGATCGCTTCGACACTGATCGCGGGATACTTTATCGGAACCCCTCGTCTCGCGCTCGGCGACGCGCCGGGCGTTACCAGCTCGCAAATTCTGCTCGGAGGCACGCATCCGTTTAGCGGCCCGGCTGCTGCCTATGGAACGATTTCTCAAGGCATCCAAGCCTACTTCGCATACGTCAACGATCAAGGCGGCGTCAACGACCGCAAGATCGTCTATAAAGATGTCGACGACGGCTACAATCCGGCGCAGACCGTTCAGCTCGTCAAGCAGCTCGCTGAACAAGACCAAGTTTTTGCCTTCTTCAATACGCTCGGGACGGCGCCCAATGTCGCGGTGCAGCCGTATTTGAATCAGCAGAAGATTCCGCAGCTCTTCATCGCGACGGGAGCGACGCAGTTTGGCCTCGAGGGAACCAAATATCCCTACACGCTCCTTTTCAACCCCGACTATCAATCGGAAGCGCAGATCTTCGCCAAAGACCTCATTGCGCACAATAAGAACGCTAAGGTAGCAATCATCTATCAAAACGACGACTTCGGCCAGGACTATGTCACCGGGTTCCAACGGGCTATCGCCGGCAAGGGACCTACCGTCGTGAAGACCGCGTCCTACGAAGTGACCGATGCCGACGTCGGCTCGCAGATGCAAGCGCTCAAAGCCAGCGGTGCCGACACGCTGCTGATCGCTGCAACGCCGAAGTTCGCTGTGCAATCGATGGTTATCAAAGCCAAGCTCGGTTGGAATCCAGTTACGTACCTCACCGATGTATCGGCGGCGCAATTCCTCATGCAGGCGGCGACCAAGGCCGGCGGTGCCGGAGCAACCAACGGTATCATTACGGCCGAATACGTGCTCGATCCGACTAACAAGGGCATGTCCGGGGCTCCTGGTATGAAGCTGTACCGCGAAATTCTTTCGAAGTACGCTCCGAAAGCAGACCCCAACAACGCCTTCGTGATCTACGGCATGGCTGCCGCGTACACGATGGTCGACGCACTCAAGCACGCCGGCAAAAACCCGACGCGCGAATCGCTGATGAACGCGGCGCTGCACCTTCACGAAAAGAACCCGTTCTTCATCGACGGCGTCACGCTGAGCACATCGCCGACCGATCGCTTCCCGATTCGCCAAGAGCAGCTCGGAAAGTATGTAAACGGACTGTTCGTGCCTTATGGCTTCGTGATCGACGCTCGAAAATAGGTGCTCTTATCGGTTCGTAACCTAACCCTGCGGTTCGGCGGCGTTACTGCGCTTTCCGACGTCTCGTTCGACGTCGAGCGCGGTGAGGTCGCCGGACTGATCGGTCCGAACGGCGCCGGTAAAACGACCTGCTTCAACTGCATCACTCGGCTCTACGATCCCGCCTCGGGCCAGATCAGCGTGAACGGCGAGGACGTGCTGCGCTTGCCGGCGCACGCGATAGCGAAAAAGAGAATCGCGCGCACGTTTCAAAACGTCGCGCTTTTCGATCGCCTCAGCGTGCTTGATAATGTCATGATCGGGGCGACCGGCGCAGCATCGACGGAGAAGCAGTCGCGCGAGCTCGCGCGCGCGGCGCTTGCATATATGGAGCTTGAATCAATTGCCGGCACCTACGTTGCATCGCTTCCGTTCCCCACGCGCAAGGCCGTCGAACTTGCGCGCGCAATTGCCGGTAAACCGCAGTTGCTGCTGCTCGATGAGCCGGCTTCGGGCCTGCGGCATGAAGAGGTCGACGGGCTCGCGCGACGGATCGCAAAGCTTGCCGCCGATTGGGAAGTGACCGTGCTGATGGTCGAACACCACATGGGTCTGGTGATGCAGTTGTGCACGCACATCGTGGTGCTCGATTCGGGCCGCCTATTGGCCGACGGAACGCCGCAGGACGTGCAGCATAATCCGGCCGTGATCGAGGCGTATCTAGGAACGGCCGGCTGACATGGCATTACTCGAGGCAATCGCGCTGCACGCGCGCTACGGCGAGAATGATGCGCTGCACGGTATTGACCTACGTGTGGAACCAGGCGAGATCGTCGCACTGCTTGGCGCCAACGGCGCGGGAAAAACGACGACCTTTCGTGCGCTTACCGGGGCGGTCAAAACGAACGGTGAAGTCCGCTTCGACGGCTCGGCGTTCACCGGCGCGCCGGAGGATGCGGCGCGTCTGGGCATCGCGCACGTTCCGGAGGGGCGCGGGACCTTGTCATCGCTTACGGTTGCCGAGAACCTCAAGCTTGGCGCGTATACGGGTCGCCATCGCGAGCAAGAGCGCGAGACCTACGATCGCGTGCTTGCGTACTTTCCGCGGCTACGCGAACGCATTGCGCAAGCCGCGGGAACGCTCTCCGGCGGAGAACAGCAGATGCTTGCGATCGCGCGCGCGCTGATGATGCGACCGCGGCTGCTCCTGCTCGATGAACCTTCGCTCGGACTTGCGCCGAAGATCGTCCGCGAGATCTTCGAGCTGCTGCTGCAGATCAATGCTCGCGACGGCGTCGCGATCTTGGTTGCCGAGCAAAACGCGAAGATCGTGCTTTCCTCGTCATCGCGCGCCTACGTGCTCGAAACCGGCCGCGTCGCCGTCGAAGGCCGCAGCGCCGATCTCGTCGACGACGACCGCATTCGTCGCTCCTATCTGGGCTATTAGAAATGAAATCGCGCAAGGAGTTTCTCGCGACGGCCGGGGCAGCCGCACTGCTCGGTGCAACGGCCTCGCCCACCCCGTCTCCGACCCCGACTCCGCCGCCCTCGTCGGCGGCGCACGAGTTTGCACTGCGCATGCGAAAGTTCGATCCGTCCTTGACCGACGCGCAGATCGATGCGATCGCGGCCGGCATCGATCAGGGCTTCGCGGCGGGGAAGACGATTCGTGCCCACCACGCCCTGCGTAGCGGTGACGGCCCCTCGCCGGAATTTTCGGTGGACGCGTGACCGACGAGGATCTCGCCTTCGCGGACGCGACCACGCTGGGTTCCCTCATTGCAAAGAAGCAGATCAGCTCGCTTGAGATCACCAAGCTCTATCTCGACCGCCTCGAACGCTACGGAAACCAACTTGGCGCGGTCGTCACGATCATGCACGATCGCGCGCTGCGCGAAGCCAAGAACGCCGACGCGGCCTTGAAGCGCGACGGCCGCAAGAGCGCGCTCCACGGCGTGCCGTACGGAGTGAAGGATCTGCTCGCCGCAACCGGTGCACCAACCACATGGGGCGCCGCGCCCTATCGCGATCAAGTCTTCGATTACGACGCAACGATCGTCGAGCGCCTCAAAAACGCGGGGTGCGTGTTGCTCGGCAAGCTCGCGATGGTAGAACTGGCCGGCGGGTTTGGTTACAACGATGCCGATGCGTCATTCACCGGACCGGGCCGGACGCCGTGGAATCGCGCGTATTGGAGCGGCGGAAGTTCGAGTGGACCGGGCGCATGCGTTGCGGCCGGGCTCGTCGGATTTGCCATTGGTTCGGAAACGAACGGTTCGATTCTTACGCCCTCGGCAATGTGCGGCGTGACCGGCCTGCGTCCAACCTTTGGGCGGGTGAGCCGTTTCGGCGCGATGGCCTTGATGTGGAGTTCGGACAAGCTCGGCCCGATGGCGCGCTCGGCACGCGATACGAATACCGTCCTGCGCACGATCGCCGGCGCGGATTCAAAGGACCCCACCGCGCAGACGCAACCATTTACGGTAGCGAGTCGCCGCCCGAAGATCGGCGTCTTTGCCCAGGCGACCGGAAAATCGCAGCCCGCGGTCGTCCGCAACTTCAATGCCTCGTTGCGCGTCCTACGGCAATTTGCCGATGTGGAGACGAACGTCAAACTGCCGGACTATCCGTTCGGCGCCGTTATTGGAGCATTGCTCAACGCCGAATGTGCCTCGGCCTTTCGCACGCTCATCGAGAGCGGCCGTTCGCGCGAGTTGCAATCCAAGGACGACCGTGTCGGCGGCTATATTGCCTATGCGACGCTCGGCGTCGACTACGTCGACGCGATGCGCTTGCGCGCGTTCATCGATCGCGACGTTCGCACGTGCGTCTCGCCGTACGATGCGGTGGCCTTTCCGACGCTGCCGACCGTCGCCTATCCGATCGGCGTGCCGTTTGACAAGGTCTATCCCAACGCGCCCGGTGTGATCGATCCGGTGACGCCGGCAAATCTTGCCGGCATTCCGAGCATCAGCGTTCCCAACGGCTATGGTCCACATGGCCTACCGACGGCGCTTGGATTTGTCGGGAGCGTGTGGAGCGAAGCCACGCTCGCCGCGATCGCTTCGGAATATCAGGTGCGCACGGCGTTTCATTTAAAGCGGCCGCCCGGCTATTAACCCCGTTTGACGCGGCCCTTCTTCACCAAGACCTAACGCCCACTCGGGCTCCCCGTGGGGGGTCTGCTTCGCGGGCTAAACGAAGGGCCCGACTCATGGCGCAGGTCGAAGCTCGCGGGGCTGCAGCGGTGCGTATGCCCTCCGACGTGCGCGGCCTGGCCGCGTACGCGGCTTGGATCATCGTCGTCGCCGGCGCCTACATCCTCTTCGCCTACATCGGCTTTTCGATGGCGTTCGGCGTCAAGCAGATCACTGCCATTTGGCCGCCGACCGGCATTGCGGTTGCGGCGCTCGTCCTCGGCGGCAAACGCATGTGGCCCGGGGTTTTTCTGGGCGCGTTCATCGCAAACTTCACGAAAGACGAGTCCGCGATCACCGCGCTCGCGATCGCGGCCGGGAATACGCTCGGCCCGGTGCTTGGCGCATATTTGCTGCGCCGTTTCAACTTCGATCGTAGCTTCGTGCGCGTACGCGACGTTGCCGTCTTCGTCGCGTTCGGCTCGATCCTCGCGATGACGGTGACGGCGACCAACGGCACGCTGCAGCTCGCGCTCGCTCACGTGTTTCCGTGGTCGTCGTACGGATCGTTGTGGCTCCTGTGGTGGATCGGTGATGCATCCGGCGTCCTGCTCTTCGCGCCGCTCATCCTTACTTGGAGCGACGTCCGCCGCAACGGAATCCTCGCCGGCAACGCGACGCCGATCGAAATCGCGATTGCGGTGCCGCTCACCTTCGCGTGCGCGTTTCTCGAATTTTTCTCGCGGCTCCCGATGGCGTTTCCGCTTTACCCGTTCGTCGTGTGGGCAGCGCTGCGAACCGGGGCGCGGATCATGACGGCGCTGATGGTTGCCATCACGTGGGTCGCGCTCTGGGCGACGGTGCACAATTTCGGCCCGTTCACGAGCCTTACGCTCAACGGGCGCATGATCGCCTTCGTCGTTTTCACCGCCGTGCTCGCCATCACCGGGCTCGTCCTGAGCGCAATGACCGCCGAACGGCGCTTTGCGCTCGTGCAGCTGCAGGCTGCCGAACGGCGCTTCAAAGTCTTGGCCGAGACGCTTCCGCAAATGGTGTGGACGGCCGATCCCTCCGGAACGATCGATTGGCTCAACCAGCGCTGGCACCAGTTCACCGGCTCGGGCGATCTCTCGCTTGGGATCGCCGATTGGGAACAACTGATCGCTGCCGGAAAGCGCTTCGAACGAGAGCTTCTTCTTCGCCGGGATGACGGCGTGTCGCGCTGGTTCCTCATGCGAGGCGAGCCGATGCGCGACAATCGCGGCAACATCGTTCGCTGGTATGGAACCCATACCGACATCGACGACCAACGCCGCGCATTCGAGCGCACGGCCCGCATCGCAACCACGTTGCAGTCTGCGTTCCTGCCGCAGTCGCTTCCCGAGCATCCCTACATGCGCTTCGATGCGCTCTATCTCACCGCGGGTCAGGAAGTGCTTATCGGTGGTGACTGGTACGACGCGTTCGCGCTTCCCGATGGGCGCATCGCAATTTCGATCGGCGACGTTACCGGGCACGGGCTCAATGCGGCCGTCAGCGCCGGACGCATTCGCCAGAGCATTGTCGCAACCGCGATCGACAGCAACGACCCCGCCGAGATACTCACCAAAGTGAACCGCTTGCTGCAGTTGCACGATCCCACCGTTGCAACCGCGCTCGTTGCGCTCATCGACCGCGATGCGCGCTCGCTGCGCTACGCAAGTGCGGGTCACCCCTCTCCGATCCTCGCCGGTCCGAATGCGCACGCGCATCAGTTGCCGTATGGTTCGCTTCCGCTCGGCGTCGCCGGCAACACCGAATATCGCACCCACACCGCCTCACTGGAGCCCGAGAGCGTCGTCGTTTTTTACACCGACGGCATCACCGAGTTCTCGCGCGAAATCGACGCTACCGAGCGGGCGTTGCGCAATGCGATCGACGCGCTGGTCACCAAGCCTTCCCCGCGACCGGCCGAAACGATTCGCCACGCGGTGCTCGGCAATGAAGCTCCAAGCGACGATGCCGTGCTCGTGGTTGTGCGCGTGGCTCCGACCACCGGTGCAATCACCGGCGACGAGATCAACCTGCGGCAAAGCTGGAGCTTTCACTCCAGCCACGCCTACTCGGCACACAGCGCGCGGCACGAAGTGATGCAGTTCATCGAACGCCTCGCCGGAGCGAATGCGGATCTCTTCACCGCCGAGCTTATCGTCGGCGAGATCCTTGCCAACACGGTCGAGCACGCGCCGGGTCTGGTAAACATGGAGGTCGACTGGTCCGACGCATCACCCGTCGTCACCGTTGTCGACACGGGCCCAGGTCTCGAGAAATTCGTTGCGCTCCTTCCCGACGACGAAATGACCGAAGACGGGCGCGGTCTGTTCCTGGTCAAGACCTTGGCCAACGAAGTTCGCGTGGAGTCGGATCAGGGTTACGGCACGAAGATGACGGTCGTGCTGCCCATCGCTCGCGCCTAGTTTTCCCACCTTATACCCGTTGTGAAGGCCCTACAACCAAAAAAGAAATCCCGACTTTAACTACACCGCTTTACTGGCGCTGGTGCTACGTTGTGTGCGCTGTCATGTTCGACGGCACGTCAGAAAAAGGCGACACACCATGGCCCTGCAACACGCAATGCCCGCAATGGAATACGAAAGCGTCAATCCCTTCGATGGAAAAACTCTAAAAACGTTCGTTGGGATTACCGACGAGCAACTGGAGAAAAAGCTAGCAGCCGCTCAGTCATGCTTCGATACGTGGCGGCACAAAACGTACGCAGAACGCGCTACCATCATCGCCAAAGCGTCGGCGATCCTGCACGACAAGTTTGACGACTTTGCGCGCCTAGCGACGCTCGAAATGGGCAAGCGCATCGGCGAAGCGCGGGGCGAAGTGCAATTTAGTGCCGATATTCTCGCCTACTACGCCAAGAACGCTGAGCGGTTTCTCGCTCCCGTCGCGCTCAATCCCACAACCGGCACGGCTCACATGGAAAGCAGCCCGATGGGCGTGATTTTCTGCGTTGAGCCATGGAACTTTCCGTATTACCAGCTCGCACGCGTCGCTGGCCCGCATCTCATGGCAGGCAATGTCATCGTCGTAAAGCACGCCGGTATCGTTCCGCAGTGCGCAATCGCTTTCGAGAAACTGTTGACCGACGCGGGCGCACCGGCCGGTCTCTACACGAATCTTCTGGTAACGCACGCACAGTCGGACGCGATCGTTAACGATCCGCGCGTCAAGGGCGTCGCGTTGACCGGCAGCGTTGCTGCGGGCAAAAGCATTGCGGCCAAGGCCGGCGCAAATGTCAAACCTTCCTCAATGGAACTCGGTGGAAGCGACGCGTTCATCGTCCTGGATGACGCGGACCTCGACCATGCGATCAAGTGGGCCATCTGGGGCAGAATGTACAACGCCGGCCAGACGTGTTGCGCGGCGAAACGCTTCATCGTCGTCGAACAAGTCGCCGACAAGTTCCACGAGAAGTTCCGCGCCGGCCTTGCGGCCTTGAAGCCGGGCGATCCGATGGATGAAGCGACAACCCTGGGACCACTCTCGAGCGAAGCTGCCCTGTTGCAACTCGTCAAGCAGGTCGAAGCGGCGGTCGCGCGCGGCGCGAAAGTCTCACTCGGCGGAAAGCGCATCGTGCGCGCCGGTTCATTTATGGAGCCGACGATCCTGACGGACATCAAGCCCGAGAATCCCGCATTCCGGGAAGAGTTCTTCGGCCCGGTCGCGCTGTTCTTCCGCGTGAAGGATGAAGACGCGGCAATCGCCCTTGCCAACGACTCCGATTTCGGATTGGGCGGCTCCGTCTTCACCAAGGACGAGGCCCGCGGCCAGCGCGTCGCAAGCCGCGTCGAGACCGGCATGATGTTCGTCAACAACATCTCCTGGTCGGATGCAGAACTTCCGTTCGGCGGCATCAAGGATTCGGGTTACGGTCGAGAGCTTGGCAATATGGGCATCCAAGAGTTCGTCAACAAGAAACTCGTTCGCTTCGGCAAGTTCGAGGCGCCGTCATGACCGCGCCCACGCTTGCGCGCGTTGCTCCGCCGGAAGGCGGAGCAACGACGATGAAGGCGCTCGTCTATTTGGGCGACGGGAAGAAGGCTTTCCAAGACAAACCGAAACCGGGCATCACCGCTCCGACTGACGCGATTGTGCGCATCGTCAAAACCACGATCTGCGGCACCGACCTGCACATCCTCAAAGGTGACGTGCCGACTGCCGCGCCAGGACGAATTCTCGGGCACGAAGGGGTCGGCATCATCGACGAAGCCGGTTCCGCAATGCGCGCCTTCAAGAAAGGCGACCGCGTGCTCATCTCGTGCGTCACGTCGTGCGGCTTCTGCGAGTATTGCCGCAAGCTGATGTTCTCACACTGCACCAATGGCGGCTGGATCTTGGGTAACACCATCGACGGTACGCAGGCGGACTTCGTGCGCATCCCTTATGCGGATACGAGCCTGTATCCGATTCTTGCGGGCGAAGACGAAGAACCGTTGGTCATGTTCAGCGATATTCTACCGACTGGATATGAATGCGGCGTCCTCAACGGCCATATCACGCCGGGAAGCACGGTTGCCATCGTAGGATCGGGACCGATCGGGCTTGCGGCGCTGATGACCGCGCAATTCTACTCGCCTGCCAACAGCATGGACGGAAAGGCGACTGAATCCGTCCTAGCGCTGACCGGCAAGCGCGGAGTCGACACCGCGATCGAAGCCGTCGGCATTCCGGCAACCTTCGAACTGTGCGAACAGATCGTGGCCCCGGGCGGCCACATCGCGAACGTCGGCGTGCATGGAAAACCCGTGACGCTCCACCTCGAGCAACTGTGGGATCGCAACATCGGCATTACCACGCGGTTAGTGGATACCGTCAGCACGCCAACGCTTCTGAAGATGCTGCGCGCAAAAAAGATTGACCCCAAGAAACTCATCACGCATCACTTCAAACTCACCGACATCATCTCCGCGTACGATACGTTCGCGAACGCGGCTACCACCGGCGCGCTCAAGGTCATCCTCGAGGGATAGTGTGGTGCGCGGCTAA
>CAWHWL010000012.1:0-7409 GCA_963833045.1 Vulcanimicrobiota bacterium
TCGAAGACCTGATACTCTGCCGCCGTCGGGCGCACGTAACCGGTATCGACCTCGGCATTGAGGTACGCAAGGAAGTTGCGCAGCCGCGATTCGTACAGTAACGAACCTTCGTCGGCCTGGAGATGCACGACGTCGACGACGGCAGCGATCGCCGCATCGAGCTTCGCTGCGGCCGCGCTACCGGGCGCAACGTGCGCGCGTGCAGCGATGGCCGCATTGACCGCTCGATCCAGCCGTTCGAGCGAATCGTGGATCTTCAAGCCGAGATCGCGCCGCGCCGCCAGATCTTCCGCCGTTGCGGTGCTGCGCGGATCCAGCGTGAGCACGAGCGGTTGCGAGCTTTGCGAACCACCGTACGCCAGCGTGACCGTGTAATTACCGGGCACAATTTGCGGGCCGAGCAGCGAATCTTCGAGGCCGCCGCCCGAACCCGAGGGCTCGAATCCCGTGACTTCGGTTGCATCCGGGTAGCGCAGATCCCACTGGAAGACGTTCATTCCACGTCTGACGCCGGTGAGACGCGCGTAAGCATGTTCTCGGTCTTCGGTGGGATGATAGCGCTCGCTCGGCGGTTCGGGACGTCCGCGATGCTCCACGAAATGAAGCGCGAACGAGCGCACGACATTACCCGCACTGTCTTTGAAGGTCAGCGACATGGGTGTGTTCCCGTCGTACGAGCGCGGCACAAAGAAGATCACCGTCGCGCCAAACGGCGGATTCTCGCCGTTGCCCGTTAGATTCGCAGCACCGCCATACGGCGGCGCCCCGTACGCGTGGGTCAGCCACGCGCGTTGCGGTGCGTACAGCACCGCACCGTTCGCACTCGCCGGCGGCGCACTTGCGAGCTGCTCGAGCAGCGCGAGATTGTCGAGCACCCACATCGAGCGGCCGTGCGTTGCAATGACGACCTTGCCTTCGCGGGTGTTGATCGCTACGTCGCGCACCTGCACGTTGGGTAGATTCAGCGTCAACGGTTGCCAATGCGCGGCACCGTCGAAGCTCACGTAGACCGTGCTCTTCGTCGTGAGGAAAAACAGGTTCGGCGCGTTGGGATCCTGGCGAACCGTATAGAGATACTGGTCCGAGGGAAGCCCGGCACTCAGCGACGTCCAGGTCTTGCCGAAGTCGGTCGTCTTGTAGATGTACGGATGGAAGTCGTCATACTGATAGCGCGAGGCCGTTAGGTAGGCCGTGCCCTTGTCGGTGTGCGACGGTTCGATCGAGGTGATCTCCGCCCACTGCGGCAATGCCGGCGGCGTGATCGTGCTCCACGTCGCACCGTGGTCGGTCGTCACGTGCACGAGACCGTCGACCGATCCCGCCCACAGTTCATCGCCATCGAGTGGTGAGACCGCAAGCGCAGAGATGTTGGGGTAAACCTCGGCGCTGGATGCGTCGAAGTCGATCGGACCACCGCTAGGTGCTTCGCTTTTCCTGTCGTTGCGCGTGAGGTCGGGGCTGATCTTCTTCCAGGTCTGCCCCTGGTCGGTGCTGCTCAGCACGAACTGCGCGCCGACCAGTAACTCCTTCGGATTGACCGGCGAGAAGATGATCGGGTGCGTCCAAGCCAGGCGGTCCTCGAGTTCACCCGAGCTCGCGCCTTCACGATAGAGCGGGTACGGACTGACGCTGTTGTACTCGTCGGTCACCGCGTCGTGGCGCATCATGATGCTGAAGTAGCCGCTGCCGTAGTCGACATTCGTGTTGCCGGGTTGCGGCGCGATAAACGTGCTCTCGCCCAGCGCGGTACGTTTCCAATCGGTCGTGAGAATGACGCCGTTGGACGAGGCACTCGGGCCTTCGAACGACCCTTCGTCCTGCTGCGCGACGTAGACGTTGAACGGAAATGCCTCGTCGAGCGCGACGTGATAGAGCTGCGCGGTGAGCTGATTGTGCTCGCTGCTCCAGGTTTCTCCGCGATCCACCGAAACGGTCGCGCCGCCGTCGTTGCCTTCGAGGATGATCTTGGGGTTCTTGGGATCGATCCAGACGATGTGATTGTCGCCATGCGGCGGGCGCAAAAGGCCAAAGTTCTTGCCGCCGTCGTGCGAGACAAAGAAGCGCGCGTTGGGCACATAGATCGTGTTGGGATCGGTTGGGTCGGCGTAGATCGCCATGTAGTAGAACGCGCGCTGCCGCATCTCCATGCTGCTATTCACGCGCTGCCAGTTCGCGCCGCCGTCGTCCGAGCGGAAGACCCCGCCCTCCTTCGCCTGCACGATCGCGTAGACAATCTTCGGGTTGCTCTGCGCGACGCTCACGCCGATGCGGCCGAGCACGCCGGCCGGGAAACCGGGATTCGTAGAAATTTTCTTCCAGTGCGCACCGCCGTCGATCGTCTTGTAGAGACCGCTGCCGGGACCGCCGGAATTCAGCGACCACGCAGTGCGATAGGCCTGCCACATCGCGGCATACAGCGTGCCCGGATGCGAGTTGTCCATCACGAGGTCGATCGCACCGGTCGCGTCGTCGACGTAGAGCACCTTGCGCCAGTGTGCACCGCCGTCGATCGATTTGAAGACGCCACGGTCGGGGTTATTTGCGTAGACGTGACCCATCGACGCCGCGTAGAGGACCTCGGCATTCCGCGGATCGACCACGATCTTGGCGGTCGTGTGGGTGTCCTTCAAACCGGCAGAGTGCCAGGTCTTGCCCGCGTCGGTGGTCTTGTAGATACCGTCGCCGGTAATGAACGTGTTGCGGATGTCGGCCTCGCCCGTACCGGCATAGATGACGTTCGGATTCGAGGGCGCTACAGCAAGCGCGCCAATACTGTTGGAGGCGTTGAGCTGGCCGTCGGTAAGGTTGGTCCAGGTGAGGCCGTAATTCGTCGAGCGCCATACGCCGCCGTCGACACCACCGAAATAAAACGTAAACGGATTCCCGGGCACCGCATCGACCGCGACGGAACGTCCACCGATGCCGGGACCGATGTTGCGCCAACGCAGCGCGCTCATCACCGTTTGCGCGGACGGCCCCGTCTGTGCGGCGGCCGGAAGGGCAACAATCGCCACGGTTGCGGCGATCAGGGCAAGGCTCTTATATCTCCACATACGCGCAGCTTTGACGCCGGTCGAGGGGTGCCTCTCCCGAAAAAGCGAGCTACGTCATCAAGCCGGTGTGCTGCGCTCTTTTCGAACTTGCGCCGCCGAGAACAGTATGACCAAAACTGCGTAGAGCGTCGTAACCCCTGTCGCGATCAGAACGTCGATAAACCCCCTCAACCACGCGTTTTGGAGCGAGGGAAGCGAGGCGAAAACCCAATACAACGATGCGAGCGACCCCCCGAGAGTAACCGTTGCAATCGTCTCGCTACTATAGGCCGCAATACGAGCACGACTAGGCGGCGCGCCGCCCGCCTCAAGCTCAGCGATGGTGGGACGGACGGAAAAAAGCTTTGGACCAATCAACGCTGACAGGCCATACAAGATCGGGATTGCAAGCAGCCCAAACAACGCCTTGGGGCCGTGCACGATGAACATTACGACGAAACCCGAAGAGCTCGCGACAACGGTAAGCACTCTTGTCAGAAGCATCATTGCGCGCGTTGCCGAGACCGGCGCGCTTCGACTATCCATTCCCCGCCATACAGCTCTTATATTGCTGGTAGATGGCGTACGCTGCTACACCCGCAACAAAAATTCCCCCGACGATGAACAACACCGCCGTACCACTTCCGAGAGAGGCGGCCAGAATAACCGCTGCATCAACGGTCCCGGCTGCCACGGCTGCCTTCCAGATGTTGTTCACCAGCTGAGCCACAACCGCACCCATCCCAACCGTGGCCGCGCCGCCGAGGACGTCGTCGGCCCATTGATGCACGGCCTCGGTTAAGCACGCCTGCCAGTTCGGGGTAGGGGTCGGCGAGGGGTTCCCGCCGCCGCTGGGGCTACTTGGCTGGGGTTGGGCAGTTGGATCGTTGGGCGGCGGCGAATTCCGGGGCGCACTCGAAACGGTCGCAATGGTCGGAAGCGTGGGGGGTGGGGACCGGAGTCGCCGTTGCGGTTGACGCGCTGGAAATTGACGAGATCGTCACCACCGTCGCCCCGGTTGCAGCGTCGTCGAGCGGCCGGGCCAGGTTGCGGAGCATCTTGAGTCGTGTGGTCTTATCATTAGCGCTGCCACGACGCCGGAGCCCAAACGAGTGCCCGTCCGATTTGCCGTAGAGCTTAAACGTCTGGGTGCCCTTCGTATTCAGGCTTTGGAAGTTATTTGCTTGGAAGCGAGCGGTCAGCGGAACCTTTCCGGCCATTCGCCCCAACGAGAAAGACACAGCGCCATTTGGACGGACGTGGGCCCGTGATCGCCGTCCTTGGCAGATGAAGTCGATGTGCACGCCGCCATCTTTAGCCGGCACAACATATACCGGCGTCCCGTCGGAAGCCTGAAACACCGCGGTCTTCTTCTTAACGTCGACGGAAATCGGCGTTAGATAGAGATGTGGGCCGCCGCCGCCCTTTAGCGGCGGCGTCGATGTCGCTGTCGGCATCGGCGTCGGAGTCGCCGTCGGAATGGGAGTTGGTGTTGGCGTCGGCGCGGGAGTTGGCGTCGGCCCGACAAATGTTTGCGTCTGACCATCCGCCGTGACCGTCAAAATACTGCCTGAATAACTCAATGCGGCAAGTGTCTCGGCCTGGTACGTGATCGTTGCCGTTGTCGCCGTAAGATTCAGGTAAACGCCAGAATCTAGCTCCGTCGAAGTCGGAGTCGGGGTCGCACCCATCGGGCGTCTAGTTGCCGCCGAGCCGCTGCCCGACGCGCCGTCCTTTGGGAGCGACGGACCTGAACTGCTTGCGGAGCAAGCGCTGACGCCGAGGGCGCTGCCGGACAAAACAAAATGTGCGCGGGTCAAGAACCTCTTATGCAAAGGACACCCTCCTCACAACAGCGACGGATGTTCGAAGGCCCCATCTTCGCAAGAGCGCGCCAACGGCCCTTTGGTACATTTGGACTATGCTGACGAGAATGAAATGCGCGAGACGCCGGCAAAAGCGCACCGGAGGTATCTTTTTTGAGGCTCTTCATCCTAGGACCGCCGAGAAGCGGGACCACCGTTGTCGGGAACTTCGTTGCCTCGCACGCGCAATGCTATAACCTCGGGGAGTACTACGGATTCTACCTGGCCCTCCGGCAGGCTCCCCAGTTGATGCACCGCATGCCTTCTACTGTTCTTTCCGAGTACTTATCGCACTTGTTCGTGGGAACCCTCAATTTCGCGGACGCGTGCCGCGACTCTGCCGGGGCCGCGATGTGGTGCGACCAAACCCCGTTTAATCTGCAAATCGCGCGAGAGCTGGTGGAGCGGCTGCCCGACGCCGTCTTCCTGCTCATGCTGCGGCACTACCGCGGCGTCATTCAAAGCCTTCGGCGCTCATACGCGACGGGGTATCGATGGGCCGGCTCGCGGATTCAGGACAGCGCGCTCTTGTGGGCAACGTTTTACGAAAACGCCGCCTACCTTCCGCACGAGCGAACGATCGCGATATCGTACGAGCAGCTTTGCGCGCATCCGGCACGGACAGTCGAACGAATTGAAGACGCGGTGGAGGCTAGATTTGGGCTGGCACCGCGCGGCTTTGACCGCTCGATATTAGCAGCGAGCCATGCGACAGCGGCCGCGCGGCCTACAATCGCGACTCTCTCCGCGGGAATCCTCCAATTCGCTCCAATCGATTCCTACCGCGTGGACGCGTGGAGCGATGGCATGGAGGCTGCAACGTCGTTTCTCGTTCGCGACACTGACGCGTTCCTGAAGGATCGCTATCCCAACGACTACGGCGATCCCATCGCGCCGCTTTCGCCTAGAGCACGGTGAGGTTAGACACGATCTGTGCTCCTTCGAGCTCGATCACGAACGAAAAGATTCCTCGCTCTCGGAATACGAATCCGTTGAGAGTGTTGACCTGCACCTGTCGAATTAAGAAGGGCTTGAGAGCCGGCAATATGACGCGGAATCGCTCCTTGCAAGGCGTTGTGATCGCCATCGTCGGCTTTTCGGTACCCGGAATGCCGTCCCACCAGACTACTACAAACAGAGCCATTGCAGCGTCGATCCCAAGTGGGATCGCCCCCGCCTTGACCGATTCAAACTCGTCAGCAATCTCGAGTTCGTCTTCATGTAGTGTCCATTTAGTGCAAAAGGCCATTCGCGTCGGCCTTACGGAACATTGCACATCGGCTTCCGGGTCCGCATTCTCATTGCACCTGAAGCCGTACGCGATGTCCTCAAACATCGAGACCCATCCTTAATGTCTACCGAGCATGCTGCAACCGTGTATATTCCACCCACATTGGACAGGAACGCTATTGCGCCATGGCCCGATGAAGGCTTCGCTGAGTTCTTTCACCATGGGGAGCGATTCAAGCGGGTAATGAAAGAAGTATTCGACGAGGATTTTTCCTACCGGATATTGTTTCAACGCGAAGCACAAACGTTTTCACCTCGATTGAGCGGAGCCCAGCGCCGCAAGGCAGCCTACGTTAACGAGCCGTTCATTCCTTTCGTGGTATTTGATTCGTCCGAATCGCTCCATTTCGCAAGCGCGGCCCAGTATGCTTGGCAGTCAGTGCGAAAGCCTTATTCCAAGGCCTACCTCTGCGAGATCCATCGTCGCCTTTTTCCATCGATGAGCGCATCCGGCCGATTTCGAAGGACCGCAGCGTGGCTCGGCCCACGACGCTCGAAAGATAGGAACGACGCCATCATGACGTTCGCTTCGCCGGAACAGCTGGCGCCTGGCTTTAAGGGCCTCGAATCGTTCGCGGATGTAGTACCGGCTACTCATCGCTTGGCCGCGTGCGCAATGATTCATCTTCAGTTTGTCTCGCTACACCCTTTTTTCGATGGGAACGGTCGAGTGGCTCGCGTCATGACACCACTGTTGTTAAGGCACTATGGATTGCTTGATGATATGTGCTTATTCGTAAGCGACATACTATCGGCAAACCGCCGCGAGTACTACGCTCGCCTAGAATCGGCGCAGCTTTGGAATGAGGTCGATGCGTGGGTCCGCTTTTTCGTTAGATCGCTATGTCTACAATTTGAAAGACACATCGAGGCCATACGTTGCGCACAAAGTGTGCGATGCGGCGTGGTTAATTCGATCTCAGGGATTGCAGGAAAGAATACGCAAAGGCTTGTTGATGAGGCCATTTTGTCGCCAACGCTAAGCCTCTCCCGAATTGCCGGCCTTCTCGGCCTATCAACGCCTGCAGCGCGCGACGTTGCGTCAGCCCTTACAGATCGCTTCGGGTTCGGATTGATCTCCGATGCAGATGACCCTGTCTATCAGTTCCGCGACGTGTACGCAATGCTTGCGCTTTAGCCGCCGCTCTTAGGTCACCAAATCGAGGAAGGCCGCGATGTCGTCGCGAGCGACCTCCATGCCGACGCCCCGTGTGTGATAGCG
>CAWHWL010000013.1:0-153372 GCA_963833045.1 Vulcanimicrobiota bacterium
GGAATGTTTTAGATGAAAGAGATCAATGGGGTCGCCCAGGTGCGGATGGCCGCACGATGCGGCCAGTGGGAACGCAGCGCAGGAGGCGCGCGTGCGTTCCCTGCCTCGGGCGGAGCGCCGTTAAAATGAAAGATAGGCGGCAACGGGCGATTCTCACCCTGGTCGCAACGCGGCCGGTGCACTCGCAAGACGAACTGGTGGCGCTGCTCGAGGGGCAGGGCTATGCGGCAACGCAGGCCACGGTTTCGCGCGACATCAAAGAGCTGGGGCTGGTCAAAGTGCCGATCAAGTCCAACGGTGACGACGATGCATCGTTCAAGTACGTCGTGCCCAACGCAACGGTGAATTAAGTCAGCCGACTGCATCGGGTGGTCGCCGAACTTGCGATCACGATTGAAGGCGCGGTCAACATGATCGTGATCAAAACACCGCCGGGCAGCGAGATATGATCGCATCGGCGGTGGACGAGGCCGGATGGCCGGAAATTTTGGGCACGCTCGGCGGCGACGACACGGTGATGATCGTGGTGCGCAGCGCCGAAGAGATGTCCGTGATCAAACAACGATTCTTGGATTTGAAGGAATAGCGCAGCGCGAGCCGCATCGTTCTAGTGTATTCCGGTGGTCTGGATACCTCGGTCTTGCTCAAAAAATTGATTGCCGCCGGAAACGAGGTCATCGCGATGACCGCGGACCTGGGCGAACTGACGGCGTCGCCGGGGCAGCGCTGCCGCCGAACTCGAAAAGGTCAAAGCCAAGGCGCTGGCGCTGGGCGCTACGCCGCGGTCGTGATCGATGCGCGCGAACGCTTCGTGAACAATTACGTGCTGCCGGCGCTGGCCGCAAACGCGATGTACGAAGGCGTCTATCCGCTTTCGGCGGCGCTGTCGCGTCCGCTGATCGGTGCGCTGCTGGTCGAAGTCGCGCACCAGTAAATGCCGATGCGGTGGCGCACGGCTGTACCGGCAAAGGCAACGATCAAGTGCGCATCGAGCTCGCGGTTCGGGCGCTCGATCCCGCGCTCACCGTACGCGCGCCGCTACGCGAAGCGCCGCTTTCGCGTCCCGATGCAATCGCCGACGCAGCCGAACAGCCATCCCGATCGCGCACTCCGCAGCCAAGCCCTATTCGATCGATGCCAACCTGTGGGGCCGTTCGATCGAAGCCGGTGTGCTCGAGAATCCGTGGACCGTACCGCCCGAAGACGCTATGCGTGGACGGCATCGGCCGCCGTGCAACCGGCCAAGCCCGACGAGGTGGTGATTCATTTCGAGCAGGGCGTTCCGTCGGTTCATGGTGACACCGGCCCTGCGCTCGTTGCGAAACTCAACGCGCTCGCCGGCGTGCACGGTATCGGTCGCATCGATTTGGTCGAGGATCGCGTCATCGGCGTGAAGTCGCGCGAAGTCTACGAGGCGCCGGCAGCGACCGTGTTGATCGCCGCCCACAAGGCGCTCGAGCGGCTCGTGCTCACCCGCGACGAGCTACGCTTCAAAGCGGCTGCGATCAGAAATACGCCGAACTTGCCTACGACGGATTGTGGATGTCGCCGCTGCGCGATGCGCTCGACGCGTTCAACGCGTCGTTTGCTTCGCGGTTGACCGGCGACGTGCGCGTAGAACTCTATCATGGAGCGGTTGCGATGGCGGGTGTGCGCTCGCCCTTCGCCCTCTACAACGAGTCGCTCGCGACCTACAGCAATGCCGACACGTTCGATCATCACGCTGCCGATGGGTTTATTCGGCTCTACGGGTTACCTACGGATCAGTTAGCGAAACAGGGTGACAAGTCTCCAGTGGGGCGGTAGGTTCAGCGCAGCGCCGGATGCGGCGCTGCTCGCGTTCGGCTCGTCGCTCGAAGACGATCTGCTGCTCGCCCCGTTCGACGTGCAAACCTCGATGGCGCACGTCGATGCACTCGCCGGCGGCAAGATCATCGATGCCGCCACCGCGGCGGCACTGCACGGCGCGCTGAAGAAGGTTGCCGCCGAGATCGAGGCCGGGACGTTTGCGGCGTTTGCTCGCGCAGCGGCGCGGAAGACGTGCACGGCGCGATCGACGCGCGGGTGCGCGAGCTCGAACCGCAAGCCGGCGCGCTGTTGCATGCCGGGCGCAGCCGCAACGATCAAGTCGCAACGACGCTGGCGCTCTACGCGCACGACCGGGCGCTCCAAGGTGCGCAGCGGACCCGTTCGATCGCGCGGCATCTGCTCGCGCGCGCATCCGAAGAGCTCAACGCGCAGACGCTGCTGGCAGCGACAACGCACATGCAACCGGCGCAGCCGGTGTTGCTCGCTTTTTGGCTCGCCGCCGCGGCCGAGCCGTTCGTCGCGTGCGGCACGCCGCTTTACGACCGCCGCCGACTTTGCCAAGAGCAGTTGTCCGCTCGGATCGGGCGCGGTCGCGGGTTCGACGCTGCCGCTGGATCGCAACGCGGCGTGCAAACGCTTGGGATTCGATCGTCCCTCGCGTAACGCAATGGATGCGATCGGGACGCGCGATGCGGTGCTCGACGTCGCGCAAGCCTGCGCGCGGGCGCTGACCGATGCCTCGCGCGTCAGCGCCGAGATCGTGCTCTGGGCAACGCCGGGCTTTGGCTACGTGCGTTTGGGGGATGCGTCCTCGACTGGGTCGAGCCTGATGCCGCAAAAGCGCAATCCGGATGTGTTCGAACTGGTGCGCGGCTGCGCGAGCGAAGTTGCCGGCGCGTATTTCGGTGCGCTCACTTCGACGGTGGGCATGCCGCTCTCGTATCACCGCGACTTACAGGAGACCAAACGTCTGGCGATCGCGGCGTGTGAACGCACGCTCGCGGCGCTCGACGCGTTCGAACGCGCGCTGCGCGATACGACCTTCGTTCGCGCGGCGATGAACGCGCACGCGGGCGACGGCTACACGGTTGCGACCGACCTTGCCGACGCGTTGATTGCGGCGGGCGTCAGCGCGCGCGATGCGCACTGCGCTCGTCGGCGCCGTGGTGCGCGCGGCCGAAGATGCGGGCCGGCCGCTGGATGCGCGCGATCTCGAGACACTGGCGAAAGAAGCGGGTCTTAAGGTCGTTAATGCGCCGCTCGATCCGGCCGCGAGCGTGAGTGCAAAAAAGACCGGCGGATCGACCTCACCGGATGCCGTGCGCGCGGGCCTCGCCTCGCTCGCTGCGGAATTAGATACTCCATGACCCGCGTGCACGTGTGGGGCGCGAGCGGATACGGCGCCGCCGAAGCGATTCGTTTGCTCGATATGCATCCGTTCTTTGAAGTCGGCGTGCTGGAAAGTCGCAGCCACGCGGGCGCGGCGCTGGCCGATCATTTTCCGTTGCTGCGCACGACGCCGTACGTCTTTTCTCCTGAAGGCTCGGTGCGCACGGCACTGCGTCCGGGCGATTTCGTCATTGCTGCCGGCGCACACGGCGAAGCGCACGCGCACGTGCCGGGATTCATCCAAGCCGGCGCACGAGTGGTCGACCTTTCGGCCGACTATCGCTTTGACGACAACGCCGCGTATGGACTGCCGGAGTGGCAGCGCGAGGCGATCGTTGTGCCACGCTGGTTGCAAATCCGGGCTGTTATCCGACCGCGACGTTGCTCGGGCTGTTGCCGCTGCTCGCGTTTGCGACGCCGATGCAATTGATCGTCGATGCGAAGAGCGGGATTACCGGTGCGGGGCGCAAGCCGGCAACCGGATCGCTCTATGCCGAGGTGGCGGGCGACATTCGTGCCTATGGCATCGAGCGGCATCGTCATCAGCCCGAGATCGAACGTTTGTTGCGCATCGAACGCCACGATGCCCGCTCGTCTTTACGCCGCACGTCGTGCCGCTCGCGCGCGGCATGCTGGCCGATTCGTATGCCGTATTCGATCGCGCGCTGGATGAAGCGGCGCTGTCGTCGCGCCTATGCGTCGGCATATGCGGGCAGCCCGTTCGTGCGCGTCGTCGAGGGAGATCGTGTTCCCAGCGTTGCCGCAGTGACGGGGACGAATGACGCCGAACTGCGCGTCGATGTTCTCGGCAATGCCGTGCGCGTGATCTGCGCGATCGACAACTTAGGCAAAGGCGCGGCCGGTCAGGCCGTGCAAAACCTCAACATCATGCTGGGTTATCCCGAGGAGACCGGATTGCATGCTCGCGCAATTGTCGCAGGATGACGATGTTCGTCTAGTCGCGGTTCGCGGCGGAATCGGCGCGGTGCCGGGTGTCCAGTCCGCGGGCGTCCATGCGGGCATCAAACCGCGCAAGCGCGATCTCGCGGTGATAACGTTCGAGCAGCCGCAGGTCTGCGCGTCGGTCATTACGACCAACGAAATCAAGGCTGCGCCGGTGCTGGTCAGCGCCGAGCACATCGCCGGCGACGGTGTGTTCCGTGCGATCGTCTGCAACTCGGGCTGCGCTAATGCGTGCACCGGCGAACGCGGCGATCGCGACGCGCGCGCGACCGCGCGCCAAGCCGCCGCGCTGCTCAAAGTCTCGGCGACCAGCATCATCGTCGCGTCGACCGGCGTGATCGGCGTTCCGCTCCCGATGGATCGCGTGCAGCGCGGACTCGAGCGCGCGATCGAGCAACTCGAGAGCGGCGTCAAATCGAGCAATGACGCGGCCGAAGCGATCATGACCACCGATCGCGTGCCCAAGCTTGCGGCGTACGAGTTTTATATCGGCGAGAAGAAATACGTCGTCGGCGGCATCGCCAAAGGCTCGGGCATGATCGCTCCCAATATGGCGACGATGCTCGCCTTCGTGGCGACCAATCTTCCGATGTCGGCCGACGCCTTGCAGAACGAGCTGCGCGAGGCGGCCGACGCAACGTTCAATATGATTTCGGTCGACGGTTGCATGTCGACCAACGACGCGCTCTATGCCTTTGCGCCGGCGGGCGAAGGGTCGCCCCCCGCACCATTTGTTCGAGCGCTGCATCAAGTCTGCTCCGACCTTGCCCTCGCGATGGTTGCCGACGGTGAAGGCGCAACCAAAACACTCACCGTGCACGTGCGCGGCGCGAAAGATATCGCGCAGGCGCGGACGATTGGACGCGCGGTGATCAACAGCAATCTGGTGCGAACCGCGCTCTACGGCGAGGATCCGAACTGGGGCCGCATCATTGCGGCGGCGGGCTCGGTGAATGCGGGGCTGGATCCCGACACGTGGTGGTTGCAGCTCAACGGCAAGACCTGGGTGCAGCCCGGCGCGATCGAAGCGCTCAGCGAAGCCGAAGCGCACAGCGAGCTCGAGTTGACCGATATTGTCGTCGATCTCCATTTGGGAATCGGTGAAGCGCGCGCAACCGCGTGGGGCTGCGATCTTTCAAAGGATTACGTGCGCATTAACGCGAGTTACCGCACATGAATGACAGCGCGTTGCTCGCGAATTATAACCGCGCCCCCATCAACATCGTGCGTGGCGAAGGCTGCTACTTGTACGATGATCAGGGACAACGGTATTTGGATTTTATCGCGGGCATTGCGGTCTGCGCGCTGGGCCATTGTCATCCGTGGATCTCGCAAGCGATTGCCGATCAGGCGCGCACGCTGGTGCACTGCAGCAATCTGTACTATCACGAACCGGCCGGCGCACTGGCTAAGGAGCTGGTAGCGCGCAGCGGCTTCGCGCGCGCATTCTTTTGCAACTCCGGGACTGAAGCCAACGAAGCGGCGATCAAGCTTGCCCGTAAACGCGCCTTCCGCAAGGGTGAAACCGATCGCGTCACGATCCTTGCGTGCACTGGATCGTTTCATGGCCGCACCCTCGGTGCACTCGCCGCCACCGCCAACGACAAGTATAAGGAAGGCTTCGGCCCGATGCCGGCCGGTTTTGCGTTTACCGAGTTCAACGACATGTTTGCGCTGGACAAGGCCATCGACGACAAGGTCGCGGCCTTCATCGTCGAGCCCGTGCAGGGAGAGAGCGGCGTCCATCCGGCGAGCGTCGAGTTTCTGGCGATGGCGCGGCACTTATGCGACAAACGCGGCGCGCTCTTGATCTTCGACGAGATTCAATGCGGGATGGGACGGCTCGGCCCGCTCTTTGCTTTTCAGCGATTTGGCGTCACGCCCGACGTCGTGACCATGGCCAAGGCGCTGGCCAACGGTTTACCAATCGGCGCGATGCTGGTCGCAGAGAGTGCGATCGACGCGCTGCAACCAGGCGATCACGGGACGACCTTCGGCGGTTCGCCGGTTCCGTGCGCGGCCGCGCTTGCGCACCTGCGCGTTCGGGACGCAATCGACCTAGCGGCATACGTTGCCGTGCGCGAGGTGCAGTTAATGGCGCGCCTAGCCGATCTTGCGCTCGCTTTCCCCAGTATAATCTCCGGATTGCGCGGGATGGGTCTGCTCTGCGCGCTTGGACTCAACGAGAAGTATCCGGTGGCTGATGTCGTAACGGCGCTGCGCGAGCATGGAATGCTGGTCGGCAGCGCCGGCGGTAACTCACTCCGCTTCGCACCGCCGCTTGTGCTGGGCGAAGAACAAATCGACGAGGCGTACGAGACGCTCTACGAAGTCTTCTCGCATATCGATGAGCGGGTTTCAGCCGTAGTCGCTTAGGGAACGCAAGCTTCATATCAAGGAGATGTGAAGATGCAAAAGGCCCCATACAAGCTGCCGGCCAAGGGCAGCGACGCCGTCGAAATTCTGATGAACGACCATCGGTTGATCGAGGTTTTGCTCGAGCGGTTGACCTCGGCCGTCGACAATGCCGAGCGCAAGAGTGCGCTCGAAGAGCTCAAAGCCGCGCTTACCATTCATAACGCGACCGAAGAAAACTTGGTCTATCCGGCAATCGAGCGCATCGCGCGCAAGCGTGCTGAAGCGCAACATCTCTATCACGAGACCGCCGAAGCCGACGTCGTCGTGTTCGAGCTCGACTCGATGTTAAAAGAGGGCCGCGGTGAAGAAGACGCCTTTGCCGTCACTGCCGAAAAGCTTCGCAACGCCGTTGTGGAGCACATCGAGGACGAAGAGCAGAAGGCCTTCGTGCACCTGCGCGATGAAGCCGACGACGATCAAGCTGAGTCATTGACACGTTCGGTCAAGCAATTCCGCGGCGCACTTCACTACGAAATGAGTAAATAATATGGCTACACGTAAGAAGACGACGGCGAAGAAGAAGACGGCAAAGAAAAAGACGACCCGCAAATACAGCAAGAAGGCCGGGCAAAAGGTCAAGAAGGTCATGGAAGAGTTCAAAGGCGGGAAGCTGACGTCGGGGCGGTCGGGAAAGAAGGTCACCAGTCGCAAGCAGGCCATCGCGATCGGACTGAGCGAAGCGCGCGCCGAGGGCGACGAAATGCCGCCCGCCCCGAAGCGAAAGTAGGGCTTTATGGACGAATCCGCTATTCGGGCCTCGATCGAGCAGCGTTGGGCGAAACCCATATCAGGCGACCTCTACGAAGAAGACGTCATTTTGGATTTCCCTCAATCGGGCGAACGAATACGTGGGCGTGCGAACCTCGTCGCTCAGCGCTCCGCAGATCCAGATCATCCGAGCATCGCTAAAGTGCTGCGGATATTCGGCAGCGGCCCCGTTTGGGTAAGCGAAGTCATTATCACGTACGACGGAAAGCCTTGGTATACGGTGAACATCCACGAGTTTCGAGGAGACAAGGTATTCCACGAAACACAGTACTTCGGAGAACCGCTTACGCCGGCGGCGTGGCGCGCGCAATGGGTCGAGCAAGTGAAGCCGGATTGACAGCGTTAACCGTTGGGGTCCAGTTGCTTAGGTGGAGGAGACGGCGGTGGGCCGAGGATCTGCAGAAGTAGGTCCGGCTCGTTTGCCTTCTGGTGCTTCGAGTATTCAGCGGCATCGAACAGCCAACTTGGTAACGTTTCCGGAAAAGCGATAGTATCAAGCAGAACTTCGGAGACGAGTAGGTTTGGGCCGCCATCTGCGATGCCATTAGCTACGTAGGTGAAGATGACCCTACTGCTGAGCCAATAGCCGGAGACCGGTTTGAAGTCTACCGACACATAGCTTGGGCTCGCGAGGTTTCTATAGGTGTAGCTGCCCAGATAGGCCGCTCTCCATAGGTCGAAATCAGTGGTGCCAACCCACAGATCCATGAGGTTGTATCGCTTTGGATCGCGCACCGGCCTGAGGCGCAAATGATAGGTTGCATGGCCGTCGATGTCCTCAGTGCCAACGAGCTCAAATCTGTATGGCGGATTCGCGATCGCCTCAACACTGGCAATGGTCTTCAATCCAGAGGCCACGTCCGGCTGTCCCGGCTGTTGCGACGTGGCGACCGGGTTCGAGGACCGCAGCGACCAAGCAAAAGGCCCCACGAATTCGTGCCCGATGTCTGCCGGCGGTAGCGTACCATTCGTGACAGGATCGCTTACGTACTCTAGGCCATCCGGTATTCGTACCGCGTAGCGAATTACAGACGTGGTGGTTTCTCTTGACGTCTGATCCGGCTTCACGTCGCTGACTCTCCAGGTCGAGTACCAGACCGCATAGGTTGGAACTGGGTATGACGCCAGACGCCTGAACGTTCTCTCAAAGATCTGCAACGGGCTCAACGCGGGCGTCGGAACCGCTACGGCAGTGGCCGACGGCGATGGTGCCGGTGGGCCGAAAAGCGCGGCTGCAAGTACTATCTGGAGCATCACATTAACCGGCTTTTACTCTAAAAGGTATTGTTGCTTTTTCTTTGAGAGGCCCTTGCCGGCTCTCGTGCTCGTTACGGCTCGAGTTCCAAGTACGCGACGTCTGCGAGGTCTTGCGGACGCGCGACGGCTCGCTTATTCGCGATGAGATCGTCCTTACTGATGTACGAAACCTTGACCCCGCCGTACGTCGACTCCACACGGTTGGTCCACGCTTGCTCAAACGTGACGCCGTCAATCGAGGTGATGATGTCGATCTGGTTCGGCGGCCGACTCATGAGATAGAACGTCCCGGGCGTCGCAAGATCGTCCTCGCGAAGATCGGCTAGCGGTGCACCGAACGCAACGAGCGCCTTCCAGACCTTCCGCGCATTTTGGGGATCTGAGCCGATGAAGATGTCGGAGTCTTTAGTCGCCCGTGGCCGACCGTGATACGCAAATGCGTACGCGCCGACAAAGAGAAACTTAGCGCCTGAGGCGTTCAACGCGCCCAAGAGTTCGATCAAGTCGGAATTCTGTTCCATCGCCTCCCCACGGCATTCGTAGGACGAGTTCCCAAATGGCTGCGACGCGCTCCTCGGGCGACGTAGCCTGCATCTCGGCACGCTCGAATGCTGCGGCTTCTGCGGCCGAGTGCGCGACGCGGGCTGTCCACGTTCTCCGCCGTTCTTCAGCGCGTTCCTCACGTGAATTCACACCAGTATATTCTATTCGCAGGAAAGTCAGGCCTTGCGTATGATTGAGCGACATGGCGTTCGTTCTCGCGTTGGATCAAGGGACGACCAGTTCGCGGGCGATCGTGTTCGATCACAGCGGCACCGTTTGCGGTGTGGATCAGCGCGAGTTTGCGCAGCACTTTCCGCAGCCGGGATGGGTCGAACACGATCCTGACGACATTTGGAAGTCGCAGCTGGAGACCGCGCGGGGCGCAATGCGAAATGCGGGCATCGCGGCGAGCGACCTTGCGGCGATTGGGATCAGCAATCAGCGCGAAACGACCACGCTGTGGGATCGCGCGACCGGTCGTCCCGTCTATCGCTCGATTGTCTGGCAAGACCGGCGCACCGCGCCGATGTGTGAAACACTCAAGGCGCAGGGCTATGCTGAGACGGTTACGCAGAAGACCGGGCTCTTGCTCGATCCGTATTTCTCCGCGACGAAAATCGCTTGGATTCTGGATAACGTCGAGGGGGTGCGCGCGCGGGCAGAGCGCGGCGAGATCGCCTTTGGCACGGTCGATAGTTGGCTGATCTACAATCTCACCGGCGGCGCGGTGCACGCGACCGACTACACCAATGCGTCGCGCACGCTGCTCTTCAATCTCCGCACGCTGGAGTGGGACGACGAGCTGCTGCGGATCTTCGATGTCCCGCGTGCGATCTTGCCCGAGGCGCGTCCATGCGTCGCGGACTTCGGTGCCGTCGACCCCAGCGTATTTGGCGGCGCGGTGCCGATTGCGGGTGTTGCGGGCGATCAGCAGGCGGCGTTGGCGGGTCAGGCCGGCTTTGCGAAGGGTCTTGCAAAGAATACCTACGGGACGGGATCGTTCGTGATGCTCAACACCGGCGACGAGATCGTGCACAGCAAGAACGGTTTGGTGTCGACGGTCGGCTTCTCGGCGCAGCGCGGCGTCGCAACCTATGCGCTCGAGGGTTCGATCTTCGTCACCGGCTCAGCGGTGCAATGGCTGCGCGACGGTCTGGGCCTTATCGCGACGTCGGCAGAGATCGAGCCGCTTGCGGCGCGCGTGAGCGACACCGCCGGTGTGTATTTTGTTCCGGCCTTTACCGGCCTCGGCGCACCGTATTGGGATCCGTACGCGCGTGGCACCATCGTTGGCCTCACACGCGGAAGCACCAAAGAACATCTGGCGCGCGCGACGCTGGAAGCGATTGCCTATCAGAGTTACGACGTCGTCGCGGCGATGGAAAGTGATTCGGGCGTAGCGCTTCGCGAATTGCGAGTCGACGGCGGTGCGGCCGTCAACGATCTGCTGATGCAGTTTCAGGCCGACGTGTTGGGCGTGGACGTCGTGCGGCCGCGCGTAACCGAGACCACCGCACTCGGCGCCGCGTACTGCGCCGGTTTGCAGGTTGGCTATTGGAACGACATGGATGAGCTCGCGACGCAGTGGCAAGAGGAGCGTCGCTTTGTGCCCACGATGGATGCAGGCGACCGAGAGAAGCTGCTCGCCGGGTGGGCGAACGCGATTCGAAAAACCCGTGCGTAATTTCGGCGCGCTCGACGACGATTTCGACGTCGTCGTGATCGGCGGCGGAGCGAGCGGGCTTGGCGCGGCGGTCGACGCGATCTCGCGCGGCTACAAAACCGCGCTGGTGGAAGCGGTTGATTTTGCCAAAGCGACGTCGAGCCGCTCGACCAAGTTGATTCACGGCGGCGTGCGTTACCTGGCCGAAGGCGACATCCATCTCGTGCGCGAGGCGTTGCGCGAACGCGCGATCCTGCGCAAGAACGCACCGCACCTGGTGCACGACCTGGGGTTCATCTGTCCGGCCTATCGCTGGTATGAAGCGCCGTACTATTTTGCCGGACTGACCGCGTACGATCTCCTCGCTGGGGCCTCCAATTTCGGACGCAGCCGGTATTTGAGTACGCGAGATACTCTCAAGCGTCTCCCGGCGCTGCGCGCGCAGGGCCTGCGTGGATCGGTTCGTTATCACGACGGCCAGTTCGATGATGCGCGGCTGGCAATTTCGCTCGCGCGTACGGCAATCGATCTTGGCGCGGTGGTCGTCAACTATGCGCGGGCCACGGGCTTCGAGCGCAACGGTGCGCGTCTGGCCGAGGTTCGCGTGCGCGACGAGGAGCGTAGCAACGAGGTCAACGTCCGCGCGCGTGTGGTCGTCAACGCCACCGGGATCTTCTCCGACGAACTGCGGCGACTCGACGATCCGGCGTCGCGTCCACTGCTCTCGCTTAGCCGCGGATCGCACATTGTCGTGCCGCACGAGGTGTTTCCGGGCAAGGATGCGCTGCTCGTTCCCAAGACCGACGACGGGCGCGTGCTCTTCATCATTCCCTGGCACGACCACGTCCTGATCGGCACGACGGACATTGCCGAAGCGCAGCCCTCGCTCGATCCGGTTCCGACGCAAGAAGAGATCGAGTATCTGCTGCACCATGCGGCGCGCTATCTCGAGCAACCGATCTCGCGTTCGCAGATTACGGCGATGTACTGCGGGTTGCGGCCATTGGTCGACGGCAAAGCCGTAACGCACGGCGCGCTTGTCACGCGAGCACGTCGTGGAAACGTCGGCTTCGGGCTTGGTCACGATCGCCGGCGGGAAGTGGACGACCTATCGTCAGATGGCGCAAGACACGATCGACGTTGCCGGCAAAGTCGGCGGCCTTGCAGCCGCGCCGTGCCGTACGCACGACCTGCCGCTCAACGAATCGCAGCTGCCTGGGACAGGAGCCAAACTCCACCCGAATCTAGCGTATACCGAAGATGACGTCGTGCATGCAATCCGCTACGAGATGGCACGCACCGTCGACGACGTGCTTTCCCGCCGTACGCGAGCCTCATTTCTCGACGAGCGCGCTAGCGCGGCGTGCGCGCCGCGCGTGGCAGCATTGCTTGCGAGTGAATTGAGCGCTTGAGACGCCGATGCGCGAGGTCACAGTTCCGGTGCGTCGAAAATGGGCGCGGCGATAACGTGATAGTTCTCGGAGCGTCCGCCGGCCGGCAACGGTGACCGGTCGTGCTCGTCGCGCCGTCTGAACTCCGACCAGATAGTCGTGATCGGCGCCGGGGAGCGCTGTGCTGGTTACACCACCGGTTGCCGAGACATTGAATGGCCCGCTATCTCCCCGCTCGAGCACGGTAAGCAGACCTCGCTGTTGCACGAACTGCGGCAAGATTGGACTTGGGCACCGCCCAGGTCGTCGTTGGAATGACGCGCGCAAGGTTGAGATTGCTCCCGGCATCGAGGTAGAGGACGTACTCGCCACCGTGGCGTTATAGGCCGGTTGCCAGATTTCAACGGCGTTCGGGATACCGACGAGAATCGGCAGCGGCGAGGCGGCCACATTTTCGACGAGACCGAGCGCTTCAAAATCGGAGTCGACATATTCCAAACGGTCGGCAGCAGTACCGCTGGGCGAAAAGACTGCGACAAATTCTGGATCGGGATAAGGATAGACGCCGGTCGCGGTCGGCGGGAGCGCCACGAGGGTCGACATCGACGTGCCGAGCGGCTGCGCGATCTCGATGTCCGCTGCGCCGCTGCCGTCAGCAAGATAGGCAGCATACTTTGCGCCGTTGCCGTCAACACCGACGCCGCCGCCGTAGGTGACACCGGGCAGCACGGGCGCGAACGGTCCGACCGTTCCCGGCACGTCGGCGGTGTTTGCGATGTAGAGTCCGGCGGTAGGACCGTCGCTGCGATTCGCATTATAGGCAATCCCGTTCGCGTTCGCGAGCACACCGAGATTGTTGCCGCCGAACAAATCGTAGCTGTCGCCCGTCAGCGTGTACTGTGCGACCGGGTTGGTCCCCGGTGAGGTGCAACGCGGCGCTGAAATATCCGGCGTAGGTCTGGTACGATCCGGTGTCCGCGCCGACGTACCAGAGGTTTCCCGCGTTGTCGACGGCGATGGAGAAGATCGTGAGCGTGTCCTCACTTGGCGCAAGCGGTTGGACCGGCGTGGAGAAGACCGGCGAAGAACCGGACTCGGCGTTCGCAACCGAGTTAAAGCAGTTGATCGTGCTCTGATTGTCCGCGATCCAAACGTTCCCCGCGGCGTTGATAGCGATCGCGGTTAGCTCTGTGACACCGCCTATCGTCGCCGGCGCTGAGACGGTGTTGTTCGACGGATCGAACGTGCCGATGATGTTGCCGCTGGGGCCGTAGGACGCATAGAGGAGCGCCCCGCTTGCAATCTGGAGCAGATAACTTTGATACGTGCCGGCACCGCTGGTCGTGATCGGCCAGGTCACGACATTGCTCGCGAGTTTGATGGTCGCGGGCGATGGCGACGGCGAGGCAACCTGCGTCGCGTTCGCGATCGTGAACGTATCGGTAACGTGGTCGTTGGGATCGGGCGAGGTCATGCCGTTGTAACTAAACTGTACGTGGCCAGATCGCCGGCGCACGAAATCGTCACCGCTGACGCCGAACCGGAACTACAGGTTGCGCCGGTGGTCGAGAGCCAGATGCCTGCGCCGGACGGGGAGAGCGTGATCGCGATCGGATCGACGAAAACATTGGTGGGATCGGCGGCGATGACGTTGCCCGCCGAATCGTAGGCGGTGATCCCGAGCGGCCACGTGGCCGAAGGCGTTCCGGCCGGCAAGATCTGCGTGTTCGGGGTATTGCCGACGTCGGGACTCGGCACGGTGATTGCGACCGAATAGACCACGCCGTTGAGCGTGAACGAGAGCGGCGTTGCGCCCGGCGCCGGGCTCAAGCTGACGGTGACCGCGCCGGAAGCAAATTCGGAAAGCGGAATTGCGTTCGGCCCCGGGCTTGGACTTGCAAACGCCCCGATATAGAAGATGTCACTGCCGACCGGCGCGGTGACGTTGAGCGTACAGGTATAGCCACCACCGCTTGCTACCGCGCACGGACTTGGTGTCGCAACCGGAAAGAATTGGAGGTTCGACGGCGTCGGCGTTTCGGTCGACGAGACCGGTACGGCGAGCACGCCAAACGATTGCGTTGCGGACGAGATGTAGAACGGTTTGCGCGCAGCTTGTTTGGCTGCCGGCGGGACGAAGAGGACCATCACGGCGTGGGCGCTTGGGCCGCTCGCAGCGTTGCCTGTTCCGGCATTCGTAACAGGTACAACGCTGTGGCCCCCGCCGCTGCAGGCCGCGGCCAGCACGACCAGAGCAAATGCCAATCCAGGGAAAGAGATACGCATACCGCAGCCCTCCGCCGGCTAGGATTCTCTATAATGAAACACGCGGCCTCGCTTGAATGTAGGGGTTTGCAAGGGGGGCGGCATGAAGCCAACCGTCAGGGCGGCGCGTATTGCGGGAGCGATCTATCTCTTAGAGGTGCTCTCCGGCCCGTTTAGCCTAATCTACGTCCCCAGCGTGCTGATCGTGAGCGGCAACGCGGCCGCGACAGCAGCCAACATCCTCGCGCACGAGACGATGTTCCGCCTAGCAATTCTCGCCGATTTGTTTAGCGGCGTCGTCAGTATCTTTTTCGTGCTGGCGCTCTATCGTTTGTTCAAAGATGTGGACCACTATCTCGCGGTACTGATGGTCATCTTAGGCGGCGTCGCGGTCGCGCCGATTTTCTTCATCAACTCGCTGAACTGGATCGCCGCTCTGACGCTGATCCATGGGGGCGGCTCGCTCGCGGCCTTCACCACCACGCAGCTCAATGCCTTAGCTATGCTCTTTCTTCATTTGCATAGCCAGGGTAATGTGGTCAACGGCGTCTTTTGGGGATTGTGGCTCTTGCCGTTTGGCTTACTCGTGATAAAGTCGGGCTTCATCCCACGCTTCATCGGTTACTGGTTGCTGATCGACGGTCTGGCTTACGTGGTGCTCAGCACCATCGGAATCATGGCGCCGCAATACCATGAACGCGCGTTTTTGATCGCCCAACCAGCGCTCTTGGGCGAGCTCGCGATCATGCTGTTCCTACTGATTCGTGGTGCGAACGTGCCTACGCGGCTAAATCGAAGGGGAGATTCGGATCAGCCGAAAGCGTGAGTGGGTCGACCTGCGTGATCGCGCGCTGACGATAGGCTGCAGCGGCGATCATCGCCGCGTTATCGGTGCAGTATTTCGGCGGCGGGATAAAGGCGGGCACGCTGCGCGCGGTGCTCCAGGCGCGCACGCGCGCTTGGAGTTCTGAGTTGGCGGCGACACCACCCGAAACCACCAGCGCACGGTAGTCACCGCTCGCAAATGCCGTGCCGACACGGGCCATGAGCACGTCGATGACCGCAGCTTGAAACGACGCGGCGACATCGGCAGGTTTGGCAGAGCGTCCCTCTTCGGATTCGAGAAAGTACCGTACCGAAGTCTTGAGCCCCGAGAACGATAGGTCGAGCGTGCCGGCATCGGCACGATGGCGCGGAAACGCATGCGCTTTCGGATTGCCCGTCGCGCGCAAGTGCGTCGAGTTGCGGACCGCCCGGATAGGGAAGTCCGAGCAGGCGTGCCGTTTTGTCGTACGCTTCACCGGCGGCGTCGTCGCGCGTGCGGCCGATGACGTGCATATCGGTTGCGGAGCGAACGTCGACGAGTTGCGAGTGGCCGCCGGAAACGAGCAGCGCGAGAAACGGATAGGGCGGTTCGTCGTTGCGATCGAGAAACGCCGCGAAGATGTGTCCGTGCAAGTGATTGACCGCGTAGAGTGGTTTGTTCAACGCGAAGGCGAGCGCTTTGGCGCTGGCCACGCCGACCACGAGACTACCGATCAACCCCGGTCCGCGCGTAACGCCGATCGCATCGACCTCCGCAAACGTCATGCCGGCGCGGCTGAGGGCATCGTCGACCGCCGCGGAAAGTAACGCGACGTGTTGACGGCTCGCGATCTCCGGCACGATGCCGCCGTATTTTGCGTGGAAGCTGTCTTGGTTGGTGGAGACGCTGGAAAGAACGTCACGCCCGTCGCGCACCAGCGCGGTCGCGGTGTCGTCACACGACGTCTCGATCCCGAGGATGATCACGGTGACGACGTCGGTGATGCCGTCGGTGATGAGCTTGCTGATGTGCTGGGAGAGGCGCTCGGTGACCCGGTCGGTGATCCGCTCGGTGACGCACTTGGTGAGCCACTTGGCGATGTCTTTGGCGAAGCGCTTGCCGAGGGCAACTCGTCACCGTAGAGCACGAGCAGCCACGTCTCGTCTTTTTTGATTTGCAGCGGCGGCGAATCCAGTTCGAAGTGGAGCGTCGTGCCCTCGAGCTTCGACTTCGCATACGAGCCGAAGAACGTGTCGGTCGTCTTCTTTTTCTTGACGTCCTCGTGATAGAGCTGCACCGCGAAGCCGCGTCCACCGATCTGCTCTTTGGGCAGCGTGTAATCTACCAGCACTTTCCCCGTCAGCGTGACATCTGCGTCGGTGCGCAGCCGCAGCGAAACCAGCGCGACGGTTGCCACCGCTTTGGGGTCGGGGTTATTCATCTTTGGTGCGTCTTTGGGCAAGCCGGTGATGTGCACCGTGATGTGCGTTCCGCTGGCGGTTGGCGACGGCGAGGGCGTCGGCGAGAAGAGTGCGGGCGACGACCCGATCGGCGTAGGTGACGGCGTCGGCGTTGGTGAGGGCGTCGGACTTGGCGTCGGGGATGCAGATGCTGATCCCGAAGGCGACGGCGATGCCGCCACCGTGAACTGCAGCGTGCACGAGAAGCCCTGATCCGCCGGGCACTTGATGCCGCTTGCGGCATCGGCCACCGCGTACGTGACTTGGGTGCCTGGCGGTGTGGTTGGCGATCCTGAGGGTTTGGGCGTCGGCGTGGTCGGTACAGCGTTGTTGGGTGAGGCAACCGGCGGATTGATACCGCCGGGCGCCGACGTGCCGCCGCTACCGAAGCCTCCTTGACATGCGGCGAGCATCAACGCGATAGCTGCGAATAGGACCCCTCGACTCCGCTGCGCTACGCTCGGGGTGACAAAGGGCTTCATCCTCGGGTCTCGACCTTTCGCCGCAGCTCTTCGGCAAATTCACTCACAGAAATTGATGGGCGTTTGTCTTCGATGCCACGTTCGTTGACGTTGACCGTCGCATCCGCTGCCTCTTGCTTTCCTACCACGAGAATGTATGGAACTTTCTGAGTTTTCCAGTGGCGGATCTTATAACCAAGCTTTTCGTTGCTCTCATCGACTGCGACTCGGAAGCCCATCCCCTCGAGCCGTGCCGCGATTTCGCTCGCGTAAGCGATCTGGTGCTCGGAGATCGGCGTGAGCACCGCTTGCACGGGGGCAAGCCAGGCAGGGAACGCGCCGCCGTAATGTTCGATGAGGATGCCGAAGAACCGCTCGAGCGAGCCCGCCAGCGCGCGATGGATCATCACCGGTTGATGATCGAAGCCGTCGCTGCCGCGATATTTGAGGTCGAAGCGCTTCGGTAATTCGAAGTCGACCTGTACGGTTCCGAGCTGCCACTTGCGGCCGATCGCGTCGCGCACGTTGATGTCGAGTTTGGGACCATAGAACGCGCCGCCGCCTTCGTCAATTTGATACGGCAGGTCATAACGATCGAGCGCGCGGCGAATCGCGTCTTCGGCGACCCCGTCGGTATCCGAGCGCAGCCCTTCCTCGCGCGTCGAGAGAAAATATTCGAAATCGGAAAACCCGAAGGCCTTCATGAGGCGCAGCGCTTCGTCGAGCGTTTGCTCGAATTCACCCTGCAGTTGATCGGGCGTGCAGAAGATGTGCGCATCGTCCTGCGTGAAGCCGCGCACGCGCGTGAGGCCGTGCAAGACGCCCGAGCGCTCGAAACGATAGACCGTGCCGAATTCGGAATAGCGGATCGGCAGCTCGCGATAGCTGTGCGGCTGGCTGCGATAGATCAGGATATGACCCGGGCAGTTCATCGGTTTGAGGCGGAAACGCTGCTCCTCGACTTCGAGCGCACCGAACATACCGTGCGCGTAGTTTTCAAGGTGGCCGGAAATCTCGTAGAGCTTCTCGCTCACGATGTGGGGTGTGACCACCGGCTCATAGCCGCGCTCGCGCAGGCCTGTGCGGATAAACTCCTCGATGATCCCGCGCACGATCGCGCCTTTTGGATGCCAAAAAACCAGCCCGCCGCCTGCGTCTTCCTCTATAGAAAAGAGATCCAGCTCAACCCCGAGCTTGCGGTGGTCGCGTTTTTGCGCCTCCTCGATTTGCGTAAGGTACGCGTCGAGTTCTTGCGCGGTATGCCACGCGGTTCCGTAGATGCGCTGAAGCATGGGGTTGTTCTCGTCGCCGCGCCAGTACGCGCCGGCGACGCTCATGAGCTTGACCGCGCCGATTTCACCGGTGCGATCGGCGTGGCCGCCGCGACAGAGATCGGTGAAGTCGCCGATGGTGTAGAGCGTAATCGGCTCGCCTGGCGGTATCGCCTCGGCCAATTCGACCTTGTACGGGTTGCCGGCGAATCGCTCGATTGCCTCGTCGCGCGTGACCGTTTGCCCCGTCATCTCCAAGTCGGCCGCGACGATTGCACGCATGCGCTCTTCCAATTTCGCGAGATCATCGGGTGTGAACGGTTGGCTGCGATCAAAGTCGTAATAGAAGCCGTTTTCAATGGCCGGGCCGATGGTCGGCTTAGCGTCGGGAAACAGCTCCTGGACGGCGTAGGCAAGGACGTGGGCCGCCGTGTGACGCAGCGCGGGCAGCGAAGTCTCGCGGACATGGGCATCGGGCATACCGGGGGCCGTTTCGTCAAGGGCCCACGACGCTCCTTAAGCCCCTGGATTCACAGCAAGCTTAAGGGACCGATAAGGCGGCTTTAAGGCCACTTTAGTTTGCACGCTTCACGATACCAAGTGTTAGAGCGGTTTTATCACTGCTTGACTACTCCCACGTGCTTTCTAGGAGTTTTTCTTGATGCGTAAGACCTTGGCGCTGGCTCTCGCGGCGCTATTGCTCGTGTCCGTAGGCGGCCGCGCGCTCGCGGCAACGGACTTGCTGGAGACAGGTTCGACACTGCTCTATCCGTTGATGAATCTTTGGGTTGCCGCGTACCAACAAGCTCACGGCGACGTGCAGATCACAACGCAGGGCACGGGTAGCGGCACCGGCATTTCGCAAGCGATCTCGGGCGTGGCGCAAATCGGTGCATCGGATGCCTACATGGCCGATTCGCAAGTTAAGAATAGCCCGATGCTCAACATCCCGCTCGCAATTTCTGCGCAACAAATCAACTACAATGTCCCGGGCTTGAACAACGTCCATTTGAATCTCTCGGGCCCGGTTCTCGCCGCCATCTATTCGGGTACAATTCAGTACTGGGACGACGCAAAGATCAAGGATATCAACAAAAGCGCGAAGCTGCCCCACACGCAGATCGTGCCGATCCACCGCGCTGACGGTTCGGGCGACACGTTCATCTTCACGCAATATCTGAGCAAGTCGACGCCATCGTGGGCAAGCGGCCCCGGATACGGCACGACGATCAGCTGGCCGGCGGTTGCGACGGCAGTCGGTGCGACCGGCAACCCGGGCATGGTGCAAACATGTCAAAATACGGCGGGTTCAATCGCGTACATCGGCGTGAGCTTCCTCAATCAAACGGAAAAAGCTGGGCTGGGTTACGCAGCACTGCAAAACCAAGCCGGCAAGTTCGTTCTTCCGACCGAACCGAACATCGCCGCAGCGGCCGCTGCGACCGACAAAGCCACGCCACAGGACGAACGGATCTCGCTGATCTTCGCGCCGGGTGAAAGCTCTTATCCGATCATCAACTACGAATATGCGATCGTCAATCCGAAGCAAGGCGATCCGACAAAAGCCGCCGAGCTGAAGAAGTTCCTGGACTGGTCGCTTAGCGAAGGCCAGAGCAGCAAGTTCTTGGGTGCTGTTCACTTCCTGCCGCTACCAGCCTCGATCCAGAAACTTAGCCGAGCGCAAATAGCAAAGATCCAATAGCCGTTTATGGCTGCAATGGACCTTCGTATTGGGGATACCGCAAAAGCGGTATCCCCCGCAGTCCTACAGCGAACCGGTGCTCAGCTGTTTTTGCGCGTGATCACGGGCATCGGCGCGCTTATCAGTTTCCTGATCATCTTTTTGATGCTGTTCTTTTTGGTTGCCTATGCGTATCCCGCGATTCGTTTCAACGGCCTTGATTTTCTGACTAGCCCAATCTGGAACATCGGAAACCAATACGGCAGCGGCGTCACCACGCGCAACGGCTTCTCGGGTCCACCAGGCGCGTCGTTCGGCGCGCTGGTATTCATTTATGGTTCGACCGTTACCGCACTGCTCACCATGGTTGTCGCCGTGCCGCTTTCGATGATGGTCGCGCTTTCGCTGGTCTATCGCGTGCCGCGCCAGCTCCGGCCGCTGGCCAACGCGCTGGTCGAGTTGATGGCCGGCGTGCCGTCAGTTGTATATGGCCTCTGGGGCCTGGTCGTGCTGGTACCGTGGATCGGCGGAACGCTGGCGCCGTGGGTGACATCGCATGTCGGATTTATTCCGTTCTTCGGCGGATCAGCGGGAAGTGGAAACGGCCTCGCCGCCGCGGTCTTCATCCTCTCGCTGATGGTCATCCCGATCATGGTTGCGACGACGCGCGACGTGATTCTCGCGCAGTCCAATGCACTTTTTGAAGCGAGCATGGCACTTGGCAGCACCAGTTGGCAGGCCATGGTTCGCGCGGTGTTGCCCAGCGTGCGCTCGGGCATCATCGCGTCGATTTTGCTTTCGTTCGGGCGGGCGCTTGGCGAAACCATCGCCGTATTGATGGTCTGCGGCGCCGCCATAAACACGTTCCCGCAGAACTTCTTTTCGCCGGTGAACACGATCGCTGCCGTCATTGTCTCGCAACTTGAGTCGGCGTTGACCGATTCCACGGGAATGGCGCAGCGCTCGCTGGCAGAACTCGCGTGCGTGTTGTTTATCATCACGCTGCTGGTGAACGTGATCGCCCGCACGATCATGCGTGGTGCCGATCGTCGTGAAGGAGCGCATCAGTAGTGGCTACGATCACTGCCGGCCTTTCTCCGAAGACCTACGCCAGCCGCGCGTGGTGGTCACTCTCCATTGCGTGTTTGGTTGCGGTCATCGGCGTGCTGTTCGCAATCTTCGCCTTCGTCATGGCTCGCGGGTTGCCGGCCCTCAAGCCGCAACTCTTCTTCACGCCGACGCACGGCATCGCGGGCGGCCTCTCGAACGCCATTGAAGGCACGTTCATGCTCGTGGCGCTGGGCCTCGTCATGGTCATCGCCGTCGGACTTGGCACGGCGGTTTGGACCGTCGAATTCGCGCCGCAATGGGCCAAGAGAGTCATTCGCTTCATGGTGGACGTGCTCGCCGGTATTCCGTCGATCGTCGTCGGTTATTTTCTGTACGTCGCGCTGGTTGAGGAAGCGGGATGGGGTTTCTCACTTATCGCCGGATCGCTGGCGCTGGCGATCTTTATGCTGCCATACGTCGTGCGCGCAGCCGACGTTGCACTTACCAATGTGCCGCGCGAGTTAAAAGAAGGCGCCGTGGCGCTCGGCGCGCGCCCCGCCATGGTTGTGTCTTCGATTAACTTCCCGTATGCGCTGCCCGGCATCCTCACCGGCGTGCTGGTCGCGACCGGGATTGGCCTGGGTGAGACGGCGCCGTTGATCTATACCGCAGGCTGGTCGAACTATGCACCGACGCTCGCGCCGACGCACTCGCCGGTAGGGTACCTGACGTACGTCGTATGGACCTACATCAGCCAGCCATTCGAAGAGTCACACCAACTCGCGTATGCAGCCGCAGCGCTGCTGATGATTTTCGTGTTTCTCACCAACTTGCTGGCGCGCAGCTACGTAGAATACAAACTCGGCGGCAACCGCCAGCGCTAGCTCGCCTTGCGACGAGGCTAGCGATCTTCGTCTTCCTGCCAAACCGCGATGGCGCGCGGAACTGCGGGCGGGATTGCACCGATGGCAAGCGGCGCAAAACCGGCGGGGGCGTGATCTTCGCCGGGCACCACATCCGGACGAATTCCAAGCGACGCGCACGACATCTTCGGCGGAACGCCGATATCGTCGACGATCGCCGCACTTGCGGGTATCGGTTGTTTGGTACCGCTCAACCGTTCCGGATCGAGCGCGGAGAGCAGATCGGAGAGCGCGGGATTGGTGTCGCGCGGACCTTCAGGTAGGTAGGGTGCTTCGTCGGGCAGCGTGGCTAGCGGCGGCGTCGAGAAGATCTTGCTGATCATCTTTGCAAATGACGTGTGATCGGCTAGCTCGTGATCGACCGCTCCGTCGCGCGCGTACGGCGAGATGATGATGGCCGGCACGCGTGGCCCATCGCCGCAAGGGTGTCCGTCGGGGCAGCGCTCAAAATTGGGCGGCGATGCGTGATCGTAGAAGCCCTCGGAATCGTCCCACGTGATCAGGATCAAGGAATCGTTCCAGTACTTGCTCTTGGCGACAGCGTTGACGAACTCGGCCACGAATGCTTGCGAGATTTGCGAGTCGGAATAGCCGGGATGATCGTCGTCGCCCATGAACGCGCCCTGCACGTACAGATTCGGATCGGCCGGTTTAAACCCGAACGGATTCACGTAGCCGCCCTTGACGAAGATCACGCCGCTGTCGCCGAGCGTGCCCTGCTCGATCCGCGGGATCAACTCGGTGACGTCGTGCACGCCGTTCCAATAGTATTCGTTCTGGCGCAGATAGCCGAAGTATTGCACCGCATTGTGGTGCGTGATGTAGGCGGGGTTAGCGGTCTTGCCGTTCTTAAACGCGTAGCCTTCTTGATACCATCCCCACGGGATCGCGTCGTGCCCCTCGTGCATCAGTTCGCCCACGTCTTCCTTGATGTCGTCGGCGTCTTTCGTGGCATGGACCGCCTCTTTGCCCGAGAGGCTGAGCATCAACGTCGCAAAGCTCAAATCGTCCTGCGCCGTTCCCGGCTGCGGATTAACACCGTTGCCGTAGGGTCCGAAGTTCGGTGCCGTATCGTTGACGACGGGAACGCCGGGGCCGACGGCGTTGGCTGCAACCTGTTCATCGCCGTGGCGAGCCCACTGCGACTGGCCGGTTTGTGCCGCGATCAAGTCGATATTGCCGGGCGTCGACGGGCCGTACATCGCTTGGAAGAAATGATCGAAGAGCGTGAAGTTATGAGCGTACATCCAGAGATACGGGATTGCATCGCAGTCCTCGAATGCCATCGTCAAGAGGCCCACGCGTTGCGCCTGGGCGCGCGTCGCGCCCTTGGCAAGCTGGCCGAATTCCTCGGTGCTCACGAAGAGGTCCATCCGACCACCGTCGCTCTTGGTGATTAGCGACGGTCGCGAGTGATCGGCGTCCGCCACATCCGACGACGTGATGCGGAATGGCGTCACCCATTGGTTGCCTAGCGGATCGTATTGGCGAAAGCCTTGCGTCTGAGCGAGCGGGCTGCTCAGGTTTTCGGCACCGGGAAAGGTCCCGAAGTACGAATCGAACGAGCGATTCTCCTGATAGATCACAAAGACGTGCTTGATCTTCGATCGCACGAGCGCGAGCAGGGCCGGATCGACCTGCGGCGCAGGCGGCAGAACTTGCGCGGGCGACGGTACGGACGACGCTAGAAGTGCAAGCGAGATGCAACACGCAACGAGGAAGCGCTTCACAAACGACCCTCCCGGAGATAGGTATACTTGTCTCTTCGCACTCGAGTTGCCGCGTCATGCCGCACATTAACGGAGTATGAAGAAGTGCAGCGGGAGTTCATCTGCCTGTCATCGCGGCCTGTTTGAATGGAACGCGTGATGATGCGAGCGACGATCTTGACGGCGCTGCTGCTCGCTGCGGCTAGTGCCGCGACGCCGGCGGAAAACGGGCGCGGCACCGCGGTATTTGCCGTGGTGATGACGCGCCACGGTGTGCGTAGTTTTACCAAAACGCCGGCGCAATATACCTGGCCTGACTGGTCGCCGGTCGCGCCGGGCTATCTGAGCGCGCACGGATACGCGCTGGTAACGCAGCTTGGCCGATACTACCGCGCGTATTTTTCATCGATCGGGCTATCGATGGGCTGTGGCTCGCGCGGTACCTATGTCTATGCCGATGTCGACCAGCGCACGCTGGAGACGGGACGGGCCCTAATCGATGGCGCGTGCGGGTCGCCTGACGCGCTGCCGCTCTATCATAAAGCGGTGATGGCGCCCGGCATGAACGATCCGCTGTTCGATGGTGCTGACTGGCTGATCCCGGCCGGGAAGGTCGACACCGCGGCATCACGCGCGGCGGTTGCCGCAGCGGCCCCAAATCCGCCGTCCGCTATCGTCACACAGCACAGCGCCGAATTTGCAGCAGTCCAGTCGCTGCTGGATGCGCGGTGCGCCGGCACGTGTACGCCGGCCGACGCCGGACCGAGCGACATCACTGCCAAGGCCGGTAGCCTTGCGGAACTGCGCGGTCCACTCGACGCGGGCTCGAGTTATGCGGAGTCACTCTTTCTCGAACAAGCGCAGTGCGCACCCGTCGTCAATCCGGCGAAACTTGCACAGGCCATGAAGTTGCACGTCCTTGCCTATGACGTAAACGCGCGCAACGCCTACAATCCGCTCGTGAAGGGCAGCAACATCTTCGCGCACATCGTCGGCGTCTTGGAGGCCAAAGCCGGCTTGCCGCATCCTGACGTGAGCGTGCCCGACACCTCGCAGGCGAACCTGATGATTCTTTCGGGCCATGACACGCAACTCGGTGCATTGGGTGGTATCCTCGACGCGCACTGGGCGCTGGGCAACGGCCTGGTGGCCGACGATATGCCGCCGGGCGGCGCGTTGGTCTTTGAGTTGTACCGCCTTCCCTCGGGCGAGTATCGCGTCCACCTGCATTTTGTCTACCAAACGCTCGCACAGTTTCGCAGTGCACGCGCGATGGCCGGCGGTGTAGCGACGAGCGCTATCCGTATGCCGGGCTGCTCCAGTGACGATTGCAGCGTGCCGCTGAGTCGCCTTGCAACGCTCGCGCATCAGCTCGCGCAGCGAGGCTTCGTGCAGCATGACTGGACGAGCGCAAGCGATGCGCCGGTTGAGCTCGCGCCGCTTGGTGACCCGAATTGGACACACTGCCGCAGCTAGCGCAGCGGAGGAGAACGGCGGTCCGGGGGCGGAGCTAGCAGCCCAACTCTATGAATCATTCGGGCGTCCGGCTTTGCGCCGCCGCGTTGCTCGCGGCGCTGTTTCTATTTCCGTGTCGCGGTAATGCGCAAGGTCTTGCGGGTCCTCCGGTCGTGTCAGCGCTTCAAAATGGTGCGACGATCGAAGCCGTTACGATCAAAACCTATGGCGTCACGAAGCCGGCCATCGTCCGACGCTATCTGTCTCTGCATGCCGGTTCGCGCCTGAGCCAGAGCGCGCTCAATGCCGACTTCAATAACTTGCAGCGTCTTGGCGGGTTTATCGCACGCGTTACCGTTGACAGCGGCGCGCAGCCTGCAAGCGTGCGGCTCCACTGGATCGTCATGGATCGATGGCTTAGGCCGACGGAGCATCCGTTTTACCGCGATCAGCCGCTCTCGGGGGCGATTCAAGGCCCCGGATTCATCGTGACCGGAAATCCGGTCAACACGCACGGCGCCAACTTCTCGGGCTATACGCAGTTCAGCCAACGCGTGAACCTTCTGCGCGTGCTTTTCACCGCGCCGCTGAGCGTGGATCCGCAGACCGGCCGCGCGAACTCGCTTATTGTCGATGCGTTTGGGGGTCGCGGCGTCTTCCGCGCGAGCGAGCCGGAAGCCGTCAGCGTCTTCAGTTGGAACGCGGGGCAAGAAGCGCTCTTTCTCTCGCAGCGCACCACCGGCACGCAGGTTGAAGGAGGGGTGCGCGTCGTCCATTCGACCGATGAACTACCCTCCAACATTGTTGCGCCGTCGATCTATTCCACGTACCAGGCGCCTGCGCGAGCAACGCAACTCATCGCCGCAATCTCGCACGGCTGCACCACACCCGCGACGCAATGGTATCCGCCGTACTGTGGTTTCCAGTATCGCTTCACCGCGACCGATGCAGTCGGCGGCCTCGGCGCAACGTCGACATATCGCTCGTTCGTAGCCGATGTTGCGCGCTACTTCGCGATCGGATCGTCGACCTTAGCGTTCCACGGAAATATCGCGCGAACGGGCGGCGTGATTCCGGACAGCTTTCTGACGTGCGCCACAGCTCGCGCCTATCCGAAGTCGTTCTGCGGCACCGATTCTGAAGTCGGGGTGGCCGAATTTCGTCTCAACGACGCCAAGCAGCGCCCGCTGGAGTTTGCGCTGTTCACCGAGTCGGCTGCGAGCCGCGTGCGCCAAAGTGAGAACTCCAACGCGACGCCATATTTCAACTGGCATCCGGACACCGGCGTCGCGGTGATGTATCACCTGCTGCGCGTAGATATCTCGTATGGAAAAGGCGGCGGACGCATCTTCCTCGAGCTCAGAGGCCAGTCGTACTAAGAAAAAACCGGATCCTAAGAGCAGACGGCGCTGTGCTGAAACGGACGCTCCTTAGCGTTGCGTCACATGCCGAATCGATGTTTCGATTGTCATAATGCCATGCTACTCGCGATAATACTCCTGGGCGCACTTCTGCCTAACATCGAAGTCGGACAGAACCTCACGTCGCCCGCCTCCGTGGCGGGCCCTTGGGAAGGGCTCGTGGCTTCTGGCGAGGTTGCGGGCTTTTCCTTGCAAATCACGACGAACGCGGACCAAAAGGTGCGCTCTCTTCGGCTCGACACTTATGTTCGCAAGGAAGGTAAAACGACGAGTACGTGGTGGAGCAGCGGGGAGGCCGGGGGCGCTTTTGTCATCCGAACCGGTCACTTGCAGTTTCATCAAGCCCGCAGCGGCCCTGGAGGATTTGACGTTGCGCTCGACCTCACGTTCGACCCGATCGATATGGCGTGGAAGGGATCGTTCAGCGATCCATTCTTCGCAGGGCAAGTGGCGCTGCGAAGGCCAACGTTTAGCGACTCGTTAGCGCCGGTCGGAACCTGGCGCACGTACTCTAAAGTTAGCATCTGGCCAACCCAGCGCGTCGATGACTACAGCTGCCTGAATATCGGCATGGGTCAGGATGACGCTCTGATCCTCTGGGCCGAATGGCATAACGTCTTTCTCGGCGGTGATATAAGACAGCCGACCTTCGGCGATGATTACGGGGAATTGTACGACGATTCGCATGCCGACCATTCCGCCGACAGATGGTCGTTTATCGCCAGTACGGGTATGGCCGGCGACCGCATTACCGGCGCCCTAAGCAGCGACCGTTCGTCGTTCGGCGGATATAGCGAGCATTATGGCAACGGCACCAAGGACCCGTCGCACCCGCGACGCCCCTTCGCGTGGACGCGAATGTTGAATTTAGAATGCCGGCCGTAGCGAAATGGTGTGCGTGGTAGGGATTGAACCTACGACCCCCACCGTGTCAAGGTGGTGCTCTCCCACTGAGCTACACGCACATATGTTGGCACCAGCATCCTGCTGGTGAGCCTCGGGCTCGCAAGACTATAGCAAAGGGTACTGGCGGCGTCAAACGATTATTCTCGCGGGCGGACTGTACCTGCGGGGGACCGAGCACCTGAGTCGAAGCGCGCCTTCATGGAACAAGCGACAACGGTAGAAGAAGTCTTACGCATGCCCTCCCCGGCACCGGTGCCTCAGGCGCTTGCGTGCGCCGGGGGCAATCTCTGGATGGGGTCGTGGGAGACACAGCGCATTTACGGTATCGATCGCGCGCATTTTACCGTCTTCGAGGAGCGGCCCGCACCTGGCAAGCCGGTCAGTCTGGTCGCCGTCGGTGAAGAACTGCGCGGCGTGCTCAGCGAGGGCGGCGAGGACGATCATCGCTTCATCCGGCGCTACATCCCCGGACATGGCTTCAAGGACCGCGATAAGCTCGCGTGCCCTGATGACACCGGATCGTTCCTGGCCTACGACGGAGAGTCACTCTGGCTGAGCCAACGCTTCAACCGGCGGATACTGTTGCTCGACGCGAATGCAAACGTCCGTCGCGAGATTACGGCCGGCGGCCAGATACTCGGGATCACTTTTGTCGACGGCGCACTTTACGCCTCGCTGTGGTATGGCAAAGAGGGCGGCCCGAAACTGGGCCGAGTCAACGGCGATAGCGTCGACGTGATTGCTTCGCTACCGTTCGCGGCGATCTCGCTGGCGCACGACGGATCGCGCTTTTGGTGCAACGATCCCAAGACGACGTCGATCGTCGCCTTTACGTTCTAGACGAACGAGCGCTGCGGCCCCCGCTCGGCCTCATCGATCCATTCGCGCCATTCCTGCGGGATCTCGATCGTGCGGTGGTTGACGAAATCGTATGCAACCACGGTCGTGATGCCGTGAGCTGCACGATGGCCCTCCGTTTCGCTCCAAATCTCGTAACTGAAATCGAGCGATTTTGTGCCAAGGCGCGAGACCCGCACGCCCACCGCGATGGATTCGCGAAATTTGAGTTGGCGTTCGTAAGTGAAATTGATGTTGGCTTGGATCATGCCGCGTTCGCTGGTGATATCGGAACGCATGACCGTCGCGAAGTACTCGGTGCGCACCGTTTCGCACCAGCGAATGTACGCCACGTTGTTGACGTGCTGCAGCATGTCAATGTCGGAAAATGGGATCGTGAAACGCGTCACGAGCGGAAAGCCTTCGAGCATGGGCTGGCCGTTTCGACCGAGGTCGCTGGACAACATGCCCCCGGGTAGGATAAACTCTCGGCTTGTCCAATGCATGCGAGCCGGTCGCGGGCCGGTCCGGGGCGCGTAGCTCAGTGGGAGAGCATCCGCTTCACACGCGGGGGGTCGTTGGTTCAATCCCAACCGTGCCCATGTCTTAAACTTCGGAGCGCCGGTATGGCGCTGTAGCTCAGTTGGTTAGAGCGCCGCCCTGTCACGGCGGAGGTCGTGGGTTCGAGCCCCATCAGCGTCGCCACTTTGAGGGGCGCTCCGCGCAAGCGAGAGCGCCCCCTCTACGCCAAGGTAGCTCAGTCGGTAGAGCACGCGCCTGAAAAGTGCGGTGTCGCGAGTTCGATTCTCGCCCTTGGCACCATTCTAGGCCCGGCCTCTGTGCCGGGCCTTCGTCTGCCGATAACCGGTTCATGACACGTTTCTCTCGCGCGATCGTCGCCATCCTGGCGGCGCTGTTTTCTCTGTGCGTCACCGCCGCACAAGCTTCCAGCGAGCTTAAAGTCGGCTCGGATGTCTCGTATGCGCCGCTTGAGTTCTACGGCCCCGGCCATCGGATGCAAGGCTTCGATGTCGATTTAGCACAGGCGCTCGCGGAGCAGCTCGGCGAGCCGGTCGTCATGAGGAACTACACGTTCGATGGTTTGCTTCACGCCGTGCGTAGCGGCACGTTCGATGTCGGCATCTCGGCGATTTCAGACACGCGAGCGCGCGAAGCGCAGGTCGATTTCGTCGACTATCTGCTAGCCGGAAGTGGCATGCTCGTGCCGGCCGGAAATCCCAAGCGCATCTTCGACGTGAGTGGACTGTGCGGGCTGCGCGTCGACGTGCAACGCGGCACGTCTCAAGAGACCGAGCTCAACGACACCTCAAAACATTGCACGAGCGTCGGTCTCGCACCGATCAAACTGCTCGAGTTCGCCACCGACGACCAAGCTTTCGCGGCGTTTCAAGACGGCCAGTCAGACGTTCACGTGACCGATTTTCCAGTCGTGGCCTATCTTGCTAAAACAAATGACCACAAATACGACGTCGCGGGTCGCCAGTTCGATCTTGTGCCCTACGGCATCGCCGTGCCCAAGGGCAATGCGGCGCTGCGCGCCCGCATCGTTGCCGCACTGCAGGCGGTAATCGCCGACGGCACCTACGATGCGCTGCTGAAGAAGTGGGGACTTGAACAGGGCGCGCTTCGCAGCGCGCCCGTCAATGCTGGAACCTTGTTCAGCAAATAGTTAAGCGAGGTTCTTTTTGAAAAAATCGACGGCCCGGCGCCAGGCGACCTGCGCCAGTTCCTCGTTGTAGTGTCCGAGCCCCGCGTGTCCTGGCGGGTTGGGGTTGTGAAACGCATGTTCGGCGTCGTAGCGATGGAACTCGTGCGGCACGCCGGCTTCTTTCAACCGAGCCTCGATCGCATCGACCCCGGCGATGGAGAAGAAGGCGTCGCGTGTCGCCCAGTGCCCTTGCACCGGAATCTTGATCGTGCCGACATCGCCGCCTTCGGGCGGCGGATAGCCGTAAAACGTCACGATGGCGTCGAACTCCGGATCGTACATCGCAGCGAGCAGCGCCAGCGCGCCGCCCATACAGAAGCCGATGACGCCGACCTTCTTCGAACCGGTCGATTTGAGATACTGCGCAGCGCCGCGCGCGTCTTGCGTCGCCGCGTCACCAAAGTCCAGCCCCTGCATCAAGTGGTTGGCTTCGTCGCCGACGGCCGCAACGCGGCCGCGATAAAGATCAGGCACGAGCACCCGGAAGCCGGCGGCGGACAATTCGTCAGCGGTATGTTTGATGTGATCGGTGACGCCCCACCACTCCTCGAGCATCACGACACCCGGCGCGTTGGCTGCGTCCGGCGGGGCCGTGTAATATCCGGGAGCCGTCTTTCCGTCTGGACGCGGAAACTCAATCATCTCAGCCAACTGCGACACCCTCCTCAGAATCTTGCCGATCGAGGTTTTCAATTTTCTCGTTCAGCAGCCATTCGTTTGCACGTTCGATGCGGTCCTGTGAGACGCGCTTGCGGAGCCATGCGAGCAGCTCCGCGTCGGTCGCGTACTTGGCGATCGCACCGTCGAACTCGGTCGGCGTGATACCCCAGCGCTCCAAAACGCCCTTATCCATTGGGCACGGATAAATATAATCGAAAATCGTGCCGGCGGCAGCGGCACGCGCCTTGTCTGAGACCCGTTTGAGCCACAGGACGCCGTCGATTGCATCGCGGCCGCGGCGTGGAAAGGTCTTGCCGTCTCGAAAATCAGTAGCCATACCCGCTAGAACATATTCCGAACGAAGGCGGTTGCCGGGTACGCGCGAACCAGAACGCCGCGTGAAGGATCGTTATCAGGCTCGCCTGGCGGTGCTCGTCGCGGTGGCGCTCAATCTCATGCTGCCGCCCAAGCTGGAAATCGGTCCGACCTGGATCGTGCTGGTGCTTGTGGCGGTCCTCCTCACGCCCCTCGTCGCGATGACGCCGACCACAATGCGCGACCTGCACGTCATGCGGGCGCTGACGATTGCACTGGTTGCGACCCTCAACTTTTTCAACGTTGCTTCGGTCGTGCTGCTGATCAATGATCTGCTCAACGTGCATGCGCCCGGTCACACCAACCTCACCGCGCAAGAACTTCTCTCTTCGGGTGCGGCGATTTGGCTCACCAACGTGATTATCTTTGCGTTGTGGTTTTGGGAGCTCGACGGCGACGGTCCGTTCGATCGCGAGCGTTTCCCCTCAGCCTGCGAAACGCCATCGATCGACTTTATCTTTCCGCAGATGTCGATCGATCCCAAACGCATAACGGGCGTCAATCCGGGAACCTGGAAGCCGATGTTCCTCGACTACCTTTATCTGTCGTTCACCAATGCGCTTGCCGTGAGCCCGACCGATGTGATGCCGCTCACCCGGACGGCCAAAATGCTGATGCTCGGCGAGTCGCTGATTTCGTTCGTCACCGTGGCGTTGATTTTGGCCCGCTCGGTGAATATCCTGAGCTAGGCGATACCCTTGGCGTCGGCGTCGGAACGGGGTCGTCGAGGAAGGTTGTGTAGTCGTGCGTGAACGCGCTCGGCGGAATCTGCAGATCGCCACGAAACGGCAGATCGAGTTCCGCGATGACGACGAAGATGGCGCCGATCACGGCGCCGACGGCGGCGGTCATCAGCAGATGCGCGCGGACGTCCTCGACATAAAAGAAGTATGACGAGCCGAGTGTCACGACCGCGATGAAAATCATGACCACCCACAACAATGGCGGAACCGATTCCTGATTTTGATAAAGACGATTCCCGCGAGCGTCCATAAACGCGTGGGCATGTAGCAACGCGTCGGCCTGCGCCGTCTGTTGTCCCAACGACCGTGGGTTGTATGCCTCGATCAGCGCAGCGACGTTATATGCAGCGCGATGCGCAATCGCGCTCGATCTGCCATTTCGCATCAACGGCCACTCGCGATCGATCACGACATCCACGTAGTGCTCGATGGAAGCATGGATTTGGTTGCGCAATGGCTGAGGAAAGACCGAAACTTCGTGATAGAGATTGGAGATCTCGTCGGCTTCAGTCTGGACGAGCTGCGCCGACTGATCGTATTCTTGCCAAACGGTCACCACCATGAACGAGAGCATGACCGCCAAGATGGTCCCGAGCGTCGCCATGATCGGACCGGCGAAGTCGTTGGAGGCGGAGCGAAACTTGCCCGTGTGCGGACTGCGCGCGAGCAGCAGGCCCGCAACAGCCAGCGCGCTCATACCACCGATGAAGAGAATGCAGACCAGCCACGCCGGGATCGAGTAGACCCACGTCATGCGGCCACCTTCCGCCAGGACGCGCCGCGGCCTGCACCGAATCGGCGGGCTGCCGTGGTTCGCGGGTATGATGTAATGGTAGCCTGCGACCTTCCCAAGGTTGATGCGTGGGTTCGATTCCCACTACCCGCTCCAGCAACCGCGGTACGGGTTCGTTTGTTTCATCGAGTGCGGCGACGTAGCCAAGTGGTAAGGCAGGGCTCTGCAAAAGCCCCATTCGGCAGTTCGAATCTGCCCGTCGCCTGAATATCTCTCCCATGCGCATAGTTATCGTAGGTGCGGGCGCCATCGGCGGGTACATTGCCGCAACGCTGAGCCGCGCCGGAATGGAAGTCGCTGCCATCGCGCGCGGTGCCCATCTCGAAGCGATCCGACGCGACGGGATCACCGTGGTCTCGAGTGATCTTGGGCAATTCACCGCACGCATCGAAGCGAGCGACGATCTGCGCTCACTCGGTACGTTCGACCTCGCGCTCCTGACCTTCAAAGCCCATCAGTGGCCGTCGTTTCTTCCCCAACTCGCGCCCGCAGTGCACGCCGGCACGACAATCGTTACACTGCAGAATGGCGTACCGTTTTGGTTTCGCCGTACGCCGCCGCTGCAGACCGTTGACCCCAACGGTGCCATCGGCGCAGTGATTCCGGATGAGCAAACGATCGGCGGCGTGGTGCACGTGTCCGGGAACATCGCCGAGCCCGGCAAGATCCGTCAAAGCGGCGGCGGCCGTTTTATTCTCGGCGCCATGGGCCCGGCGGTCGACGAGCGCCTGACGCAACTGGTTACCGGAATGCGCGATGCAGGACTGAAACCCGAAATCGAAGCCAACATTCGCCACTTTACCTGGCTCAAGCTGATCAACAATGCGAGCCTCAATCCGGTGAGCACGATTCACGAGGTCACAATTCATCAAATGCTCGCCAATCCGGTCACGCGCGAAGAAGTACTTCAGCTGATGCTCGAGACCGTCGCGGTCGGGCGCAAGCTCGGGGTCGTGGATGACGTCGACCTCGATGCGCGTATGAAGTACGCGCAGCGCCTTACCGACGTGCGGACCTCGATGTTGCAGGATGCGCAAGCGCATCGCCCGCTCGAACTCGACCCCATCGTCGGCGCCGTAGTCGAGCTCGGCGAAGACTTGGGCGTAGCCGTCCCCCATTTGCGCGCGGTCTACGACGAACTGCGCACGCGAACGAGCGCGTTTTCGTGAAAATCGGCGAGCTCGACGGCGTCGGCCCCAAGAGCGTGCCGCTCTTTCGCGAGCTGGGGATCGAAACCTCACGCGATTTGCTCGACTACTTGCCCTTTCGGTACGAGGATTTGCGCTATCCCACGCCGTCGACCGCACTGGGCACGACCGGTGGTGAGGAAAATGCCGTCGGGACCGTGACGGCGGTTAAGGAGCGCCGCGTACGCGGCCTCGAGATCGTCGAGGCCCGTTTGAGCGACGACGCGGGCGAGTTTACCGCAAAATGGATCGGACGTAATCGCTACGTCTACGGTAGATTTAAGGAAGGGATGCGGCTCTTCGTGCGCGGTCGCGTGGAGCGAACGCTCGCGGGCGCAGTGATCAACGTCGGGCAGTATGCGTTGCTGCGCGACGGCGATGTCTACCACGGAGAAATGGTCCCGGTTTACCGCGCGAGTAAGGATCTCACGACCCGCAAGATCGCCTCGGTCGTGCACAAGAATCTGGCGCGTCTGCTCGACGAAGCCGGCGCCGATCCGCTTCCCGATGACGTCCGCGCCAAGGCCGCATATCCGGACCTGCGCGACGCGTACCGTGCCGTCCATGCGCCGCAGACTCCGGACGAAGCGCAGCGTGCTCGCGAACGCTTCATCTTTGCCGAGTTTCTCGTCCTCGCAGCGGGCGCCCAACTGCGCCGCACCGAGCGCGAGCGTTCGCACGATGCCAGCGCACTGACCATTCCCCACGATTTGTTCGAACAGTTTGAACGGTCGCTCGAGTTTGCGCCAACGAACGCGCAGCGTCGCGCGATCGGCGAGATTTGGGACGATATGACCCGCGACGTGCCGATGAATCGGCTCCTCCAAGGCGACGTCGGCAGCGGCAAAACGCTGGTCGCGGCGGCCGCCATCGTGCTCGCTGCGCGCAACGGCATGCAGTCGGCGCTGATGGCGCCCACCGAGATTCTGGCAGCGCAGCACGCGAGCAAACTTGCGCCGCTGCTGTTGCCGTTCGGCATCACGGTCGAAGCGGTCTTCGGCAGCCAAGCCGCGCGAGCGCGCAATGCAGCCGAGGGCCGGATCGCGAGCGGCGAAGCGCTGCTCGCCGTCGGCACGCACGCACTCCTTACGGGTCGCGTCGACTTCAAACGCCTCGGCCTTGCGATCATCGACGAACAGCACCGCTTCGGCGTCGAGCAGCGCGCGCGCTTGCGCGCCAAAGGCGTTGCACCGCACACGCTGCACATGACCGCGACGCCGATCCCACGCACCCTTGCTCAGTCGGTCTACGCCGACCTCGATCTTTCGATCATCGATGAGTTGCCGCCCGGACGCACGCCGATCGAAACGTTTGCCATTCGAACGAGTCGTCTGGAGCGTGCGTACGAGTTTGTCGAAGCCAACGTCGCACGCGGCCATCAAGCCTACATCGTAGCGCCGGCGATCGACGAAGAGAGTGAACTGACCAGCGTCGTGGCCGAAGCCGAACGTTTGAAAAGCGACGTCTTTCCGCAGCGACGCATCGGATTATTGCACGGGCGACTTTCCAGCCGTGAAAAAGACGAGGTCATGGGCCGCTTCGTTCGGGGTGAGATCGACATCTTGCTCGCCACGACCGTCGTCGAGGTCGGTGTCGACGTGGCCAATGCGAGCGTAATGATCGTCCTCGACGCACATCGCTACGGTCTTGCGCAGCTCCATCAACTTCGCGGCCGTGTCGGTCGCGGCGCAGCAAAATCGTTTTGTTTGCTGGTGTATCCCGACGATGCGGGCGAGACGGAGCGGCTCGGCATTCTCACCGGCTCGACGGACGGCTTTGCGATCGCGGAGGAGGATTTGCGTTTGCGCGGTGCGGGTGAGTTTGCCGGAACCGTGCAATCCGGTGCGGCCGACCTGTGGATTGCTGATCTGGTACGCGACATCGATATTTATCGCGCGGCCAAGGAGCAGGCACAGCGAATCATTTCCAGCGATCCGACGCTGCAGCGTCCCGAGCATGCGGCGCTCCGCGCTGCACTCGAGCGCGCCCCCTCGACCCGCGCGCTCGTGCTTTCCTCTTAAAGGAGGGCGCGAACGGCTCGCGGCCAAACCCCGGCCCGAAAGAAGGAGACTCTCGTGCGCTCGTTTCGCCTCACCATTGTTGCTGCGGTTACCGCCGCAGCATTCTGCCTCGCCCTTCCGGCGAACGCGTCGTCACTGACCGTCACCCGGGCAACCTTACCCAACGGGCTCAAGGTCGTCGTCGTGCACAATCCGCTCGCGCCGGTGGTGAGCACGGTTTTGAATTACGAGGTGGGCTCCGACGAGCAAACCGTCGACGGTGAGGCACATGCTCTCGAGCACATGATGTTTCGCGGCAGCGCGTCGCTCTCGTCATCACAGTTGATGGATACGGTGAGTCTTACTGGTGGCGACTTCGATGCCGATACGGAAGACGCCGTCACGCAATTTTTCTTCACGGTTCCGTCGCAGTATCTCGATATTGCGCTGCACCTCGAACGTTCGCGCGCTTCGGGTCTTTCGCTCGCCGCCGATCAGTGGGGCCAAGAGCGCGGCGCAATCACGCAAGAGGTGACCCAGGACAACAGCAACGCCATCTACCGCATCTTCGAGAAGATGCTCGATCGCGTGCTTGCCGGGACGCCGTACGCAAAGAACGGCCTCGGAACCGTGTACGGGTTCGCGCATCAGGTCACTACACCGGTGCTCAAACAGTTCTATAGCACCTGGTATCATCCAAATAACGCGGTGTACATCATCGTCGGAGACGTCGATGGTCCGGCGACGATTGCGAAAATTAAGGCGCTGTGGGGCGATTTGCCTGCTGCAAAATTACCGGCAAGACCGGCGGTGAAACTGGGTCCGGTAACCTCGAAAGTCTATCGCGATACCTCCGATCAGCCGTATACAATCGTGTTGCTCGGCTATCGTCTGCCCGGCTACGACAGCCCCGACTACGCGGCTTCGCAAATTCTGCAAGACGTGCTCAGCAGCCAACGCAGCGATCTGTATGGGCTTACGGCATCGGGCAAAGCGCTGTACACCGGTTTTCAAGCGCAGACGTTTCGTCAAGCAGCGATGGGACTCGCCATTGGGGTTGTTCCGGTGAGCGTCAAACCGGAAACGATCGATCAAGAGATGCGCGACGTGATCGACGCCTACCGCAAGAGCGGCGTGCCCGACGATTTGGTCGACGCGTCGAAACGCCGCGAGATCTCGCAACTGGAGTTCAACGCGAATTCTATCGAGGAACAGGCTTTTCAGTGGAGTCAAGCAGTCGCGGTGCAGCGTCTCTCGTCGCCCGACGCAATGGAAAACGCGTTCGCTAACGTGACGACTGCCGACGTGAATCGGGTGCTGCGCGCATATGTCGACAATGACCGCGTCGTCGCCGCCTATGCGGTGCCCAAGAACAGCGGTGCGGTTGGCGGAGGCGGCAGCGGGCCGGGCAAAGAGGACAACATGGTCCCGCCCAAGACACACCAGCCGTTGCCGGTGTGGGCGCAAGACATCCTCAAGCATCTCTCGGTTCCGCCGAAGACGCTCAGTCCGACGTCGATGACGCTCGCGAACGGCATTCGCCTCATCGTGCAACCAGAAACGATCACCAAGACGGTTGTCGTCTCGGGGCAGATCGAAAACAACCCGTTCGTCCAAGAGGCTGCCGATCAACGTGGCGTCAGCGATTTGACGACGGGGCTGTTCCCGTTCGGGACGAGCACGTATTCTCGCGTGCAGTTCCAGGCCGAACTCGACAAGATCTCGGCCACCGTTAGCGCCGGCACCGATTTCGGCGTGGAAGTGCTTTCGAAAGACTTCGATCGTGGCGTGCAATTGCTCGCCGACGACGAACTGCATCCGGCTTTCGATCCAAAGAGCTTTGCTATCGTGCAGGGTCAACAAGTCGGCCAGATGCAGGGTGAAGTCACTTCGCCCGACTACCTCGCACAAGTCGCTCTCAACGACGCGCTTTATCCGCCGGGTGACCCATACCGCAACTTTGCCACAGTCAAGTCGGTGAGTTCGGTTACGCTGGACAACGTGAAGTCGTGGTACGCTGCGGCATATCGGCCGGATCTCACGACGATCGTCGTCATCGGCGACACGACGCCCGACGCCGCCCGCGCAACGATCGAGAAGTACTTCGGTGCCTGGACGGCAACCGGTCCGAAGCCGCAGACCGAGGCGCCGGCGGTCCCGGCTAATGCGTCATCGCAAGTTGTGGTGCCGGCGCATGGACGCGTGCAGTCGTCGGTAGAGCTGGTCGAGTTAAACGACGTGCGCCGTACCGATCCGGATTGGGCGCCGCTTTTGCTTGCGAACACCGCCCTCACCGGCGGCTTCTACTCCTCGATTCTCTATCACGATCTGCGCGAAGTGCACGGATATGCGTATTCGGTCGGGAGCGCGCTGCGAACCGGAAAGACCCGCTCGAGCTTCCAGGTGACCTACGCCTGCGATCCTCAAAACATCTTGCCGGCGCAGGCCGCCGTCGTGGCGGACCTCCAGCGCATGCAAACCACGCCGCTCTCGCAGACGGATCTCTTGCGGGCCAAGGCGTTGTTGCTGGGCGACGTGCCGATTCAGCAGGCGAGCTACGGCGGCGTCAGTACGATGTTCTTACGCTATTCTTCGCAAGGGCTTCCTCTCGACCAATATCAGCTCGATGCGCAGAACTACCTCAGCGCGAGTGCCGCGCAAGTACAGGCCGCGTTCGCGAAATGGATTCGCCCCACTGGCTTCGTGCGCATCATTACCGGTCCGGGACCGAAATAATGGCGGATTGCGCCGTCGGCTTCGACATCGATCACACGTTGTGCATCGATAACAAGCTCGAGCGCGTGGCCTTCTTGCACTTGCTCGGCCGCGTGATCGACGACGGCGGCGTTTCGCTTGGGAGTTTGGCGCAGGAGACGGAACACATCGATGCTCTGCTCGTCTTTGCTCGCAGCGGCGGTGGTTCGATCGAAGACGCCGTGCGACGTTTCGTGAGCGAGCGCGGCGTTACGCCCACCGACGCACACGTCGAAGGCTTCAAGCACGTGGCGCTGTCGATGGCGGAAAGCTTCATCGTGGCCGATCCGCGCGCGCGGCCCACGATTGCCGCACTCGAGCGCGACGGCATTCCCGTCGCCGTGCTTAGCAATGGCTGGAATCCGCTCCAGATCACCAAGGCGCGCCTCGCGGGATTCGGCGGCAGGGTCTTGGCGAGCGCCGACCTCGGCGTGCAAAAGCCGAACGCGGCGGGCTTCGAGGCGCTGGCGCGTGAACTGCGGACCGACCCTGCTCGTTGTTTTTATGTCGGTGACGACCCGCGAAGTGATGTGGTCGGAGCGCTTGGAGCCGGGTTCCAGGCGGTCTGGCTCGACCACGAGGGGAAGAGCTACCCGCCGGACCTCCCGCCGCCGAGCCACGTGATCCACTCGCTCGAGGAGGTCCTTACACTGATTGCTGCGGAGGCAGGCGTTTGAGTCCCAAGATCACCGGTGGCGAGCTGGGGAGCCGAAAATTGAAGTCGCCTAAGGGAATGAGCGTGCGTCCCACGCCGGGCCGCGTCAAAGAGTCGCTCTTTTCGATCCTGATGCCCCGGATCGAGGGGGCGAACGTGCTCGATCTCTTTGCCGGCACCGGCGCAATCGGCTTTGAGGCCGCGTCGCGCGGAGCCGCCCGTGTGGTGAGCGTCGAGGCGCACCGCGAGACGGCGGCGGCGATCGAGGAGTCAGCGAAGGAGCTCGACGTCGACGATCGCGTCAGCGTCGTTGCCGCGCCGGTCGAGCGCGCGCTCTATCGCATTGAGGGGCCCTTTGACATCGTCTATCTCGACCCGCCCTACGCGAACGAGGTCCCGCAGCAGATTTTCCGGTTGCTCTTGGAGCGCTCGCTCTTGGCGCCGGATGCGCTCGTGGTGTATGAACACGCCGCGAAGCGGATTCTTCCCGACATACCGGGGTATCGCTCGACGCGCGAAGAAGTGTACGGTGATGTCGCTCTGGCGTTTTTCACCGTAGGTTGACTCCCCGAGTCACGCGGGCCATCTACCCTGGATCGTTCGATCCGCCAACGAACGGTCACCTCGACGTCATCGAACGCGCCGCCGGTGCGTTCGGCGAAGTCATCGTCGCCGTCGTCGTCAATCCACAAAAGCGCAATCCAATGTTCACGCTCGACGAGCGAGAACACATGCTTAAACAGTGCGTCGCGCACCTACCCAACGTGCGCGTCGATCACTTCCGCGGACTTTTGGCGGGTTATGTCAGAGCACAGGATGGCGATGTGATCGTCAAGGGACTTCGCGTCGTCTCCGACTTCGAAACCGAGATGTCGACTGCGCTCATGAACCGGTCGCTCTCCAACGTCGATACGCTCTTCCTGATGTCGGATGCTCGCTATTCGTTCGTCAGCTCGAGCCTCGTCAAAGAAGTCTTCTTTCTCGGTGGCGACGTCGCACCGTTCGTACCGGTCCCGGTACTCAACGTCATGTCGACCAAGCGCACCGCACTCAAGCAAGCGTAACGGAGGTTCGTAATGTCGGTCTATCGCGTGTTGGATAAGCTCGAGAGCTACGTACACGAGGGAACCTGGCTTCCCGCTGGTTTCCGCGTTCTCTCCGAGGAACGGCTGGTGGAATTCGTAGAGAAAATTCGTTCTACGCTTCCTAAGGAAGTCGGACGCGCGCAGATCATTGCCAAGGACCAAGAACGCGTCATGCGTGCAGCGCAAGAAAAAGCCGACGAATTGATCGACGATCATGAAATCGTGCAGCGCGCGCGTACGACCGCCGAGGTCGTCCTGCGTGAAGCCGAAGAACGTGCGCGCAAAATCCGCGAAGGCGCCGATCACTATGCGACGCAAGTGCTCGCCGAAATGGAAGGTCGTCTTGCAGCCGCGTTGGGCTCGGTACAAAAGGGACGAGCTGCGCTCGCGAATGCGCCCAAGCCGGCTGCCGCTCCGCAGCAACAACCGTTAGCGGATGCGGCCGCCAAGAGCAAGCGTGCGGCGTTCGACTTGCACACCTCGCAAGAGACCGCTGAGCTGGAGTCGGTCGACGCCCTAAACGTCTAAGAGTTGGGTATGAACGTACCATGAAGCGATTCATTGGTACGTTCATCCTCCTCGCGGCGCTGGCAGTGCCGGTGCGCGCGGACGCTCCAGGCGGTATTGCCGGGCATATCGTCGACGAATACGGCAATCCGGCTGCCGGCGTGTCGGTCGGGTTCTTCCGGATGCCTCTCCATAGCAGTGACGTTGCCGTCGGCACGGTGAAAACCGGCCGCGACGGGTTCTTCTCCGATATCGCGCTCGACACGGGCCGCTACATGGTGCTGGCGATGTCGCCCGCCGTGCATGTAGCTTCGGCATGCGCGCAGCACGACGTTTTCACCGGCGTCGTCACGCGTGTACGGATGCAGATGCATTTGGGTTCGGGTTGCGCAGATGCGCGGATTCACTCGGCGGTCGTCAACGGCGACATAACCGCCGACATGTACATCGTGCGCTAGCGTTCGAGGTCGAGCAGGCGCTTTTTGCGCTGCGGCCCCCAGCGATAGCCGCCCACGCCGCCGGCCGCCGGTACGATGCGGTGGCACGGTATGAGCAGTGCGACGGGGTTGGCTGCGCATGCACGCGCCACGGCGCGTGCTGCGGACGGAGAGCCAATCGCGCGCGCCAACTCACCGTAGTGCATCGTCTTGCCGGGCGCGACCGCGCGCAATGCCTCCCACACGCGCATCGCAAACGCGGTCGAACGCACATCGAGCGGAAGCTGCGGCCACGGCCCTTCCTTGGCTAAATACGAAACGATGCGCGACGTCGTGCTTTCGAGCCCGTGATCGCTGCGCTCGAAGTGCGCCGCGGGCAACGCTTCGCGCAGCCGCCGTTCGAGCGCCCGGTCACCATCCCCGATATCGACGCGGCAGATGCCGCGCGATGTTGCAGCCACGAGCACGCGTCCAAGGGCCGAGTCGACGATCGCGTAGGAAACCTGCTTGCCTTTGCCGCCGCCGCGCGGCCGTTCGAAGCGATCGTCGCGCGCGAGTTTCCCATAGGCACGCGGCGAGATACCGATCGTGCGCGTGAAAAGCCGCTGCAGGTGTCCTGGACTCAACCCAACGTGCCGCGCGAGTTCGTCGAGCGTGATTCGCTCCCCGGCGTCATCGAGCAAACGACAGGCCTTCACGATGCGCGGGTCGACCGCCGCGGCTTCATCCGGGCGGCAACGTTTGCAGGCGCGAAAGCCCGCCGCGCGCGCGGATTCCACGTCGTTGAAGAGCTGCACGTTGCGCGCGAGTGGTTTTCGGCTTGCGCAGCCCGTCCGGCAATAAATGCCGGTCGTGGTCACGGCGTAGAAGGGAGCGGCGCTCATGCGCGCACGACCTTGAAGTCGAACCGCACGACGAGTTCGCGTTCCAGAAAGTCCGCCGGAAATTCACGCGAACGATACGGGTCGCATGCATAGGCGTGAATGAAGATCGGCCCGATCTCGGCGTAGGGATTGGTGTCGGGCAACGGCTGATAGGAGAGCAGAATCAAAACCTCGGGTGCTTTCGATATGCGTAGACACGAGCGGCACGGAGCTTGGTTCCGCTCAACGTGGAGCTGGTGGCCGAATCCGTCGCGGAGCGTCTCCCGCGCGAGCGCCGCGATCTCGTCCGGTATCGGAAGGTAGGCCAGGGAGAGCGCAATTGGTGTAGTCGTCATGATGGACCCAGCGTAACGTGCGCGGCGCCTTCGCACCATCGGAATCATGCGCTGCAATTCAGGTATTCTCAACCGCCTGTCAAGGTCTTATCAGCGGCTGAGCGTATCCTGAGAGTAGAGGAGAACAACCATGTTCCTCATCGCGATCGTCAGCCTTGGTATGTCGCAACCAATGGCGCCCGCCGCGCCCGCGGCCCCGATGACGCGGCCCGCTATTAGCGAGCCAGTTTCCCGGCCGATGCCGGTTGCCCAGCCGATGCCGGTTTCCCGGCCGCTATCGCCGGCCCAAGGCGTTGCACCCGAGGCGCGGAAGCAGCGTGTCCCAGGGCCCCAGTACTTCTACTCTAATTTGAACGGCCCGAACGAGACGCTCGGTCAGTGCTATGAGCGCGAACAGGCCGCCCTTGCGGACCTTGTCGGGTTTGGCTTCTCGTCGTTTAACCCGCAGTGTCCGCTGCTGTTTTTCCCGTACTAAAGTGGGGTGATCCGTACGACCGCAGCGAGGCCGCTCGTACGAACCTCGATGGTGTCGTCGTCATCAGGCTGTAGCGCAAGCGTGTCCCCCGCATCGCAGGCCGCGCCCATCACCGTCGTCGCTCCCTCGATCGCGTAGAAAAAAACGATTTCGTCTTCGTCGAGCACGAAGCGCTGCACCGACGTGACGATCTCCACGTCGTGAGCATAGCCGTCGCGTAGGGTCATGACGTTGAGATCGCGGGCAGCGCCGACGCGAACTCGGCACGTAACCTGCGCTTCGCCGGGGAACTCGTAGGGCTGCGCACGATCGAGCCGTACGCTCTGCCCCTCGACCTCGAGTTCGACCGGGCCGCCATCGATGGCGACGATCGTGCGATCGTAGCCGCGAAACTCCGAGAAGGGCCCGTCGCGTTCGATGGTCGCAACGGAAACGCGCCATAGGACGCGCGGCGTCGCTTCGTCGGAAAGGGCGACGGCGATCTCTCGTGTGAGACCGCCGCCGTTTTTCCAAGGTTGTTCGCGATAGTCGCGTGCGTGAAGGTGTTCGATCAAACCGGCGGGGCTTGCACGTTGTGCGCGAAGGCTTCGAGGCGTGCGCGGTCGATCGCCTTGACGCGACCGCGATCGAGCTCGACGGCGTGCGCGTTTTTCAAACGAAGCAGCGCGCGGGCAGCCATGTCGCGCACGGTGCCGGCCGCCGCAGCGATCTGCGCTTGCGAAAGATTCTCGACGCCCGGAAGGCCGCGCGTCATCCCGACCGATGCACGCGCGTAGCCGAGCAAGAATTTCGCGACACGCTGCAGCACGTGCGCAAACGCGAGATCCGCGATCGTATCAATCGAACGGCGGCGCGCTTGCGAGCTTGCGATCAAAAAACCGAGCGCGAGTTCGGCGTCATTACGAATCGCATGCATCACCGCTTCGCTGGGGAGTGTCGCGACCGTGGCATCGGTCAACGCCTCGGCGCGCGTGGTTGCTCCGCCGCCGTCGAACGTGCCGCTCTCGTTGAGCGTGTCGTGCGTAAGGCGCTCACCGATCGTGTGCGTCTTACCGTCGGGCGAGAGCAGCGTGTAGATCACTTTGCCGCTCTTGACAATGCCCAGGTACGGCCACATCTCGCCTTCGTCGAAGATCGTATCCCCAGACTTATAGCTGCGCTCGCTCATCTGGTTGGCGAGCTCCTTAACCGTGGAAGCCTTGGCTTGCGTGAACTGCGTCACATGGGCGAGGAACGTCTCGCCGTCGGCATGCTCGTCGATGCGCTCGAGGCGAATCGTCCAACGGCTGCCGCCCAGATTGCGAGCGTCCCACGAGAAACGTCCGGGACGCAGCTGCGTCATCTCATTGCGCAGCGCGCGCGGATCGCTCTCCTCGTTGATCTCGAGTGCGCCGCCGATTTGCAGCTTGTCGAAGGCCTCGAGGATCTGCTCGGTTTTGCTGACAGGGGGCAGCGACCGGGCATCGAGCGTGATCGCAGCCGTTCGTGTGATTGGCATGACCCGCGAAGTTTAGGGGTGCCCCCTCGAACTTCCTGGAATATCCCCGCCCCATGACTAACAGACCACCAAGCGACAGCGACGTCGTCATACTTGCTGGCGCCCGCACGCCCTTCGGCAATTTGGGCGGGACCCTCGCCGAACTCAGCGCTACCGATCTGGGTGTCGCCGCCGCGACGGCTGCCATCGCACGCAGCGGCATTCCCGCGGACCGGATCGACGACGTCGTCTTCGGCAACGTCGTGCAGTCCAGCCCCGACGCGATCTATCTCGCGCGCCACGTCGGGTTGCGCGCCGGCGTCCCCGTCGGCGTGCCGGGGGTGACCGTCAACCGGCTGTGCGGCTCGGGACTCGAGGCGATTCTATCCGCCGCGCGCTCGCTGCGTTTGGGCGAAACGACGTATGCGCTCGCCGGCGGCACCGAAAACATGACCCAGGCGCCGCACGTGGTTCGTGGCGCGCGCCGCGGCTTTCCCTTTGGTGCCAACGTACAGTTCGAAGATTCGTTGTGGAGCGCGCTCACCGATTCATATCCGAACACGCCGATGGCCGTAACGGCGGAGAATCTCGCGAAGAAATATGGGATCGCGCGCGAAGCGTGCGACGAGTTCGCGCTCGCAAGTCAGTCGCACGCGCTCGAGTCCCAGGCGAGCGGATATTTTGCCGAGGAGATCGCGCCGGTCACCGTGCCCGGTCCGAAGGGCACGCAAAATGTTATTGAGACGGATGAAGGTCCGCGCGCCGGCCTCTCGATGGAAAAGCTCGGAAAGTTGCCTGCGCGCTTTGTGAAAGACGGTGTCGTGACGCCGGGAAATGCAAGCGGGCTGACCGATGGCGCGGCCGCCGTGGTACTAACCACGGTGAAACAAGCCAAGGCCGACGGCTTGACGTGGATCGGACGGCTGGTGAGCTCGAGTGTGGTCGGGGTCGATCCCGCGCTCATGGGCATCGGCCCGGCCTACGCGATTCCCAAAGCCTTGCAACGTGCGAACATCGCGGAAAAAGATCTCGGTGTGATGGAAATCAACGAAGCATTTGCGCCGCAAGTGCTGGCGTGCATGAAAGAGATGGGAAGCAACCCTTCGACAGGCTCAGGGCAAGCTGTGCGTTTGAATCCGCACGGCGGTGCAATCTCGCTCGGGCATCCGCTCGGCGCATCGGGTGCGCGTCTCGCGCTCACGACGCTCAACGATTTGCGCGTGCATGGCGGCGGCTACGGTGTAGCGTCGGCGTGCATCGGCGGAGGGCAGGGCATCGCAGCGGTTCTTTTCGTCGACTAGGTGGGGGCGCGTCTTTGACGTGCTCGCGCTCTGTGTCGTCGCATTCATTGGGTGGAAGATTTTCTTCGCGCCGCGTGCGCTGAATGTTGCCAATGCCTATCCCGCGCCGCGCATCGCCTACCCCAAACTCGACGGCGGGACGTTTCATATCAGCGACGATCGGGGCCGCGTGGTGTTTCTGGACTTCTATGCGTCGTGGTGCGAGCCGTGCCGATTGGAAGCGCCGCTCGTGCAGCACTACGTGCGCGCGCATCCGAACGTGGTTCTCGTGCCGATCGACGTCGGCGAGCCCGCCGCGGTGGCGGAGCATTACGCGCAGCGCCTACATCTCAAAGATGTGGTGCTCGACCCAACCAGCAGTTCGCAGGGCTTCTTCCAGATCGAAGGCTTCCCGACGATCGTGGTGATCGATCCGCAGGGACGCATTCGCGCCACCTGGTCGGGCTTCAATCCCGCAATCGAACTCGCGATGGCGCACGCGCAAAAAACGCTGCGCAACTAGTCGCTCTCGATTTCACCCATCATATCGACGCCGGGCGGAGCGGTGAACGCAGGCAACACAAAATGCAGCGTATTATCGGCAAGCGCGCCGTCAATTGGACCGATCGGGGTAAATCCTTCGCCGCCGATTGTCAGGCTGTACGTGAGCGACGTGTCGAGCACAAATGGAAACCACACGTCGAGCGTCGTGCCACGTTGTACGTGCACCGGCTGCGGCGCCTGCACGGTACCGGAGAAGAAGAAGTAACTGTTACCGCCCGGGCGGTTCGTCCAACTCTCTGCCGGCGTTGGCGCACGGCTCTCGATGTTCGCGAGCTTTGCGCCGTTACCGCCGTCGCTCGGGGCGAAGGCCAACGTTAGGCGGTAGCCGTCCACACCGGATACGAAGCCCGGAAGTTTTGTATCGAAAGCAATCTGCGCGGGTGCCCTGACGTCATACGTCTCGCCAGACGTGAAGAAGCAACTGAAAACCTTGCACTGTGTCGCCGGCTCGTCACTCTTTTTCGTCATCGCGACGTGCGCATGCGCTAGCGCGACAAGCGGCTGCGGCAAATTGGCGGCCTTGAGCAGTCTCTTCCGACGAGGGAGCGACGTAGCCTAGGAACCACCAACGATCGTAGAGGTAGTGGAGATGAATCAGTGTGATCGACGAACAAGCGTAACACTCGACGAGCGCGTCGGCGCCGGAGACAACGACACTTTCGAACTGTGTGGGTGGTTCGACCGCGAAAGGTCCGCCAACCAAGAGGATCGCGAGGTCGTGACGGATCGCGGCAACGTCTTTTCGCGGACCGGAATCATCCGCGCGCGCAGCAAGAGGCCACACTGCGAGCGCAAAGATCAGCGCGCACAGCGTGACCCGCAACTCAGAAGCCTTTCCAGGCGGGTTTGCGCTTTTCGAGAAAGGCGCTCGTGCCTTCCTTAAAGTCTTGCGTGCTGATGAGCGTGCCGAATTCCAGGGCCTCGAGTTCGAGCGCGTCGTCAATTGCAAGGTGTGCGCCGTTGTTGATCGCGCGTTTGGTTGCGGCGATGGCGAGCGGCGCCTTCGCGGCAATCGCGTTGCCGATGCGCTTGGCTTCATTCAAGAGCTCGGCCAGCGGCACAACCTTTTCAACCAGGCCTGTGCGCAGCGCCTCGTGGGCATCGATCATCTCACCGGTCAGACAGAGAAGCATCGCCATGCCCTTACCAACGAGCCGGGTCGTGCGTTGTGATCCGCCGTAGCCGGGCATGAGCCCGAGGCTGACTTCGGGCTGACCGAACTTGGCGTTCTCACTGGCGATCCGAATGTCGCCCGACATCGCGATCTCGCAGCCGCCCCCGAGCGCAAAGCCGTTGACCGCCATGATCACCGGCGTGCGCAGGCGCTCGATCTGACGCGTGATCGATTGTCCCATCCGCGCTTGATCGGCACCGGCGATCGCGCCGGGCAGCGCATTGAGCTCGGAGATATCGGCGCCGGCTGCAAAGGCTTTCTCGCCGGCACCGGTGACGATGATCGCGCGCACGTCGGCGTTGCGCTCGAGTTCCAAGAGCGCGAACGAAAGTTCTGCGAGCAGTTTGGTGTTGAGCGCGTTGAGCACGCTTGGGCGGTTGAGCGTAATGATGCCGAGCGCTCCGTCCTTATCGACCAGGATGGTCTCGAAGATCGACTCAGTCATAGTCGTAGAAACCCTTCCCGCTCTTGCGGCCGAACCGTCCGGCCAGCACCATGCGCTTGAGCAGCGGCGGTGCCGCCATTGCCGGATCCTTGAACTCGTCGAACATGATGTTGGCGATGAAATACGTCGTGTCGAGACCGACGAAGTCCAGCAGCTCGAGCGGGCCCATCGGATAGCCGCAGCCCAGCTTCATGCCTTTGTCGATGTCTTCTTTGCTGGCAAGGCCACCCTCGTAGCACCGGATCGCGTAGAGCAAATACGGAATCAGCAGCCGGTTCACGACGAACCCCGGCGTGTCTTGAGCCAGAATCGGTTCCTTGCCGAGCTTTTTTGAAAACGCGAAAAGCGCGTCGATGACGTCCTGCGTCGTGGCGATCGTCTTGACCACCTCGACCAGCTTCATGATCGGGACGGGGTTGAAGAAGTGCAGGCCGGCCACGCGGTTTGGGCGCTTGGTTTTTGCCGCCAGCTCGATCACACAGAGGCTCGAGGTATTTGTGCAGATGATTGCATGCGGCGCGAGCAACTCGTCGAGCTGGGTGAAGAGCTTGGTCTTGACCTCGACGTTTTCGACGATGGCTTCGATGATAAGGTCGCAGCCGGCAAGGTCCGCCACCTTCGTCGTCGGCTTGATGCGAGCCACGGTGGCGTCGCGTTCCTGTTGCTGCAGCTTCCCTTTTTCCACGAATTTGTCGAGCGATTTGGTGATGCTCGTCACTCCGCGGCGCAGTGGCTCTTCGGCCACCTCCATCAGGATCACGTTGAACCCGGCGGCCGCGCAGGTCTGCGCAATGCCGTTGCCCATGAGTCCGGCCCCGCAGACGCCTACGGTGCGAATTTCATCCACCTGTCATTTCCCCCTAGATTATCGTTTCATAAAGAGCGCAGGGGCTTTCTCTGTGGCGCGGTAGACTTACTTCCGCTTGACTCACGCCCAGAGGGAGGATGCGTAGAAGTGCGGACCGCCTATCACGAGGCGCTCGAGGCGACACGACTAGACGTCGTGCGCTTGGGTGCGCTTTGCGGCGACGCGATCCGCGTCGCGGTCGAGGCGTTAGAGCGCCGCGATGCGACAGCGGGCGCGCGCGTTGTTGCGGGCGACGATGCGGTCGATGATTTGCGGCGCCGCATCGAGTCGCATTGCATCGAATTGATCTGGCGCCAGCAGCCGGTTGCCGGTGAGCTGCGTGAGATCGCTGCCATGCTCGAAATCGCGACCGACCTGGAGCGGATCGGCGACTACGCCGTCGACATCGCAAAGAATGCGATCAAGCTCGCGGACCAATCCTTGCGTCCGCACAAGGTCGAGATCGATCGCATCGCAAGCGTCGCGCACGGCATGTTGCTCGATGCCATGCGCGCCTATACCGAGCGTGACCCGCATCTCGCGAGCGAAGTGATCGACCGCGATGATGAAGTCGACAAGCTGTACAAGCGCAGTATCAAGCTGCTCCAAGAAGAGATGCAGGCCGATCCCGAGCTGGTGCGTTCGGGCACGCGTTTTCTTTTCGTGCTCGCCTCGCTCGAACGCGTGGGTGATCGCGCCGGCAATATCGCCTGGCACACGAAGGACATGATCGGCGGCGCGTGACCCCGCTTTCCCGTTCGCAGTTCTCCGTAACGCAGCGCTACGTCTACCTCAACCACGCCTCCACCGGCGTCTTGCCGCAGCAGACGCATGAGGCGCTAGCGGCGTTTCTCGAGGCGCAAGCGAGCGAAGGCGTCGTCGGAATCGCGCGCTATGAAAAGAAGATGCCCGCCTATCGGGAACATCTCGGGCGTTTTATCGGTGCGACCGGCGCCGAGATCGGTGTCTTGCGCAATACGAGCGACGGCGCAAATGTCGTCGCGCAAGGTCTCGATTGGCAGCCCGGCGATCGAGTGATCCTTTCCGACAACGAATTTCCCGCGAATGCGATTCCGTGGCTCGCGCTTCGTCGACGCGGCGTGGAGATCGACTTCATCGATACTTCACGCGAGCGCATGACGCCAGACGTGCTGCGCGCAAGGATGACGGATCGCACCCGCGTCGTGACGGTTTCGTGGGTGTCGTTCGAAGACGGGTATCGTCACGATCTCGAAGCGCTGGCAGCGGTGACGCACGAACGAAGTGCATGGTTCTGCGTCGACGCGATCCAAGGACTCGGCGCGTTTCCGCTGGATGTGCGCGCGCTCGACATCGATGTGTTATTTAGTGGTGGGCAGAAGTGGCTTCTTGCGCTGCAGGGCGTGAGCTTCATCTATGTTCGCGACGCGTTGCTCGACCGTCTGACGACGGGTTCGCCCGGCTGGCGCTCGATGAGCGATTTCTGGGATTTCCTCAATTACGACCAGCCCTTTGCGACCAACGCGTCGCGGTTCGAGGGCGGCACGCCGAATTTCATCGGAGCTGTTTCACTCGAGCACTCGATCTCGACGATCGAAGCTGCTGGGACCGAGGCGATCGCGGCTCACGTTCTGGAGCTGACCGACCACTTGGCAGAGGGGCTGCTCGCGTGCGGCGCCAACCTTCGGACGCTGCGGGGGCCCGGGATCTCGTCGGGCATCGTGACGTTCACGCTGCCCGGGGTCGACCCCGTGGCGCTTGGGCGTGCGCTCCAGTCGGAAGGCGTCGTTACGACCTGGCGGGGAAGCGGAATTCGCGTTTCGCCGCATGGATACAACACGCACGACGAGATCGATACGCTCTTGCGACTCGTGCCGGAGCACGCGCGATCGCTCACCGTTTAAAGGAATGTCCGTGATTGGACTCTTGCTCGCGACCGGATTGGTCGCGGCCGCGCCCGTCCCCCCGATTCCGCCGGGAACGTATACCTACACCGCAACAATGGGCGGCGCGAACGTCGGCACCTCCACGCTCACGGTCAAGAACGTCGGTGTGACGACGGTGATCGACGAACAGGTCAAAGGCGCGCTCAGCGGCTCGGCAGCAAGCGCCAGCGACACGTTGATCCTCGGTGCGGATCTAGCTCCTCTAAGCTACCAAATGAACGCGACCGAGGATGGTTCGCCGCTCAAGGATTCGGCGCACGTCGAGAACACAACCGCATCAGTCACCGACGTCCACGGCAAGAGCGCGTCGTTCGATTTGCCGGCGAGTACCAGACATTTTGTGGTGGCCGATTTCGGGCTCTTTTCCGGGCTTTTGCCGCTTCCGGCGCAGATGCGCGCTTGGAACGGCGCGCCGTTTCTCGTCATCGTTCCCGAACTCGGACGTTCGGCGACGCTGGTTCCCGACAGTTCCGGGACGCCGCAGCGCCCGGCCGGTGTTCCGTCAACGGACGTGGCGGTCGTGTTCACGGGCGATGCACCGTTTACGATCTGGTACGATCCCGCGACCAATTTCCCGACGAAATCGACGTAACTGCGCAAGGACTGACGGTAATACGGCAGCGTTAGTTTTTGTCATCCCGAGCGTAGTCGAGGGAGCGAATCCCTGGGATCGCTAAGCGAAGGCTCGAAGTTTTGCGCCATTCGCAGGATGCGAACTTCCTTTGGACGTGGCGCAAAACTCGCGCAGCAGGAACGGCACAGGAAGTGCCGCGACGAGCGTCTTCGCGAGCGGTTCCAGGGATGTGCTTCCCTCGACTACGCTCACTTCGTTCGCTACGCTCGGGATGACAAAGAGGCGCTAATACCCATTCTCTTTCACGAACGATGGGGCCATGACCGCGTCGACCATGCCGTGGATCAACCGTTTGTCGGCCGGTGCGACGGTCGCGAGAATGCCGCCGAGCTGGACGGTCGTTTCGCTGGTCACGAAATAATACGGACAAAGTCGCGCCCGCCCGTCGAAAATCTTGATCTCGTCGGCCTTGCGATCCAGGTACGGCATGCGAAGGCGCTTGCTCTTGTGGAAGCGCTGTAAGATGTACGGCGTGCGCTCGAAGGAACTCAACCCTTCCTCGAGCGCGGCAGTCCACTCTTCCTTGGTAAGATCGTTCGCGATCTTCACGCCGCGCGAGCCCCAGGCGAGCTCTGAGAATCCCGACGGCTTGACGACGTAATCGCGTTCGCCTTTGCCGAGATCGATGAGCGCGCGCCAGTCACTCACCGGTAGGCCACGCATCTCGAGCCCCACGATGACGCCCTGCGGTGGCAGCGGACGTGGATCGAGCACCCACGTTTTTGGAAAAATTGCGAGCAGGCGGTCGTAGATCGCCGCGCCGTCTTTCCCAAGTTCGGTGCGCCACAGCGATGCGAGCGCCGGATGGTGGAACAGCGCAAACGCGAGCTTTTCTTCCAGCGTTGCTTTTGGCGGAGGAACCATCAGGACGCGATTGTGTCGCGCGGCATAGAGCATCAACTCTTGCTTGGGTACGTTGAGCAAGTCGAACAGTTCGAAGTTGCGGTAGATCGCGTCGAGTTTTTCCTCGCGGCCACCTTCGAGGCGCACGAAAAGTGCTTGCTCGGTGAAGATCACGTCTTGCGGCTCGCAGACGAACGCTTTGATTTCACCAAGGCGATTTACCGAGTCGGCGAGCCAGCGCAGCTCGGTGCGGTAGTCGCCCGATTCGTCCGAGACGACGATTGCAACCGTGGGGTTGGGCTTGCGGCTCGCGTAGGAAATCATCGCGGAGAACCCGCGCGGAATGCCGTCGGCGCCGCCGATCGATTCGATCCCGGCTTTGCAGTACGCCTCGGTCATCGCGCCGACGAATCCCATGCCGCCGGGCACACTATCGAGTTCCGAGGCTACGAAGCCCGTATCGGTCATGAGCAAATCCGGACGAATGACGCCGGGAATATCGGGCTTGAAGCGGTTCTGTCGAGCGAGGCGCACGATGTGCTCGGGCTTGCCCTGATCCAAGTACTCGGCGATAAAAGCGGGGGCGGTACCGCGGGCGCTGCGGTTGTAGAGGCTATTGAGCGCGCGGTAGAAGGCCAGGAGATCGCGCCCGATCTGTTCGATGGTCGCGACGGTCTTCGGAGACAAAGCGAACGGCTCGGGACTTACGCGCCATGGGATGCGTTCGCTGTCGTCATCGGTCCGGAAGAGACCCGGGGGAATCGCATCGTGGATGAATTGCGCTTGTTCACGAGCCGTGAGGTTCGGCACCTGGGCCGTACATGCCATGGTTAAAGGAGCTCCCAGCATCGACAGCCGTCGGGGATCTTGGAATTGTTGAACGCGATGTATCTGCGGCGCATAACGTTTTTCCTAACGCTTCCTCGGGTTGGGCGGTTGCGCCGACGGGCCCTTCGAGAGGGGGCGCTTGACGCCCCGCGCTATGCTGGGGGGGTGCCAACCATCCAACTCGTCGCCCTCGATCTCGACGGCACGCTCCTCGATACTCGCGAAACGATCTCACCGGCCAACCGGGCCGCCATCAAGCGGGCCCAGGCGCGCGGGGTGCGCATCGTCCTGATCACGGGACGCGGCGCCGATGCCCCGCTTGCCTTCGGACGCGACCTCGGTTTGACCGATCCGATCATCTGCGCGCATGGCGCCCTCACCAAGGATTGTCCCAGCGGTCGCGAGCGGCGCCATATCGCCGTTCCGCGCGAATACGCCACGCCGCTGATCGAATTCGCGCAGGAACATCGCCTCGATACCGCCGTGTACACCGACGGACACTTCCACCGTATCGCCGGCGCGCCGCGCTACATGGAAGACATGCAGGGGCCCCTTTGGGTCGACGTGCCGGATCTGACCCCGCTCGCGGAGCGCGACTCGACCTTCATTCGTTTCTTTGGAAAAACCGCGGTCGACGCGATCAGCACGCACTTTAGCGGTATGCCGGTGCACTTCAAGTTCGAGACCTGGGGCGACTTCGAAGAGCTTGCGATCACCAGCGAAGAGGCGACAAAAGAGCGAGCGCTCACCGAACTGTGCGGTGATTTGCACGTCGACGCAGACCGGGTGATGGCCATCGGCGATTCGCGCAACGACGTGCCGATGCTGCGCTGGGCGGGCGTCGGCGTCGCCATGGCCAACGCGCTGCCCGAAGTTATCGAGGCTGCGCCCTTCGTCACCGCGAGCAACGACGACGACGGGGTCGCCCGCGCGATCGAACGCTTTGTGCTCGAGCCGCGCGAAGGGCGCGAAGGGAAGAAGCGCAGCGCATGATCCAAGGCGTCCCGACCCCCGAATATGAAGCGCGCTTGCGCAAGATCCTGAGCGATCGCGATTGGCAAGCGCTGCGCGAGTTTACCCGTGCTCAGAATGAGATTCCCGACGACATCTATGCAAAGGATGAGCACTTCTGGGAAGTGATGCTGCACAAACTCATTTGCAATCGCATCGACATGCTTGCCGATCACGCCCAGGCGCGGGCCTGGCTCGCCGAGCGCGGCTACACCACCGACATCGGGGGCTTTTAGCGGTGCTGACGGTTCGTGTGCGTGCCTTCGCGCGCATGCGCGAATTGCTCGGTGAGAGCGAATTCAATATGGTCGTCCCCGAGGGCGCGACGCTGGTCGATTGCTGGGAGGCGCTGCGCACGCGCAATAATAAGGTCGATGCGCTCGCATCGGTTACGCGCATTGCGCGCAACGGCCGCGTTGCCGCACTGCTCGACGAGCGCGTGGCTGACGGCGACGAGATCGCGCTTCTGCCGCCGGTCGGGGGAGGATAGCGATGGCGCTCTTTGCGATCGTTCGCGATCCGATCGATCCGCGCACGCTCGAGGGCGCGGTATGGAGTGAAGCGTGCGGCGGCGTCGCGATGTTTCTCGGCGTGGTGCGCGACCACGCGCACGATGGGCGCGGAGTCACCGGCCTGTCTTATGAAGCGCACGAAGCCATGGCTTTAGCTGAGTTTGCGGCGATTGCGAACGAGGCCGGCGAACGCTATCCCGGCTTGCGCCTGGGAATCGTGCATCGCGTCGGAGATCTTCGTATCGGTGAGATCGCCGTCGCTGTTTGCGCTGCGTCGGCGCACCGAGCGCAAGCGTTCGACGGCTGTCGCTACGCAATCGACGAGCTCAAAGCGCGCGCTCCGATATGGAAGAAGGAGCGATACGCCGACGGGACGGGCGATTGGGTCTCGAACTAATCCGCGTCCCCGCGCAGCACAACGACGTCGCGGTACTGGTCTACGAACCGCGCCGTCCGCGCAACGTGTCGATCGTAGCGGGACACGGCTACTCGTCCAGCAAGCACAATCTCGATTTTCTGTGCGCGTTTTTGCAGAGCCACGGATTTCGCGTCTATAACTTCGATTTTCCCGGACACAAACTCGGCGCGAGCGGCGGTGAATTGCGGGGATTCGACGATTGCATCGATGCCATGGCTGGAGTGGTCGCTGCGGCGCGCGATCGCGGCGACGAGCCGCTCTATACCCTCGGCCACAGCATGGGCGCGATCACCGCACTGTTCGTCGCCGCAGCGGATCGCTCGATCGGCGGGACGGTTGCTATCGCGACTGGATACGGACGGCCGAGCGCGCTGACGGTGCTACGCGCCGCGGGGGCGACGGATTTCCGATCGTCATACGTCGACGGCGTCGATTTGCCCACGCTGCTCGAAGGCATCGACGCATCCTTCGACCGTTTGCTGCCGCAACTGGAAGGCCGTCCGGTACTGTACGTCGCAGCCGCGCGTGATGCGATGGTCTCGGCTGCGAGCGTGCGTGAACTCTACGACCGCGCGCCCGAACCGAAGAACTTTGCGCTGATCGAAAGCGATCACACCTATGCGGGCGAACACGCTCGCAGTGAAGTTCTGCAATGGCTGAATCACCTGCACCCGCGCGGCTGAGTCTGGCGGGTCGTCCCGAACTGCGCCGCTATAGCCGCCACCTGCTGATTCCTGAAGTCGGCCTGGCCGGCCAGGAGCGGCTCGCCGCCGCGCGCGTGCTCGTCGTCGGTGCGGGTGGGCTGGGTTCGCCGGTTCTGCAGTATCTGTCCGCGGCAGGTGTCGGACGCATCGGCATCGTCGATGACGACGTCGTCGACATCACGAATTTACAGCGGCAGACTATCTTTGCTACCAGCGACGTCGGCAAACGCAAAGCGACGGTTGCGGCCGAACACGTGCATGCGATCAACCCATCGATTGAGATCGACGCGATCCCGCGCCGGTTCGATGCGAGCAACGCGCGCGAACTCGTGCGCCTGTACGATATCGTCGTCGATTGCACCGACCGCTTTTCCACCCGCTACCTGATTAACGATGCTTGCGTGCTCGAGGGCAAGCCCGACGTGTACGCGTCGATCTTCCGGTTCGACGGACAAGTGAGCATCTTCAATTACAGCGATGGTCCGTGCTACCGTTGTCTCTATCCCGATGCGCCGCCCGCGGGCACCGTGCCGACCTGTGCGGAAGGCGGCGTGCTGGGCGTGTTAGCCGGCCTGGTCGGCACCTGGCAAGCAAACGAAGTGCTCAAACTGCTGCTGGGCATCGGCGAACCGCTCGCGGGGCGGCTGCTCCTCGTCGAAAGTTTGGGCGCGCGCACGCGGGAGGTGCGTTTCGAGCGCGATCCGCAGTGCGCGGTTTGCTCCGAGCGTGCCACCATTTTCGATGCCGTCGTGACAGAGTTCGACGAGATCACCGACGAGAGCGATCTTGCCCCGGCGGATTTGGACGATGCGCTCGCGAGCGCTACGCTGCTTGATGTGCGCGAGCCACACGAGGCCGTCCTCGGACTCGTTGAGGGTGCGCTGCATATTCCCGCATCGCAACTCGAAGCGCGACTCCACGAACTGGATAGTGCGCGAACCTACATCGTGGCGTGCCGGGTGGGGGCGAAGTCACTTTGGGCGGTGCGCAGGCTGCGTGACGCCGGGTTCACGCGGATTCGCCATCTCCAAGGCGGTCTGCTTGCTTACGCGGCGACGCGCGAGTCATTCGACTTCTTTTGAGGTAAAGTCGAGGTATGCAGCACAAGCTCTTTGGCGCGACCGGCGTTTTGCTTCCGGTGATCGGGCAAGGAACCTGGGATATGCCCGAGAGCGGCGCGCGCAAGGCCGAGGCGATTCGCGCGATCCGGCGCGGCATCGAGTTGGGCATGACGCATCTGGACACCGCGGAGATGTACGGATCGGGGGCGGTCGAGCGGATCTTGGGTGAGGCGATCGCCGGCATCGCGCGCGAGTCGCTCTTTGTCGCCAGCAAAGTTTTGCCGAGCAACGCGAGTTACAAGGGAACGATCGAAGCCTGCGAGCGCAGTCTAAAAAATCTGCGTCTCGAGTATCTCGATCTCTATATGCTGCATTGGCCGAGTTCCGTTCCCTTGCACGAGACCATGCGCGCCCTGGGCGATTTGGTTCACGCGGGCAAAACGCGCTTCGTCGGCGTGAGCAACTTCGACGTCGACGAGATGCTCGAAGCTCGCCGGCTTCTGGGTGAAATTCCTCTTGCGTGCAATCAGGTGCTGTACCATGTGCGTGAGCGCGGGATCGAGCATCGGCTCATTCCAGCCGCGCTCGCCGCCAATATCGCGATCGTTGCCTATACGCCCTTTGGGCGCGGTCAGTTCCCACGCGCGTCAAGCAACGGCGGCGACGTGCTCGAGCGCATTGCAGCCAAACACGGCGCGACGCCGCGCCAAGTGATTTTGGCTTTTCTCACCCGGGGGCCCAACGTGTTCACGATTCCCAAGGCCTCGAGCGTTGCGCACGTCGAGGAGAATGCCGGCGCGGGCGACCTTCGTCTCGATCCAAGCGATGTCGAGGCGATCGACGGCGCTTTTCCGGTGGGCCGCAAGGGACCGCTCGCGACGCTGTGATCGCTCAGCTCGACTCGATCAAGACGCTTGCGACGCAGCGCGCTCGCGCGCTCGGTGCCGGCGACGTGCGCGTTGTCGATGCCCGCGAAGATCCCGAGTCGCGCGAACGCATGCGCGCATCGTTCGATCGCGGCGACTTGCGCACGTGGGGTTACGACGCGGAATACGCTCGGGCGGCAGCGGATCCGCAGGTCATCCTCGCCGGAGCGCGCAGCATCATCTGTATCGCCGTGCCCTACGCAACGCCGCCGCCGGTGCGGCCGCCGCTGCATGGGCGCGTCTCGAACTACGCCTGGTCCTCCGACTATCACAGGCGACTGCGCGAACTGCTCTGCGACGTGGCGGAACGAGTCGATCGCGCGGCGGGCGCGGCGGTGACGGCGATTGCTTGCGACACCAAGCCGATTGCCGAACGAGCCTTTGCCGCGCGTGCGGGCCTGGGGTGGATCGGCAAGCATACTAACCTGATCTCCCCGGAGCTAGGATCGTTCGTGTTTTTGGGTGAGATCGTAACGACGCTGGCGCTCGAACCCGACCTTCCGCTGCGCAAAGGCTGCGGTTCGTGCGTGCGTTGCATCGACGGTTGTCCCACCGGGGCGCTGCGCGGAGATTACACCATCGATGCAACGCGCTGCATCGCCGACCTCACCCAACGTACTGATCCGATACCACGCGAGATGCGCGCGTTGCTCGGCGATTGGATTTGGGGTTGCGACACCTGCCAGACCGTTTGCCCGCCGACGCGCAATGCAGGAAATCAAGGCAGCGCAGCGTTCGTGCCCTACGATGCGACGACCGCGGCGCCTGCGCTCACAGAACTTCTCCAGCTTCGCAGCGGAGAATTCAAACGGCGTTACGCGCGCACGGCGATGGGATGGCGCGGTGCCGCGGTCTTGCGTCGCAACGCGGCAATTGGCCTTGGAAACGCGCTCGATCGCTCGGCGATCCCCGCACTTACGCAGTCGCTCCGAAGCGATCCCCACCCGATGGTGCGTGGAGCGGCAGCCTGGGCGCTCGGACGCATCGCCGCGCCGCGAGCGATTGAGGCCTTGCAAGCGCATCACCCCATTGAAACCGAACCCAGCGTCCTCGAGGAGATTTCCGCAGCCCTTCTATGAAACTGTTCGTCATTTTACTCGCCGATCTGCTTACGCGCATGATCGGCCTCAACTCCAACCTGCACACCTATTCGGCGACGATGCATGCGCACGTCGCGCTCGAATCGTTTCCGTTTCTCTCAACCGACATCGTCGCGACCTACTACCACAAAGACCCGGATCTCAACAAGATCGCGGTGACCAGTGGATTGCCGGCGATCGCGCAGGGGTTCTCGCAGCTTTTCCCACGGATCGAGCCGCCGGCGCGGTGGGATGCGATCTACGCGGTAACGCAGACCGGCGACGATGGCCGCACCACCACGTTCACCCTGGTCCCGCGTGCGGCCGGTAACGTCAGCAAGATCACGGTGACCGTCGACGATGCGACCGCGACGATCCGCACCGAGCGCTGGGATTACGCTAACGGCGGCTGGGCGTCCATGGACAACCGGTACAGCGTGATACAAGGGAATGCGCTGGTCACGTCGCAGACGGGTCATGTGGAAGAGCCCAGCTATAAGGGCGACGTCACTGCGACCCTCTCGGGCTATCAGCTGAATCCGAACCTGCCCGATTCGCTGTTCACTCAATAAAGCATGATAACAACGGTCGACCTCACGCGCGAGCCATTAGCCGATGCCTTCAACCGGCCGATCACCTATTTGCGCGTCTCGGTGACCGATAAATGCAACCTGCGCTGTGTCTACTGCATGCCGGAATCGGGTCTGCCGTGGCTCGCGCGCGAGGACTTGTTGAGCTACGAGGAGATCGTGGCAATCGTTCGTGCGGCGGCGCGCGTCGGCGTTCGCACGATTCGCTTAACCGGCGGCGAGCCGCTGGTTCGTCGCGATCTTCACCGCCTAGTTGCCGGAATCAATGCGATCGACGGCATCGACGACATCGCGCTCTCCACCAATGCGGTGCTGCTTGAAGAGCAGCTCGACGCGTTGGTCGCTGCGGGTCTGCGCCGGGTGAACATCTCGCTGGACACGCTGCGCGAAGATCGTTTCGGGCGCATCGCGCGCCGGCCCGGGTTGGATAAGGTGCTGCGCGGCATCGATGCGGCGATCGCGGCAAATCTGGGTCCGGTCAAGCTAAATTGCGTCGTGATGCGCGGCGAGAACGACGACGAGATCGCCGACTTTGCTGCTCTCACGCGCGAGCGCGCTGTGTACGTACGCTTCATCGAAGTGATGCCGGTCCACGAAAACCTCGAGCTGCAGCGCGACAGCTACGTGTCATCCGACGAGATTCTCGAGCGCGTCGCGGCGGTCGAGCGGATCGAAGCGGTGCCGGGTCCGCCGGGCAACGGTCCGGCGCGTTACTTCGCTTATCCGGGGGCGCCCGGTGCGGTCGGCGTGATCAGCCCCCTCTCCCACGACTACTGCGAGCGTTGCAACCGGGTCCGCTTGACCGCCGACGGCCGGTTGCGCCTCTGCCTCTTCGGGGACCAGCACGTCGACCTGCGCACGCCGCTGCGGTCGGGCGCCTCCACGGACGAGATCGCCGGGTTGCTAACCGCTAGCATGGCGATCAAGCCCGAACGCCATCACCTCCGGCTCGGGGAGGCCAGCTCGAGGATGAGGGCCTTCTCCGAAATCGGCGGGTAGTCACAGCCGCCGCCATGACCCCGTTGTATGGCAAAGGGGGACCAGAACGCATGGAGGAGGTCTACCTCACCACGCAATCGGCGGCTGGCGTGCAGCTTCGGATCGAAGCACTCGTGCGCGAATACCAAACCAAGCTCGCGCGCTATTTGCGGCGCATGGTCGGCGACAGCGAGCTCGCGCTCGATCTGACGCAGGACGTGTTTTTGGCAGCGTTCCGGACGCTGTCGCGCGATCCGGATCGACCGCTGACCGCGGGGTGGCTCTATAAGACGGCGACCAACGGTGCGATCTCGCACCTGCGGCGACGCAAGATCATCCGCATGCTGCCGCTCGATCGCGAAAGCGATGACCGGTCGTGGCGGATCGACGAACGCAGCGCGTCGTCGGTCGACCTGCAAGCGGCGATTGCAAAGCTGCCGCCCGACCAGGCTGCAGCGGTCTTGCTGACGAGTTATGCGGGCTACTCTTCCAATGAGGCTGCAACGATCCTCGGAACCTCGCCGGACGCTGTTCGCCAACGCGTTTGCCGAGCGATGAAGATCTTGCGGTCGGTAATGACGGAGCAATTGTGACCAACCACTGCTCGCGCACGGAAATCCTCGCTGGAGCGATCGCGCTCGGCGAAGCGACGCAAGCGCAGCGCGAAGAATATCGCAAGCACATCGCGACCTGTGCGTCGTGTCTTGACGCGTTCGGCGGCGAACGCGACATCGAACGCGTCATGTCGACGGTCGCGCAAGCACGCGATAGCGAGACGTGGGAGCCTGCACCGCAGCGCTTGGGCCAGCGCACGCGGGCACGGCAGTGGCGTACCGGTGCGGCGGTGCTGGCCGCGGCGATCGCCGTTTCGTTCGGCCTGCACGTGCTGCTCGCAGCCGTCGTCCATGCTCCCGCCATTGAACCCAAGGTCGCAAGCGTCGAACCGGCGACGACGTTCCATGTTGCGCTCGAACATCGTCCTCACGTTACGGCCGTGCTCCAGGCGCCCGCTGCGAAACCTTCACCGGTGCCGCGCAGCATGGTGGTCGTTCACAACGTCGTCGAACGGCATGGGAACAAGGTAACGCAGACGACCACGCAAACGACGGTTGTCGCGCAAGCGCCGATCCCGCACGTCACGGCTCCCGCGTCAAACGTGCCGATCTGGCGACGTGACGAGGTCATGCCTTCGCAAAAAGGCGCACAAGCCGAGACGACCGCCGTACCGTTGCTTGCCGGACAAACAGAGTCGATTGCCGTCGCGCCGTTGACCACGGTGCGCGATGTCATGCCGCTCGGCGGCGATGCGGCGATCAAGCCGCGACCGGCGCTGATCGCCTACGCGGAGAACGCGCAGGGTACGACCGCGTTCGAAGTGGCGGTGGACGAGCGCGGCACGCCGACGAAGTGCACGATCACCAAATCGTCGGGATACCTTGCGCTCGACGTCGCGGTCTGCAAGGCCGCGATGGTGGCACGCTACTCGCCGCGTCTGGTCAACGGAAAACCGACCGTGGGCGTCTATCGGGACGCGTTTACCTTCCGCCCCGCCACGGACGAGGACTCCGGCATCCCGCAGTAGTCGCGGTTCCCTAGTCGATTGATTTGCGGAAGAAGGCGAGCATTTTCTCCGCTTCGGGCATGATGCGAAACTCTTCGAAGCCCCAGCTCTTGGCTTGATTGATCCCGCGCGTGTTGTTCATCGAGATCAAGAAGGTCAGCGTCCTGACCTTGCGCTTCATCGCGAGACGCTGCACTTCACCCACGAGTTCGTTCCCGATCTCGGGCGGCGCATTAGGCTTGAGGCGTAGACTCTCCATCATCGCGACGTCCATGCCGTTGGCGGCCTCGGGATCGTCGTAGCCCGGCGGCAGCTTGAAGACAAGCTGTACCATTCCCAAAAGCCCGCTTTGGTCTTCGGCGATCAGAATGGCACGCCGGCCAGCCTTTTGTTCGGCGAGGCACATGGTCATCCGCGTCGTCCAGCTTTCCCGCGGAGAGGGCGCGCCGGTAAGAACGCCTTCTTTCGTCAGGCGCTCAATATCGCTCGTTTGACCGAACCGCAAGAAGATCTTTCGGGCCACGTCGCCTTTCAATTCCCAAGTGGGGAGAAACGGGCTCCTCAGACGAAACGCCCGCCCAGCAATGCACACCCGCCGACGTCTGGTATTCGCTGCGGTCGTCGTAATCCTTACGGGACTTACGAACGTGGGCTGTTCGCATCAGCGCGCGGTCGTGGCGAGCTCAAATCGTGGCCGCGGAGCGCAGCTCTTTGCAAAGAATTGCCAGGTCTGTCACAATTCCTCCCTTGACGCTGCGCGAATCGGTCCTTCGCTCGTAAATGAGGGACGCAAGAGAAGCCTTGCGCAGATCGTGCGTGCGATCGAAGAGCCCGACCCGCCGATGCCCAAACTGTATCCAGGAACGCTCACCGATCAAGACGTGTCCGACATTGCTGCCTACGTGAAGACGCTTTAGGCTAGAGGTAATCATGGCGGCGCCGTTCATTTATCGCTTCACACGCGATTTGCGGATCGAGGACCATGCCGGTTTGGCACGGGCCGCCGCGCACGGCGATGTGCTTCCCGTGCTCGTGATCGATCGCGCCGCCGAAGCGCGGCTCGCGCGTTCACCCCGCCGAGCGGCATTCTTTTGTTCTGCCGTCGCCGCACTCGACGGCGCGCTGCGCGAGCGAGGTGCGCGCCTGCTCGTGCGACGCGGCGCCGCCGGAGCGACGCTAAAAAATATTGCTCGCGCTTGCGCCGCGGGCGGCGTCGCTTGGAGCATCAGTTATGACGGTGCCGGCGCGGCGAGCGATGCACGCGTGCAATCCGAACTCGAGGAAGCAGGCTTGCGCGCCGCGCTGGTCCACGATGCGTCGGCGATCCCGCCCGAGGAGACGACTGCGGCACGACCCAGCGGCGGCGACGGGTATCGCGCATTTGCACCGTATTACGATGTTTGGCGCTCGTTACGGCCGGCATCCTACGACGCGCCGCTGCTCGTGCGTTTTGCATCGAGCGAGTTGCAGAGCGAGCCGCTCCCGGTGCCGCACGAGTTCGGAGCCGGCGAGCGCGAAATTGAGGGCGGTCCTGCGGTTGCGGCGGCCGTACTCGATCGTTTCTTGAACGGTGCGGCCGTGCAATATGCCGTCGCGATGAACGTGCCGAGCGACGATCGCACCTCGCACCTCGCCGCACACCTTTCGTTTGGCACGATCGCATCGCGCACCGTGCTTCGTTCCGCTCTCACGCGCTTAGAAGATCCGTTTTTGCTGACGGAGGAGCGGGTCTCGCTTCGGCTCTTCGTGCGCTCGCTCGCGATGCGCGATTTCTTTCTGCAACTGGGATATTTTTACGGACCGTTCGACGATGAAGCGCTGCAAGTCAAGATGCGCGGCTTTCCGTTTGCGCGCTCGCACCCGGCACTCGATCGGTGGCGCGGCGGTAAAACCGGCTTTCCGCTCGTCGACGCCGGTGTACGTCAACTGCACGAAACCGGTTGGATGCATCCGCACGTACGCTCGGTCGTGGCATCATTTCTCTGCTTCGATCTCGGGGTCGACTGGCGCGTGGGTCGTGACGAATGGGAGCGTTGGCTCATTGAGGACGATCCGGTGTTGGCCAGCGGCAATTGGCAGTGGATTGCCGGCGTCGGCGCGGATATGGCGCAATACCCGCGCATTTACAACCCGGAAAAACAGCGGCGCCGCTACGATCCGAGCGGCGCCTATGTGAAGCGGTACGTTCCCGAGCTTGCGCAGCTACCGATGAGTGCCTGGGGTGGCCGCGCCGACGACGGTCAGCCGATGCTCCCACTCTTTTCGCCCGACGCCTACCCGACCGCCGTCGTTGATCACCGCCGCGAAGCTCATGCTTTCTTGGAACGCTATAAGGAGTATGTAACGAGGAGAGGCTAAGCCGGCATTCTTTCATCTAACCAATCGCTGATCACGGGCACGCGAACCGGTTCGCCGTGCCAGGCCTTGATCCCGAAGAAGACGCTCGCGACCAAGAAGACCGGCAGCATAAAGAAGAGTACGAATTGCGAGGAGTCGCCCAGCACCGGAATGGGGCGCGTCAGTTCGAGCAAGCCCCAAAAAGCGGCGAAACCGACGTTAAATCCGAGCGCTTGCAAGGCTTGGCGTTTGATGTAGCTCGACTTCTTTGAATCGAACAGCGCGAGCAACGCGAGCGGCCAGAGCGGGTAACCGAGCGCAACGAGCGCACGGGTTTCGACGGGATCGTCCGAGACGGCCGTCACCTTTGCCGAAGGCGTGGTCTGCGGGGTAGCGCTGGGGCGCGGCGGGACCTGACCGTAGATCGGCTTGCGTTCGCCGACGGTGGCCTCGATTTTTTGACCGAGGCGGCAACTCGGGCATCCGCCCTGCTCGTCGCGACAGGTCGCACAGATCGGCTTTCCGCAGTGCGCGCACGGCGCCATCGACGGAACGTTTGAGTGAAAATAGCAGTCCATAGTCGTTGCTCTCGCTTCCATCCTACACCCCCGTGTACCGCTACGCGCGGGTGCAGGTTTCATCCGCGGCCCCCCGCAAGTCCGGGGCCGATGGCGCAATCCACGGCCGCGCGGCTGGCGCGCGAAGGACGCCCCTACTATCCCCGGTTGCTCGTGGCGATCGGTTTGGGTGCGGTCAACAGTCTGCTCGTGTTGGTTCCGCCGTGGGCGCTGGGCGCCATCTTCAATCGTGTCATTGTCCCCGCCAGCACGCACACCGGCACGCCGGCGATCGGCGCGCTTTACTTCGCCCTCGGCGCGACCTACGCTTCACAGGTTCTCTCGAACTTCGCGACCTACGGCACGAACTACATCACGACGTTGTGCGGGCAGCGCTTCGTCGCCAACCTGCGTCAGGGACTCTACGACCGGCTGCTGCGCTTGCCGCTCGAGAGCTTCGACCGCTGGCGGCCGGGCGAGCTGATCGCACGCTTCAATAGCGATCTCCAAGTGATGAGCGACGCGGTGAGTGTTTCGCTGCCCCAATTCATCATCGCGGTGCTGACCTTCGTAAGCTCGTTCGCTGCGATGATCTGGATTGACTGGCTGCTCACGCTAGTGCTAGTCGTGGTCGCACCGCTGATGTCGATCGCGGTGTCGCGTTTCCAAAAACTCATTACGACCAGCATGACGCGCTCGCAGTCGCGCATCGCCAACCTCTCGTCGACGTTGACCGAAATCTTGCAGGCCCAGCGAATCGTGAAAGCTTTCGGGCGCGAGGATTTCGAGTCCAAGCGCTTCCGTCATCGCAATGAAGACTATTTTGGCGCATTCATGAAGCTCAATCAGTTCGTCTACATGCAGCCGGTGGTGTTCACCTCGATCCTCTCTCTCGGTGTAATCGCGATCGTATGGTTATCGGCTCGTGAAGTGCTGCTCGGCCATCTCAACACCGGTACGGTCATGACCTATTGGCTGCTCGTGGTGAATCTCGTGAATCCGATGAATCGGATGGCCGCATTCGTTGGCGACTTGAGCAAAGCGCTCGTTTCGACCGGACGCGCGTACGAATTACTCGATCTTCCGATGGAAGAAGAAGCCGGCGATCCCGCGCCGATGCCGCGCGTTGCCGGCAAGATCGACTTCGAGAGCGTGTGGTTCGCGTACGACGCGACCGGTGCGCCGGCGCTCGCCGACGTCAACGCGACCATCGGTGCCGGCGAGATCGTTGCGCTGGTCGGCCCGTCGGGTGCCGGCAAAACCACGCTGGTCAACATGATCCCGCGCTTTTACCGCCCGCAGCGCGGCTGCGTGCTGATCGACGGTGTCGATATCGCCGGAGTACGCCTGAGCGATCTGCGTTCGCAGATCGCGATCGTCCCTCAGGATTCGCAGCTCTTCCGCGCTTCGGTCGCGGAGAACATCCGCTACGGCCGGCTCGATGCAACTGACGAAGACGTACGCCGGGCCGCGGTCGAGGCCAATGCCGATGAGTTTATCCAAACGCTGCCCGACGGCTATGCCACCGAGGTGGGTGAACGCGGTGTGCGTCTCTCGGGTGGACAGCGTCAGCGCATCGCAATTGCGCGTGCAATCGTCCGCGACCCGCGCATCCTCATTTTGGACGAGGCAACCAGCGCGCTTGACCGTCACTCGGAGGCCCTGATCGAATCGGCGCTCGATCGCTTGCTGCCCGGACGAACGACGCTCATTATCGCCCACCGGCTCTCGACGATCCGTCGCGCGAGCACGATCCTTTATATCGAAGGCGGACGCGTGCTCGAAGCCGGCTCCCACGATGTGCTGCTGGCTCGCGGAGGGGCATATGCAGCCCTGCACGCGGCGCAGTTCACCGCTTAACCAGATCCAGCTTCGCTGGATCCTTGGCGTTCGGGCCTCCGGCCCGATCCGCGCCCCTTCAAAGCACTAGGCATAGTGCCGATAGACTTGTAGATGGCTGATTTCAGCGTTCTTCCGCTTGGTCAAACCGTAACGCTACTTGGTGAGGCGGCCAAAGGCGCGAAGCAAGAGCACAACCAGATCGCGAACAACATCGCGAACGTCAACACGCCGGGCTTCCGGACATCCTACCTTGATTTCCGTACGGCGCTCCAGGACAGCCTGGGCGATCCGCCGGATCCGGATGAACTGGCGATGGCGACGGACGACGATCGGCAATTTCCGGTCGGTGACGGGTCTGCGCCTGTGCCTTACGATCCGCAACCGCAAGTCGATACGACGACGCAAATGCGCGTCGACGGGTCGAATGTCGACATCGATCAGCAGATGGCGCAACTCTCGTCGAACACGGGCTATCAGGAGACGGTGTCGCAGCTCTTGCAAGAGCAGTACAAATTTATTCGCGAAGCCGCGACGGAGCAGCCGAACTAATGGGCTATTACGATTCAGTCGAGATCAGCGCGTCGGGCCTCTCGGCGGAGCGGTTGGCGATGGACGTCATCGCCAACAACATCGCCAACGCCAACACGACGCGTACGCCGCAGGGCGGCGCCTTCAAGCGCCAACTGGTGATTTTTGCGCAGAAGCCCGCCGCGCCGGACGGTTCCGATCAGATCGGTTCCCAGGCTTCGGACGACCCGTTCGCACCGCCGAATCCCTTCGATCCGTCGTCCTCAGAGCCGGCCAACGTCGAGGGCGTGCAGGCGCTGGGCATTCAAGACGATCCCACGCCCGACCGTCTGGTCTTCGAACCGAACAATCCCGAAGCGGACGCGCGCGGCTACGTGCATTATCCCAATGTCGAGATCGTCAAAGAGATGGTCGACCTGATGGCCGCCTCTCGCGCCTATCAGGCCAACGTCGCGGCGATCACCGCGTCACAGAACATGGGCAACAACGACCTTTCGATCCTCAAAAGTTAGCGGAAGAGTATAGATGGACATCAGTAGTTACGGCGATGCGATGAGCAAGGTCGCGCCGGGAACCTTTGTTCCCGATATCAGCCCGCAGGGGCCGCAATCCGAGCCGCTCCCGGACGATACCGGTGTCGCAGCCGCGGGCGGGGTCTCATTCAAGGACACGTTGGCGGGGATGCTGACACACGTCAACGATCAGATGACCGAGGCCCAGCAGAAGTCAACCGACTACGCACTGGGCAAGACCAACGACCTGGAGGGAACGGTCAAGGCGACCGAAGAGGCCGGCCTCGCGATGTCGATGGCCATGTCGGTGCGGAACAAAATAATGTCCGCCTACACCGAAATCTCTCAAATGCAATTTTAGATTTCCCCCTGGTGTCGTTGCCTCGGTCCTCGAGTGCGAAGCACCTCGGCCTGCTCCCTAACCGAGAAGATCTCGCAGATCTTGAGCCGCCATGTGCAGGAGGCGAATTTCAGTTGGCCGATTTGGGCCCGCAGAACTCGCGCAGTTCCGGAGCGGGTCACGAGGCGCCGCGAGGAGCGACCTCATTTCCGAGGGGAGGAGCTGGCGAGGGGCGATGCTGCTCCAAGGGCTTAAATTTATGCCCAGTCTGCCGAAACCCCAATGGAGTACCAGTGTTCGCTGGTACCTGCGGCCTGGACTACCTCGCACGAAGGGTGGAAGGCCGGAGTGAGACCCGACTGATTGACGGTCTTGCGTAAAACCGGGAAACCGGAACCCGTTCGTGCGGAGGTTTTTTCTTTTGGTACGTGGCCTCTACACCTCGGCGAGCGGCGCGCTCGTTGCGGAGAGCATGGCTGACAACGTTGCGAATAATCTCGCCAACGTTGACACGAGCGGCTTCAAACAGACGCTGCTCCAGATTCAGTCAGCTCCGTCGCTCGACATCTATCGTATACAGACGGATCCCGGCAAGACTGCCGGCAATCCGCTTCCTGGCCGTTCGGTTTCGCAAGAAGTCGGGCAGCTCGGAACCGGCGCATTGATCTACGACACGCCGACGAATTACGATCAGGGGTCGCTGCAGGCCACCGGCAACCCGCTCGACGTCGCGATCACCGGCACCGCGAACGCATTTTTCACCATCCAGACGCCGAACGGCATTCGCTACACGCGCGACGGCTCGTTCACCGAGGATGGGCAGGGCATTCTGCGCACGCGTGACGGCAACACCGTGCTCAACACGCAAGGTCAACAGATCCAGATGCCGCCCTCGAGCGGTCCGATCACGATCCAACCGGACGGCACCATCGTGCAAAACGGCGGCGCCAACAACGCGCAAAGTTCGCTGGTTGTCGGTCAGCTGGCGATCACGCAATTCAATAGTCTTCTCAACTTGCGCCCTGAAGGCGTGAACAACTACAACCCCAGCGGCAACGCAGGCCCGACAGCGGCCACCGGCGTGACCGTGCAACAAGGTTCGCTCGAAACGAGCAACGCGAACGTGGTGAAGTCGATGGTCGATCTCATCACCGCCGAGCGCTGGTTCGACGCAAACGAGAAATCGATCAAGACCCAAGACGATGCTACCAACACGGCGATCTCGGTCGTCGCAAAGACGGCCTAGGCCAGGAGTGAACGAACCGACATGATGCGATCACTGTACACGGCTGCAAGCGGCATGGAAGCCCAGCAGTACAACATGGATACGATTTCAAACAATCTCGCGAACGTCGACACGCAGGGATTCAAGAGCAATCAGGCCCGTTTTCAGGACCTGGTTTATCAGCAAATTCAAGCGCCGGGCGCACCCGTCGGCGCGTCGATCGTGCCGGTGGGTCAGCAGGTCGGTCTTGGCGTGAAGGTCTCGGATTCGGAGAAGGTCTTCACCCAAGGTTCGCTCGTGCAAACCAGCAATAATCTCGACACGGCGATCGAGGGCGACGGATTCTTCCAGATCACGCTGCCTGACGGTACGACCGGCTACACGCGCGACGGCTCGTTCAAAGAAGACGCGAACGGCTCGATTGTCACGGCGGAAGGCTACTTCGTGCAGCCGCAGATCACGATTCCGCAGAACGCGGTCTCGGTCTCGATTGCTCCCGACGGCACGGTAACCGCGCAAGTGCCGGGCAGCGTGCAGCCGCAGACGCTGGGTCAGTTGCAGCTCGCACGCTTCGTCAACCCGGCCGGAATGACACCGACCGGTGACAACCTCTTACTCGAGACGGCCGCCAGCGGTCCGCCGATCGTCAGTACACCCGGCCTCAACGGCACCGGCATACTCGAAGACGGCTACCTGGAAAACTCGAACGTCTCGGTGGTCAACGAGATGGTGAACATGATCGTCGCGCAACGCGCCTACGAAGCCAACTCGAAGGCCATCGGCGCGGCTGACCAAATGTTGCAAACCGCCGTGCAGATGTCGCCGTTCCAATAGGCTCATCGATGAAGCACACGTTCGCCGTCGCTCTCCTCCTCGCGCTCGCCTTCTTCGGATGCGATGCGGGGATGGCGCGCGCCGCGACGATGCAAGTGCTCTCGGGGGCGCGTTTCGAGGCGCTCGCCACGCCGATCAGCAAAGGCGTGCGCTTAGACGGCGACGCGACGCTCGTTCAATCGTACCGGATACCGGATCAAGTCGTGCCGCTTGGACGCGTGTCGTTGGTCGTGCAGAGCGCGATCGTGACGTCGTCGTATGTCAACGTGCCGGTTGAGATCGATCTGGACGGGCGCTTCCTGCGTCAGATTTTCGTCGGCTATCGCGTCCAGCGTTACGTGCAGACAGCTGTGGCCACCCACGACCTGCTTCCCGGCGCGGTGCTGACGGCGAGCGACCTCAAACTCGCGCGGATGGTCTTCGTCGGCCAGCGCATCAACGGCACCGAAGCGCTGGTTGGACGGCGCGTGATCTCCGCGGTTCGAGCCGGCGCGCCGGTCATCATCGAAGGCACGCAGACCGACCAAATCGTGAAGGCCGGCAACACGGTCACGCTGATCGTCGACAATGACGGCGTGCGCGTCGCGGCCGACGTGGTCGCGCGTACCAGCGGTGGACTCGGCGAACACGTGAGCGTCTTCAATCCGCTCACCAACAAGACTTTAACGGGAACCGTCGTCGGCCCGGACCGCGTCGAACTGAACCTGTCGGGAGAGACACTATGATGCGCAAAATTGTCGTGCTCGCGCTGCTCGCGCTTGCGCCGGTTGCCGCAAATGCAGACTCGCTCTATCAGCCGCCGCCACCGCCGGTGGCGCCAGGCCATCCGCTGAGCTTGATGAACGATCACCGCGCCGCGCAAGTCGGCGACTTGGTCTACGTGCAGTTCGACATCGCGAACAGCAACTCGGAAGTGAACAACTATACGAGCAGCAAGTCCGCCTCGCTCTCCGGCGGAAACGGAGAAGGCATTTTCAATCTTCCGCTCGTGCGCTTGAACAACTCGGTGTCGGGTCAAACGGCCACGAGCACGGCGCAAACCGCGACCGGCTCAAATGCGTTCACCGCCTTCATGATGGCGACGGTGACGGGCGTACTGCCCAGCGGCGCGATGCAGATCACGGGCGATCAGGATATGACGGTCAACGGCCAAAAGCAGACCCTGCATATCACCGGGACCATTCGCCCTCAGGATATCGATAGTACCGACACGATACTCGCTTCGCACGTCGCCAACGTTCAGGCTTCGTTCAAAGGCAACGATCAAAAGGGTAAAGGCCTGCTCGCGAGGATACTGAGTTGGCTATTCTAGCACGCTCGTTCACCGCGCTGATCCTGGCGTTCGTTTGCGCCGGCTCTTGCGCATGGGCACAAGCGACCGGAAAACCGGTGCTCGTCAAAGACATCGCGCACGTGCAGGGCGTGACCGGGAACCAATTGGTCGGCTACGGCGTGGTCGTCGGTTTGCAAGGCACCGGCGACTCTACCTCGGTGATCTTCACGAGCCAGACGATTCAAAATATTCTGCAGTCGTTCGGCCTGACGGTCACGCAGACCGAAGTGCGTACGCGCGACGTCGCGGCCGTCATCGTCACCTCAACGCTGCCGCCGTTTGCCCATTCGGGCGATAACGTCGACGTCGACGTCTCGGCCATGGGCGACGCGACGAGCTTGCAGGGTGGAACGCTCGTCCTCACCGAGCTGCGGGGAGCGAACCAATTGGTCTACGGCACCGCGCAGGGACCGGTCTCGGTCGGCGGTTTCGTTGCCGGCTTCGGCGGGTCGACCGTCAACAAGAACTTCACCGGCGCCGGCCGGATCCCCAACGGCGCCGTCATCGCGCGCGACATGATTACGCCGCTCCAGAGCTCGCCGTCCGGATTTAACTACGTGCTCACGAGCCCCGACTATAAAACGGCAGCCAATCTCGCCGCGCTGCTCAACGCCCGGTTCGGCGCACGAACCGCGTTCGCGAACGACGCCGAAACGGTCCACGTCAACTTGCCGTCCTCTTATGCCGGCAATCCGGTTCAATTCTTAGCCGATGCTTCGGATCTGAGCTTTAATCAAGACGAGTTGGCCAGAGTCATCATGAATGAGCGCACCGGAACCATCGTCTTCGGGGGCGACATTCGCCTTGCGCCGTGCGCGATCGCGTCAGGGGATCTCTCGATCACGATCACGACGACGAATCAAGTCGTGCAACCCAACGCCTTCGCCGGCGGCAACACCGCCGTCCAACGCAACACGTCGGTCAACGCCGCGGAGAAGGGCCACCAGCTCACCTTCGTAGCCGGCGCAGCCACGCTCTCGTCGGTCGTTCGTGCGCTCAATGCGCTCGGCGTCTCGCCGCGCGATTTGATTGCGATCGTGCAGGCGCTGCGTACAGCCGGCTCGCTCCAAGCTGATTTGGAGATCATATAGTGTCAGCGCCGATCGATCCCACCGCAGGCACGCCGCAAACGCCCGGCGTCAAACCGCAAGCGCCGCTCACGCCCGAGCAGAAGCAGGCGCTCGCGAAGCTGCACGATGCGGCGACGCAGTTTGAAGGCGTCTTCATCGAGATGCTGATGAACGCCATGCAGGAGACCGTTCCGCAGCAGACGCTTATGGGCGGCGATAACTCGGCCGAACAGACCTGGCAAAGCATGCTCAACGACGAGCGCTCGCAACAAATGGCCAAGAGCGGCTCGTTTGGACTCGCGCAGCAGCTCGAGAGTCAATTCCGCAACCAAGTGCTCGGTGACGCAAGTCACGAGGCCAACGTCGACGTTGACAAGAGGATGCAACCGTGACCGATTCGTGGGAAGCCTTCGCGACCGCGCTGCATGAGGAGTCGACCTTACTTAAGCGCACGCACGAAGCCGCGCTCTTGCTGACGAAGGCATTGGTCAAAAGCGACGCGACCGACATTCTCGAGTGCGAGCGCGGACTGGATTCGGCTCGACGTGCTTATCACTCGGCGTCGGGCAAACGCCGCGGAATGCAGATTCGCGGTTTCGGCGCGCTCACGTTGCGCCAAGTGTGTCTGTATGCGCCACGGCCGATGTGGCCGACGCTCAATCAGCGTCTGGTCGAACTTACCACGACTTCGATCGGTCTGCGGATCACCAACAACAATAACAAGGCGTTGATTCAGAGCGGGATGCAACGACTCGTCAAGATCACTGCGGCGCTCCAACGCGCCGCAAGCGACGCTCCGCGAACATACAAGCGCCGCGGCTTCGTGCCGCCTCCGCAGAACAGCGTTCTGGTAAGCAGCAAGGCGTGAGCAGTTTCTTCCCGCAAGGCAGCTTCTTCGGGCTCGACTTGATGTCGACGTCGCTGCAATCGTTCTCGGTGGCCGAGAACGTGACCGGTGACAACATCTCGAACGTCGACACGCCGGGCGCGACGCAGCAGCAGACCGTGCTTACCGAAGCCCCACCGGTGGTTGGGTCGCCGTTTGAGTCGACCCACGTTCCGGGAACCGCCGGCGACGGCGTGATCGTCTCGCAGATTCAACGTGTCAACGTCGAGTCGTACGATCAACTCTTCCGCGGCGCGAGTTCCTCGCAGAACTACTATTCGACCGAGCAGCAGATCCTCACCAGCGTGCAGTCGCAGCTCGGCGATCCCGACGCAGGCGTAAGCACGGCGTTTACCAATTTTCAAACCGCGCTCACCGGCCTGGTCAATGCGTCCGCGACCGGGAGCACGCTTGCGGCTGCCTCGAGCGTGCTAACCAACGCGCAGGCGCTCGCGCAGGCCCTCGGCAACTCGTCATCCGCCGTGTCGAATGCCGAGAACCAAACACTTTCACAGGGCGCGACGATCGTACAGACGGTAAACGGCCTGCTCGATCAGATCGCAGCACTCAACGGCCAGATTCGTTCCTCGACCGCGGTCGGCGACAACCCCAACACCTTCGAGGATCAGCGCGACTACGACATCGATCAGCTCTCGCAGTACATCTCGACGCAAACCTCGGTGCAGCCCGACGGCTCGGTGCTCGTCATGGTCAACGGCCAAGCGCTGGTCAATGACGCCGTGGCCTATCATCTTGCGGCTCCCGTCGTCGGAACCTCGTCCGACGGCGCGCAGAGCTTCAACGTGTACTTTGCCACGAGCCCGCCGCAATCACCGGGCTCGCCGACTATTCCATTAGGCAGCGGTCAGCTCGCGGCGTTGCAAGACCTCTACAACAATAAGCTCAGCAACTACGGGACGCAACTGGACCAATTCGCCTCGACGCTTTCCAACGAAACGAATCGAATCACCGAGTCGGGCTACGATTCGAACGGTCAGGCCGGCACCGCGCTCTTCCAGCCGATCGATGCGCAATTGCCGATCTCGGCCGGCAACATCAAAGCCGGCATTACCGTCGCGACTGAGCTGCCGGTTGTGTTGGCAAATACCGAGGCGAACACCAGCACGACCACCGGTATTGTCCCAATGAACTCGGCCAACAACACGGTCGACACATCGCAATTGCTGGTCAACAACGGCGCGCTTGCGAACGCGCCGACCGCGAACTTCGCGGCGGGAGCGCAGTTGACGATTACGGTCAACGGGGTACCGCAGACATTCGGATATAGCTCGGCAGCGCCGCCGGCGACCGGTGCCGTGCCGGGCGTGATCTATGCGGACAACGTCGGCGACTTCGTCTCCAGCTTCAATGCGCTGCAGTCCGGCGTAACCGCATCCTACGACTCTTCCTCGCAGCAAATCGTCTTTGCCCGCGACCCGTCAAACGAAAGCTTGATGCTGCGGGGACAACAGCAGACGAATGCGCAGAGCGCCTCGTTTATGATCAGCGACAGCCTCTACACGCCGGCTACTCCGGGGTGGGTGCCGGGCGACTCGCTCCTCGGCGCGCTCGGCGCGAGCAACATCAACGGTCAGGTGCAAGACGCGAGCAATGACTACGGCGCGGACGACAACGGCATCGCCAATTCGCTCACCGCGATGTTCCAAAGCAACGTCGGGTTCCCGGCACTCGAGACGACGGCCGGCGCCGGTGTAACCGCCACGGCCGGTGTCGCGACGACAGTCACCTTGCCAAGCGGCGTCAATAACGTCCAGGTTGGTCAGCAATTGACACTCGCCGCAGCGCTCGGCGGCGTTGGCCCACCTGCGAACCAACAAGAAAACGTGACCGTGTCGTCGGTCAGCTATTCAGCCGGCGGCGTCGAGTCGGTGACGTTTACGCCCGCGTACTCCCACACCGCCAATTACACGATCACCTCGGCGCAATCGCAGTCGCTTCAGCAGTACTATGGGCAGCTCGTTACCCAGGTCGGACTCGATACCCAGACCGCAAACACCGGCACGACCACACAAACCAATCTCGCTTCGTCGATCGATCAAGAGCGGCAGAGTATTGCGGGTATCAACCTCGACGAGCAGACCCAAGATCTTATTAAGTATCAAACCGCCTATCAGGCAGCCGCAAAAACCATTTCAACGCTCAGTCAATTGCTCGATACCGTCGTGACCGGTTTGGGCGTGGGATCCTAAGGAGAGGCAACCATCATGATGCGCATCGCAACCTCGACGGTCTATTCGAACCAGACGCTCGCGATCGAAAATCTGGAGTCGCAGTACCAGCAACAGGGCCAAGAGCTCTCGACCGGCATCGCGCTCAACGTGCCGTCCGACGACCCAACGATCATCGGTCAAGACCTTTCGGTACGCAACGATTCGGCGGTTACGACGCAGATCGGCCAGAACCTCACCGGCCTGAACAATATGCTCTCGACGACCGACAGCACGCTGTCGAGTCTCACGAGTCTGCTGCAGAGCGCGCGCAATTTGGCGATCGAAGGTGCAAGCGACACGGTTACGGCCGCGCAGCGCGGATCGATCGGCCAACAAGTCAATCAGTTGCTGCAGCAAGCCGTCGGTCTGGCCAACACCCAATACGATGGGAAATATATCTTCTCGGGAACGGCGTCGGCGTCGGGTTCAGCGCTGGTTACCGCAGTGGGAAATCCGCCGTCTGCCGTTACCGCAACCTCGAACATCGTTCAGCAGACCGAGCAGCTTCCCAATGGGCAGCAGGTTCCGACCAACGTCACCTTACAGCAAGCTTTCAACCTGAACGCGGCCAACGGCTCGCCGAGCGTTTTTGATATGCTCATCCGCCTGCGCGACACCCTGGAACAGAGCCAGACAACAGATGAGAGCAGCACGCAAGTCAACCTCAGCTATCACGCGGTCACCACCGGCACGACCATCGCCCAAATGGAAGCCGCGACCTCGCCGCTCTCCATTCCGCTGGCGTCGACTGGGGGCGGCAACGTGGCGTTTTCGATCGCATCCTCGCTGTCGCCGACGGGGACGACCATCCTCCTGACCACCGGTGAGTCAATGCAGAACGTGGTTGCCGCGATCAATGCAGCGTCGGTCGCGACCGGCGTTGTGGCATCGTTCAACTATCAGACACAGCGGCTCTCGCTCAACGACGTGACGAACGCGAACTTCCTGGTGACGAACGTCGTCGCCGGCCCGCCCGCGACCACGCCCAGCAATTTCACCAATGCGTTCCTCTTGGGCTCGACCGGCGATGTGGTGAACAACCTCTCGACGCAGCTGGGGGATATCGATAATACGCTCACGGTGGCGCTCACCGCCGCGGGCCTCGTGGGGGCCACGGTTCAGACGGTGGCCTCGCTCTCCTCAGTCGAATCTGAACGCGGGACCAGTGACACCCAGGTGCAGTCAAACCTGGAAGATACCGATATTGCTAAGGTGACCAGTGAGTTCAGCCTGAGCCAGACCGCCTTGCAGGCGGCCTACCAGACGACGACTCGGCTCGAACAGGAAGACCTCTTTACCTACCTCCCGACCACATAGGATAAACGAGTCTTGAATAGCGGAGTCATGATGCAAGAAGAACAGCTAACCCTCGATCTCCCACGTTTCGGGCCTTGCACTTTTGCTGCAAGCGAGGTCCTCGAGTTTCCGTGGGGCCTTCCGGGCTTCCCCGACCTGCATCGCTGGCTTCCGCTGAACCTGGACAGCCACCCGACCTTCGTCTGGCTGCAAAGCCTCGATGACCCGACGGTAGCTTTGCCGGCGGTCGACCCATGGATGGTCTTTGAGCATTACGATCCCAAGCTGCCGGCCTATGCGTTCACGTCGCTCGAGATTCGCGAAGCAAGTGAGTTTGCGACGCTCTGCGTCATCGTGGTCACGCCCAATGCGGAAGAGATGACGATCAACCTCATGGCGCCCGTCATCATCAATCTGCGGACCCACAAGGGCCGCCAGATCATGCTCGACAGTTCGAACTACTCGCCGCGCGAGCCGCTGCCGCGCAAAACCGCCGAGAAGCCCGCAGCGAGCAGTAAGAGCGCCTAACCCTGCCGAAGGTCCCCCCTTAATCGCCAAGGAGGGCCTCGCGAATGTTAGTACTCAGCCGGAAGATCAACCAGTCCATTATGATTGGTGACGACGTTCGCATTGTGATCGTCGCGGTCGATCGCGACCAGGTGAAGCTGGGGATCGAAGCCCCGCGCGCCGTGCCGGTCCATCGCTCCGAGGTCTATGAAGAGATCCGCAAGGCCAACCAGGAGGCCTTAGGCGCTGCACCCGTCGCGAGCGGCAAACCTGAGCGCGCGACCCTGCGGCCCCGGACGAAACCGCAACACTAAAGTCCTGTAAAGCGGGGCCGATACCATCTTTTAGGGGGAGAACGGACACTCTTCCCCCATAGGATACGTATCGGTGCCTCTGAGCACCACATCATGGAGGAAAAATGGCTACAGGCCTGAGCATTGCCACTAACTTGCTGTCGAATGCGGTTCAGCTGAACCTCGACAACAACCAAAAGCAACTTCAAAACGTCGTTACCCAACTCTCGTCCGGTCTGCGGATCAACACCGCTGCGGATGACCCCTCGGGTAACGCGATCGCAACCAACCTTACCTCGCAGTACCAAGCGTTCAATCAAGCGTCGCAAAACGTGCAGAACGCCAATAACGCTGCGCAGGTCGCGCTCGGTGCGTTGACCCAACAAACCGACATCCTGCAGCGCATCCGCGTTCTCGCGGTCGAAGCGGCGTCGGACGTCAACAGCTCGAGCGATCGCGCGAATCTGCAAACGGAAGTCTCGCAGCTCCTGCTCGAGGTCAACCGTATCTCGCAGAACACCAACTTCAACGGACAGGCGCTCCTCGACGGAAGCCATGCGGGCGACCAGGCGGGCGCGGAAGCCTACTTCACGATCACCGCGAACGCTGCGCTGCTCGCGAGCGGCGTGCAGCCGAACGGCGGTACGTCCAACGGCTTCCTCATCGCGAGCGTCGGTATCACCGCGGGTGCATTCTTCACGTCCGCCGCGACCGCTGATGAAACGATCGAAGTCCAGGTCATCGCCAACACCGGAAACCCGACGTCGGCGACCCCCGCGCTCGAGATCACGCAGTTCAACAGCTCGACCTCGGCGTCGGTGGTCTCGTTCCTCTCGCTCGGTGTCGCCACGACCTTCATTGCGTCGCTCGGGCCGGCAGCGGGTGCCATCAACAACGGCGTCACGCTGCACTTCAGCACGCCGACCCTTGGCGATATCGGTCAAACCGCGTACCTGAAGATCTCGCAGTACGTCGCGCCGTCGAACTTTGCGACTGCTCCGGCGTTCAACTTCCAGTCAGGCGCCGACGAAGGCGACGTGATCCAGCTCGGTATCGCAGCGACGAACACCAATACGCTGCGCATCTCGAACATCAACCTCGCGGTCAGCTCCTTGCAGAATCCGTCGCTTGCGGCGGAAGACGCCATCGGTCAGATCGACATCGCGCTGCAAACGCTCAACACGCAGCAAGCAGACCTCGGCGCCGTCGTGGTTCGACTGGGCATCGACCAGCAGAACGACGATACCGCAGCGGTCAACCTGCAAGCCTCGGCATCGAACATCGCCGACCTCAACGTGGGTCAAGCGACGACCGAATTCACGAAGCTGCAGCTGCTTGTCCAAGTCGGTACCTCCGTCTTGGCGCAGTCGAACGCGAACGCGCAGTCGGTTCTCACCCTGTTCCGTTAATCGATCCAGCGGGCAACCGCGCGATCGTTTCCTCGAGGACCCGCTCCGGCGGGTCCTCGTTGCTTTTCTGCCGATAACTCTTTCGATGCCCATCCACGTGCGCGCCAAGCGCCCCAAAAGTCAGCCGGTTGCTCAGCCAAGCAGCGCCTACATCCCATCGCTGCCGCCGCCGCCGCCCGGATATCCCCAAAAGCCCGCCGGCGTGAGCTTGTGCATGATCGTGCGCGACGAGGAAAAATTCTTGCCGGTGGCGCTAGCCAGCGTTGCCGACTACGTCGACGAGATCATCGTGTGTGATACCGGCTCCAAAGACCGCACCATCGAGATCGCGCGCTCCTATGGAGCGACCATCATCGAGCGCGTGTGGCGTAACGACTTCTCATGGGCGCGTAACGAATCAATCGCCGCGGCGACGAAACGCTGGATCCTTTTCATGGATGCCGACGAGGAGCTAACCGAGGACTCGCGAGCGCCGCTACTCGCGCTCAAGAGCGTCCCCGCGCACCTCACTGCGGTGTACACGCGAATAGTCAATCGCACCGATGACTATCGCGGTTCGGGCGACGTTTCGCATCACGTCATTCGCATCTTTCCCAACGATGAGCGGATCCGGTTTTTTGGGCCGATTCACGAGTATCCCGCGCTGGACGGAACGGGTGAAAGCGTCGACGCCGTCGGAGGTGCGGTCACGCTGATCCATTACGGATACGTCAATACCGTGGTTGCCGAGCGCAACAAAGGGCAGCGCAATCTCGAAATTCTGCTCTTGGCGACGCAGAATGACCCGGAAAACGCCTACCACTGGTACAACCTTGGGACGACCGCGTACCTCAATCGCGACTACGCCCTCTCGCTGAGCTCGCTCGAGAAAATGCTCGAGCTCGTCGGCGAAACGCCGCGTGCGTTTATGCCGAACGGACTCGCGCTCCTTGGCGATCTTTATTGCGATCATTTCAACGATCCGGTTCGGAGCGAAGAGATGGCGCGTCAGTCGCTTCGGCGTAGTGCACACTATGCAAACGCGCACATGATGCTGGGTAAGGCGTTGGTTGCGCAGAAACGTTACGATGAAGCGCGCGAAGCGTTCGCCGCCGCAATCGAAGACCAACCCTATGCCAAACAGCAGTTCATCGTTGACGATCAGGTCTATATTTGGAAGGCACATTCTGAAATGGGCTCGAGCTACGCCGTCCAGGGCGACGACGCAAAGGCCCTCGAGTGGTTCGAGAAAGGTCTCGCCAATGCGCCGAACGTGGAGCCGTTGATGATCAACCGGGCCAAGGCATACGAACGTCTCAAACGTTTCGGCGAAGCGCATGACGCTTATAAGCTCGTCCTCGATACCCACGAGAGCTCGGCGGCGATGCTGCATTTCGTGAATTTCTTGCTACGCATGAAGCGGGGTCGCGAAGCGATCGAGATCGTCGAGAAGTGGTATCCGCGAATGAAACCGGTTGAAGGTGCGGAATTGCTCGTGAGCGCAGCCGGGGTCTCGGAACGTTACGAGTTCGGGCGGGAAGAGCATTTCCTGCGTCTTGCGCTCGAGCTGGATCCGGCCTCCGAGAAGGCGGCGCAGCAGTTGGAACGCGTGCTCGAGGCGCGCGGTCGGGTCGCCGACGCAGCGGCCTTGCGCGAACAGCTTGCAGCGCCGAAGGGCTTCGAGGATTGGCGCCTGCTCGCGCGCCGCGCGCTCGACGAAAAACGTGCCGAAGCGGCGCTTTCCGCGGTCGACGCCGCACTTGCGCTCGATCCCAACAGCTTCGATATGTTGATGACGCGCGCGGGGGCGCTGGAATTGCTCGCCTCTCCGGCCGGCGTGGAAGCCTCGCTCATACGGGCGCAAGAGATCGACCCGATCCGTTCGAGCGTGGCGCTATCGCTCTACTATCTGCGTAACGAACGATTTGCAGAGGCGGCAGCGGTTGCCGATCGAGCGCTGAAGTAAACAACGGTGGATTATTCGATCATCATACCCGTCTTCAATAAGGCGGAGTTAACGCGGAATTGCCTTGCCAAGCTGCAGCCATCGCTCGCCGGAGCCGGCGAGGGTGAGGTGATCGTGATCGACAACGCGTCAACCGATCACACACCGGAGATGTTGCAGAGCTTTCCGTGGATTCGCATGATCCGCAACGAAAAGAACCTTGGCTTTGCCGGCGCCAACAACCAAGCGGCGCGTGAAGCGCGCGGGCGCATACTGGTGCTGCTCAACAACGACACCGAACCCATTACGAAGTGGCTCGCTCCAGTGATGCGTTTATTCGATGACCCGGTTGTCGGCGTCGTCGGCGCGAAATTGCTCTTCGAGGATCGCACGATCCAACACGCCGGCGTTCTGGTGCGCTGGTGGCCGTTAAGTGCGTCCGGATTGTATCCGTTTCACTATCTGGTACATCAGCCGGGCAACACGCCCGAAGCAAACGAACTCCGGGATTTGCAGATCGTCACCGGGGCCTGCCTCGCTACGCCGCGCGAGTTGTACCTCGCGCTCGGGGGCCTGGACGAAGGCTTTTGGAACGGCTATGAGGACGTTGACTATTGCCTCAAAGTGCGCGAACGCGGCTTACGCGTTGTCTACGAACCCGCCGCGACGCTTTTCCATTATGAATCGAAATCGGGATCGGCGCGCTTTCGCCGCACGCAAGCGAATCTGCAGCGGCTCGCCAACCGCTGGCGCAATCGCGTACAGTACGACGCGCCGCGCGTTTGGGTGGATTCGGGCCGAGTTGAAGGGTTGCGGCGCAGCGGAAACGGGGGCATGAGCCTCAATGTTCGCCCCATCGAGAACCCGGTGGACGTTCTCGTGCACGGCATGCCTGAGGACTTCGATCGAACGGATTTCGAGCGGCGCTTGCGCGCCGTTCGGGCGCCCATTGGCCGGGTGAGTTGGGCCGCGGACGCAGAGGCCGTGGAGCGCGCTCGCGAATTGACGGAAGTGCGCGGCGAGCGCTACGTCGCGTTTGTCCGAGCCGATACGCAGCTGGAAGCCGGCTGGCTCGACGAGTTGCTTGCGCGCGTGACGACGCCGATTAGTGCCGCGGCGGCCACCTTTGCGGAGGGCGTCGAACGCGGTCCGCACGAGCCGCTCGTGGCCAGCGATGCACGGTGCGTCTTGTTGCGCATGGTGCAGTTCCCACAAGGACTAGAGCTGCGGGATTGCGGGACGCTCGACTCGTCCATGGTCGATTTTCTCACGCGAGCGCTGCAACTCGAGCGAGGGACCATCGGCGTTCGACCGCTTGCGACGATGGGGCCGACCGCCCATCCGGAAGCGTTCGCGCGAGATCCGGCGGCGATCGAGCGGGTGCTTCGCGCGCGCGCGCCGTTCGAGCGCGGTCTCGTTTCGATCGTCACGCTGAGTTGGAACGCTCCAGAGTTCACCATCAAGGCCTTGCAGTCGATCCGAGAACAAACGGCCGAGCCATACGAAGTGATCGTGGTCGACAACGGTTCCGGTCCAGAGACCCTCAAGGCGCTCGCGACTATCGACGATCCCCACGTGCGCATCATCTACAACAAAACGAATCGGGGATTTGCCGGAGGAAACAACGACGGCATTGCGCACGCGCGCGGCGATTACGTGATCTTGCTCAACAACGACGTCATCGTGACGCCGGGATGGGCCGACGGTTTGGTCGACGCGTTCCGGCGCTTGCCGGGACTCGGCATCTCGGCCCCGCGAAGCAACACGGTCGCGGGCGACCAGCAACTGGCGAGCGTCCAATATCGCGACGAAGCCGAGATGAACGCGTTCGCGCTGCAGCGCCGGCGCGAGTTCGCCGAGAAGGGCTACATCACTGACCGGGCCATCGGATTTTGTTGGTGCATCAGCCGTGAGGTGCTCGACCAAGTTGGTGCGCTCGATGAACGCTACGCATTCGGAAATTTCGAGGACGACGACTACTGCATGCGCGTCCGCGCAGCGGGTTATTGGATCTACGTCTGTGATGACGTGTTCATTCACCATTTCGGGAGCCGTTCGTTTGCCGCCAACAACGTCGATTACATGGCGACGATGAACGAAAACTGGGCGCGATTCGCAAAGAAGTGGGGCATGAGTGGCCCGCTGCCGACGCAGGGCTATCGCGGCGGGCAGGCGCATGCGCGCGGGTTCGTTCGCTCGAAACACTATTTGGCGTTTCCGCCTGTCCGCGACGCGGAAGCTGCGGACGCAGCGGCGGTCGCTACGCTCGATCGCGAGGCGAGCTTCGCGAAGGCCAAAGCACTCTTCGGCATTGCCGTCCGCAGGGAAGAGGACTGGAGTGTCGCGGCTCAGTTCGTACGGCGGTTTGCCCAAGCATTCAAAGTCGAAGACGGTGTGCAACTCTCGATCGGTGCCTTCGGCGACCCTCGCGCGCACACGATTGCGTCGCGGGTCGAGCGTATCTTAGAGAAAGCCGGCGTGACACCGGAAACGTGCGCCGATATCGACATCGCCGATTATGATGACGAAGCGGAATGGTCCGATCTTGCCGGCGACGCGCGATTCGTGGATATCACGTCGCTTACCGACCGCAGCCCAAGCGCGCTGCGCCGCATTGTGCGAGAAGTGTCGCCATGAGGCAGCATGCGTTGCTCTCGCGTTTCGCGCCCTTCGTCGAACAAAGTCGTTTTGCGCGGGTCGTGGGCGCGCCGTACTTAGTTGCGGCTCGCTTACAACCATCGTTCTATCCCTGGGGCGAGGGCTGGATCGATCTAGTCTTTTCGCGCGACGGCGAAATTGCGCTCGTGCCGTTCGTTCAGATCGATGCGCCGATGGTTTACGTGCGTGAAGCCAGTCCCTTTATCTGGCCGTCGTGGCTTCCGCTCGAAGACAAAGCTGTCGCGGGCCTGCAAACACTGCTCGAACCCTGGCTGCTCTCGCACGTGCTGCTCGGCTCGCTCGACGAAGAGGTGGTCGCATTCTTTACCGACGACGCGCAGGCTCGCGCGACCTTTGAGGCGGCCCGATCGGCGCGCTTCCTTTGCGCCATCGGTACCGATGAGCTGTTTACCGATGCCGCGCCATACGTGTACGCGAGGCGTTTTGCGGTAGGGAAACGGGTCGGTATTTCGTCACCCGACGCAGCCTTCGGTGCCTCGCTGCTCGCCCGTGTCGCAAACACCGTGCATGCGGACCTCGGCGATGCGCAACGCAATGCGCTCGCGCAGACCTGGTACGGGATCGGACTCTACGGCGACGTTCCGCGCGCCTCGTTCGACGTCGAGATCTCGGCGACGGCTTCGAACGGCGCCACCGCGTCGATCGCGCTGGAATCACCGACGCAAGGCGCGACCGAAGTGAAATTCACGCGTCCCGTCTTCCCGCTCTTGGCCTGCTCGTTCGATGTCGCGGATGCAGAGCCGGTCCGAGAATTTTACGTGCAGGCTCGCGAGCCGATACTTCGCGCCAACCGGTTGACGGCCGCGCCCGTAATCGGCGGCTCAGCTGGGCGCATCGCGATCGTGATTCGCGACGATGGACTCATCGCGCCGGAGGCCGACGTCGACCAGGCGCGCGCGCTCGCCGAGGCGCTCTGCGAGCAAGGATTCGACGCGCGCTTAACCGTCGCGTCAGCCGCGCGCGCAGAAGGGTGCGACTTGATTCACCTCTTCGGGCATCGGCACGTTGCGCAGTTCGATTATATCCTCGACGAAGCAAAGCGTCTGGACATTCCGGTGGTTGTCACGCCCCTGTTGGACGACTTCGGCCATGAGTCGCTATGGGGAACCGCTGCCATTCGTACTATGCTCTCCGGTATCCGAGACGAGGCCACCCAGCAAACAATCGAGCGTGGTTTGGCCTCGCGGCTGGTCTTAACCGATGCGGCGTCCGAGCGCGGAAAGCCGGCCTATGACGAGCGATTGCTGCAAAGGACGTTTGCGCAGAGTCGCGCGGCCATCTTCGCGACGCACGCGGAAGAAGAGCACGCGCGTTCGCGCTACGGCTTTTCCGGATCGTCGCGGCTCGTGCCCTGCGTCCCGGAGCGGCCGGTCAGCCCTGAGCCGATCGGCGCCCTCTGCGGAGCAGATGAATATGTCCTCGTTCACGCAGCGGTGGAGCCGCGCGCGAATCAGTGGATCACCGTGCGCGCGGCGGCTGCAATCGGCGCGACCTGCGTCCTGGTGGGGACGGTGGAGAACGCCGAGTACTATCAAAGCGTCATGGAAGCTGCCGGCGACGGTCTGATTTGGCTGTCGCAGGACGAGATGAGTCCCGGGCAGTTGGAGGCGCTGTACGCGGGCGCACGTATTTACGCCGATCTTTCTTGGGCCGGTCATGGGGCCGCGCGCGCGGTGCGGGCTGCGGCCCATGGTACCGTCCCGGCCTTGTCGTCCTCCCTCGGCCTGGCCGAGCTTTGGCCCGAACTCACCGGAGGCGCCGATCCAGCTTCGCTGGAGAGTGCCACCGCCGTCATGCGGCAAGCTTGGATGCGGGCGCCGGCCATCGGCTACCAAATAGCCGAACGGACCGTGCAGTTGTGCGATCCGCTGCGCTCACTTCAGGCGGTGCTGGGGGCCTATGCGGAAGCAGCCGGGGTCAAGACCGGGTAGACGCTCGGGCGGCTAATATCGTCCCTCGTGCCGGTCGAAAACACTAGAAGCGGGAGAAGGATTGCAAAACATGGACGTTCCCACCGTCGCTCCGGCCACGACCGGCCAGAGCGGAGGGGTTGCCCCAACTACGGAGGTTGCTGCTGCGCCACAGGCGCCCGCGATCTCTTCGGGTGCGTCATCTGCCCCGCAACCCAAGTCGCCTGTCAACGAATCGACGATTGCCGCCGCAGTCGCCAAAATTTACAATGTTTCGTCCGGTTCGTCGGGCCCGCCGCAGCTCGCGATTTCATATAAATACGTGAGCCAGCTTCAGTTAGTTGTGACCGTTTTCACCAATCCGCAGACGGGTGAAGAGGTCGCGCAGTTTCCGCCGCAAGAGCTGATTGGTTTGGCCGAATTCTTCGACCAAATCGACGGCGTCACACTCGACCGGAAGGTCTAAAGGATCCTGTGTCAAGCGATAGCACCGTCTACGGCACCACCGCCCCGATCTCGTTTCCCGGGATCGTTTCCGGTATCGACTATAACGCGATCATTTCCAAACTGACGCAGTTGAGCCTTGCGCCGACAACGCTGCTCAACGCGCAGATTGCCACGCTCAACAACGCCAATAGTGAATTGATCAAGATCAGTAATCTGATCTCGTCGGTGCAGAATGCACTTGGTAATCTTTCGAATCCCGACCTGTTCTCGACCTATCAGGCGAGTTCGGGGGATAGTTCGGTCCTGTCGGCGACCGGAATTCCGGGCGTAACGGCAACGCCCGGCCTTTATACGATCGACAGCGTCAAGGCGGCGACGAATACCTCGATCCGCTCGAGCACGAGCGCCGGACACTCGATTACGGACACGATCACCACCGGAACCTATGCCGGCGACGCATCCGATACCGTGCCGCTCGCGTATTCGTACGCCAGAGTCGTACCGACGAACGGCGCCAATGGAAGTGGGTCGGTGACGGTCGACGGCGTGTCGATCTCCTACAACGTCGATTCGCAGTCGCTCGATCAGATTTTGCACAACATTACGACGCAAGTTGACTCGAACGCGGATGCCGGTTTCCTCGCAACCCTAGTGAACGGCGTCGTCGACTTTACTTCGAGCGACCAGCAGATTTCGCTCGGTAGTAACGAGGATCAAGGGAACTTGCTCAGCGTGCTTCAGCTGAGCAACGCGCAGTTGATCAACAGCGGCGGCGGCGGCTCGATAACGGGGACCGCGAATGTCGGCGGAATCAATCCCGACTCGGACTTCAATTCCGGCGACGCCGCCGGTTTCGTGACGCCGGTGACCGCTGGAACCTTCACGATCAACGGTGTGAAGATCAGCGTATCGACCAGCCAGAATCTCACCGACGTCCTCAACGCGATCAACAGCAGCACGGCCGGGGTTACCGCGGTCTTCAACTCGGTAACCGGACAGATTCAACTGACGAACGCCAATTCGGGGCCGCAGAGCATCGTGCTCGGCGCAGCCGGCGACACCAGCAATTTCCTGACCGCGGCCGGCCTGACGGCAGCCAGCGGTGCCAAGACCACGGTGGGTCAGCAATCGGCGGTCACGGTGCAGAATCCCGACGGCACGTCGAGCACCTATTACAATAACTCGAACACCGTCAGCGACGCGCTCCCGGGACTGTCGCTCTCGATCACGGGCAACACCACGGATCCGTTCACGCTCGATGTCACTCAGAATACGACGCTGCTGGTCTCGACGCTCCAAGCCTTTGTGTCGACCTATAATGCGGCCGTAAACGAGATCAATACGGCCACCGCGCCGCCGATCGTGCTTGCGATCCAGCCCGGAACGAACGCGACGGCGCAGTCGGTTCCCGGCGGCGTCCTTTGGGGCAATTCCGACGTGGGGTCGATCGTTTCAGAATTCGAAAACATTGTCGGCGGCTTCCTCGGCACGGACAGCAAGTATAATTCGCTCGCGCAGGCCGGTCTATTGCTCAGCAGCACGTTCACCACGGTGCAAGCGACGAGCATCGACCAGCAAGGCGGACCGAATAGTTCTCCCGTTCAGAACGAGACGGTCGAGGGAGCGAATGGAACGCTTGCGCCACTCAACGTTTCGGCTTTCTTGCAAGCATATGCGAGCAATCCCAACGCCGTGCAGAACCTAATCGTCGGCGCAAACAGTCTCACGACTCAGCTGGGTGAATATTTAGCCGGCGTAACCGGCAGTCCGACGCTGCTTAACGCGGGCCCGGTCGGCAATGTGCCGGCGGTGTCGCTGATCCAAAACTTCGAAAACGGCAACACCGACACGATCACGAATCTGCAGCAGCAGGTTTCACAAATTACCGACGAGGCCAATCAGCAGGCCACGTCTCTGCGTGACGGCTTCGTCGCGAGCGAGACCGCAATCGCCGGATTGCAAGCAGAACAGCAGGAGTTGGCGTCGGTCTTCGGCTTCTCGACGACCAGCAGCAGCTCGTCCAGCTCGGGTGCGTAGCGACAGCCATGCGGAAGAATAACGAACAGACCTATCTCGAGACCTCGATCCTCACGGCTGCGCCGGAAGACCTGATCGTCAAGATCTTTGACGTGTTGATCATCGCCTCACAGCAGGCGCATGAGAAGTTGTTGAACGAGCGCGACGACATCGAGGGGATCCACAAAGCGCTGTTGCGCGCCCAACGCGCGTGTACCGTGCTGATGAGTTCACTCAACATGGAAATCGGCGGTGAACTTTCGGACAACCTCCTCCGCGTCTACGGCTTTTGGCACAAGGAACTCGTGATGGCCAACATGCGTAAGGACCCCGAGCGAGTCGAACGCATTCTTGGCTACGCTCGGGAATATCGCGAGACGTGGAATACCGCGGTGACGCAGTTCAAAGCGCAGAAGCGCGCGGAAAAGCATCTCTCGGGAGGCGACGGTCTAACGTCGACGTTCGCTGCCGTTGGCTAGCGCGGTGCTGGATGAAGTGCGTTCGAGCGTTTCTCTGCTCGAAGCGCAGTGCAAAGATCTTGGTCCGCTGATCGACCGCTGCGATTGGAGCGGCTTCGGGCGCTTGCTCTCGGAAATGGGACGCGCGCGCCACGTCGTGATGAACGCGTGGGAAGCGGCGCAGCCGGAGCGCACGCCCGAGTTTGACGAGGAAATTGCGGCGCGCGTGCGCCGCGTTTTGGAATACCGTGAGTGGCAGCTCAAGCGGCTCGAGCGCTTCCGCGACGAAACCGGCGGCCGGTTGCAATTGATTTCGCGCTGGAAGTCCTACGCGCGTTCGGTTGCCGGCAAACGCCGCACTCAGGCAGCGCTTTTCAGCGACGTCAGATAGCCCTCAATTCTGGAGTGCACTAGCCAAAGCGGCGAGCAATACGCGCGCCGCTGCGTCGAGTGCCGCGTCGGCCTGAAAGAGCACGCCCGTCGTGCGATCGATGCGCAGTCGTACGAAGAGCTTTTGCAGCACGGTCATCGAGTGCTGCGCGTACGAACGTAGCGCATTATCGATGGCAGCGGCACGCGCGTCGTCGTCGAGCAGCACGCGCTGTGCTTGTAGAGCGAGCGTAAGTTGCCTCGCTTTGACAAAATCCCAGCGGTCGCGTTCCTCGGCGATCTTGCGCACAACGACCAGTGCGGGCTCGTGCAGTTCGTTTGAAAGTGCGAGGCGGTCGGCGCCCGGCGATGCTGCAGGGCGCACGGGGCGAGGCGCGATCGCGTCGATTCCGGCCGTGAGCTTGCCGGCGTATTCGCCGATCGGTTCTTTCTTGCCGAGCTTTTCGTGCAGCGAAACGCGATGAAGAATTTGCGACTGCGCTGCTAGGTGCGCTTTAAGCCCGAGATCGTCGTTCCCGTCGGCGTCGACCGCGCACGCCAGCGCGCTTGCGAAGATGCAATGCTGGAGAATCGTCGGCTCCTTCGATCCGTTGAATACCCGCTCGAAGAAGGCGAGCGTCGGACGATCGAGGCTGCCGTAGAGCACGACCGCCTCGCGCAACGGTTCGGCCTCGAGCTCCGGCTCGAAGAGAATCGGTTCCACTTCCGCTTCCGGCTCGGGTTCAGCCTTGAGGATGCGGGGCGCGGCGTTGGAGAGCGCCGCATCGGCGGCTTCGTAGACGATCTGTTCTTCGGCGTCGAGCTCGTAGATCGGCAGCTCGGCGGTGGGTATTTCGACCGGGATCAACGGTCTGGGTTCAAAGAGCGCGCGATCGGCCGCGGCGAGCTCGCCGGCGAAGGCGCCGAGGGTGCCTCTGCGCTCGACGGTAAGCGGTCCGCCGCCAATGACGGCAGCGTCGCGCGCGCGCACTTGGGGGATGGTCAGCAAAGGCTTGGTGCCCATGCGGACGCCGACTTTCCATAACAGGGCAGCGCGGCTTCCGCCGGCGATGGCGGGCAGCGCTAGACCCGCTCCGAAAAGCTGGTCTGCCGTGCTGTCGTCGGCCGCGCGGCCATCGATCTGGAGCGATCCCAGACGATAGGTCACGCCTCCGGGCAGCGGTACTCCCGCAACCACACCGTTCGCGGGCGTCGCCCCTTCGTTCGCAATGCTCAGGGCGTAGGTGACGACTGTCCCGGGAATCACCTCGCCGGGCGGCGTGGCGGTCAGCGTCACGGCCAGCATCGCCCGCTGGGCGCTGGGCGCTTCGACCGGTTCTTCGATCCCGGGGGTTGAGTCGACGGCATACCGGCTTTCCCAAGCAACGCGCTCGGGCGCGACCAGGCCTAGGGAGGTGCGTTGCAACTCGAGCAGGCGCATGTCCGCGCTGGATTCGAAATCGGGCTCGCGGTTCATGATGAGGAGCGCCGGGCGAACAGCCGGCTTAGAAGACTACGGGTCACCGGTCCATTGGCAGGTTCGGCCGCGTTGGTAGCCCCGATCTCGGTCCGTCCGATAACTGCGACCGGCCGCGGGGTGATGCCGCGTACGAGCATGGCGGAGCGAACGTGATCCTCATTGATCAGCGTGCTTGCACGATCGCAGGCCTCTTGCATTGCCGCGTGCGCAAGCATCGTCAGCCGGCGCGGCAGGCCGTCAGCCGCCTCGATCATCAGCGCGCGAGCGTCCGGGGTGAAGAATTGCCGCTCGGGCAGCAGACCGGCCTTGGAGAGGCGGAAATCGAGTACCGCCGAGGCCATCCCCGGATCCAGCCGTTCGAGGCGAATCCAGCCGTCGACGCGATCCTCAAGGTTGCCCTTGGCGCGAATGCGCTCGGCCAGCTCGCTTTGCCCAAAGAGCAAGATGTTGAGCAGTTTGCGCTGCGGCACGTGGTAATTGAGCAGGAGGCGCAGCGCCTCGAGGTTCTCATCGCTGAGGTTCTGCGCTTCGTCGATCGTGAGGACCAAGTTCCGCTTTTCGAGGATCGCCGTTTCGAAGAAGAAATTCTTGAGCGCATTCTTGAGCGCGGCGCTCGAGCGCGGCGGAAGTGCGAGCCCGAAGACGCGGCCGATGGCGATAAGGAACTCCACCTCGGTTGCGAACGCCGGATCGAGGATCTTGGCGAGCACGACCTTGTCGTCCGCGAGGAGCTCCTGCTCGAGCGCTCCGCTTAGGCTCGTTTTGCCCGTCCCGGGGTCGCCGAGAATCACGGTCAGACCACGCGATGCGTCGACCGCGGCGTACAGACGCTCCTTGGCCTTGCGCAACGCGCCGAACTCACAATAGAAAAACGGGTCGGCGGTATCCAAGAACGGGTCGCGTTCGAGGCCGAAGAATTCAAAGTACCGTGACATAGCGCCACCGATAGGTTAGACCCACGACCCCAAAGTCATTGTGTCGTGCAGCAATCTGACGAGGACCTTACGTAGACGAGGTCGAGATAAGCACGAGATGTCCCGCCTCGACTATCTCGACGAGCTCGAAGCCCGCACGATCTTCATTCTGCGCGAAGCATTTTCGTGCGTGTCGCCGCTTGCCATGCTCTGGTCGATCGGCAAAGATTCGACCGCGCTGCTCTGGATGGTGCGCAAGGCCTTCCTTGGCGAAGTTCCTTTTCCGGTCGTGCTGCTCGACACCGGTATGGAGTTCGAGGAGGTCTACGCATTTCGCGATCGTTTAGTCGCGCAGTGGGAGCTCCCGGTCGCAAACGAAGCCTGCCCGCCGGAAAGCACCGTGGATCAAACGCTTCCGCCGGCGGCGCGGCACGCAGCGCGCAAGACGGCGGGGCTGCGCGCGCTCATCGCGCGTGAAGGCTACCGCGGGATCCTTCTGGGCATCCGGCGCGACGAACAAGCGATCCGGGCAAAAGAGCGGATCTTTAGCCCGCGCAACGCCGACGGATCGTGGGATCCGCGCTCGCAGCCGCCCGAATTGTGGGACTACTACGCCTACGACGTACCCGACGGCGCGCACGTGCGGATTCATCCTTTGCTGCACTGGACCGAATTGGACATCTGGCGTTACACGCTGCGCGAAGAGATTCCGTACGTACCGCTCTACTTAGCCAAAGACGGGAAACGCTATCGCTCGCTCGGTGAGAGCAACATCACCTTTCCGATCGCGAGCAATGCCGACACGCTGGAGAAGATCGTCGCCGAACTCGAGGTGACGCGCGAACCCGAGCGCGCCGGCCGCGCGATGGACAACGAGAGCGAAGATGCCTTCGAGCGTCTGCGCACCACGGGGTACATGTAAGCGTTGAAAAACGTTCGCATCGTGATGGTCGGCGACGTCGACGCGGGAAAGTCGACGATTCTCGGGCGTCTGCTCGTCGATCTCGGACTGGTGACGCCCGCAAAGCTCGAAGAACTCGAAACGTCGAGCAGCAAGCGTGGCGTGCCGATCGAGTATTCATTTTTGCTGGATGCGTTTCAACTCGAACGTGATCAAGCGATCACGCTGGACCTCACGCGTATCTGGGTGCGCACGGCTGATGCGGAATTCGTGTTCGTTGATGCTCCCGGCCACCGCGAGCTCATTCGGAACTTGCTCAGCGGCGCATCCGAAGTCGATGCGGCGGTCATGGTGGTCGCCGCCGATGAAGGCATCACGCAACAGACGCGGCGCCAGGCGCTGTTCTTACGGTGGTTCGGATTTGCCAACGTGCTGGTTGCGATCAACAAGCTCGACTTGGCCCGCGATCCGCGTGCGGCCTACGAGGCTCGCGCGGCGGAGGTGCGCGCGTTTCTCGAACAGCTCGGAATGCAGGCGCGCGCGATCGTGCCGGTTGCGGCGCGAAGCGGCGACGGAATCGTCAAGCCGGGACCGTTAACGGCGTGGTGGCAGGGGCCGACCTTGATCGAAGCGCTCGGCACGCTCGAACGCGTGCACGTTCGCGAAGACGGCCCGCTGCGCTTCGTGGTTCAAGACGTGTATCGACGCGAAGGAAAACGTCTGATCGCCGGGCGCGTCGAGAGCGGTATGCTCGAACGCGGCGAGCATCTCACGTTTTGGCCGCTGCAAACCGGTGCGCGCGTCGTGGCGATTCACGACTGGCCCGACGAAATCGAGAACGCCGCAACCGGCTCGTCGATTGCGGTCGAATTAGATGCGCGCGTCTTCGTGGATCGCGGAGCGGTCGGAAGCCGTGCGATTGACGCCCCCGAACTCGGTCACGTCGCGCAGACGACCATCGTGTGGCTCGGTGTCGATCCGGTGCACGCGGGTGAGCCGCTGCGCATGCGTCTGGGCGCACGCGAGATCTCGGTCACCTTGCAGCGTATCGAAGAAAGCATCGATCCCGATACGCTGGAGCCGCGCGAGGCGCAGGAACTGCGCAGCGGAGATGTGGGCGTGGTATCGCTGGTGTCGCGCGAACTCATCGCGGCCGACACCAATTTGGCCGAGTCGAGCATCGGCCGCTTCGTGCTCGTGCGCAACGGCGCGATCGTCGCAGGCGGCCAAATCGACGCCGTTGTCGGTCACAATCGCGGCGAGGGAGCAACCAACGTCGTCGCGATGACGTCGTCGGTCGAACGCAGCGAGCGAACGACGCGCAACGGACATGCGGGTGGCGTGTTCTGGCTCACCGGCTTGCCCAGCGCGGGAAAATCGACCGTGGCGATGGCGGTGCAGCGCATGCTCTTTGAACGGGGCCGGCAAGTGTACGTGCTCGATGGCGATACGCTGCGCACCTCGCTCAACGTGGATCTCGGCTTCACCGACGAAGACCGTTCGGAGAATGTGCGGCGTACGGCGGCGGTTGCGGGCGTCTTCGCCGATGCAGGCTTCATCGTGATCTGCGCCTTGATCTCGCCGTTCGCGGCCGACCGGGAGTTGGCGCGGGCTGCGTATCCTAATGGATTTCACGAGATTTACGTATCCTGCGACCTGGTCACGGCCGAAGGGCGTGACGTCAAGGGACACTACGGGCGCGCGCGGCGGGGTGAACTCGCGCACTTCACCGGCGTTTCATCGCCGTACGAAATACCAAAAACTCCCGAACTCGTGGTTGACACCGCGAGCCATCGCATCGAGGAGTCGGCGGCGCAGCTTCTCGAGTACGTCGAGGCGCATCTCGTCAAATGATTCAGATCGTTCTGATCGGCTTCATCGTGGGGTTGTGCATTTCGTACTCCGGTGTCGGCGCGGGATCGCTCACGACGCCGTTGATCGTGCTCTTTCTGGGATACGATGCGAGCACGGCAATCGGTTCGGACCTGCTCTTCAGCCTGGGCACGAAGATCGTCGCGTTTTTGACGCACATCCGCGCGCAAACCGTCAACTACGGTGCCTTGCTGTTCCTTTCAATCGGTGGCGTGCCCGGAGCAATCGCCGGCGTACTTATCACCGGGTGGCTGCACGCGCATCTGCCGCTCGGCGTGGTCAATCACGTGCTCAAGATCGCGCTTGGCGTTGCGCTGCTCGTTGCCGCCGCCGCGGTAGCCTTTACGCGTTCGGTTCCACCGGACAAGCAACCGCCGGCCGCGCCGCTTCCACACGTGCCCTTGATCGTCACCGGCCTCGTCGTCGGGACCCTGGTCAGCATCACGTCGATCGGAAGCGGATCGCTCACGCTGCCCCTTCTGTTGCTCGTGCTCTCGCAAGCGCAACTGCGTACCTTAGTGGGAACCGACGTGGCTTTCGCGGTGGTGCTTTTGGTCCCGGCGATTCTGGGGCACTTCAAGCTCGGCGACGTGAACGTGCGCCTGGCGATGCTGCTGCTCGCGGGGTCGATCCCCGGCGTGCTCATCGGCACGCCGCTGGCCAAGCGCCTGCCAGAGCGAGCGTTCCGTGTGGGCCTGGCGGGGATTCTGGTGATCGTGGGCGTGCGGCTGTTCTTCTAGGCGCCCCGGGCCGATACCAATAAGCGTGAATCAGTCGGAGCCGCCCGGCAAGCGCCGGATCATTTTCGTCCTCGGGATGCATCGGTCAGGCACGTCGCTGACCACCAACGTCCTGAGCGAGCTTGGCGTCGCGCTCAGCGACGACTTGATGCCCGCGACTCACGAGAACGCGCGCGGATATTTCGAGTCGCAGACGATCTCATTCTTGCAAGATCGTATTTTGGCGGCTTTCGGCATAGCGTGGGATACGCCGATGTCGATGCGCGCGCTTCCGCCGGAGTGGTGGAAGTCGCCGTCGATCGCGCCGCTGCGCGCGCAAATCGTCGCGTTCGTCAACGCGGAACTCGACAAGCATCCGCTCTGGGGGTTTAAGGACCCGCGCACCATGCGCATGTTGCCGATGTGGGATACGATTATCCCCGAACTCAATGCCGAGCCCACATATCTCTTGGTGACACGCCATCCGAACGAAGTTGCCGGCTCACTCCACGCGCGCGGAAAACTCGATCCGGTCATCGCTGAATTGCTCTGGCTGGAACACAACGTCGATACCTTGCTTGCGTGTCGCGAACGGATCGCGGCAATCGTCGATTACCAGGAGTGGATGAATCGGCCGCTGGAGCAAGGGCGCTACATGATCGATCGGGCCGGCATACCGTATTCGGGAACAGACGAGGAGCTCACCGCGTTGCTCGCGCGAGTGGTTGCGCCGGAGCTGCGCCACCACGCGCCGTCGAACGCATTCCACTTACCGTTCACGGGCCCGCTCTACGACGCGTTACTCAGGCGCGATCTGGCGGCAGCATTGAGTCTCGCCGACCTTTTCAACATCAGCCGAACGTTGACGAGCGCAGTTGCCGTACCAATGTATCGCAAGCTCGCGGAGTTGACCAAGGTCGCGAACCAGCGCGGTGCGCGGATCGCCGAGCTCGAGGCCCAAATCAAAACATCGCAACCTGTGCCGAGCGCGAGCATCGCCGAACCGAAGCTCTAGAGCTTTTGGACCGCGACTCCGAAGCTGGTCGCGATGATGAAGTTCTCGGGCAGTTGGCGCGCCTCAAACGCGGCGCGAAATTTGCGCGCACAATCGAACGTTGCTTGCGGCGTCGAGCAGTCGAAATGCCGCATCACTTGTGGCTCGATCGGGCGATCGTTGTATGCGGCGATGATGCGACAGTTGAGCGGCTCGAAGATGCTCAAGACTTGGTTAGCGGTGGTGTAGAAGAACTGGTCGAGCCCACCGTGAGGACGGTTGAAGCCGTCGAGCCATGACTTGCACAACTCTCGTTGCAAGAACGGTGGCCACGGAATTTCGTAGTGCGCTTCGAACGGGGCGCGATAGTCCGGGGCAAAGAGCACGAGATATCCGCCGCGCTTCGTGACGCGAAGCAATTCGCTGATGGTGCCGGCTGGGTCGGGCACATGCTCGATGAATTGATGGCCCAAAACGATGTCGAAGCGATCGGGATCGAACCCCGTAGCAGTCGCGTCGCCGTGCACCAAGCGGTCGTTCCATGACGGATCGAGTCCGAACGCGGCGATGCGCGCTGCGCCGACCGCCAACCGATCGACGTCGCTGTCGATGCCCCATGCATCGTGTCCCTGCTTGAGCGCCGCGGTGACGAACGAGCCGCTACCGCAGCCGGCCTCGAGCACGCTTCGAGGCACCGACCAAAAGCCGGGCGTTTGTATGACGGACGCAATCATATCGAAGAGCTTCGTCTGCCAATTCGGATCCAACGCCTTTACAAGCTCACGCTCGCGAATGGCATCGTCAAAGCCGAAAGCCGCTTGTCCTTTCGAAAGAAGAACTTGCATTTTTTCGCGCAATTCGTCCACAAGCTCGCCCCTAAGGTCCCTTTCCGACAAAGCCGATAAGAGCATAGTGATCCAGAGGTACGGCCGTTCGCAGGTCGGCGCGCGATGACCTTGACCATCGAGCAACTGCGCGATGCGATTACCGAATGTCTAGATGTCGAGGAGGGCGACGTACGGAAGTTCCTCGACTCGCCGGATCGTGATACGCGGTTGCTGGCAACGCTAGCGATCGCTCGCACTAAGATCCGCCAGGCGCTGTATGCGACGGCACGCCTTGCGAAAGAGCACAACTACCAGGATCAGGCGTCGGTCAGCGCCGTCGAACGCATCGCCACCTTATCCGATATCGACGAGCCGTTCATCGAAACGCTCAAGCAAATCGGCATCCAAGCCGCGGCGGCGGGCCGATTCGACGGAGCGATGCAGTACCTGCAATTGGCCACATCTCGCGGAGCGGTCTCGGGACAGCGGCGCGACAAGCGCTCGCGTCGGGTGATTGCCTATGGGCACGATCGGGAAATCGACGCTGCGATTGCATCGCTTGCGCGATTCTTTTCCGCACCGCTGCTGCGAGTTCCACCGATCGAGCCGTTCCGAATCGCGATCACCTGCTCGGCGGTTCAAGATGAAGACGGCCCTACCGTCGTGATCCTCAAGCGCGCCGAGCATTTCAAGCGCATGGGCATCGACGTCAGCGTGGTGTCGAGCGCCATCACCGGGAGTAGCCCGTCGAAGCTGCAGAAACTCGCCGAACTGGGCGTACCGTTCTTCCACCCGCCGACCGAGCCCATCAAGGAGCGCGTGGAGTGGCTCATCGCGCACTTTCAGGCAAACCCGGTTCACGCGATTTCGTGGACGACCTCGCTCTACGACAACGTTGGCAAGCTCGGCGCTACGATCGGGCTCGCGCCGGTCCAAGCTTGGGAGAATCGCAGTCTCGAACCGTTCATCGGGAAGTGGGATCTGATCTTCCAGGGCGTCGATCCGCGCCAAGAAGAGATCACCGAATGGCCGGGCTTGAGTAAGTACTACGGCAGCTCGGTTATGATGGGTGAAGAGATCGACGCAGCCTCGCCGCTTCCGCGGTCGTATCTCGGCGTACCCGACGATGCTGTCACGCTTGCGACGTTCGGCCGCATGGAGAAGTGCAACACCGACACGTATCTCGATGCGCTCTCGCTGATCCTGAGATCGGACCGCCGCGCATGGCTCGTCTTTGCCGGCCGCGACGGTCTCGACGCGGTAGCTTCGATGAAGCGACGTTTCGAGGCCGAAGGAGTGTGGAATCGCGTGCGCTACTTGGGCCCGCGTCAAGCCGACGCTCCGGCGCTCGAAAAGTCTATCGACATTTATTGCGACACGTATCCCTGGGTCGGCGGCCAATCGCTCCTCGACGCGATGCAGGGTGGACGGCCCATCGTGGGGATGCTCCCCGCGCCGGATACCAATCTCGACCCTACCGGAATAAGCGCGATGACCTCGGTTGCGGCGTCGCTCCTATCCGGGGTTGTGGAACTCGCGCCTGCCGGTGATGCGGCCGCCTATGCGAGAATCGCGCTTCGTTACGTCGGCGATCCGGAGCTTCGCGCGCGCGACGGCGCCGCCGTCTATCGGAAAGCGTCGATCGATTGCAACGCGTTCGAGAAATCGAAGCGCTACGCCGAGGACATGCGGGCTATTCTCGTCCGAAAGCTGGCCGCGTCGGGGATCACGGTTTCCGCACGACAAGCGTAAACTCGTAGAGTCCGTAATCGTGCAACAGCGCAACCCAACGCGAATAGCCTTCGCATAGATCGAAATAGTGGGAGGGCTGCGCGTAATAGAGATCGGGGCGCATCCGCTCCGGATCGGAATATGACGTCAGGAGATTGAAGGCGAAGCCCTTACGCGAGAGCGCGTGCAGGCGCTCGATCGTCGCACGCACGTAGTTCTGCCACTCCTGCGTCGCCACGTCCATCTTCACGCTGAAAATGCCGCTGGCAACGACGAAGTCGGCGGCCCGCAGTGCGGCGGACTGCGCAGTGAAGGACGCGCGCTCGTTGTTCGCGTGCAACTCTTGTGCGCTCTCGATCATCGCCTCTGATACGTCGTAGCCGAGGTAGTGCGGATACCGGTCGCGCGCATTCAAGAAATCCAAAAACGCGCCGTACCCGCAGCCGTAGTCGAGAACGGAAAAATCGCTCCCTTCGGGAAGAACGCGCGCCAGCTGCTCGAAACGATTCGCCTGCGATTGTTCCGAGTTCCAATCAACGCCGCGCGGCGTAGGCCCGAAGTCGCGCAGCTTCCCGGTGTAGTACGCGTCGATCTTCCCGAGGATGGGATCGTTCTCGGTCACGCGCGTGCCCTCGGCTGAAAATATGCCTGCGCCTCGTCGCCGAGGTTGAAGAAGAGATCCAGAATGGTAACGCCGTGCTCGAATGGGCCGTGCAGCTGCGGATATTCGGGATAACCCGCGTAGCTCTTGAACTCGACCTGAATGCCCTGCGCATTCCAAAGCGTTTGGTCGATATAGGTCGCTGCCGCGGGACCGGAAAGATACACCGAGGCGCCGGCTTGGCGGCAAATCGCCATCAGCCGCTCGTTCTTGCCCGGCGTTCCCGCGTAGTCGCTGGAACGCGAGATCTTCGTCGTAATTCCTAAGCGCCCAACGATCGCGCGAATGAAGAGCTCGTTGACGGCCGCGAGCATCGGGAGCGCCTTGGCACCTGCGTACAGCGTTTCGATCCAAGGCCATTGCTCTTTTGCGTGCGGTGCCCGAGCATAGGCGTGGCGGAGTGAGGCCAGGTGTTCGTCGGCCCAATCGGGATTAGCGATGCGCGTCTCATCGATCGATTGCAAGTATTTGCCGCTGACGTCGACGGGAATCGTAAGCCAGCGCAACCCGTCCGCGGTCTTGATCTTATTGCGATTGCGCCAATCGCGCCGAGTATATTGCACTTCGTCGAGCAAGACGAACTCGTCGACGCTCGCGATGAAATCAAAGTAGCCTTTCCAGGGGATGTAATTTGACTGGATAATGCCGACTCGTTTGCTCACCGTCAAAAGTTTCGTAGTTCGTCGCTGCGCCGTTCCATGGGCTCGGTCGCGCCCGCCTTATAGACCGCGGACGGAGCCGTGTCCTTGAGCAGCAGGGCTCCCGCACCGATGACACAGTCGGGTGCGACGGTAATTCCATCACGCAATGTCGCGTTGACGCCAAGGAAGCAATTGTCGCCAATCGTGCATTTGCCGGACACGACGATGTGGCTCGCGATAAAGACGTTATTGCCGATCGTCGAATGGTGACCGATGTGGTTGCCGCTCCACAGCACGCAGTTGTTGCCGATCGAGACGAACGGCTGAACGACGTTGTTCTCGAAGATGAAGCAAGCTTCGCCAAAGCGGGTTTCCGGCCAGCGATGAACTGTCGAGTGGATGTAGGTGGGCAGCTCGTATTGCAGCGACTTGAGCGACTCGTAGACGCTGCGCCGTGCGGCATTGACCTTGCTGAAGCCAACCCCGATAAAAGCGGCGTGTTCGTTCGGCGGGTGTGACTGCGCGATCCGTTCGAAGGGCACCACGGGAAGCCCCAGGAGCGTGGGTTCCGTCAAATATTGCTCGTTCACCGTGAACGCGACGACGTCATACTCGCTGTCATCGCGCAAGTAGACGCGTGCGACTTGCGCGAAGTCGGTCGTGCCGAAGATAATCGCCTTTTTCATGCGTGTACCGTCGTGGTGAAGTCCCGGACGCATGCGATCACCAACTCCTGATCGGCTGCGCTCAAATCGTTGTAGAATGGAAGCCGGACCAGACGATCGCTCACACTCTCGGTGAGCGGACAGTCGCCGCGCGCGCCCAAACGCTGCGCCTCCTCGGAACGATGCAACGGGGTGTAATGGAAAACCGCATTGACGCCGTGGGTACGCAGCTCACTCAAGAATCGTGTGCGCTCTTCCAGCGTCGGCAAGAGCATCCAAAACATGTGGTACGATTGCTCGCGGTCAGCCGGTATGAACGGCAGCGTAATGCCTTGCGCGGCTGCCCAGTCGCTCAAGCCGTCGAAGTAGTTCTGCCAGATGCGCTTACGTGTCTGTTGAATCGGCTCGCGGCGCTCGAGTTGCGCAAGCAAGAATGCAGCGAGCATATCGCTTAGCACGTAGCTCGAGCCGAGGTCTACCCACGTGTATTTATCGACTTGCCCGCGAAAGAAGCGCGACCGGTTCGTTCCCTTCTCGCGAATGATCTCGGCGCGCTCGATGAAGCGCTCGTCGTTGACGACGAGCGCACCGCCTTCTCCGCACGTGAAGTTCTTTGTCTCGTGAAAGCTTTGCGTTGCAAGCGCTCCGAACGAGCCGAGGGGCTTTCCGCGATAGGTTGCAAAGAGTCCATGCGCGTTGTCTTCGACCAGCGCAAGCCCGTGACGCCGGGCGATCTCGCCGATGGCGTCCATCTCGCAAGCGACGCCCGCATAATGGACGACCACGATCGCTTTGGTGCGTGACGTTATCGCGGCTTCGATCTGCCGCTCGTCGACGTTTAGCGTGTCGGGACGAATGTCGATGAATACCGGTACGGCTCCTCGCAGCGCGAAGGCATTGACGGTCGAAACGAAGGTGAACGCCGGGAGTAAGACCTCATCGCCGGGCTTGAAATCGAGAAGCAGCGCGGCCATTTCGAGCGCGTGGGTACAATTTGTCGTTAACAGTACGCGTGCCGCGCCGAGGGCGTCTTTGAGCAGCGCCTCCGACTTGCGCGTGTACGCGCCGTCGCCCGAGATGTGCATCGAGGCGACCGCATCGCGCATGTACTCGATTTCGTTTCCGCTGAATACGGGGCGGCTAAACGGTATGTGGTGTTCGTCCTGCATTCTAGAAGTAGTATCGTCCTTCGGGGAGAAGCGGTTTATGGCATTGGAAGTCCACGGAGGAAGGATGAGGGAGGAATTACTCGGCATGCTGCGTTGTCCCGTGTGCGGCGAAACGATTGTGCCGCGAGGGGACGCGCTCCTTCGGTGTGGTCGCGGCCATGAGTTCCAAGTCATCGATGGGATTCCCGATCTTGTCCACCCCCGGGCTTTGCTCCCCTCCGATGCGGAATTCCGTGAAAAATACGACGGCGGCGCGCAAATTTATGACACCGGGATGCGCTGGCTCTTCGGAAGCTTTTACGAGGACGAGGAGCTAGTGCGCTCCTCGATGGCCGACCTGCTGGGACTCCAACCGGGGGCCCGCGTGCTCGAGATCAGCACCGGATCCGGATCCGACTCGCTGCAGATCCTACGGCGCATCGGTCCGGAAGGCCGGCTCGTGGCGACCGACCTGTCGCGCGGGATGCTCGAAGTTGCTCGCGAGCGGCTGCGCGAGCACGCGTCGTCGATGTCGTTCGTGCAATGTAACGGGTCGTATCTTCCCTTTGCCGACGGCGTGTTCGACGCGGTCTTCCACTTCGGCGGGATCAACGAATTTTCGGAAAAGGAACGCGCGATCGCCGAGATGGCGCGCGTCGCTAAAGTGGGCGGCCGTGTCGTGTTCGGCGATGAGAGCGTGCCGCCGTGGTTGCGCGAGACGACGTTTGGCCGCGTGCTGATGAATGCAAATAAGCTCTACAAACATGTGCCGCCGCTCGGTGCGCTACCCGAGCAAGCCCGCAACGTCCAGATGACGTGGACGCTGGGTGGGGTGTTTTATCTGATCGCGTTCGACGTTGCGTCGGGGCCGCCGCGCGTCGATCTCGATTTACCCATCCCCGGAAAAGGAGATTCGCTCCGCTCGCGCTTTGAGCGCGCGTTTCCGGACGAAAAGCTGTGAGATGGGAAAAGCTGGGCCGCATTTTCGACCCGGCCGGGCGTGCAGCGTGGATGCAGACGCATGCTGCGAATCCGGTCGCGATGCCACTGGGCGGCGATCGTTTCCGAATCTACTGCTGTGGGCGCGACGCGGAGCAGCGTTCACAGATCGGATTCTTCGAGATCGACATGAAACGGCCCGACGAGATCCTGGAGTTTTCGGAGCAGCCGTTTCTCGCAATCGGCCCCCTCGGCGCGTACGACGATTGCGGTGTGCTCAACGCCTGCTACATCGAGGACGGCGACCGTCAATTGCACTACTACTCCGGGATCACGCTCGCGCAGACCGTTCCCTTTCGCTTTTTCGCTTCGGTCGCGGTCAGCGATGACGGAGGGCGGTCGGCGCGCAAGCTCTCGTCCGTGCCGCTGCTCGGTATGAGCGAGGTCGATCCGTATCTTACGGGGTCGCCGTGCGTCTTGCGCAGTCGTGAACGATTTCGTATGTGGTACACGTCCGGCGTGCGATGGGACGTCGTCAACGGGGCGCCTCGGCACTACTATCACATCAAGTATGCCGAATCGTTTGACGGTATCGACTGGCGCCGCGACGGAAGGGTCTGCGTTGATTTTGCCGACAGCAGCGAATATGTCGTCGCACGACCCTGCGTTCGTGAATCGGACGGGCGGTTTTTGATGTGGTATTCGTTTCGAGGCGATCGCTATCGTATCGGCTATGCAGAGTCTGACGACGGCTTGCAATGGACTCGCATGGATCACCTGGCCGGGATCGAATCCTCGCCCTCCGGATGGGATTCTGAAATGGTCTGCTATGCTTTCGTCTTCGATCACGGCGGTGAGCGTTACATGTTGTACAACGGCAACGGCTACGGCGCGTCGGGCATCGGCCTCGCGAAGCTCGCGCAATGATCGTCTCGACGCGCGATACGCAGTGGCTCTCCAAGACGAACGAAGCGGTGCGGTTGCAAGGTTATGCCGTCGTTACCGACCTGCTCTCCGCGGATTTGTGCGCCAAGGCGCGCGACCACATGTACGCGGCAAAGGAGAAGATCGAACGGGAGATTGGCGTGGATCGCGTTGCGCGCAGCGGCGAACTAGGTGTCGTCCGTCTGCCGCTCAAGTACGAACCGTTCTTCGTCGAGTTTCTCAACCTGCCGGCGTTGCACGGGATATTGGACGAGGTGCTCGCGCCGACGTCGATCCTGCACACGCAAAACGGGTTGATTCTACCGTCCGCTTCACGCGACGAGAGCGGCGTCTTCCAAAAGAGCTTTCATCGTGATTTTCCACGCTTCATGAACGGCTATCGCGCGTCGATCAGCGTGCTCTTCGCGATCGACGAATTCACCGAGGACAATGGGGCGACGCTCGTGGTGCCGGGCTCGCACCTCTATGGCGTGCGGCCTTCGCAGGAGTATCTCGCAGCCGCCGCGGTGCCGGGGATTTGCCCGGCCGGGTCGGCGCTAGTCTTTGATGCGATGCTCTATCACGCCGCCGGACGAAATACCTCGGGACGCGACCGCGTTGCGATCAACCACCAATTTACGTTGGCTTTCTTCAAGCAGCAGATCGATTATGTGCGCGCGCTCGGTGACGTCGCGGTCCTCGCATTGCCCGAACGCACGCAGCAAATCCTCGGCTGGTACACGCGCATGGTGACGAGCCTGGACGAATACTATGTGCCGGCGGAAGAGCGCCTATATCGCTCCGGGCAGGGCTAGCGTAGCGAGGTTTCGCCGCGTTTTTCCGCGACGAGCTGCGCGGCGCGGTACAGCGACTCGAATTGCCCGGCGTCCGTCCACCAACCGTCGAGGATGTCGTAATATAGGTCGCCTTCTTTTATGTAGGCGTTGTTGACGTCGGTGATCTCGAGCTCGCCGCGCGCTGACGGCTTCAGACGTTTACAAAAATCGAAGACCCGCCGGTCATACATATAGATGCCGGTAACCGCGTAATTGCTCGCGGGTTTGGCCGGTTTCTCCTCGATGTGAACGATGCGGTCTCCATCGAGCTGCGGGCAACCAAAGCGCTCGGGGTCGTCGACTTTCTTCAGTAATATGCGCGCCCCTGAGTCCTGCTGCTCGAACTTGCGCACATAGGGCGAGATGTCGTCCTGGATGATATTGTCGCCAAGGATGACGGCGATGCGCTGGCCTTCAGCAAAGTGTTCGCAGAGCTTGAGCGCATCGGCGATGCCGCCTTCGCCCTCTTGATAGGTATAGTAGATGTCTTTGAGACCGAAGTCGCGGCCGTTTCCGAGCAGACGGAGAAAATCGCCGGCGGAATTCCCCCCGGTGACGATCATGATGTCTTTGATCCCGGCCCTGCACAAGGTCTCGATTGGATAGTAGATCATCGGCTTGTCGTAGATCGGCAGCAGATGCTTGTTCGTTACTTTGGTCAGGGGCCGAAGCCGCGAGCCGAGCCCACCTGCGAGAATGACGCCTTTCATGTTTACCTGTGTGCGTATTGACGCTTGTAGTAGTCGAGGAATTCGCCGGACTTGAGCGGTCGCCACCAGGCTTCGTTCTGTTGATACCAGTCGACCGTCGCGCGCAGGCCGTCTTCGAAAGCGATTCGCGGTGTCCATCCGATCGCTTGCGCCTTGGCCGATGAAACGGCGTAGCGACGATCGTGGCCTTCGCGGTCCGCAACGTGGCGCACGTGTGACTCCATCGATCGCCCGCAGCCGTCGATGAGCCGGCGCGTAATCTCGATGTTCGTGTGCGGATTGCCGCCGCCGACGTTGTAAACGTGACCGGTCTGCCCATGTTCGAGCACGTGCATGATGCCGCGCGCGTGATCCTCAACGTGGAGCCAATCGCGGATCTGCAACCCGTCGCCGTAGACCGGCACCGGCTGATCGTCGATGAGATTGGTAATGAAGAGCGGGATCAGTTTCTCGGGATATTGGTATGGTCCGTACGTGTTGCTGCCGCGCGTGATCAAAACCGGTGCGCCGAATGTCGCGGCATAGGCAAGCACTTGCAGGTCGCCGCCGGCCTTGCTGGCCGAATAGGGGCTGCGCGGCTTGATCGTGTCGCTTTCAACGGATTCGCCTTCCGACACGTCGCCGTAGACTTCGTCGGTGGAGACTTGCAAGTAACGGGCGACCCCTCGTTCGCGGACGGCCTCGAGCAGCACGTGCGTCCCGAGGATATCCGTGCGCAAGAACTGCTCGGGGTCGAGAATCGAGCGGTCGACGTGCGTTTCGGCGGCGAAATTCACGATCGCGTCGACGCCTGAGCCGACCGCCTCACGGACCGCCTGCGGTTCGCAGATGTCCCCGTGGACGAACCGGTAGCGCGGGTCGCTCTCGACGTCGCGAAGGTTGGCTGGATTGCCCGCGTAGGTCATGGCATCCAGATTGACGACCTCGAGATCGGGCCGTTCTCGTAGGGCCAGGCGGATGAAATTCGACCCGATGAACCCCAGGCCGCCGGTGACTAGCCAACGCATCGTTTTTGACGTTCGGTATTTCCGCCGTCGGCCCTTAGCAAGAGGGGCCGGAAATCCGACCCCTCTCCGTCCTTGGTCCGTGACCCACGCATCTAGATCTGCTGGATCATCTTCCAGATGGCGCCGACCTGCGGGCCCTCGTTGGATGCGTACGCGGTGCCGGTGTAGTCCCACCAATCCCAGCAGCCGAGCGAGTTCCCCGACGAGGCGACGGCTTGCGGATAGAGCACGATGATGCTGTTGGTATCGGCCCATTCGTTGAGACCGGATTCTTTGACGAAGGTCGTGCCGATGTAGGACTCGCCTTGCTCGCAGCCGTGCAGCGCGACGACGAGTTTGCAAGCCGAACCGCTCGCGCAGTTCGCCGGCACGTAGACGTAGCCGACGGAATCCATCCCGGCCACGGCATACGGTGCCTGATTGAACTCGATGAGCGATCCGGTGAGGGTGCCGTTGTTGCGCGCGTTGAGCGTGCCGAAGAAGTCGGTGAGGAATTGGTCCTCGGCATCGAAGCCGCAGTTGATCAAGTAATTCGAGTTCAGCGTCCCGCAGGCCGAGGTCACGTCCGGCGTCACCCAGCCGTGCTCGGCCGCCGTCGTGTAGTTCGTCGTCGTGGTGACGGCGTAGTGGCTGAGCATCGTTTGTGAGTCTTTAACGACTTCTTGTGCGACGACGGTGTCGTCTTCACCCGAGAAGATCCACGCCTTTGAACCGCTCAGATCGCTGACGGGATCGAGGTAGCCGTCCTTGGCCGCGTTGTTGGTGTCGGTCTCGAGCGTGCTCAGCGGTGGCGCTTCGCCCTCGGACCAATACGTGGTGCCGGCGCACGAGTAGAGCGCGTAATCCGGCGAGTACGCGGGGCCGTAGACGAGCCCCCAAAACGCGTCGGACGTCCCGAGCGCGCAGAAGAACGGCGATCCCGCGAAGATGGCTTCGCCCTTGATGTTGGCGGAATAGGTGAAGTGGAGTTGGGTAGCCATGTCGGCGCCCGACGAGACGCCGGCGACGACCACGTCGTTCAGATTGACGTTGTAATGACCCAGGCTCGGCAGAGTCGTGGTGGCCGCATCACGGTGGGCGGATGATTGGTTCGACGCCGAGGGTAACGCCGAAGAACCGGACCCGGTACCGGAGCAGGCAGTTAGAGTGGCGGCCAGGCCGAGCGCGGCCGCCAAGGCGATGCGTTTCATCTAACCATGGTCGCATCGCCGATGCGGGCGCCGGTAGACCCGAACGGATACGTTCAAACGGGTTAGGGCAGGAGCGTGATGGCCTCGTGATTTTTGCTGCGCTCGGCGCCGCTATAGAGCGTGAGGTACCCGCGCCGTGCTACGAAGGCCGACCACGCAACCTGCGGGTAGTCGGAGGTCGGGTCGTAGGAGATGTCGTTGTCGAAAACTACTGCGTCCGTCGTTGATAGGACGTCATCTCGAAATTTCATGCGACCGTACTCGGTATAAAAAGACGCATCCACGATGGTGCCGGGCCACGGCGCGTTGATCGGTTGCGGATCGCCCGGTAGCAAATCGAAAAAAAAGTGGTTCGGAACTGGTGTCTCACGCTGCGCCTTCGTGAAGCTCACTCCGTATTGTGTCAGCACCATGCGCACTGCATCAAGGCAATCGCTACCGTGCGCGAAGAACGGCAACGCTGCGACGCGCGCCACTGCACGACGCGCAGCCACGGCATTGCCGAGCCCGGTCAGCTCTTTGTATGTGGGGGCAACCACACGCGCGCCTAAACCGCCTAGAAAAGCCTTCCGAGGAATCTGCATATTCACACCCTCCGTCGGTTCGCATGGAGTGGCTAGCGGGTTCTTCCGACCGCATGCGCTCGTGGGATCGTGATATAGTCGCAAAAGGAGACCGCATGGCGGCAGAACCGTGGGAGCACCGCGTGGAGCGTTTGGAAGGGGCATACGATCGCCTCGACGGTCGCATCGATCGGCTCGAATCCAAGATCGACGCTCTGGGCGTCCGTCTCGACGGCCGAATCGATCAACTTGGGGGCCGAATCGATCAACTCTGCGTCCAGATGATCGATCTGCGGCACGACCAAGCGACCCAGTTCCGCTGGGCTGTCGGCCTGATAGTCATCTCGATTTTGCTTCCGCTCGCCACCCACGTGGGCGCCCGCTAGGGCTGCCGATTCCTCGATAGACGCTCCCCGGCCGTCATGATATACTCGTGCGGCTGCCCTTGACGGGCGGTCACTTTACTACGCCCGCCACGGATGGGGGCGATATATGGTCTCTTGACACGGATCGCACGCCATGATGGGACGCGGCCCGGGACCAGAAGGAGAATCCTTGTGTCTGTAGTCACCATGCGCGAACTCCTCGAGGCCGGCGTCCACTTCGGGCATCAGACCCGTCGCTGGAACCCCAAGATGAAGCCATTCATCTTCCAGGAGCGCAACGGCATTTACATCATCGATCTCGCGCTCACCGTGCAGAAGCTGCGCGAGACCTACGAGGCCGTCAAACAGATGGCCCGTGAGAAGAAAGTCATCCTGTTCGTCGGCACCAAGAAGCAAGCGCAGGACGTCGTGCGCGAAGAGGCCGAGCGCGCGGGCACCTATTTCATCAACCAGCGCTGGCTCGGCGGCACGCTCACCAATTTCTCGACCATTCAGAAGCGCATCGCGCGTCTGCGCGAACTCGAGGGCATGAAGATGCAAGGCGACTTCGATCGTCTGCCCAAAAAAGAAGTCGCGCAGCTCCAAGACGAGATGGCCAAGCTCGAGCGCTTCCTCGGCGGCATCAAAGACATGCACCGTCTTCCCGACGCGGTCTTTATCGTCGATCCGAAGAAGGAGCGCATCGCCGTTCTCGAAGCGCGCAAGCTCAAGATTCCAATCATCGCGGTGATCGACACGAACTGCGATCCGGACGAAATCGACTACCCGATTCCCGGCAACGACGATGCGATCCGCGCCGTCAAGCTGATGGTCAGCAAGATTTCCGACGCGATCATCGAGGGCAAGACGGAAAGCGAGAGCGCCTACGATACGGAGAACGCGTACGCGCAACCCTACGCCGCCGCCGAGAGCTTCGAACAAGAAGCTCCCGCGACCATGGCCGAAGTCGAAGCAGCGCTGTAAGGAGAACCGGTGTCCACTTCAATGTCCTACCAACCAAAAGCCGACGAGATCAAAGCGCTGCGTGAAGAGACCAGCGCGCCGATGATGGATTGCCGCAAAGCGCTCGTCGAAGCGAACGGCGACGTCGCCAAGGCGAAGGCGCTCTTGCTCGAGCGCGGCGCTGCACAAGCCGAGAAGAAGTCGGAGCGTTCAGCCAACGAAGGGCTCGTTGCCAGCTACATTCACTCCGGCGGCAAGATCGGCGTGCTCGTGGAGGTCAACAGCGAGACGGACTTCGTCGCGCGCAATCCCAAGTTCGCCGATCTCACCCGCGACATCGCGATGCACATCGCGGCGATGTCACCTCAGTACCTGGATCGTGCTAGCGTCCCCGAGGACGTCGTCGCGAAAGCGCGCGAAGAATTCCGCGCCGGGGTCCCGGCCGGCAAGCCGCCCGAAGTCGCGGAGAAGATCGTCGAAGGCAAGCTGAACAAGTGGTACGAGGAACACGTCCTGCTCGATCAGCCGTTCGTCAAGGACGATGCGCTTTCGGTCAGCGATCTGATCAACGCGGCGGTCGGTTCGCTGGGTGAGAAAATTCAGGTTCGCCGCTTCACGAAGTTCACACTCGGAGAGAATTAAGCTCGCTTGGACTCAGCTGATAGTCGACCCAAGTACAACCGCATTCTCCTCAAAATCTCCGGCGAAGCGTTCGCCGGAACCGATGCCGGCGTTGACGTCAATACGACGCGCGCCATGGCCGACCAGATTGCCGACGTGAGTCGTGCCGGAGTTTCCGTTGCCGTCGTGGTCGGCGGCGGAAACATCTGGCGCGGCAAAGTGCACGAAGAAGCGGGCATGGATCGCGCGACTGCCGACTATATGGGCATGCTCGCGACCGTGATCAACGCGCTGGCACTGCAAGATGCGCTTGAGCGTATGGGAGTTCCCTCGCGCGTGCAAACGGCGATCGCGATGCACCAAATCGCCGAACCCTATATCAGAAGGCGCGCTATGCGCCATTTGGAAAAGGGCCGCGTCGTAATCTTTGCAGCAGGCACCGGCAACCCGTACTTTACGACCGACACGACCGCTGCGCTGCGCGCGGTCGAAATCGGCGCTGACGCAATCCTCAAAGCCACCAAGGTCGACGGCATCTACAGCGCGGATCCCAAGAAGGACCCAAGCGCCACCCGATTTGCGCGACTGGACTACATGGACGTCTTGCAGCGCGGGCTCGAGGTAATGGATTCGACCGCGATGGCGCTGTGCATGGACAACAAACTTCCAATCATCGTGTTCGACATGACCGTTCCGGGGAACATTCGCCGTGTCGCTTTCGGCGAGCCGATTGGGACGATCGTCGAGCGCGAATCGAACCTGAGCGTGGGAGGCGTGAGATAGACTGACTATGGCCGACTTCTTCAAAGACACCGAATCGAAGATGACCAAGTGCGTCGATGCGACGCGCGGCGACTTTGCATCGATCCGCACCGGCCGCGCGACGCCGGCGCTGCTCGACCGTCTGCACGTTGAGGCCTACGGCTCGGCCGTTCCGCTCAAGCAAGTCGCCAGCATCAGCACACCCGACGCGCGCACGTTAGTCGTTCAGGCGTTCGATAAGAACGTGGTCGGCGACATCCGCAAAGCCATCGAAAAGAGCGATCTCGGAATCACGCCCAATATCGACGGGACGACGATCCGCTTGACGGTTCCCCCGTTAAACGAAGAGCGGCGCAAAGACCTGGTCAAGGTCGTCAAAAAGAAGGCTGAAGACGGCAAGATCGCGGTGCGCAACGTGCGTCATAAGGCGCACGACGATCTCAAGGAACAGCTCAAGAAGCACGAGATCACCGAAGATGACAACAAGCGAATGCAGGACCAACTGCAAAAGATGACCGATCGCTTCGTCAAAGAGATCGACGGGCTCGTCGCAACCAAAGAAAAAGACATCATGGAAGTCTAGCGGCTTCCATGCCAGATACCAACGCCGACCTCACTCTGATGCCCGAAGTGGAGGCGCGCGCGGCCTTGGCCGGGCGCCGCTTACGTCTGTCCGTGCTCGCGCCGGTGGGGCCCGCGCTCGGTGTCGGAACGTTGCGCGTCCTGCGCACGACCGAGCGTGACGATTGCATCGATCTCGTTTGCGGATACGAATCCTATGATCGTCCCCCTTCGACAAGCTCAGGACAAGCTCGCCTTGATTGAATCTCTAGCGACGGCTGTCCCTCGCCATGTTGCGATTATCATGGACGGCAACCGGCGGTGGGCGCGCGAGCGCGGGTTGCCGGCGCTCGAAGGCCATCGTCGGGGAATCGTCGCTTTACGCCGCGTGACCCAAGCGGCCAGCGACCTTGGCATCGAGATCGTGACCGTCTATGGCTTCTCGACCGAAAATTGGCGTCGCGATGCAGCCGAAATCGACTTTCTTTTCGACCTGTGCGTGTACTTTGCAAAGAGTGAACTGGCCGAGCTGCAGCGCAAGAATGTGCGCGTGCGGATCATCGGCGACTGGCAGGCATTGCCGGAGCGCTCGCGCGATGCGCTCGACTCGCTGCGAGCAGGGACGGCGTCAAATACCGGGCTGATTCTCAATCTCGCGGTGAACTACAGCTCGCGTAGCGAGCTCGAACGCGCGGTGCGCGCGATCGCAACCGACGTTCGAAGCGGGAAACTCTCGCCCGAGCATATCGATGATGCGTTGATCTCGTCGTACCTCTACACAGCGGGCGTTCCCGACCCCGACCTGCTGATCCGTCCGGGCGGCGAGCAGCGCCTTTCCAATTTCTTGCTCTACCAAGCCGCGTACAGCGAGCTGATTATGAGCGACGTCTATTGGCCGGATTTCTCAGGTGAACATCTCGCGCAGGCCGTGCGCGATTTCGCTCAACGCCAGCGGCGCTTCGGGGAGTAGCGCGCACCGTGCGGCGGATCGTCGTCGGCTTGATCTTGGCCGCCGTTGGTTTGACGCTCGTCGCGAACGTGTGGACGTTCGACGTTTTCGTGCTCGTCCTGGGCGTGATCATGCTCTACGAACTCAATGCTCTTTGCGAGATCAAGGGCCAGCCGCTCGAATATCCGGTTGCGATCGTCGGTGTCGTCGGCTACATCGTGCTTGCGATGTTCGATCTCTTGCACAAGTGGGAAGGCGTGCTCCTGGCCGGAATCACGATCGCTAGTTTTTCGATCGGCATGTACAGCGCCGACGAGAAGGGCTACTTCGCGCGTACCGCTTACACGCTCCTCGCGGTTCTCTACATCGGCAAGCTCCTCACGTATTTCATTTTCTTGCGTTCGATCCCGAATCTGGGCATCTGGTGGACCTACGACGTCGTGGTGCTCATTGCGCTCACCGACATCTGCGGGATGGTCGTCGGCTCGCTCATCGGGCGTCATCAACTCACCAGGATTTCGCCGAAAAAAACGGTTGAGGGTTCGGTCGGCGCACTGCTCATCGTCGCGGGTGTCGGCGCGGCGGCGGCGGCGTTGGTTCCGCAGCTGCAATTGACGGCTTGGCAAGGACTGATCCTGGGGCTCGCGACGTCGATCGCGGCGCAGGCCGGCGATCTTGCCGAGTCGGCGCTCAAACGCGATGCCGGCGTCAAAGACACGGGGCAGATCATCCAGGGGCACGGCGGCGTGCTCGACCGATTCGATTCATACCTTTTCGGCGGCATGGCGTACTTTGGCACCTTACATCTGCTCGGCATCTTGGTGGTTCCCCAATGAGTAAGAAGAAGCGCGTCGCGATTCTCGGATCGACTGGTTCGATCGGCACGCAAGCGCTCGACGTGATCGCGGCCCATCCGGATCGTTTCAACGTCGTCGGGCTTGCCGCGGGGCGCAACGTGGCACTGTTGCACGAGCAGGGGGAGCGCTTCGACCCCGAGATTGCAACCAGCGCCGCCGACGGACCGGCCGGCCTGTTGCGGGTTGCGATCGAGACACGACCCGACATCGTGCTTGCCGCGACCGACGGCGCCGTGGCTTTCGATGCAGTGCTTGCCGCGATCGAGCGCGGTACCGACGTGGCCGTCGCCAACAAAGAACTGATCGTCGCGGCCGGCGAGGTCATGCTCGAAGCGGCTGCGCGCAGCGGGAGCCGCCTGCTGCCGGTCGATTCCGAGCACAGCGCCCTGTTCCAGTGTCTGGTCGGCGAGGACCCGGCCAGCGTGGCGGCGATCGTCCTAACCGCCTCGGGCGGGCCATTCCGCAACGCCAGTGCCGCCGAAATGGCCGAGGCGACGCTCGAGCGGGCGCTGGCGCACCCGACCTGGCGCATGGGGACCAAGAACACGATCGATTCGGCCACGATGATGAACAAGGGCCTCGAAGCGATCGAGGCCAGCCGCCTGTTCGGGCAGCCGGGCGACCGCGTGCTCATTGCGGTGCACCCGCAGTCCATCGCCCACGGCTTCGTCGTCTTCACCGACGGCAGCGTCAAGGGCCAGCTCTGCGCCCCGGACATGCGCATCCCGATCGGCTATGCCTTAGCGTTTCCCGAACGTCTCTCAGGATCGTCGGATACGGTTGACCCACTGCGTATCCTTGGGGCTCAACCGGAAGTATCAGCTCTGCGTTATGACTTTGAACGGCCGGATTTCGAACGCTTCCCCTGTCTGGAACTGGCCTACCGGGCGCTGGCCCGGGGTGGAACCGCCCCGGCGGTCCTTTCGGCCGCCAACGAAGTCGCCGTGCGGTCTTTCGTCGAAGGTAGGGTTCGGTTCGGTGAGATTGCGCGAATCATCGAAACCACATTGGATCGGGTGGCACACCGGGATGCAACCCTTGCTTACATTCGGGAAGCAGATTCGGACGCGCGTCTCGTGGCCGCGGAGTACGTAGAGGACATCAGGTGTTGCTAGCAGTCATTACCCTCGCATCGATCGACAAGATCGTCACGTTCCTCGTGATGCTCTCGATTCTCATCGTGCTGCACGAGTACGGACATTTCATCGTCGCGCGCCGTAACGGCGTGCGCGTCAATGAGTTTGCGGTCGGGATGGGCCCAAAAATCTTCGGATGGGTGAGCCCGCGTAGCGGGACGCTCTACTCGCTGCGCGCGTTGCCGATCGGCGGCTACTGCGCGATGGAAGGCGAGGACAACAAGACCACCGAGGCTGTGCAACAACGCGAATTTCGCGCAATGCCCTCGCGTTCGTCGCAGAATTTTCAATCCAAGAGTCCGTGGAGCCGCTTGGCCATCATCCTCGCCGGGCCGGCCGCGAATTTCGTGCTGGCCTACATCATTCTGCTGGTCGGCGCGCTCGCGTTCGGCGTTCCAAGCGACCGCATCGATCGCGCGATCGTCATGGTCGTGATGCCGGGCTATCCGGCCGCGACGCACGGCTTGCAACCGGGCGATCGGATCGTGGACGTGAGCATCGCCGGCAAGAGTGTAACCGACGCGAACCGGCTGGTCGATACGATTCACGGTGCGCTTGGGAAGACCATCGACGTAACCTACGAGCAGGACGGCGTCGCCAAGACGATTCACGTTCGGCCAAAGCCGTGTCCGCAAAACGCAAAGCAAGGTTGCATCGGATTCTCGCCCGCTCCGGCCTACGAGCGCGTCGGGCTTGGCGCGGCGCTGCGCTACGCCGGGCTCGGATACATCGGGGTGGCTGACCAAACGTTTTCGTCCATCGGCTTACTGGCCACCCAATTTAGCAAGTACGCTGGTCAGGTCTCAGGCCCGGTCGGCATGGCGCAAGTCGCCGGCGTGGTGCAGGATTTCGGCTGGGGCCCATACCTCACGCTGGCGGCAACGATTTCATTTGCGCTTGGGATTTTCAACTTGTTGCCCATACCGGCACTCGACGGCGGACGGGCGGCGTTCATCATCGCCGAACTGCTGCGCGGGAAACCGGTCGATCCGGATAAGGAAGCGCTCGTGCATATCGCGGGGTTCGCAGCGTTGATGGCGTTGATGTTGCTCGTCGCGTTCCACGACATCGCTCGCATCTTCTCAGGCCAGGGAGTGTTTTAGTGATCCGTCTGCGGCGCAAATCGAACCCGATCTTCCTCCAGAACAAGACCGGCAAATCCGACGCCAAGAGCGTGTGGATCGGCGGCGATCATCCGGTCGCGGTGCAGTCGATGACGACCACCGATACGGCCGACGCCGATGCGACGCTGCAGCAAATCTACGCGCTGGCGATGGAAGGCTGCGAGGTCGTGCGAGTAACCGTCAAGGACCCGCCCGACGCCGCCGGATTGCCGGCGATCGTCTACCGTTCCCCGGTGCCGATCGTCGCCGACATCCACTTCGACCACAAGATGGCGCTCGCAGCCATCGAGGCGGGCGTTGCGAAGCTGCGGCTCAACCCGGGCAACATTCGCGACCCAAAGAAGGTCGTGGAGGTCGTGACGGCAGCCAAAGCGCGTGAGATTCCGATTCGCGTCGGGGTTAACATGGGTTCGCTCGCTCCCGATCTCGAGAAAACGCTGGGTCTCACCGCCGAGGCGATGGTCGAATCGGCGCTTCGCCACGTAGCGCTTCTCGAAGAGCATGGCCACTCCGACATTGCAATCTCGCTCAAAGCGCACGATGTCATGACGACGGTTGCCGCGTATCGTTTGATGGATCAGCGTTTGCGCGAACGCAATACGCCCTATCCTTTGCATTTGGGCATTACTGAAGCCGGGCTGTTGCGCGACGGCACGATCAAGTCGTCGATTGGCCTGGGCATTCTTCTTTTCGAAGGCATTGGCGATACGATTCGCGTTTCGCTCGCCGCCGATCCGGTGGAAGAAGTGCCGGTGTGCTGGTCGATCCTCAAGTCACTGGGTCTGCGCGAGAAGGGCTTTGAGATCACCGCGTGCCCGTCATGCGGGCGGGCCGAGATCTCGGTGCTCGAACTGGGACGCGCGGTCGAGGCGATCGCCAAAGAGTACAGCGCTCCGGTCAAGGTGGCCGTGATGGGTTGCGTGGTCAACGGACCGGGCGAATCTAAGATGGCCGACGTGGGCGTCGCGGGTGGCAAAGGCAAGGGCGCGATTTATCGCGCCGGCGAGCTGGTGGGCACCTATCCCGAAGACGAGCTGCTCGGCATGCTGCGCTTGGAGATCGAGAAAGTGATCGCCGAGAAATATCCCGACTATGCGAGCGAGATCGGCGCGGTGTCATGACCTACCACAAGCCGTCGATGCGCTCGCTGGTTCTGGCGGCCGTGGTCGCGACGACGGCTTCGACGATCTTGGCTTTTTCGCGCCCGGTCGATATGATCGTCGACGGTCAACATGTGGAGAGCGACGTACCGCCGGTTTCTGCGCCGGGAAATCACATTTTCGTACCGGTTCGGTCGCTCTCCGACGCCTTGGGGGCGCAAACGTCGGTTGACGGTTCCAACATCTATGTGGTGCGCGGAACCGAGTCGCTGCGCCTCCGGGTCGGTGATGCTCACGCATCGATCAACGGCATGCCCTTCACGCTCGAGCACGCGCCGTTCCGCGTGCGTGGCCGGGTGATGATCGGTTTGCGCGCGATTGCGCGCGCCTTCGGCGTTCACGCTGCGTACAACGCGCGGACCGCACGCGTCGACGTCATGACGCCGGGTATCGGCGAGGCGGTACCCGCACCACCCGCCCAAGCGCAATAAAAGAAACAACTCGTTCCGCAGAACGAGTTGTTTACTTTGGGTGGTGGATGTTGGGTTATGCGGCGCCGCGGCGGACGCGTTCGATTTCGGCTTGAAGTGCCGCGTTGTCGTTGAGATGTCCGGCGATCGCTTCGGCGGTCGCGCGCATCGTGAAGTCCACGAACTCGTCGACGCGGGTGAAGATCGTCCGCGCGGCCTTGGTGATCTGCACGAGGCTGATGACTTCGACCACCGCGCACAGCGTTTGGATCGCGAACCGATCCATGCCATAGGCCGGAAAGACGGTCGATGAAGCGGCGAGCGACGCGCCGACGCCATAGGCGGCGGCCAGTGATGCCGAGATCAGGATCGGGCGCGCGTCGACGTACCCGACAAGCATCGCGAACACCGCGAAGAAGTACAGGCTCGAGTCCGCATGCCAGTTACCGAATCCGGCGACGCCGAACATTATCGGTCCGACGGTCAGCGCGACGGCGACGATCGAACGAAGAGCGATTCCATCGTTCATCAGCTTGGCGCTGATGGTGGCGGCGGTTGCCGCTGCCCACAGGATAAACACGGGCGCTAGCCACGAGTTACCCGATGCGATCGCGATCGCTGCGGCCGCGGGGATGTGAAGCCATGCGAGCACGACGTAGAGCTGCGTGGCGTGGGCGCGCAAATGGGCCAGTGAGAACGTACGATTCGCGGCCCGTGAAAACAGGGTAGCCATGGTAGCACCTCATTAATTACGCTAGATCACACCCAATGCGATAATCGGCTGCTTACGACTTCGGTACGTAGCGCTAATGCGTTGATAACCGGCGGCTTACCAAAGGTTAACCGTCGCTGGTGGTTGCGCTTACGCGGCGTTTACACGAGCTATACGAATTGCTCGGAAATGCCCTCGGGCTCGACCACCGGCTCGACCTCGTCGGGGTTCGATTTTCGGAAGCCATAGCTGAAAAAGAAGACCAGGCCGACGACCAGGGCGATCGCAAACCAGGTCCAGGTTCGGGCCGAGAGCCCGAACACGGCAAGAAACAGCGACATCACGATGCCCAGAATGGGGAAAAGCGGGACGAACGGCACCTTGAAGGTGCGCGGAAGGTCCGGTTTGCGCTTTCGTAGATAGAGCACGCCGGCGCAGACGACGGTGAACGCGATCAGCGTTCCGATGTTGACCAGGTTGAGCAGGTCGGTCAGCGGGACGATGAGGGTGAGCAGGGCGACGGCCACCCCGGTGATCATCGTCGTGCGCACCGGCGTCTTGAATCGCGGACTGATCACCGCGACCGCCGGCGGCAGCATCTTGTCGCGCGCCATGACGTAGAAGATGCGGGTTTGCCCGAGAAGCGAGCTGAGCGCGACGCTGGTCGTGCCGGCAAGCACGCCGACCGTGATGATGGCGCTCACCCAGGGCATGTGGAGCGGGGCTAGGGCATAGACCAGCGGATCCTTGGTCGGAACCTTGTCCCACGCGACGGCGCCGATGAGCACGACGGCGGTCGCGCAGTACAGGACCGTGCCGATACCCAGCGCACCCATCACGCCAAGGGGAATATCGCGTTGGGGTTGTTTGCACTCTTCGGCGGTCGTCGTCGCGGTATCGAAACCGATGTAACTGAAGAAGACGAACGCGCTGACGGCGACGATTCCGTACGGCTGCGCCGAAGACGAGTAATCCGCCATTCCGCCGAACGGCTTGAGCGCGCCCAGACCATATGGTGCGAAATTCAAGAAGTGCGCCGGATTGAATAACAAGATCCCCGCCGCAATAAAAACCAGAAGTGCACCGATCTTGAGGACGACGAAGATATTGTTGGTCGTCGCCGTTTCGCGAATCCCAATTGAGAGCAAGACCGAGAGCGCGATCACGAAGAGCGCGCCCACTACGTCGCACTGTGAGTGCGCTAGATCCCAACTCGTGGGCGTCCACCATGGACCCGTAAAGTGCAGATTCGACGTCTGCGCCCAGCTCGGCAAGATAACCCCGATGCTCTTGAGCACGTCTTGGATCGCAGCGGAAAATTGCTGGGCAACCGGCGCCGCGCTGATCCCGTATTCAAAGATCAACGCAAAGCCGATGATCCACGCGAAGAGCTTGCCCATCGTCGCATACGCGTATGTGTATGCGCTCCCCGCGACCGGCACCATCGCGCCAAGCTCGGCGTAGCAGAGCGCGGCGAAGAACGATGTGAGCCCGGCGAGGAGATACGAAACGATCACGGCCGGACCGGCTCCGACGACCCCGGTGCCGATGGTGGTGAAGATGCCGCCGCCGATCATCGTACCCAGGCCAATTGCGACGAGGTCTTTCGCGGTCAGCGCCCGCTTGAGAATCCGTTGTCGTGCAAGCGCGCGAAGTTTGTCGACGTTGGTCGTCGCAAAGAGTTCGGAGACGAAGGACATTTCGCGCAGGTTCGCAGGGAGGGCCCACCCGTCCCCCCAGGCGATATCTCCACGCGGCCCGCTTATCGTCGGAACTGTAGGCGAAAGTAGATTTGGCGGTACGGCAAGCCGAACCACTCGGTTGCGGCCTTGCCGATGTACGGAGCGTAATCTGCGGCCGTCGCGTAGCTGTTGAGCGGCGCGGGAACGCCTTCACCGATCAACCCTGCGATGTTCGCATTCTGATTGAACAGATTCGAGATGGTTACCGTGAAGGTCACGTTGCGCGAGATTGGATCGCTGAACTGCAGGTCGCTGTAGTCGTACGCCGGCAAGTTTTTGGTGTTGTCGATGCTGACGGTATAGATCGTGTAACGGGCGTCGACCACGCCAAAGGTGTTGTCGATCGCGATGTTTGCCGTGTGCAGCGGCACGCCTTTGATCTGACTGCCGACGATCGAGACTAAGTTGGCTTCAAGATACTGCGGCGGAGCATTCTGGAGCACGCTCGAGGTGAGCGACCAGTCGTAGTCGAGGTACAAGCGGCGACTGATCCGCGCACGCCCGGAAAGATCGGCTCCGCGCGCTTGCAGCGTTCCGATATTGACTGTCCCGGTTACGCCGAGCGTGTAATTATTCGCCCCGCACACGCCGGTAAGCGCTTGGTTCGCGGCCGTGACGTACGACGGATCGATGCCTGCCTCACCGGCCTGCGATAGCGGGATGAGCGAGGAGTAGAGCTTGTCGTAGACGTTGACGTTGTAGAGCTGAAGTTGCGTGATCGAGTCCCCGAACCAGGTATGCCCCCACGAAGCCTCTTCGTCGACGCCCCGCTCGGGCTTGAGGTCGGCGGACGGAACCGATCCGATCGAGTTGAGCGCACCGCAGCTGTAGGTCGCCCCGCCGCCGGTGCCGTTGGTGATGCCTTCCGCCAGCTGACCGGGCTGGAACGGGAGGTCGAGTTCGTCTGAGGTCGGTTCCGTCGTCGTCGCACCGAACGCAGCGCGAATCACGTCGCGCGACGACGTGCGATAGACAAGCGAGAGCCGCGGATCGACGTACGAAGAATCGGTTTCGCTGGCATGTCGCGCCCAAACGTTGAGGAAAGCGGTCAGCGGCGAATGCTGCGGCTGCCACACGTCGCGAATGAAGAATGCGCCTTCATTCGAGTACGGCGCCGTATCGGTCGTTTTCGAAGGACTGAGCGCATAGAGCGTGCTGTAAATGTATGCGTTGTTGAAGTAGTTGTAGCCGATCGTAAAGTCATTATTGGCCGCGGCGAAGTTGTCGTCGAGTAACGATCCGGTCGTCTGCACGCGGTAGTCCCGCAGATACTGACTCTTGGGCGTCGGGAGGTTGAGTCGATAGGTCGTGTCGTTGTAGAGGGTCGTGAACCCGTTGAGCGAGACGGTACCGGCGCCGAAGTTGTGCGAGATGGTCGCGGCTTGATAGCCGAAATTGAATGCTTGCCACGCCGGACCCGCGCCTTGCCAGCCCGCCGTCGAAGACGCGCACGTCGCCAGGTCGGCGCTGCCTTGCGCGACGCACGTCGCGTACGCGGTTGGATAGGGAAGGTAGTCGCCGTCACCGTTGCCGGTCTTGTTTTCCCAGTACGAGCTGTTGACGTCGGTCACGACGATGTTCGTTTTTGAATCGGGGGCGTACGTCAACTTGATGAGATTCGCGCGCGAGGTTACCGATGAGTCGTCGATGTAGCTCGCCTGCGCGCCGGCTTGATAGAAGTAGGCGTTGCGGAACGGGCCGTCGAGACCGGAGACGCCGTACGCGAGTGCGTAGCCCACCTTCGCGTTCGAACCGCTGGCGATGATGTTGGTCGCCTGACGCTGGAACGTTCCGTAGCCCTGCATGACGCTCACTTGCTGCGCCGGCGTCGGATCGAGGGTTTGGAAGTTGACCACGCCGCCGATTGCGTTGATGCCGAGAAGGTCGCTCCCGCCTGAACCGTAGAGCACTTGGACGTCGCGAAACGGAAAGAGCGGCGAGAGTTGATAATTGTACCCGCCTTTAATGCCATACCCAATCGGATTTCCGTCGAGCGCAGCGACCGTTTCGGCGGTGCCGATGCCGCGGATATTCAGGTTGATATCGTCCCCGAGCGCGGCCGTGTCGCCCGTAATACCATTGTTGACGCCCGGCAGGGTACGCAGCGCGTCACCGGCGCGCTGTATGCCGCTGGCCTGTAACACTTCGCTGTTCAGTGTCGCCGTGATGACGCTGGATTGCTGCAGGCTCGAGCTGGCTTTGGTCGAGGTCTCGGCAATGACGTGGAGCGTACCGATGGCGCGCTGGATTGCAAGTGTCGTCCAAGCAGCGCCGGCTGCGACGGTTACGGGCGTCGAGACGGCGGGCTGATAGCCCGACGCGCGAACTTCGAGCCGGTATGTCCCCGGCGCGATCCCCGAGAAATGAAACGCGCCGCGTGCATCGGTCGCAGTGCGATGCGACGTATCGACGATCCGCACTGTTGCGCCGGAGAGCGCAAGGCCCGACGCCGCGTCGACGACGATACCGGCGATGCTCGAGCCGGTTTGGGCACGAGCCGGCAACGCCAACGCGAATAACGCGCACGTCAGCGTCGCGCACAACGTGCGCACGCAAAATGAACGCATGGAAAACCCCTTTGAGCAGCGTCTAGTGTACGGGAATCAGCGATGCTGCGCGGGGCGGGCCGCGCTTGGAACGGCAGCGCGCGCGGCGGTTGGGATCGATTGCAAGTGCCGGCGCGTTCCCGCGGCTTGCGTAGGCGCACGCGAGCGGCGTTTCACTCGGGACGAGCAATTCGTACAGCAGTCGCGCAACGCGCTCGCGATGACGCGCGAACCAGCCAACCAGTGCGACGATCAGACCGCACCACGCAAGCGCGCAGCCTAGCGTGGTGATGACACCGAGCAGCATCGATCCGCCGAACGCATCGGCGAGCGAGTCGACGTCCGCGCCGGCCTGGAGCGCGTCGATCGTTTCCATCGCAGGCACAACCAGCAGCGCGAGCAGCGCGATGAGGGCGCATGCGCCGGCGACCTGCGCCGGTCGTAGGTGCAACAGGCGCGCGCGCGTCTGGATCGACGCAGCGGCGGCGCAGAGATAGAGGAAGCACTGCACGGCGGCGGCGGCCGCGAGCAATAGCGCGATCACCGTGAAGAGCAGGCGTGAATCGTGGGCAAGATGATCGTAGGAATCGTCGCGCACCAAGTAGTCGCCGAGCACGTCGATGCCGACATGCGCGCTCACCGCAGCAAGAAGCGCCGTCGCGAGGACGGCCAGGACCGGGAGGCGCAGCTTCAATCGGTTCCTTATGCCGGAGGTGGCGGAGCGGAGCTTGAGTTCCAAAGATACTCCGGCTCGTTTAAGTCCGCATTAATCCATCGCGACCAAACGAAGAGCGCATCCGAAAGGCGATTAAGGAATTGCTGCGTTTCCTTTGAAACGCCGTCGTCTTCGTCGCGCAGGGTGATGAGCAATCGTTCCGCGCGGCGGCAGATGGTGCGGGCCAGGTGCAGGTAAGCTCCCGGCAGCGAGCCGCCCGGATGGATGAAGTTGTTGAGGTGTGGCAGATCGCGCTGCGCCTCGTCGATGGCGCGTTCGAGCGCGACCGCATCCTCGTGCGCGATCAGCGGCATGCCCTCCCAGCGATCCTTGGGCATCGTTGCGAGGTCGCTGCCTAGGTTGAAGAGTGCGTCTTGCACCCACGCGAGCCACGTATCGAGGCGCGCAGCGCGTGCATGCGTTGCGAGCAGTGGTCGTAGCGCGCTGCGCGCCATGCCGATCGCGCTCGAGCACTCGTCGACCGTCCCGTAGGTTTCGATCCGCAGCGCGTTCTTCTTGACGCGCTGCCCACCGACAAGGCCGGTGGTGCCGTCGTCGCCGGTGCGGGTATAGATGCGGGTCAGCTTGGGCATGGGCTCCCCTTCGGCCGAAGAGGCCGTGGGCCCGCTCCACGCGAAACCGGGCCGGTCATGTCCCAGGACCCAATCCAACAACCCGTCGTTAAGGAGATCCCTCCGAAAGCGGCCGACCTCTCCGCGTGGTATACGGCCGTTTGCCTGAAGGCCGAGCTCGTATCGTATTCGCCGGTGCGCGGTTGCGTGGTGCTTCGCCCGTACGGCTTTGGGCTGTGGGAGAATCTGCAAAAAAACTTGGACGCAGCTTTCAAAGCGACCGGACATGAAAACGCGTACTTCCCGCTGCTCATTCCCGAAAGCTTGTTGCTCAAAGAGGCTGAGCACGTGGAGGGCTTTGCGCCGGAAGTTGCGTGGGTGACGCACGGCGGCAACGAAGAGCTCACCGAGCGCCTCGCGATTCGTCCTACGTCGGAAGTGATCATCGGCGTCATGTACGCGCAGTGGATTGAATCGTATCGCGATCTGCCGATTCTCATCAATCAGTGGTGTAACGTGCTGCGCTGGGAAAAAGCCACGCGCCCGTTTTTGCGCACGATGGAATTTTTGTGGCAAGAAGGCCACACCGCGCACGCAAACGCGCAAGAGGCGCGCGAGGAGACCGTGCGAATGCTCGGCGTCTATCGCGACTTCTCGGAAAACGTCGCCGCGGTTCCGGTCTACGCCGGTATTAAGAGCGAGAGCGAACGCTTTCCCGGCGCGGTTGAGACCTTTTCGATCGAGGCGCTCATGCCCGACGGCAAAGCCTTGCAGTCGGGAACGTCGCACGACCTCGGTCAGAACTTCGCCAAGGCCTACGATATCAAATTCCTCGACGCCGACCAGCAGATCAAACACGCCTATACGACGTCGTGGGGCATGTCCTGGCGCATGCTGGGCGCGATGATCATGGTGCACGGCGACGATCGCGGTCTACGCATTCCACCGAAGATGGCGCCGATCGAAGCGGTGTTCGTACCGATCGTGCGCAAGGGAGACGACCGCGCGATTGCGGCGTGTCAGGATGCTGCGAAAGGACTGCGCGAGGCCGGCTTTCGTGTGAAGGTCGACGATCGCGATCAACAGCCGGGCTGGAAGTACGCCGAATGGGATCTGCGCGGTGTACCGGTGCGGGTCGAGATCGGTCCACGCGACATCGATGCTCAGACCGCCGTTTTGGTTCGGCGCGATCGTGCCAAAGACGATCCCGAGCAAAAGCGCAGCGTTCCGCTCTCGCAGCTCGCGCAGGAGCTGCGCGTGCTTCTCGACGCGATTCAACTCTCGCTTTTCGATCAAGCCAAAGCGTTTCTGACCAGTCACACCTTTCGCGTGAGCGACCGCGACGAGTTCTACGAAAAATGCAAGACGCGCGCCGGCATGATCGACATTCCGTGGTGCGGGCGCCCCGAGTGCGAGCAACACGTCAAGAACGAGACCGGTGCCACGACGCGCAACACCTATCCACTTGAGGCGTACGCGGTGTGCGTCGCCTGTGGAGAACCGGCAGTGGTGAGGGCCTACTTTGCTCAAAGCTACTAGCCTATTGCTGGCCGCTTTGCTTGTGGGCGCGATGCCGAGCGTTGCTGACCTCGATGCGCACTCGCGCGCGGGCGGCAACCGGCTCGATATTGCGACATCAGTCGGCGAACAATTGTTCAGCTCCCCATGGCCGGCGCAGGTCGTGCAAGTCTTAGCCAATGAGACCGCCGCTCACGTGGTGCTGGGGTTGCGTCTCTCGGGCGTGAAGTTTCACCAGCCGCTTTCGCACGAGGCCTTCAATGCGGAGATCGTGGAGGTGATCATGCGCGCCTTCGCCGCCGCCCCCAGCGCCGAAGAGGTGGACCTCTGGGTTACGGTCCCGATCGTCGTGGGCAAGGACGTCGTGGTCAGCGGGGACCTCGCGAAGCCCACGACGCGGACCGTCTTTACGATCAGCGTGACCCGCCGCGAAAATGCGGCCTCACTCGCCGCGCGGCTGCACAGTGGGGCCAACGTCTTTCTCGATCAGGAATGGGCGCAGAGCGCTTTCACGAAGAGTTGAGCGGTGTATAAGAAGACGACGCTGGCTAATGGTCTGCGCGTGCTCACCGAGAGCATGCCGGCCGTCCGCTCGGCAAGCATTGGGATCTGGGCCGACGTCGGCTCCTCGCTGGAGCGTCACGAGCAGCGCGGTATCTCGCACTTGGTCGAGCATATGCTCTTCAAGGGCACGCAGCGGCGTAGCGCTCGCGAGATAGCCGAGACGATGGACGGGGTCGGCGGGAGCCTCAATGCCTTCACGGACAAAGAGGCGACCTGCTACTACGCCAAGGTAATCGATCGGCACGTGCCGCTCGCGCTCGATGTGCTCTCGGACATGTTTCTGCACTCGGTCTTCGATCCGCAGGAACTCGCCAAAGAGCAGAAGGTCGTGCTCGAAGAGATCAAGATGTACGAGGACTCGCCCGACGAGCTCATACACGATCTGTTCCTGCAGACGATGTGGAGCGGATCGAACCTCGGTGAACCGACCATCGGCTTTGTGGATACCGTGACCCGCGTGACGCCCGCAGACCTACGCGCGCACATGGCGCGTCACTATGCTCCGGATTCGGTAATCGTTGCTGCCGCCGGCAACGTGGAGCACGACCAGTTCGTCGAGCTGGCATCCGAGTGTTTTGCGCCGTTTACGGGGAAGAGCGAGCGCTTCGAACCGGATGCACCACGTACGACCCCGTCAGCGCTCGTGCGCCAGAAGGATAGCGAGCAGGCCTATGTTGTCCTCGGATCGCGCGGTCTGAACGTTCGTGACGACCGGCGTTTTGCGCTGTCGGTACTCGACACGGTGCTGGGCGGTGGAATGTCGAGCCGGTTGTTCCAAGAGATCCGCGAAAAGCGCGGGCTGGTGTACACGGTCTACTCCTTTCAAGCTGCCTATCGTGCGGCAGGCCTCTTCGGAATCTATGCCGGGACGTCGGCGGAGAACGTGCAGCCTTGCATCGACGTTATCGCCGAGCAGCTCGCATCACTGCGCAACCTCGAGATCGATGCAAACGAATTACATCTCGCAAAAGAACACATCAAGGGAAACCTTACGCTCTCGCTCGAGTCCACCTCGAGCCGGATGATACGCCTCGGGCGCAATGAGTTCGCGCTGGGTCGCCAGATGGCGCCCGAAGAAATTGAAGAGCGCATCGATGCGGTAACCGCATCCGAAATCGTCGAAATCGCGCACGATCTCTTTGCCGAGGACCAACTGGGACTGTGCATCTTAGGCCCAGTCGACGAATCGTCCATCGAATGGAACCGTGACGCCGCCTAAGACATCCGCCTCCTGCGGATCGTGATACTGCACCAGCCAGAACTCTGGTCTGGGCGTCTGATCGGCGCGATGCTCATCACCTTCATCGTGCAGGGCGTCACGATCGGCGCCTACGCAGCGCGTCTGGCCGGCGTCCAAACCAAACGCATCGCGACCTCGATCTCACTCTTCAATCTCTTCGTGACGGTCGGGCGCCTCGCAACGCTCTTTTCGGTGTTTTTCATCGCGCCGCTAGCGGACATGGCAAGCAACGCGGTTGTCGCCAACCGGCACGATCCGGTGCTGGCCGCTGCCTGGCAGCAGACGTACGACGTGCAGTTGCGCTTGATCATCCTCGCCGGCACGGCGGGCATGATCGTTTTCGCGCTGCTGCTACCGATGTTCACCTATCTGTTCCGGCGCGGCGTCCATTCATTCGAGCGGCGCGGTTCGGTGCCGCACGCGCTCGCGCAGCTGCTCAACCCCAAGAATATCGCGGATGTGCTTCGTTCCGAGCACCTGCCGTCGCGGGAGCAGTTGCGGCAGTTCGACTGGCGTGCGATTCCCCGGCGCCTGCTGGTTTTCAACGTCGTCGTAACCGGCATCTATGCAATCGGCGTCCCGGCCGCGTTTCTCGCCGCGGTGCTCGATCCCGCGGTTCGAGTAACGGCCGCAAGCCTCTCGGGTATCATCAACGGGATCGGAACGATCTCATTCACGCTTTTCGTTGATCCAACGTCCTCCATGATCACCGATCAAGCGATTCACGGCCAGCGGACCATCGAGGAAGTTCGCTCGATGGTGTTCTATCTCTCCGTGACGGCGATCCTCGGAACGCTGCTCTCGCAGGTCGTCTTCTATCCCGCCGCAGTCATCATTGAATACGTCGCAAGGTTTGCTCTCCATGTGCATTTCTAAATCCGTCGCGCTGGTTGCGCTTGTGCTCTTCCTCGGCGGGTGCGCCGGCCCGGTCGAGCATTGGGTCGTCGATACCCGCGTCCATCAGGGAGAGGTCGCGCTCGCGCGTGGAAACGTCAAGGACGCGCAGCTCTCGTACAGCCTCGCATTGAAGGTCGATCCAACCGACGAGCGCGCTCGCGCCGGCTTCGTTCAAGCTTCGGCCGACTTTGCGCAAGAGCTGTACAGCAAGGGCGACTTCGATGATGCCCTGGCGGTAATCGCCGGCGGCCAGAAATACGACCCGTCGAGCGTGCGCCTTGAAGCGCTCAAGGGCCAACTTGAAGATGCCAAGCTCAAACGCGAGATCGTGATCTCGAACTACCCGACGTATAAAGATGCGGGCGTGCAGATTCAGCACGCGTACCAGCAGCTCGACGTCGCCAACAAGGCGATCCTCGCGAGCCTCAAGCGGTTTTCGTATACCTACGATCCCGACGAGCTCACCGCGGCGATCAAGCACAGCTACGATCTGGAGCTCGACGTCGCGCGCAACACCAACCGGCTGATCACCTATCGCCAGATCGTGAGCTCGGGCGTTCCCGAAACGACGCACGCAACAAGCAGCGCGAGCGCCGGATCGTTGCTGCCCCTGCCGTGACGCCCGCAATCGGCTGGTTCGAAAGCCTCGAGACGGTTCCGGGAGCAATCGTCGTTATCGGCGGCTTCGTGCTGCTCTCGCTGCTCCTTGCGCGTGTCGTCGGCGCCATGGTCGATTCGGAGATGCGGCGCGACCACAATGACCTTACCGGGTTCATCTTTGCGGTCGTCGGTGTCATCTACGCGGTGGTGCTGGGCTTCATCGCCATCGGCGTGTGGGAGCGTTTTGAAGCGGCCCAGGACCGCACATACGACGAGGCGAGCAGCCTCGCCGCCGTCTATCGCGACGCGGGTTCGTTCAGCAACGGCGCGTTGTTGCGCCGGGACGTGCGCTCGTATGCGCAACATACGATCCACGTTGGATGGCCGGCACTGTCGAAAGGCATCACGCCGCCGGAAACGCCGCTGGTGGAAAAGCTTTCACACGACCTGCACGCAACCCCGGTCCAGGGCGAGCGTCAAGCCGCGATCTTCGGTCACATGCTCGAGCGCACCAGTGAAGCCGCGCTCGATCGCGACGCGCGCCTTACCGAGGACTCGACCGGCCTTAACGGCGTGATGTGGTTTGTCGTTCTTGCCGGTGGCTTCATCACCATCGCTTTTACCTATCTCTTTGGATTTCGCCAGACCGTGATGCAGACGGCGATGATCGGCACGCTTGCGCTCTTGGTTGGCCTCGTCATCTTTCTGACGATGAGCCTCGACTATCCGTTTCGCGGGGCGATTCGCGTTGGGCCCGACGCCTTCGAGCGCGCGCTAACGGTGTTCGATCAGATCGACGGCGCCGATCCTTTGAGAACGCAGACGCGGTGAGCGTCGAGAAACGCCCGAGCGTGACCGGCCGCCTCGGCTGAGCGAAACGCGCGCCAAAACGCATCCGCACCGGGGAGCTCGTGTGCGGGATCGGTGACATACACCGGCCACTCCGCCTGCGCATTGATCACCGGGAAGCGCTGTAACCAGGCACAGAGTTCCGCGTTACGGCGCAGCCGGTTGTCCTCGATCGAAATGAAGTAGCGCGCGCCCTTGCGGATCGCACTCTCCTCGTCAAAGGGCGTCCAGAGCGCGGGGTCCTCTTCCCAGCCGTAGCGGTTGATGTAGTAGAGCACGTCCGGACCGTAGTGGCCGACTACGACCGGTGCGTTCGGCGCTAACGTGTGATTCAAGAACACGGCATTACGATAGGCCTGCTTGTTGTACGAATAATACGGCTCGATCGCGGCGCGCGCTTCGAGCGTACATGCGATCGCTGCAATCGGGACGAGCGCGAGAATCGCATAGCGCGCGGCGGGAGCAGCATCAACCGTCTCGACCCAAGCGACAAAGCGCGCGATGAGTGAACCGATGACCAAAGCGCAGAGCGGCAGGAGCAGATACATGTAGTAGTCGACCCGTTCGACCGTGACGACCACGTAGGTATAGGCCAGGCCGCCGAGGAGCCATCCCCAGAGCAAAGCTTTGCTCCGTGCATCGGTCCAGATCAGTGCGATAAATCCCGCAATCGACAACACGAACGCAATCGACCCGAGCATCGTCGCGCGCAAGAGTCCGAGGACCTCGCGGAACTGCGCGAATTTAAGCATGAAGCCGGCGGGTGTGGTGAGCGCGTCTTTGAGCGCGGGCAGTACGTGCAACGTGGTGATGCCGCTTGCCCAATGCCATTCGGCGTGCTCGCTTACGCGGACGTCGTAGAGGTAGAGCACGATCAGCGGCACGATCAACAGGACCATGATCGCGGTTGGGCGCATCGTGCGGCCACTGCGGATCCGCTCCCAGAGCATGCCGATGACTGGAACAATTCCCGCGACCGCGACGGGCTTGGCCAGATACGCGAAGGTCAGCAGCGCTGTGGCGCGCGCGAGCGCGCGCTGGGTCACGACTTCGTCTTCAACGATCAAGCGCGCGACGACATAGAGCGCCGCCGTGAGAAAGAAGACCATGGCGGTATCGGGCGTGAAGGTGCGCCCGTAGTAGATGCTGCCGGGAAAGATTGCGTAGAAGAACGCCGCCGCAAGCCCGGCAAGCGCGCTGCTGAAGAGCCAGCGCCCGAAGAACCCGACGACGGCGACGGTGCCGAGCGAGAAGACCAGCGTAATCAGTCGCCCGAAGATCTCGTGAACCCCGAAGAGCTTGTAGAGGGTTGCCGCAAGAAAAGGCACGATTTGCAACTCGAGCTCGACGTAGTTGGGCGGTGGCCCGTCGTAGTTGGTCTGCGGATACATGATGCTGTATTGCAGGTGTGCGAAGTTGCGCGCGATGCTCGCCGTATCGCCCTGGCGCCACGCCGGATGATCGAGCAGCGGATCGTGAATGCCCTTGAGGCGCAGAAGTAACCCGAAGGCCACGATCAAGAACAACCACAGCGTAAAGCGCTTGTCGACTTCGCGCAAGCTAGGCCGTGGCGCCCTTAAACGTCCAGTACTTGTTCACGAAGAAATTGACGAAGATTCCGGCGACTGTCGCGATGAACCACGTGCGGTGGCCGTGGCCAAGGTACGGTGCGACGAGGGCGGATACTGCCAACCCTACGGCCAGCGCGATGACCGAGACGGTAAGGAATTGCGCACCTTCACGAACGGCGTGCCCGGTTGAGCGAAAGGTCCAAATTCGGTTGAGCCAATAATTGGAAACGCCGCCGGCAAGAAAGCTGATGGAGTAGAGCACGTTGTAGTGCAGGGTCTCATTGTGCAGCGGATCGAGGCGTTGAAGCAGCGTGAACACGACGAGATTCACGATGAATCCCGAGGCGCCCACGATACCGAACTTGACGAATTGGCGGACGCCGCGCCGGCCCGCTATCGAACTGATGCTGTCAAGCAACCCAATACCAATCTGCAAAGAGGACGGTGAACAATCCCAGAAGGGGAAGCGAGAAGGCGAGGATGAGGTTGTTGACCCAGGGTCGTTCGCCGTCGCGTGCCAGAATCGCGAACATCGGAAAGAGCACCAGCGCGAAGCGCGGCATGCTCATCAGGCTCGAGGTCGACATCGGGATGAGGATCGAGAGCGCCATGTAGGCGATGTACGACGGGCGAAGCTGCCTCCAGCCGATCACCAGGACCGCAATCATCAGAAACGTGAACGACAACTCCATCAACTGATTGGCGATCGTGAGTCCTTGCGTTGCGGTCGCGATTTGGTGAATCGAATTGATGACGCTCACCCAGGGCGGTGCGAAATGCCGGTTCCAATGAATCTGCACGTGCGAAAAATACAGCGGATCCCCGACCAAGACCCAGAGCAAGGCCATGTAGGTGAAGAGGCCGAGCGGAATCAAACCGCCCGGAGCGAGTTCGGAGAGGTGTTGTTTGAGCTTGGGCTTGTACTGCGAATACCACTCGATCAAGAACGGGACGACAAGCAAGATCCCTTCGACACGGGTCAGCGCCGCTAAAAAGCCGATTGCGCCGGCGAGCCACCAGCGGTGCATGCGCATGTAGTAGAACGACGCGACAGTCAGCATGAAGAAGAGCGATTCGGTGTAGACCGCCGAGAAGAAGAACGCCGCAGGGAAGATCGAGACGTAGAAAATCGCCCGCCGCGCCACCGATCGATCGTATTCATGCTCGAGCAGTTTGTAGAGGTAGAGCAAGCCGAAGAAGAACGAGGCGTTCGATATCAAGAGTCCCGCGACCAGATGGTTTCCGACCAGCGATCCGAGGACGCGGATCAACAACGGAAAGAGCGGGAAGAACGCCATGTCCGTACCCGAATACCCTTGCGTCGCGATCGTCAGGTAGTGCACCGCATCCCAGCGGCCCCACACGTTGAGCAAGAGGTTCGAGGACTCTTGGACGTGCGATCCGGCACGCTGTCCGATGATGACGGCCGCCAGCTCGGCGATGACGATGATGGCGGTTCGCGTGGCGACGAAGTCGAGCAGCACCTCGCGCACGGTTTGATTGAAGCGCGCCGCGATGAGCACTTTGCCGACGCAAAAAACCGCGGCGCACACAACAAAGATGCGCGCTTCGCCGTGGGTGAGTGCCGGTGGAAGAACAAACGTCAGCCAGAGCAACAGGAACGGAACCCAGGTAAAGGCATCGTAGCGCAGCGAGCGAGCGTAGGTAGCGCCCGTGCGCCGAGAAAAGTATCGCGCGTACCATTGCCAAAGCCACAGCGTCGCACCGGTTCCGCCTGCAAGCGCAACCAGCAAGCCGAGATCGCTAACGAACGCGTGATGACGCGGTACGATGAGTCCAAGCCACGCAAAAAAGCCGATCGAAAATCCGGCGAGCGCAACGATGGCGAATAGCGCTGGTCCGGCGGCGAGCAGATCGCTCGTAACCGGTGCGCGCATGGTCGGATGTGGGGCGTGAGCGTGGGTCGACACGGCCACATTTCTTAAAGGAATCGTGGGGGTTCCCTTGTAGAGCCGGGGGCATGGTCAACTCCCTCGATTTTGTCAAGGTTACCGAGAGTGCTGCGCTGGCCGCATCCCGCTGGATGGGACGCGGGGAACGCGATGCTGCCGATGGAGCAGCGGTCGAAAAAATGCGCGAGGCGCTCGGCGAGATGGAGATATCCGGCCGCATCGTCATCGGCGAGGGCGAGCGTGACGAAGCACCGATGCTCTTCATCGGCGAGGAGGTCGGCCGGGGCGGATTCGAGGTGGATATCGCGGTCGATCCGGTCGAGGGTACGAATTTAGTCGCAAACGGGTTGCCCAACTCGATCGCGGTGATGGCCATTTCCGAGCGCGGCGGTCTCCTTCACGCGCCCGATTCTTATATGAAGAAACTCGCGGTAGGCCCAAAGGCCGCACCGTACGTCCACATCGACGCGCCTGTGCGCGAGAATCTGGAAGCGGTCGCTAACGCCCTCGAGAAGCCGCTGGCCGACGTGTGCGTCGTGATCTTGGATCGCCCGCGCCATGCCGCGCTTATCAATGAAGTACGCGAAGCCGGAGCTCGCATCAAGTTGATCTCCGACGGTGACGTCGATGCGTGTATCGCGACCGCGATCGAGACGACCGGCATTCACGTGGCGATGGGTACGGGCGGCGCTCCGGAAGGCGTGCTTGCGGCTGCGGCGATTAAGTGTCTAGGCGGAAACTTCATGGGCCGGCTCGAGCCGCGCAGTCAAGAGGAGGCCGATCGTGCGGTCGCGATGGGCTTCGGCAACCTCCAGCGCGTTTTGACGATTGATGATCTTGTGAAAAGCGATAGCGTCATCTTTACGGCGACGGGTATTACCGACGGCGATCTCGTACGCGGCGTGCGGTTTTTTGGCAATCACGCCCGCACGCACTCCATTCTGGTCCACGCGAACGGTACGGTTCGATTCATCGAATCGGTGCATCGCCTGGGTGCGCGCCCGAGCCGCTAAGCATGGAATCACTCGAATACGATCTCGTCGTTGTTGGTGCGGGTTCGGGCGGCTACGCCGCGGCGCGCACCGCGCGCGACCTCGGCGCGAAGGTGGCGCTGGTCGACCATGGGCCGCTCGGGGGTCTGTGCATTTTACGCGGTTGCATGCCCAGCAAAGCGTTCTTGGCGTCGAGCGACGCGCTGTACGCGGTCCGCGAGTCGCGCGCGCTCGGCGTTCGCGTCGCGGGCGAGATCTCCGTCGACATGCCGTTCATCGCGCAGCGCAAGCGCACGCTGGTCAAAGAATTCGCGGATTATCGCATCGAGGGGATCGAGACGTTTCCGCTGCACCAAGGGCATGCGACATTTGTCTCGGACGGCACGCTCCAAGTCGGTGAACATACACGCCTGAACGCGCGGTCGTTCGTCGTCGCCACCGGCAGCTCAGTCGCACCCGTACTCATTCCCGGTTTGGAAGAAACCGGCTACCTCGACAGCGACAGCGTGTTGGAACTCGAATCGATTCCGGGTTCGGTCGCAGTCTTGGGAGGCGGCTACAGCGCTTGCGAACTCGGACAATTTCTCGCGCGCATGGGCGCCAAGACGACGTTGCTGATCCGCAGCAATCATTTGCTCACCGCTGCCGACGACGATATCGGCGACGCGCTGACGCAGTACTTTCGCGAGGACGGGATCAACGTCATCACCCAGACGCGCGTCACGCGGGTAGAAAAACGCGGCACGCGCAAAGTCGTCCACTACATCCATGAGGGAGAGCGGCACGAGCTCGTTGTCGAGGAGATCTTCTTCGCGATGGGTCGCACGCCGAATATCACCGGGCTGGGCCTCGATACCGCCGGCGTAGCGTTCGACGCCGCGCGGGGTGTCGTCGTCGACGCGACGCTGCGCACCAGTCGTCCGAACATCTTTGCCGTCGGCGACGTCACCGGCGACTATCCGTTGGTCCATGTGGCGATCTATCAGGGCGAGATCGCGGCGCGTAACGCGGTCAGCGGCGAACACGAAGAAGCCGACTACCGGATCGTGAGCGCGCACACGATTTTCACCGATCCGCAAATTGCCCACGTCGGTATGACCGAAAAGGAGCTCAAGGCTGCGGCAATCGACCACTGCGTGGGCCGGTACGACTTCGCCGAGCACGGCAAGGCCATGTGTCTCAATACGACGCGCGGTTTCGTGAAGATGATGTCGCGGATGGTCACCGGCGAAATCTTGGGCGCTTCGATTATCGGGCCGCAAGCTTCGGAACTGATCCACGAAGTGATCGTTGCGATGAATTATCACGCGACCGTCGCCGAGTTCATGCGCATCCCGCACCTCCATCCGACGCTTGCGGAGATTTGGACCTATCCGGCCGAAGAGTGCGCGGCTCAGTGTGGCCTGCGCCAGCCGGTCGATCAAATGATCGAGATGGCGACCAGTGGCGGCGCGGACTAACGGCGAGCGTTCGCCGTCACGTTACGACGTGCGCCTCGTGCAGGTCAAACCCGCGAAGGGGCGCTATCGCGAGAACCTTGTCGAGTCCAGCGAAATCTTCGAGCAGATCGCCGCGGAACCCACGACCCCCGATTTGATCGTCTTTCCCGAAGCCGCGATGACCGGCTATTTCTTGGAGGGCGCCGTCTACGATCTGGCGCGACCGGCCACGGTTTTCGCCGAGGATCTCGTGCGCGCGTGGCGCGCCGGCGCAGGCGAGCGCGAAGTCGAGTTGTGCTGCGGCTTTTACGAGAACGACAACGGCACGTACCACAACAGCGCGATCTATCTTCGCGTTGGGCGTGCGAGCCACGAGATCGTGCACGTGCACCGCAAAATGTTCTTGCCGACGTACGGCGTGTTCGATGAAGAGCGCTTCTTGTCGCGCGGCCGGCGCTTACAAACCTTCGAGACGCGGATCGGGCGCGTCGCGATCTTGATCTGCGAAGACATCTGGCATGCGATCATGCCGACGATCGCAGCGATCAAGGGCGCGCGCGTGCTGATCGTTCCGTCGGCCGCGCCCGGGCGTGGGATCGAAGGCGAAAGCGAGCTCACCTCGATTACGCACTGGCGCGAGATCCTTCGCTCGAGCGCGACCGAACACGGAGTTTTTGTGCTCTATGCCGGCTTGACCGGATTTGAGGGCGGCAAAGGCATGACGGGTTCGTCGTGCATCATCGATCCGCGCGGCGTCGTGAACGTGGAGGCGCCGGAGATCGGCGAGTGTGTGGTCAGCGGAGCGATCGATCTGCGCGAAGCCGACCTCGCGCGCGCCACGCTGCCGCTGCTTGGAGACCTGTCGGCGGTGCTTCCCGACCTGCTTCTCGACGAAGAGCTCCCGTTGCCCAAGGGGAGACCATAGCGATGCTTACCGTCGTGCGTGCAAGCAACGACGCGTTGCTGCAACCGCCGTCGATCAATCCGCAGGTTGCGGCGCGCTGGTTGGAGGCCTTCTTGCGCGACGAGTTGATCGAGCGCCGCGGCATCCATAAAGCGGTGATCGGTCTCTCGGGCGGCGTCGACTCGGCGGTCACCGCGTACCTGTGCGCGCGTGCGCTTGGACCCGAGAACGTTCACGCGATTCGCATGCCCTACAAGACTTCGAGCGCGGCGAGTCTCGCCGATGCGCAACTGGTCGTCGACGCGCTCGGCATCCACGTGCGCACGATCGAAATCACCGATGCGGTGGAGGGCTATCTGCAATTCGAACCGCAAGCCGATGCGCGCCGCCGCGGCAACGTGATGGCTCGCACGCGCATGGTGGTGCTCTTCGATCAATCGGCCAAACTCGATGCGCTGCCGATCGGCACGGGAAATAAGACTGAGCGGATGCTCGGCTACTTCACCTGGCACGCCGACGACACACCGCCGGTGAATCCCATCGGCGATCTGTTCAAGACGCAAGTTTGGGCGCTCGCACGTTACCTCGGCGTGCCGCTGCCGCTGATCGAGAAGGCGCCAAGCGCCGATTTAGAGGCCGATCAAACCGATGAGGCTGATCTCGGCATCACCTACGCGCGCGCGGACGCGATCCTCGCGCAGCTCTTGCTCGGCTATCCCGACGAGTTGCTTCTCGAACACGGTTTCGACGCGCATGACGTGGCGCTGGTACGACGCCGGGTCGACTCGACGCACTGGAAGCGCCATCTGCCGACGACGGCCATGCTTAGCAGCACGGCGATCAACGAATTCTACCTGCGCCCGGTCGACTATTAATGGCGTTTTTCCCCGTCAGCCTCAATCTGGCCGGCCGGCCTTGCGTGGTGATCGGCGCGGCAGACGACCGCGAAGCGATAGATAAGGAAGCGGCGTTACGTGAGTCGGGTGCGGACGTGCGTTGGATTCAAGACCCCGCAAGCGTACGCGACGAAGACGTCACGGGGGCGTACTTCGTGATCTCGACGCCGCAGGATGAAGCGCTGTCGGCGCGTCTGCGCGCGCTTGCCGACCGGCACAAATTTTTGCTCTGCTGCATCGATCAACCGAAGTACGGATTCGTCGCGATGGCGGCGATCGCCAAAGCCGGACCGGTGCGCATTGCAATTGCAACCAGCGGCCTTGCACCGCGCGTCGGCAAGATTCTCAAAGAGCGCCTGCAGCTCGCGATGGATGCGCGCTTTGCGCGCTTCGTCGAGCAGCTCGGCGAGATGAAGGTGAGGATGCAACGCGAGAAACCGGGTCCCGATCACGCCGATGAGCGGCGTAAGGCGATGATCGAGGCAGCCGATGGGTTCGACGCGGAGATTCACTTCACGTATCCCGTCGTGGTCCGATGGCCCTCGCGGTTGAGCTCATGGCGGTCGGGACCGAGTTGCTGCTCGGTCAACTCAACGACACCAATACCGTCTTCGTTGCGCAGTCGCTGGCCTCGGCCGGCATCGACGTGTACGGAACGCATGCGATCGGCGATAACCGTGGTCGCATTTCCGGCGCGATGCGCGCCGCACTCGAACGTGTCGACGGCATCATTACCACCGGTGGCCTTGGTCCCACGGTTGACGACGTAACCAAAGAAGCAGTCGCTGATGCGCTCGACCTGGATTTGGAATTGCACGAGCCCTCTCTTAAACAAATGCAAGATTTCTTTGCACAGATGGGGCGGGAGATGCGCGAGAACAATCGCAAACAGGCGTACGTGCCTCGCGGTAGTCTCGTGCTGGAGAACCCGCGAGGCACAGCTCCCGGTTTTGTCGCATTCGGATCGCACGGAAAGTTCATCGCCTGCATGCCGGGCGTTCCGCGCGAGATGCGTCCGATGCTCACCGACGTCTTAATTCCATTCTTACGTGAACGTTACGGAATCGTCGACGCGATTTATACGCGCGTGCTGCACACGGTCAACCTGGGTGAATCGGAGATCGATCATCGCATCGACGATCTGTTTCGCGCGGGCGAGAACCCCAAGATCGCGGTGCTCGCGCACGAGGGGCTCTGCGATGTGAAGATCATGGCCAAAGCGCAATCGGCCGAGCAAGCGCAGGAGATAATCGCGCCGATCGAAGTGCAAGTGCGCGAACGTTTGAATGGATTCGTGTTCGGAGCCGATCATGCAAGCCTGGCCTCGGTCGTGCACGACTTGCTTCAGACCGGTGGAAATACGATCGCCGTCGCCGAGTCGTGTACCGGTGGCCGCATTTCGGCCGCGCTCACCGCTGTGCCAGGTTCATCGCGCAGTTTTCTGGGCGGAATCGTGGCCTACGATAACGCGGTCAAACGAGCCGAGCTCGGCGTGAACGAGCAAACGCTCGAGCGGTTCGGTGCGGTGAGCGAAGAAACGGCAAAGGAGATGGCCACGGGCGCGCGCGTGCGCCTTGGGACATCCTACGCACTTGCGACGACGGGAATAGCCGGGCCGGACGGCGGGACCGACGAGAAGCCGGTTGGGTTGGTCTGGTTCGCGATCGATGCCGGCGGCGAGCTACATTCCTACAAATTCAACTTTCGCGGCGACCGCGACGCGGTGCAGCGCCGGGCGACCGTGATGGCGCTCGGACTTGTATGGCGTTTGTTAAATCGCATATTCTCATGAAATACTCCCAGCGCGGATTGACGTTCTTGCGGTAGACTTCACCTAACTGGGAGGCTCGATTTGAGACTGCTTGCTCGCTTACGCACGCTGACGGCTGCGTTCATTGCAATTTCACTGGCTGCGTGTGGTGGCGGAGGCGGCAGCAGCGCGCCGCCGGTGCCCTCGCCAACTTCGACGCCGACTCCGCCGCCAAGCTCGCCGTACACCTGTCCCTCGTCGGATACGAGTTTGAACTCGTCGGGTGCTCGAGCAAGCGGCGGCGTAGCATCCGAGACGCGTCGGTCGTATCGCGGATCGACGAGCACAGCGACCCTGCCGCTCCTGGCTGTCTCGTATCGCACGAGTGCAATCACGAATCCCGCAACGAGCATCGATGCGCGCGTCGCCTCGCTCGGCGCAACTAAGTACAGCGAACACACCTATTCGGCAACGGGCATCTCAACGCGATTGCTGCACGTTGCTCCGTCGGCGATGGCGCAAGTGGAGTCGACGCTTCGCTCGACGCCGGGTGTCGTTGCAGTGGGTCAATCGCGGCGACTCGCTCCCCTCACCGTAAGTAGTTCCTATTTGGGAACCGATCCGTATTTCGTCGGCTACACCGCAGGTGGAGTTGCGGCGCCGCTCTATCAGACGAGTTCGACCGGCGGGCAGTGGGACATGCACATCGTGCAGCTCGAGCACGCTTTCGCCTATTCCCAATCGGGAAATACCGTCGCCGCAAACCCGAACGCGCTCGGCTCAACCAGCGTCAAGCTTGCGATCATCGACTCGGGCGAAGACGTGACCCATCCCGAGCTCGCCAAGGCGCACATCGTCCGCACGGAATGCTACATCACTAGTGATACTGCACCGTACCCGCAAAGCACCGGCACCTATGTGACCGACGGCCTTGGGCACGGGACCGACGTGACCGGCATCGCCGTCGCGAACGCCAACAACGACTACGGCTTCGTCGGTGACGCCGGCAACGTTTCGCTGATGCTTTATCGCGTCTTCCCGACGCCGGACGACAACTGTACCCCAGGGAATTCGGCGGGCGAGAACGACGATCAATGCGGTGCGGCCGATACCGACATCATAAGTGCCATCGACGACGCGGTGGCCAACGGCGCCAACGTCATCAGCATGAGCCTGGGCGGGAATAATTGTACGACGCCCGGCGTTGACCCTGACCCAAATGAAGGCGCCGCAATCGCCAACGCGATCGCGAACAACGTCATCGTTGTTGCTGCTTCCGGTAACGGCGGCGGCCAAGGCGTGACCGCGCCTGCCTGCGATCAGGGCGTGATCGCCGTTGGCGCAAGCGGGTACGAAGACGGCCAAACCAACGGCACGAACCCTGGGACAAACACCGGCTCGGAGTACGTGACGAGTTACACGCAATACGGCAACGTGAATGTACCTGACAGCATCGCTTCCTGGGGCATCGTCGCGCCGGGTGGCGACCCGTCCGCCGCGGAATCGAGTCCAAACGCTACGACCATTGATTACCTCCACTGGATCGAAAACATCTGGACCTCGACGCCGTATATGTCGTCGCCGAGCGACCAGAGCTTCGCCGGCAACTGCACGCCCAGCACGGAGTACGGTGAACAAGGCAACTGCCGCACGCTGATTGCCGGAACATCGATGGCGACGCCGCACGTCGCGGGTGCTGCCGCATTGATCCTGTCCGTTAGTCCGAGCTATCAGTCGCCGGCGAAGATGTTCCAACTCTTGTGCGACTATGCCGACAACATCAACAACGACCCGCATCAAGGCTGCGGCCGCCTCAACGTCTATCGCGCAATGGCGCAAGCGCTGAGCGACCCCACCCCGCCGACGTAGTCACCCTGAGGTGCGAGCGCGGCGAGCCTCGAAGGGTCGCACGTGCTTGGACTACTTCTCTGGTCGTACAGTCTTACGCTTGGCACGATGCCGTCGGCACGTATCGCTTCGGTATCGCTTGCGCGCAATGAGGTGATCGTCGCGACTGCCTCGGGCCTGACCGCGATCGATCAGCGCGATGGGCGTGTACGTTGGGTGCGCGCCGGAGCCGCGCTGCCGGCAGATTCATATCACGGCCTGATCGTCGCGTCGACGAGCCGAGGCATCGAGGCGCTGAACGTCGACGGTAGCCTTCTTTGGTCGCGTGACGTTTGCCAAGGGCACGGACCGCCGCTGATCCTTATAACGAGCGGTCGGAGAGTCGTTGCCGCATGTAGTTATAACCAAGGGGACGAGGTGCTCGTGCGGCTTGTGCTCTTGAACGATAGCGGTACCGTGCTGTCTTCACGGACGGAGGGTGCCTTTATTTCGAACGTGCCCTTCCGCGTCTTACGCATCAACGGACACCTCTTTGCAATCGGGCAAGTGTTCTCTGGCGCAATGATGCAATTTGCAACGACGGTGATCGACGTCGACACGGACGCAGAAATAGATTCGGACCAAGCGATCCAGCAATTGATGATTCAGCGTCAAAAAAGAGCCGCCCGGCTTGGTATCCTTTGCCGTAGCGGCGGTTCGATGGCCGACGTTCTAAGTACCCCAACGTTGACGTTTGCCGTATGCGGCGGGTACGGCAATCCCTTGACCATCGAAGCCTATCATCTATGAGTGGTCCCTCGACTACGCTCGGGATGACAAGGGCTACGTGGGGAACGAGTAGCCGATCGCGGCGAGCACGCGCTGCGTGTCGAGGCCGTCTTCGAACGTCGGCAGTGCACTCGTGCCGGTTTCGATCTGCTTGACAAACTCGTCGTAGAGTTCGATCAAGTACGGCACGTTGGGCAAGATGCTGGCGAACTTGGCGTAGGGTGAAGGCTTACACTGCAGTTCGTTGGTCTCGTCGGCGTCGACGGTGTAGAGCGTGGTGTCCATCGCGCCCGGACCGCTGGTTACAGCCGTGCGGTTCTCGGCGTGGACCGCGAACGTAAACGACTCGACGATTTCGGTTGCGTCGGTGGTGAGGCGTCCCACCAGTCCGTCGCCATAGTCCAGCAGCGCAAAGCACCCGTCATCGACGGTGCTGATAAATTCGCCCTGCTCGTCGTGGCGCGTGCGGTTGGCCGTGCGCAGAAAACCGTAGGTCTTGTGTGGTGGACGGCCCACGGCGAAATTGGCCGCGTCGATCAGATGCGAGAAGATCGCATTGGCCATGCCGCCGCCCCGCTCGCGCTCGAACCACCAGCCGCGTTGTCGCGCGGTCGAATCTTCGCGCAGAAATGTCGTGAGATGGGTGATCTCAATCTCGCGCAGCGGCGCGAGGTGACCGTTATCGATGAGCTGTTTGATCGCCATGCGCTGCGGGACGAAACGGAACTCGTGCGCGATCCCGCACGCGGTTCCCGCGTCACGCGAGGCGGCGACCATCTCTTCGGCTTCCTCCACGTTGAGCGCAAACGGTTTTTCGCACATCACGTGAAGCCCCGCGTCCAGCGCTGCGAGCACGGCGTCGCGATGGGTGAAGGGCGGTGAGGCGATCGTGATGGCGTCCAACTCGCAGCCCTCGATCATGGCTTGCGCGCTGGTAAACGCATGCGGAATCTTGCGCTCGGCCGCGATTGCCTTCGCGCTCGAGGGCGAGGCGAGCGCCACCACCTCGAAGTGCTCGTTTGCAAGCAATGCCGGCAGATGTGCCTTCACCCCGAAGCCGGCGCCGCTAATGCCAATGCGATATTTCTTCACAGTACCTCTTTGATCAATTCAAGCGCACGATGCAGTTGGAGCGGCGAGATCACCAGCGGCGGCGCGATCGCGAGCACGTCGCCCTGCGGGCCCGTCTGCAGCAGGATAACCCCCCGTCCCAGCGCGGCTTTGACGACGTAGTCGGCGTCGGCGGCGCTGCGCAGTTGCAAACCCCACATCGCGCCGCGCCCGCGCATCGACACCACGCGTGGATGGTCGAGCAGTGCTTGCAGACGCCGTTCGATCAATTCGCCGAGTTCCCGTGCTTGCGCGGGAAGCGCTAAGCGTTCGAGCTCGCCGATTGTCGCAAGTGCCGCAGCGCAGCCCATCGGATTGCCCAGATACGTCGAGGTGTGGAGCGCTTCGCCGGTCGAACGCGGCCATGCATCCATCACCGAGGTACGCGCGACCGCGGCGCTGATCGGAAAACCGCCGCCCATCGCTTTGCCGATGCAGATGATGTCGGGAATCGTGTGGTCGTGTTCGCACGCAAACCAATGGCCGGTGCGCCCGAATCCGGTATAGATCTCGTCGAATATGAGCAGGATGCCGCGCGTGTCGCAATACGCGCGCAGTCCGGCAAGGTAGCCGTCCGGCGGCACGACGAATCCGCCGCGTCCTTGAATCGGCTCGATCGCGATGGCGGCGATATCATCGTGCGGGTCGAGCGCGGCGCGAAGCTCCGTCAGCGCCGTTTTGGCGGTGGTCGTTTGCTTGTCTGGATACGGCAAGCGAAGCGTGACCTGCGGAATCAGATTCGCGAACGGCTGGGTGAATTTAGGAATCCCGCTGATCATCATCGCACCGAACGAGAGCCCGTGATACGCGCCCTCGTACGCGACGAACCGATGCTTGCCCGTCGCAAGCACCGCGGTTTTGAGGGCGGCTTCGACCGCTTCCGAGCCGGTGGTCGCGAGGAATGTTTTCGTCAAACCGGACGGCAGCACGCGCGAAAGCCGTTCGAGCAGTTGCGTACGTACGGCGGTCGGATGCACGTCGCCCATCCCGTGCATGAGCGTCGCGGCTTGCTTGGCGACGGCAGCAGCGACGACGGGGTTACTGTGGCCGACGTTGGCCACACCAAATGCCGCGGTCAAATCGATATAGCGATTGCCGTCCACGTCTTCGACGGTCGCGCCCTGCGCGGATTTCCAGAATATCGGGAAATCGTCGCTGAGGTAGGTGACGTTGCGCGACTCGTGCGCGACCAGCGGCGCGGCAAGCGCGTGCGTCTGCGGACCGGGGACGTCGCCCACGATACGTTCGAGATCCTCGTTCATGGTTAGCGTTCGTCCGTGATCCACGTGATGAAATCCGCGATTCGCGAGCGCCCGCCGTGATTGCCGCCCAGCGGAGGCCGTTGGAGATCGCCGAAGTGCGCGATGCGATGCGCACCGATCTCGATGGCCAGCGTGCGCAGATCGGGGCGTTTGCCGGCAATGGCAACGGCTTCTACCGGGATATCATGGCGCGCGAGGTAGGTGATCGCGTCGCCTGGATTTTCAACCGCGTGCACCGCGATCGCGCGTGGAAGAAACGCTGGTGGTTCACTCTCGGGCGGATCGAGCACGGTCAGATACGAGCCGCGCGCATCGGAGAAGACGCTGCCGCTGCCCGCTGCCGAACGAAAGGCGGCGAGGTTGCGCGCGCTTGCGATCCGAGCGCTGGCGCGCGCATCGCGCAGGCCCGGCGGAAATTCCACCGACGCGCGTTCGACCTCTTGGGCGACGAGGCGCGTAAACTGCTGCGGATCGACGATCCCGCCGCGCTCGACGAAGAGTGCGTGCAGCGAAAGGCAGCCTTCGGTTTCGTAGAGCACGACATCGCGCGCGGCGCCGGCGGCGATGCGTTTGGCGTGGATGACATCGCGCAACTCCTCGCGCGCGACATACCCGATGCTGGCCCGCGAGCCGAATCCGATGAAGCGCGTCTTGCCTTGGGTTGAGGCCGCGATCCGCGTGAGCGTCGCATCGCTGCCGAAGGCGACGATTGCATCAAAGCTGCCGACGTTGATCGCGTCGCTCTCACCTTCCCAGGTTTGCGCGCGCGCCGCGTCCGCGACCGCATCCAGTTCTTGTGCGAGCGTTTCGAAGAATGCGCGCACCAAGCCGTCCTCGCGGTCTTTCACCAGCACGTCGCACTTGGCGCACATCGCGAAGACCGCCGGCACGATCGCGACGCCGATCGTGGTGCGGCTCGATATCACGCAGACGCTGCCCACCGGAAGCGCGCGTGCGCGTGGCCGTCCGGGACGCAGCGCAAAATCGTCGAGCACATCGAGCGAGCCGAGTTCACCGGAGATCGTCGCTTCGAGTGCGTCCACGGTGAGCGAACCAAAGAGTTGATCGAGCGCGTACTCCACCACCGGCGCGGTATAGCCGGTGCGTTCGACCACGCGGTCGAGAAGGCGAACCCGAGGAGGGAAGTCGGCGTCGGCCCAGCGCGCTGCTGCATCGGCAACCGCGCGCACGATGCTTCGTGCCGGCACGGCGCGCAGCGCGTTCATCGAACCAAGAGGTCCTCGGCCGACAGCGAGCAGCCGCGCAGCGCCGCGCCGGACTCACGTCCGATGAGCACCAGACCGTCCTCGAATTGCACACCGAGGTCCTCGGTTTGAATCGCCACGACCGACGAACGATTTCCCAGATCGACGTGCACCAGCGCGCCCACGACGCCGTGGGGAAGCGTCGCCCCGTCGGGCCCGACGACCCGCGGGCGCAGCCAGGGCGGCGAAAGCTTATAGCGCACCGAGGCGTGCGGATGATCGTGTCCATTGACGACCACGTCGTCGTAGTATTGCGAAGTCAATTCGGTCATGCCGTATTCGGCAGCAATCGCGCAATTGGTCATCCCGAAGCGCTCGGCCGTGCGCGCGTACAGATCGTCGCGATCGACCACGCGCGAGCGGCCCTTGAAGCCGCCGGTTTCCATGAGACGCGAACCCGTGGGCAGCGCGAAATAACGGTGGCGCTCGTGCAGCGCGTCGAGCACGTGGACCAGGGCGAACGCAGTGGTCGCGATACACACGGGCCGATCGTGTTCGACTGCGGAGTCGAGGTCGCCGATGAGCGCATCGATATTGAGCTGATCGCCTTCGAGATACCAGGCGGTCGCGCCGTCGCCGCGTCGCTCGCTCACGCGCGCCATCATGTAGCCGAGCGACGAATGCGGATAGGTCGCCGGATTGGGAACAAGGTTCAAATAGCGTAGACAAACGTGATCGGGCAACATGAAGCGATCGAAGCCGGCCAGGAGCGAGGCGTCGTAGAGTTTGGAATTTTCCATATAGTGTCGGCCGCTCTCGCCGGCCGTCGTTCCGCTCGTCGCAAAGACCAGCTCGGCTTGCGAGGGGGCGAATGTAGCGAGCGCGGCTTCTTTGAATGCCGCGCTCGGAACCGGGGGGATCGTCTCCCAATTGTCGGGCATGCGTTCAAGCGTCACGCCAAGCTGCGCGCAGTAGCGCGCATACGGTTCGTTATAGCGCAGCTGATGCGCAAAGATCCGTAGGGCCAGATGGTTGAAGGCGTCGTCGGACACGGTCTGATCGTAGTCATGCCAGCGCTGGATCAGCGTAAAAATTTCAGCGTCGAGTCGGTAGGCTTCGTCGGTGTAATTCACGCGTGCGTCTCGCTTCGGCGGCTGGTGATGATTCCCGAGTTGAGGCCCGTCATCGAAAGCCCACCGTTGAATCGAGCGCTCTCGACCTTCATGCAGCGGTCCACGACTACGTCGAGACCAGCCTTATCGGCAAGCGCGATGGCTTCCTCGTTGATGACGCCGTATTGAAACCAAATCGCCTTGGCCCCGACCGCGATGGCCTCTTGGACCAGCGCAGTGACCTCGCTCGGCTTCCGAAAGACGTCGACGATGTCGGGCGCACCGTTCGCCTGTGCATAAGCGGTAAGCGAGGGGTAGGCGGGGACGCCGTCGATCTCGGCGATCGTCGGGTTGATCGCGGCAATCGCGAAATGATGCTGAGTGCGCAGGTAGGAGAAGACGGTATAACTTGGGCGCATCGGATTGTTCGATGCACCGACGACCGCCACGGTCTTGGAGCGCTCGAGCAAATCGCGGCGCTGCGCGGGCGTCTCAAGAATCATCGCGCCGACTCGGCCAGCGCTCCGCGCTGCGATGCTTCTAAGGCGTTCCCGAAGTCCCAGGAGAGATCCTCAACGTCTTCGAGCCCGACCGAGAGTCGCACCGCCTCGGGCGCGACGCCGGCTTTGCGCATCTCGTCATCATTTAACTGCGAGTGCGTGGTGGAGGCCGGGTGAATCACCAGCGACTTGGCATCACCGACGTTGGCTAGATGGCTCCACAGTTCGAGTGAGTCGATGAAGCGGCGACCGGCTTCCCGGCCGCCGCGAATGCCAAAGGTGAAAATCGAGCCCATCTCAGGCGGGCGCACCCATTCGACCTCAGGGCGCGACTCCAGATAGGCGGCGATCGCTTTGGCGTTGCGCACGTGCGCCTCCATACGCAAGGGCAACGTCTCGAGTCCAAGCATGAGGATCCACGCATCCATCGGCGACATCTGCGCACCGACGTCGCGTAGCACTTCGGCGCGCGCCCGCATGAGGAACGCGTACTCGCCGAAGGTTTCAGTGAAAACCTTGTTGTGATAGCCGGGGCTCGGCTCGGAAAGCAGTGGAAACTTGCCGCTGGCAAAATCGAAGCGCCCGGATTCGACCATAATTCCGCCCATCGTCGTTCCGTGGCCGCTGATAAACTTGGTCGCCGAATGCACCACGATATCGGCGCCGCGCTCGATCGGGCGGCACAGGTACGGCGAGGCGAACGTGTTGTCGACCACCAGCGGGATGCCGTGCTTGTGTGCCAGCTTCGCGAGCCCCGTAAGGTCGGCAAGCGTGCCCGACGGGTTGCCGATCGTCTCGGCAAAGAGCAGTTTGGTGTTGGGGCGGATCGCTGCCTCAATCGCCGCGAAGTCGTCGACCGGCGCGAAGCTGGTCTCGATGCCCATGCGGCGGATCGTGATGCTGAACTGCGTCACCGTGCCGCCGTAGATGTTTTGCGAGCTGACGATGTGATCGCCGGCCTGCGCGAGCGCGAGGACCGTGCAGAGCTGGGCGGCAAGACCGCTCGAAAACGCGATGCCGCCGAGTCCGCCCTCGAGCGAGGCCATGCGCTCTTCGAAGGCCGAGACGGTGGGATTGCTGATCCGGCTATAGATGTGGCCGTAGCTGCGAAGCTGGAAGAGCTCGGCGGCCTGCTCGGTCGTTCCGAAGACGAAGGCGGCCGTTTGATAGATGGGCAAGGCGCGCGAACCGGTCGTCGGGTCAGGCGGTGAACCCGCGTGAATGGCGCGCGTGGCGAAACCGAAACTGCGATCCTGCATGGCTTAGCCTGGTTCGTCGCGTACTGGGCAACCTCATGGGGATGACATTGACCGAAAAGATCCTAGCCCGGCATGCCGGCGTCGATCGCGTCGAGCCGGGTCAGATCGTCAATGTCAACGTCGATCTCGTGCTTGCCAACGAGATCTCCGCTGCGGTCGCGATCGGCGTCATGCGCGGCATCAAAGGTGCAACCATTCCTCCAGTCTGGACCATTCGCCGGGACCTGTCATCCACTATTGCCTTTGACGAGCGGATCCAGGCCCGGTTTACCTATCAGCTAGCCCCCGCACTCCCCATCAAGAAGAGATCTCGGTTTCCGGACCGTATGGGCACGCCAGGACAACGGCAGACTGACAGGACATCGATCTCCAGAGGCCACCGGCCTGATCGAGTTGCATCTCCCCGTAGGTTCTACTTCGTAAACGAATGTAGGTCCGCCTGGAACAGATAAATCCCTACAGGAGTAGAGGATCGGCGTCGCCAACAAAGACGTAAACCCTTCGAGGATCGTAGGTGCGTTCCGCCGCCGACCACTGACTGGTCGCATTCCGGAGGGCAGGTCCCGTTAACACCGTTCCGTTCGGATGCTCGACTTCCGAGCAATGGAAGTAACGCATTTCGAAAAGGCTCCGCTCCTCTGGGGTCCTGCGGTTAAAGCGCCTCTTTCTAGACTTGCATCCGGCTGCTTGTCTAACCAGCGAAGGACGATCGACCAAGGCGGCCACGTTCTCTTATCGTTCGGCTGCGAGATACAACTGAGCGATCGAGTCGTAGTCTAAGACGGTGAACTCTGGATATCGTCGGAGAGCTTCCTTCACTTCGGTTGTGTTGAAATTCTCCATTGTTCCAGCGACGAGACCAAATCGAGGGTTCTCGAACTCGACTCCGTATTTCTTCCTGGCCAGTTCCCGATTTTCCGGGATGTCCAGGAATTCTCGATAGTGAGCGAGTTGGGCCACACCTTCCTCAACCGATGAAACAAAGCGCCGACGCCGGCGAGCGCCTTGAGTGATTGATCTGCTTTCCAAAAACGGCAGCTTGAGGTCGTACACGTCCCAATAGCCGTCCTCTTTCCGTTGGACGAATAGATCGGGATTTATTGCTTCTTCCTGTGGATCCGGCGAGGCGACCTGCCAAGGCAGATATGGCTCGCTGAGGATCTCGGTTGCCTGGAACGCCCGAAGCAGGATGTCTTGATTTTGCTCCAGGTACATTCCGAGCGTGGTCTCTCGGAGTTTGTTCAGGAGGTATGCGTTGCAGAACTGTGCTGCATGAAAGACAGACTCGGCTTCGCCTGCACTGACGACCTTCCAGGCCGGAGGCTCCTGCCCGTCCACGAGACGGAACTCAGTCCTCAGATATTCCATGTACTCGAGTTCAGTCGTCTCCTTATTCACGAAGAGAGTGGTCCAGATATGTCGGATCCGGATTGCGCCCTCAAACAAATTGACGAGCAGACAGTTTTCCAGTTGGGTGAAGTTTGATTCTGGCGCAAAACGGAAGGGCATGACATCGGGGTCCCCGACCAAGACCAGTTTGGTGGGAAAGGTGGCGGTGACTCCGGAAATCGTTTCTCTATTGCTTGCTCATCCAACTGCGGCATGAGACACAAGTTTTTGAATCCGTTATGAGTGCTAGCTACTTCAATCATGGCGTTGCCGTCGAGGACCGGGTGAACTGGCCGAGGTAGCAGTCCGTATCTGCCAGACGGTGCTTCTTTACTTTCATCGGCTGGAGTCGTCGTCGACCTCCGAGCAATTCCATGGCGTAGTGGTCGGGAACTCGGTAGCGAGGACGAGTGTTGGGTAGAATGGGACCGGATCAGTCACGCCACGCGTGACAAGTTTCCCAGATTCGTTGAGGCGAGACAGGCGTTGGAAGTGCTCGTTCCAGAAAGTCTCAGTTCTGCGGCACAGGTTTGAAACCGTATTCGTCTCGATGTGGCCATGTCAGGGACAGTCAACTCAAATTGACGGACCTTGCGTGATGACCGAAAGCAACCGTCAGATACGGTCGGGATATGGCCGTCACCGCAGAACCGGAGTCTATCCCGCATGCGGAACGTATATCCAGTGGAGCGGCGGCTTTGGCTACCGGAGACCTTCGAGGCGCTCGTCCGTGACGATGACCTTCCATGGGTTATTCGTCTGGAGATTTTCGTCGAGCCGGATGGCATCGCCAGGTGCACAAGCCTGACAGTTGAGGTGCCTGACGTCGCAGTGATCGCCAGTGGTGGGGCGTGGGACCCGTAACTCCTGCGGGGTTCCGAAGAGTGAGACTCAGCGCCTGTCTCGAAGCTGCGTGCACAGCGGCTGCAATCAAGATTCAGCCCCCAGGCGGGGTGATGCAGCTGGCGGAGCGGAAGGGCGACGAGCCTCCACCTCGGCCTGCTCGACCGATTCGTGGACGTCGCACGCCTGATGAGTTTCTGCGTGGCGTGGCCCACGCCTATTTAGAGGCACCTCGGCGGCGTGCCCAACTAACCGTCGATGAGTGGTACCGAGATCAATACCACGCAGGCGTTGGAAAGAACGTCGTTGCAAGCTGGATCCGTCTGTGTCGTAATCGGATCGACCCCAACACGGGGATCACGTTCCTTCCAAAAACCGAACCGAGAAAGGTGAGCTGATGACGGGCCACCTGCCGATCCGGGCTAAAGCAACGTCACAAACCAAGGTCAGCGAGTCCGTTACTCGCTGTCTTGCATATCACCCACATCCGGTCGGGCAGCCTCGGAGGTGCGCCGGGGATTTCTCGGGCAACAAGCGCCCCGAGAAGTTCTTGACGAAAGTCGGAATCCTCCGCCGCTCCCATCTGGTGAGTCGGAAAGAAAGGATCGATCACAATGATGTGCCTGAGTTTGTCACGATTGATCCAACGACGAATGATTTCGTTTACGTGATCATCTTGAAACGAATAACCGATTACGACGAGCTGATTGGCGGTGTCAAGGCGCTTTCGAAACTCATCGAATAGTTGCAAAAATGGGCCAGTCGCTCGCAGTTTTTCTCGCTGCCCAAAGATGACGGCGGGGCTTTGTCCCGTCTGACCTGAAACAACCAGCTCTTCTTCGAGTTGCCCATCGTGAGAATATTGCGGAGAAAAACTCCACCCGATCGAGCCATGAAGCTTCAGGAGATTCACTGATCCGATCCGCCAAGAGAGTTTTCCATCGACGCTCCAACTCCTTATCCCGGTGTCACAAGGAATGCCGATAGCAGCCGCCTGTCCTTCGATACTCAAGTCATAGTTGAGTGTGACGATGGTCGTGCCGCCCTCCCGCTCTCCCAGGCGAACCGATGGTGCGAGATACGAAAACACTTCGATATGGGGAATATTGACCCACTGTCTCAATCCTTGATGAAGCTTCAAGAGCAAATCGCCATAGATCTTCGTATCGCCGGTCCCAATCTCGGCACGAATGGCTGCTTGGATTAGGGTCTTAACGTGTCCTCGACCGCTGATGATTTCCTTCTTGAAGTTGCTATCGAAGTTCGTCGGAAAAGTTGAGTGGCCCAACTGATCGACAACTGGATCCCAGCTTCCGATGAAAGGGGAGACTTCTAGACCATTCCGCTTGAGAGGAGTTCTACTGCTGACACCAAGCGTTCAATGTCGGGAAGGTCAGTGGGAGATCCACCACGATCAGTGTCGAACTTGATGAGTGCACCGCATACATAGCGAAGCGCCGTGGCGATCTCTGCCTGAACTCTATGTGATCCGAGTTCTCCGAGGGCGAGTCGAGTTATGTCTCGGCTGAGCGGCAAGCCGCCATCGAATGATGCGCCTGCTCCGAGCAGAAACATGGCGGCATCGCTGAGAGGGGGTAACTGACTCGTAACTTCCGTAGTTCCCGATTGGGTCATTCTGGCCCCTCGTGGGACCAGGCGAGCCATGTCTCAAACGCCTGTCTAGCCTTCGCAGTCAATTCGGTCGGCGGCTCTTCGACAGGATCTGAAATGAAGTCTTCCATGGCATCCGCCAGCCATAGGTAGCTCGGACCGTCATACGCCACAGGCCCTTTGATTTCGTAGCGTAGGAATCCTGCATCGAAGACTTGATCGATGCTCTCCGCTTCGTCATTGCTCACCAGCTTGATTACAAAGGCCACACCATCAACGATTACGAGTTTGGGAGCCTCAAGTTCCCATTTCGCTCGTTCCGGCGCGATTTCGTCGTCTGGCATTGTTGTCAACGGTACAGCTATTAGGAGTCATTTCCGTGGCCAGTGGCTTGGCTAGGCGGGCAAGGAGGTCGAGCCGCCGTCCGGGTCGTCTTCATTCCGGAACGCCTCGTAGGTCTCCTCCATGATTGCGGTCTCGAACAGCTTGGCCAGCTCGGGGTTGGAGAGCATCAGGTTGTAGAGGCGCTGGTTCCGCTCCTCCTGACTGAGGATCGCACCCTTCCACTTGTTGGTGAACTCCAACGAGTAGTGCTCCATGGAGTTCTGCCGAGCAAAGGTCTCAAGCTCAGGGTCCTGAAGGAGAGTCAGCTTCAACTTTTCCCCCTCCAGCTTGTCCCGGTCGTCGAGGTCCAAGCCGAACCGCTCGTTGATGGCCTCAATGATGGCGGCAAGCGTCTCCTTTTCGTCCTCCCAAGCGCCGCCGTGCCCCTTGCCGGGGAACACCTTCCCTGCCTCGACCTGGCCCGGGGTCAGGCCAATGTCACTAGCGCCCTGCGTCTCGATACGCAGATGGGTGAGCACCACGTCTTTGCCGATGTCGAGACTTCCTGTCGCCTGGGAAGGCAGGCAGGCAGCTAGTGCCTTCCCGTAGACGTAGAGCCGTTCCAGTTCCTCGTCGGTGAATGGCATCACCTGGCTGAGGAACGAGTAGGCCCGGATGAACTGGTCGAGGGCATCTCGAAACTCGGCCTGCTCGTCGTCACTCAACTCAGCAAAGCGGACGAGCACGGGGTCGATGTCGAGTAGATGGCCTTGAGGAGCCGTTTGGCCGGATCGACTGCGAAGTAGGCATCGGAAGCGGCCTTGATCTCCTCCACCTTCAGAATGCCGAGTGCCAACATCCGTCCCCGGAGGTCGTAGAGGACATTCACGTCGGTCTGCTCGATGATGATGCCTTCGTAGTACTTCTGGAAGGCTGCCTGGATGGTCTCGGCTTCGTTGCAGAAGTCGAGGACAAACGTGGCGGTCTTGCCGGGAGCCGAACGGTTAAGGCGGGGAGTGTCTGGACGGCGTTCAAGCCTTTGAGCTTCTTGTCGACGAACATTGTGTGAAGGTACGGCTCGTCGAAGCCGGTCTGGTACTTCTCGGCCACGATGAGAACCTGGAAGTCGCCTGGCTTGTACGGCACCTCACCCTTGAAACGCTTGGCTGTCTGGGATTCGGGAAAGCCATTCAGCGAGGTCTCGGTCTCCCCGTCGATCTCGCCGGAAAACGCTACGAGGGCGTGAATGTCGTTGTACTTGTGTTCCTTGATGTGGTGGTCAACGGCCCGCTTATACCTGACCGCCGCCGCCCGGGAGTGGGTCACCACCATCGCCTTCGCTCGGCCTCCCAGCTCCTTGGCTGTGTGCTCCCGAAAGTGCTCGATGATGATGGCTGCCTTCTCTTGGATCATCGACGGGTGGAGCTTCACGAACTTCTTGAGGGCCGCTGCTCCCTTGTGGGTCTCCATCTCTTCAGCGGCCACCTCCTCTGACCCGGCGGCGATCTTGAAGTACACCTTGTAGGTCGTGTAGTTCTGGAGAACGTCGAGGATGAAGCCCTCCTCGGTGGCCTGTCGCATCGTGTAGAGGTGAAATGGGCGCTTCACCCCAGAGGCGTCGGGCGTACCAAAGATCTCCACGGTGCGGTCCTTCGGCGTGGCCGTAAAGGCGAAGAAGCTCAGGTTCTCCTGCCTCCCCCGGTGGGCCACGATGCTGGCCAACATGTCCTCGCCGGTGAACTCGCCGTCCCCTTCGCTCTCCTCGCTACCGGAGGGATTGGCGGGACCGGCCTTGTCCTCTCCGCCTGACCCAGCCCCGAGGGCCTGCTTGAGGGCCGCTGCAGCGTCCCCAGTCTGGGAGGAGTGAGCCTCGTCGACGATGACGGCGTAGCTCTTCTTTGCGAGGTCGGCGTCGGCGATGAGTTCGATGACGAAGGGGAACGTTTCCAAGGTGACCGTGATGATCTTTGCTTGCCCCTTCAGTGCGTCGGCCAGCTCCTTGGACTTCGAGCCCTTCTTACCTTAAACCATCACAATCTTCCCGGGAACGTTCTCGAACTGAGAGACGGTGGTGGAGAGCTACTCGTCGAGGACCCGCCGGTCGGTTACGACGACGACTTTGTCGAAGATCTTCTTGTCAGCAGCGTTGTGGAGCACCGAGAGTCGG
>CAWHWL010000014.1:0-759305 GCA_963833045.1 Vulcanimicrobiota bacterium
CACGGTTTTCGATCCGGATCGCATTGCACTCGTCGAGGATCATTTCGTTCCCGCCAAGGACACGCAATCGGCCAAGATCGCCAAGTTGATGAAAGATTTTGCGATCGAGCACAAGATCACCCATTTTTACGATGTGGGGCGCGGCGGGATCGAACACGTCGTGTTACCCGAAGAAGGCTTGGTCGCGCCGGGCGAGGTGATCGTCGGCGGCGATTCGCACACGTGCACGTACGGCGCGCTCGGGGCATTCGCAACCGGCATGGGGTCGACCGACATTGCCGCCGCGTTTGTGCTCGGCGAAGTTTGGATCAAAGTGCCGTCCACGATCAAAATCGTGTACAATGGGCAGCTCGGCCCGATGGTCTACGCCAAGGACATCATGCTGCGTACCGTCGGCGAACTCGGAATCGACGGCGCCACCTATCACGCGATTGAGTATCACGGCACGACGGTCGACGAACTTTCGGTGACCGGCCGCTTCACGATGGCCAACATGGCGATCGAAGCCGGCGCGAAGAACGGCATCTTTCATGCCGATGCCAAGGCTATCGCTTTCGTCGAAGAGCGGACCGATCGCAAATTCATCGTGGAGCGTTCCGACGCCGATGCGACGTACGTGCGGGTGATCGAGATCGACGTCGGGTCGCTCGAGCCGCAAGTGGCGTGCCCGCACACGCCCGATAACGTGCATCCGATTTCGGACGTGACGCGCGACGATATCTTCGTCGATCAAGTCTTCATCGGGTCGTGCACCAACGGGTATCTGGATGACCTGCGCATCGCCGCGAAGATTCTCGAAGGGAAGAAGATCGCGTCGAACATTCGCGCGATCGTCAATCCCGGTTCGCAGAAGGTTTGGATGGCGGCGGCGAGTGAGGGTATTCTCACCACGCTTGCGGCAGCGGGCTGCGCGGTCAATACGCCGGGTTGCGGTGCGTGCTTTGGCGGTCACATGGGCACGCTTGGCGACGGCGAGCGCGCGATCTCGACCACGAATCGCAACTACGTCGGGCGCATGGGCTCGCCCAAATCCGAAGTCTATCTCGCGTCGCCCGCAACGTGCGCCGCGTCAGCCCTCACCGGCAAGATCACCGACCCGCGCGTTGTGGAAACGGTCCTTGCATAATGGAAGCGAAGCTGAGCGGACACGCGCACAAATTTGGAAAGAACGTCGATACCGACGTGATCATCCCCGGGAAGTATTGCAATCTCGTCGATCCGGTCGAGCTGGGTAAACACGCACTCGAAGGCATCGATCCGGAGTACGTCGCGACGATGAAACCCGGCGATATTATCGTGGCCGATACCAACTTCGGCTGCGGCTCGAGCCGTGAGGTCGCACCGATCGCGATCAAAGGCTCGGGAACCGGCGCGGTGATCGCCAAAACGTTCGCGCGCATCTTCTATCGAAATGCACTCAACATCGGGCTGCCGATCTTCGAATGTCCGCAAGCCGTCGAGGGTATCGCGCCGGGCGACGCAATCGAGATCGAACCGGCCACCGGCATCATTCGCAATCTTACGAAGAAGACCGAGTACAAGGCGGCCGAATTCCCGCCGTTCATGCAACAGCTCATCGACGCGGGCGGGCTCGTTCCCTATGTGGAGAGTCGCCTCGCAGATAGGCCAGAAAATAGGACGTAAGTCCCGCAGGGTCGCGCTCAGAAAGCACTAACTAGTCGCCAGGTCGCTTATAGGAGATTTCTATGAAGGCGCGCGTGGCATTTCTGGTGGTGGTCGCTGCAACGGCGATTTTGGCTGCGTGCGGAGGAGGGAGCGGCGGTCCTACTCCGGTGACGCTTGCTACCTATCCGTCGGCTATTTCGACCTCGGCACCGTTTTCAACAAGCACGACGACACTGGTAAAATTCGCCGAGATCAGCAACGGTGCGTCGGGCACGATAACGCTCCCGGCGGCAAACGCGGCAGCGACCGCAAATCTCTCCTTCCAAGCAGCACTGCCGACGGGCGTCGCGACGCCGGCCGCGGTCAAAGGCCGAGCGGTCATCGGCGGGACCAATCTCACGACGCTCGCGGTGATTACGCTGAGCGTTAGCTCACCCGTTACGATCGCATCAACGCCGGCCTTTTCGTTCACGCTGTCCGGACCGGTAAGCGGAAATGCCTACATTGCCTACTACGACGAGAACAACGCCGCGCTCGGCTGGAACGTGCTGCTCGGACCGGGCACCGTCAGCGCCGATACCGTGTCGTTCGCAGCGGTGCAGCTTGCGCCGCCGGTCACGTTCGTTCCGGGCGACACCTACGTATTTGCGCTGATCACCTCGTCGACGGTGGCGGCGTCGCCGGCGTTAACGTATAGCGGCACCAAGACCGTGAACTACGTCTATGGACCAGGCTTTAATTTCGGATACCCGGCACCGTCGCCGGGCACGACCGCGCCTCCGGCAACCCTTTCTTACACCGTCTCGGACACGGTAAGCACGGGCTCCTCGCCCTTCCCGGGACCGAGCACTACGGGTTTGGTGGACGAACACGTCGCCGAATCGGACGTGCAGAACTTGAGCACGACCAATTTTACGACCGATTCGTGGGTTGGGATCGCTAGCGCGAATGCCGTCTACAGCGAATTGCTCTATGGGTCCACGCAGCAGGAACCATCCTCTGCGAATCTGCCGACGACCACCACGATCTTTGCTACCCCGCACACGACGGATGAATTCCCGGCGCAGACGGGTCAGGAATGGACGAACGGAGCCGCGGCTACGACGACGTATAGCTACGCCGACAGCGATAACGGCACAAAAGTCGTGGCTTCCGATGGAACCTATGTCGACACGGAAAACCTGTTGGCCGGCGGAGCCGGCGGCACAGCGACGCTGACCGAAAACAGCGACGGCTCCGGCTCGATCGTCGGGCCGTATTTCGGCGGTGGTATCGTAAGCCAGGTCACGTTCTCCGCTCCGACACCGGCGGCGTCACCGACAGCCGTCGTTGTCACGCTCGACTTCACGGCTTTCGCGCAGTCGCAATACGGGTATCCGGCGAGCGAACCCGTCACCGATGGGCTTTGGTATCCGTTGCCCCTTGTGCTTTCCACAGAAAGCGGAACGATCACCGCAGGCGTGCAGTTACCCGCCTCGTGCAAGCCAAACGCCCTCAATCTCACGACCGCAGATCTCGTGGCACGACAGATTACCGTCTACGATACCGTCATCGGTTATAACGAGACGACCGATCTCAACAGCTATGAATACAACGGCCAGCCGGTTTGCTTGGTGAGTACCGACACGCTCAGCTACGCTTACGACCAGCAAGGGAATCAGCCGTACTTCATCTTTGTGAGTCAGCTCGGGTTCGAGGTCGTGACTACCAGCGAGACGCTGATTTTGCAAGCGGCTGCGCCGGGCGCTTCCGCTACGACAAGCGCTGCAAGCCGTGCTGGGATGTCGTCCTACGGTGTGCTCAGCGCGCTCGAACAGCACGAAATGGCCGCCTTCACTGCTTCACGTCTCGCACGAACGCACGATTTCATACAGGCCTTGCGCTCGAGAAACACGACGCTTCGTTCGGTTCAGGGAGGTTCACGATGATTCGCTCATTGCGTACGCTGAGTGTAGCGGCCGTCTGCGCGATGCTTCTGAGTGCATGCGGCGGGGGCGGCGGTGGCGCCGGTATTCCCGCATCCGGTGGTGCTCCGACGTTGGTAAGCACGTTGCCGGCCTCGCCCAATACGTCGAACTTTTCGTGGGGCCAACCCCTCTTGCATCAACTGAGTTATTCGGCTCCCGTGACCGTCGGTTCGATGAGCGTGCAGGTTCTCGTGAGCATGCAGAACCCGCAGGGCCTCATGCAGTATGCTGCGCAGGTGAGCGATCCGCGATCCGGCCTCTACCGTCATTGGCTCACACCACAGCAGATCGCGGCGCAATATGGCGCGTCGGCAAGCGACTACGCGACGGTCGCCAAGTACTTCGCAAGCAACGGGCTGCACGTCGGTGGCTGGCCGCAGCGTGAAACGCTCGAGGTGACGGGTTCGCTGGCGGCCTTTACCAAGGCGTTCGGTACGGGCTTCGGCATGTATACCTTTGAAGGCAAGCCGATCGTCGCACCGACCGGCGTGCCGCATTTCTCGACACCGCTCCCGGTGGCCGCTGTTTACGGTTTAGTGGCCGCGCAGCTGCAGCATGCCTATATCATTCACAACAACAACGCCTCGTATTTCGGCTATTCCCCCCAGCAGATTTCCTCCGGATTTGATTACTCCGGCGCCTGGAGCGCCGGCTACACGGGCAGCGGAGTAAAGGTCGGGATCATTGGTACGGGCCCGATCTTGCAATCGAACGGATCGGATGCGGACAGTGCATCGCTTGCAACCCTGTGGAACGCGAAGATGGCGACGATCACGCAGGTTGCCGCGACCAATCAGCCGCCGACGACGCTAAACGGCGGCACCGGAACCGGTGCAGTCGATAACGCGGGGCCGTTTCTTACGTCGCCCCCGCCCGTCACGGGTCCGTGCACACCGACCGGGAATCCGAATATTGGCCTCAACGACTATGGGACATGCAACCCCGAGGATGGCGAGGCACAGCTCGACACGCAGTCGATCGCGTCGCTGGCTCCCGGCGCAACGGTGCTGTTCTATATGGGATTTGAGAAGTATTGCGTTGTGACCACGGGTGCTTCAGCCGGAACGGTGTACGCGCCGCCGTGTAATACCGGTGATATGCCCCAGCAGTATGAGGGCATTCAGATCGCCGACGATGAGATCCAGCAGGCTATCGCCGACAACCAGGCCGATGCGCTTTCGTTGAGCTTCGGAGCTCCCGAGAACCTCTATGCGGCCTTCGGCCTTATCACGAGCAGCGGACCGCCGGGTGTTGAACAGGTTGAATACGCCTCGTTATCGGCGGAAGGTATCGCGGTGTTCGTCTCGTCCGGCGACGACGGCGCATGGGATTGCGTAGATCCGGTGACCGGGAATTACCTCGGTGAAGCGTGCGTTTCGTATCCGGCGTCCGATCCAAACGTCGTCGGTGTCGGCGGCGTGAACATTCCGCTGGATGAAAATGGAAATCTGACCAGTGCGATTACCGCGTGGGCCGATAACACGACGCTGGGTGGAAATCCGACAAACTGCTTGAACCAAGTAGGCGTACCGTTCTGCAACGACGTCGGTTCGGGCGGTGGCGTTTCGTCAGTGTTCACTTCGCCGTCGTGGCAAGCCGCAACGACCGGCGCCTCGATGCGCGAGATTCCGGACATGTCGCTTGACGCTGACCCGAACACCGGGCCGAGCATCGTGATCGATGCGGCTTACGGCGGGGGGCCAGTGGCAATTGGCGGCACGAGCGCCTCCGCGCCCGAAGCGGCTGCGCAGTGGGGCATCATTTTGCAAGCGTGCAAAGCGAGTGCAACCTGCAACAAAGGCGGCGCAACCGGATACCGCCTCGGAAATCCCGCGCCGCTGCTTTATGCAATTTATGGAACGTCGAGCCCGTCGCTCGCAACCGGTGCATATACGTCGAGCTTTGTTCCGCAGCTCAGCTATGCGCAAACGTTCTACGATGTGATCTACGGCAACAATCAAGCGGTGCCGCCGAGTGGGGCACCCACGCCGGCGACGACACCGAACGGCTACCAATCAGGCCCCGGATACGATCAAGTCACCGGAATTGGTGCGCCGTTTACCGGTCACCTCATTCAAGCGGTGACCGGAACCAAGGTGCCTTAGGGCGGCCCGCTTCCGCCGCCGCCGGGCAGGCCACCGGGCGTCGCGTTGATGGTATCGATCCATCTTTCTTTTGGACGATACGCGGCGGTGAACGGTACGCGCTCTTGCGCATCGGTAAACATGCCGAGCATGTCGGTCGTTCCGTCGACGCGCGCCTCCAACAGAATCGTCGAACCGTCGGGCAGCGAAACCACCAGGCGCACGTTGTTCTGTGGATCCAGCGATCCGGTTACCGGATATTTCTTGTTTTCTTTCGTGAGAAAGATGCCGTTGAGGTCCTGACCCTTTTGCACGAGATTCATGTGCTCGTACTCCGTCTTGGGGCCGCGCTGAATCTGCACTTCCCACACGCCGTCGAGTCCCTTGCGCTCCGGCGGTGGCGAGGGTGAGGCCTTCGCTCCGGGCTTTTGCTTTGCTCCCGCCGGCATACCGCCAAGAATTGAATCAAGGTTCGGCGTCGGCGTGGCAAGCGGCGCCGCGTCGGGATTTCCCACAGTCGCGGGCCCAGGCGACACTTGCGGATCGACCAGCGGCGGCGGCGTTGGGGGCGGGGTCGGCGGAGGCGGCGCGGCGGCGATCAGCGCTATCGCGGCGAGGATCAGAACAGGGTACTTCACGTCGGCTGCACTTCGGGAATCGTCGTCGGAATCTTGCGCACGTCGGGCGGAAGTCGGATGCCGCGATGGAGCTGCGTCGTGATGCCGGCCGCGGTTTCGATCGCATTGATGTCATTGGCAAGCGCACGCAGGCTGGCTGAGAAGGGCCTGCATTGCAGATCGGGCGAGCTCCATCCGTGCCATTGCACGATCGTACTCGTTCCAAACGACGCGCTCTTCATACAGTGCGTCGCCGGTGCGACCGCGCTCGAAGCCGCGCGAAGATCGGCGAAGAATCGCGCGCTTAGATCGTTGGGTACACCGAATGCTTTCGGCGTCGCCGCTTGCACGCTTGCGCTGCCGGTCGCATCGGACCATACGGTAATCGTAAATCCGGCGGTATTGGTAGAGCCCGAATTGCGAATGGTCGCAACGTCACGTTGCGCCGCAGCAATGCTAAGAGCCGGTGCGACGGCAAAGGTTATGAGTGTAAAAAGTAATGCTTTTCTCATGATCGCTCCGCAGGGATGCTACCAAAGTAACGGTAAGGAGGGCAAACTTGTCTCGTCCTCTGGCGTTTCTGTTAGGAGAGCCTGCGTGCACGCTCGCTTTGCGTTCCTGGGAGCCGTTCTTCTTGTTGCGGCGGTTGCTGCATGTGGCGGCGGAGGCGGGAGCACACCTCCTACACCGGTTTCAACGCCCACCCCGAGCGGTACGGCAACACCGACGCCCAACCCGTCGCCCGCGAACTTCACGCTGGGCGCCTCTGGTTCGACAACCGCGCTGCCGGTGATTGTCGGAAGCTACGTCAGCGGAACGCTCACGCTGCCCACCGGTTCAGGGAGCGGCACGATGACCGCCGGCACGGTTGCTCCGGGCAACACCCCGACGCTCGATATCTCAAAGCGGCATACCCTCGTCAGCGTCCGCGCCGCCGCAACGCCCCCGGCTCCATTTACTGCACTTGCCTATTACACGATCACCTCGAACGCGCTTTCGATGAATGGCTTGCCGGGTTTCAGTCTTACATTCGCGAGCGCGCCGACGGCAACATATTACTTATCGGTGTACGAGAGCAACGGCTTCTGGTACCCGGCCGGGCAGTTTAGCGCGAGCGGCAACACGATTTCCATTGCGGCGACCTCGTCGCCGGTCTACACGGTCAACGGGACCCAGCCGCTCTATTTTGCCATCTACGCGAGCACAACGGGCGCGATTCCGAATCCGAATCCGGATGGATGCGTCGGCGTGCAACCGGATGCGACGACGCGAACCGGTGCGCATGCAGCCCTGGTCGGCGTTCAACCGATCACGCCGGGCGCGACGTTCAGCTATATGGGAACACTGCTATCAACCATCGCGCGCGCAACGCCGTGCGCGATGCCGACGGCAACGTCAAGTGCATCGGTCTCGGTGACGGTGACAATGACCACCGCGCCTGGGGCGCCTGGAGGCACCGCTGACGAACACAGCGTCGAGAACGACACGTATTCGACGAATACCACCACCGTCACGACCGACGCGATCGTCGAAGCAACCACGGCGCCGGCGCCGCAAAGCTTCGCGGAGTTGAGCGAAACCTCGAGCGACGCGATCCCCAACCAGCCCGGCAATCAACCCGGCGACACGACCGTCACGACGTACGCGACGCCGCTGGTCTACGCCATCGCTTCGCCGTTGCCGTTCCACAGCCCGATCGTCAACGGACCACCATATACGGTGAATGCGACGCTTTCCGACGGCACGACGACCAGCCGAACCTACACCCCAGACGGGGCGTACACCGAGACCGACACTGTCCCCGGCGGTGGCTCAAACTCGATCACGGCTTTTGCTAGCTTCGCCGGAAACTACACGATAGACAGTGGCCAGGGCGAACTCGAATTTGTCTTTAGCGCACCCTCCGGCGGTGTGATCAATCTGACCGAGCGCCTTGGGAACGATACGCTTGGGACGCTGGCGATTCCGCAGTGGTGGAGCGGCACCAGTCTCTATAGCGACGTTACCGTTGACGAGGGCGAAAACGGTCTTCCCTCACGAGTGTAGTCCGAGTGGTCCAACGGTGGCGTCGGCCGACGATTTCAGGCGCACGATTAGCATTGTCGATCCGGCGCTCGGGTACACCGAGACGGAAACGATCGACAGTTACGTGGTCAAGAATTACGTCTCGACCACGACCGTCGGACCGGCCTGCGTCACGATCGACGACGTGCAGAACTTGTACTACGACTACTTCTACGACACGACGTACGCGTTCTACGGTGCCCTAGGCGGACCCAGTGCTCCGCTGCAGACCGATACGCTAAGCGAAGCATACTGGTATACGGGTGCGCCGACCGGCCTTAACACGGTGCGGACGCTGAGCGCGAATCCGGGCGGCGTCTCCGGCTTGTCGGCGAGCATCGCCGCCCACGCATCCGGCATCGCCTTCGCGCGCGCAACGCAGCGAGCAAAACGCATCGAGAACATCGCCCGCGCCGCGGCGGCCGGGCACCTGGGAGGTCTAAAGTGAATCGCCGTCTGGCTTTCGCGGCGGCTGCCGCACTTGCGATCGCGCTGGCTGCGTGCGGCGGTGGCGGTGGCGGCGGCGGGGCCGTTCCGGTAACCCAGCCGCCGGTCAGCTCGAACAGCAACGTGCCGCCGCAGTTGCTCGTGCAGAACTACGGTCAAAGCGCGATGTCGGGCGCGACCTACGTGGGTCCCGTGACCAACGCGCACATGAGCGTCTCGGTGCTCGTGCATCAACAGAATGCGCAGGGATTGCTGGCCTACGCGCAGGCCGTTCAAAATCCCGGCTCGTCGAGCTTCCGTCACTTTTTAACCCCCGATCAAATTGCCGCGCAGTTCGGCGCATCGCAAACCGATTATCAAAACACCGCGCAATACTTTGTAAACAACGGCCTGGCGGTTGCAGGTTGGAAGCAGCGGATGCTGCTGAGTGTCTCGGGTCCGCAGGCAAACGTGGAAAAAGCCTTCGGCACGACCTTCGGCATCTATCAACGCAACGGTCAGCAGTTCATCGCGCCGAATTCGCAGCCGCACTTCCTGCAGCAGCTCGCCGTCGATGCGGTCGGCGGCATCGTGAAATACCGAGCCGATCACACCTACATCATCATGCCGCCCAAGGCCGGCTCCGGTTTGACCGTCGGCTTCTCGCCCTCTACGGTGCGCGCCGCGTTTGATTACGTCGGTGCATATAGCGCCGGCTACGACGGCGCGGGTATCAATCTGGGCATCATTGGTACCGGCCCGATCAACACGACGACCAGCGGCCACGGCGATGTCGATTTGAATGCGTACCTTGCCGCCACCAACACGTCGGCCGCGGCACCCGTGACCGAGGTGCAAGTCTCGCCCGTGCCGATCGCAACAGGACTTTCGAAGAGCGGTTGCACCGCTGCCAGCGGCTGTACGTTCCCGTACTCGGGAAGTTTTCAGTCTCCGCCGCCGGTGACGCCGCCGTGCGCGAGCTCGTTGCCCAACTGTAATCCCGAAGATGGTGAAGCGCAACTCGACACGCAACAAGCCTCGACGCTTGCGCCGGGCTCAAACGTCCTTTTCTATCTTGCGTATAACGCGGCCGATTGCACGACCGCGAGCTTCCCGTCTCCGTGCGCAAGCAACGCGCCGGACTATGGACCGGAGATCGGTCTGATTGAATCCGATCCCGAGATCATGCAAGCCATCGCCGACAACGCGGCCGACGTACTTTCACTGAGCTACGGCGGCGGCGAGCCGCAGCAAGGCTGGAGCGGCTACAGCGGTCCCGGCGGCTACGAGGGTTCGTATTCGCAGCTCGAGTTCGCGGCGCTCGCGATCGAAGGCATCGCCGTCTTCGTCTCCTCCGGCGACAACGGTTCGGCCGAATGCTTTAGCGCCACCACTTATCTCGGACAGGTCTGCGATTCGTATCCGGCGGGCGATCCGAGCGTCACGTCGGTCGGCGGGATCACCGCCAACGTCAACGTCTACGGTCAGCAGACCGCGCCGTGGCTCGCGTGGGGTATCTCAACCTTCGACACCGGCTACGGTGCAACCGAAGGATCGGGCGGCGGTGCGTCCGCGACCGGGGGAGTCGGGATCCCCGCACCCGCGTGGCAAGCGGCGCTGGGCGCGACGTCTCGCGAGCAGCCCGACGTTTCGATGATCGGCGATCCAAGTACCGGCGTGTCGACGGTCAACAATGCGGTGGCCGGATGCGGCGAACAAATCTGCGTCATAGGCGGAACGTCGGTTGCGGCGCCCGAGATGGCCGCAATGTGGGCCGACGTATTGAGCGCATGCAAGGCCCATTCGACGGGCGCGTGCGCCGGCGGTTCCGGCGCAACACCTTGGCGTCTCGGCAACGCGGCACCGTATCTGTATGCGATATACAAGGCTACGCCATACACATACAACAGCGCTTGGATGCCGTCGCTCGCATACAACCAAGTTTTCTACGACATCGTGTACGGCGACAACCAGATGGCGAACCCGACGTACACGCCGGCGTCACCGGTTCCGGGCGCCTCGGCCGGCCCGGGCTACGATATGGTCACCGGCGTCGGCGTTCCGTACGCGGGGCATCTGATCCAAGCAATCACCGGCCAGCCCGTTCCCTAAGCCTCGTGGGGCTGCTCCCAACCCGGGGAGGTGCGCTTCTTGGCTTCGATGGTGTTAGCAAGACGTGGGCCTTCAGAAGCGCGCGTGCATGAGCTTCCGATGCGGTGTCCTTTTCGCGATCCTTTTCCTGGTAGCGTGTTCGCACGCTGCACATGTGCAGCCCGCGAAAACAAACCCGCCGATTCTATTCCCGGCGTACCCGGTTAGCCGTGCATTCGGGCCAAACGCGATGCCAATGACGTCCAAGCAGCGGGCATGGATTCGGCGCATTGTGAACTCGCGAACCTATGGGAACGAACGGGCGATTCTCTACTTCTCGTACGAGCGGGGTTCAGGAACGCCCATCGTCGTCTACGAGCAGTACAGGCATGGAGCTACCGGCTCAGTGATTGGCGCGGGTTGCCTATATTTCAGCCCATACGAAGGCCTCTTCACTGGTCCGGATTGCCTCGGCACGGCCAAGCCGCCAATTCCGTAGCTTGCCGAGAGGTCACCCCTCTTGCGCGCCCTGCTATAATCATGGGGCTGTGAAAGAGAAGATCCACCCCAACTGGTATCCCGAGGCTAAAGTCCACTGCGCCTGCGGTGCGGCTTTTACCACCGGTTCGACCATGAAAGAAATTGCCGTCGAGATTTGCTCGGCGTGCCATCCGCTGTTCACCGGTACGCAGAAGCTGGTCGATACGGCCGGTCGCGTCGATAAGTTCAATCAACGCGCTGCCGCCGCCGAGAAGAAAAAGCAAGAAGCCGCGCAACGCCAGGCCGCCAAGGACGCGAAGAAGGCCGTCGAGGCTTAACGCCCTAGTCCAAAGTTCAAGACGAGCTGCACTGCGGCTCGTCTTTTTCGTTCCCGACGTGAATCGATATGGCTGAATTAAACGCAAGCGTGATCGCACGCCTCGATACGATGGTCCGGCGCTTCGACGAGATCGAGGCGGAGTTGGCCAATCCCTCGGGCGGCTTTGATCAGGCGCGCTACACCGCGCTGGTCAAAGAGCGCGCGCAGCTCGAAGAGACGGTCAACGCCTATCGCCGCTATCGCAAACTTCTCGACGACATCGTCGCCAACGAAGGCTTGCTGCGCGAGGGCGGGGATGCCGAGCTGCGCGAGTTAGCCGAAGAAGAACTCAAGGAATTGCGTCCGCAGCGCGAGCAGCTCGAAACCGAGCTCTCGGTGCTCATGGTGCCCAAAGATCCCAACGATGCGAAGGACGTCTTCATCGAAATCCGCGCCGGGGCGGGCGGCGACGAAGCGGCGATCTTCGCGGGCGACCTCGCGCGGATGTATATGCGCTACGCCGAGTCGCGCGGGATGCGCGTCGAGCTGTCCTCCGAGAGCGAGAGCGATGCCGGCGGTTATAAAGAGATCGTTCTGAGCATGAAGGGCGATTCACCGTATCGTTACTTCAAATACGAGTCGGGCGTGCACCGGGTGCAACGCGTTCCCGCGACCGAAGCGCAAGGACGGATTCATACCTCGACGGCGACGGTTGCGGTGCTGCCCGAAGTCGATGCCGACGTGGAGATCGAGATCAAATCAAGCGACCTGCAGATCGACACCTATAAATCTTCCGGCGCCGGCGGCCAATACGTCAACAAGACCGAATCGGCGATTCGCATCACGCACGTGCCCTCCGGGATCGTCGTCGCTTCGCAACAACAGCGTTCGCAAATGCAGAACCGCGAGAAGGCCATGCAGATGTTGCGCGCGATGCTCTACGAGCGCCAGCAACGCGAAAAAGAAGAAGCGATGGGGTCGTTGCGGCGCAGCCAAGTCGGCACCGGCGATCGCTCGGAGAAGATTCGCACCTACAACTTTCCCCAAGACCGCGTGACCGATCACCGCATCAACCAGAGCTACGGCAACATTCGCGGCATCATGGACGGCGCGCTCACCCCGATCGTCGACGATCTCCTCGCCGACGAACAAGCGCGCTTACTCGCCGGCGAAGCCGCTCCGGCCTAGATGAACTTGGCACTGTTGGCGTTCGTCACCGGCAAGTCGCCTGCGCACGTGCGCGCCCATGCTGACGATCCGCTCCCGCAAGATGTCGCTGCGAAATACCAAGAACTCAAGGCGCGCCTCGACCAAGGGGAGCCGCTGGCGTACATCGTTGGCAGCGCCGGCTTTTATCGGCGCGAATTCCTCGTCGATCCGCGCGTGCTGATCCCGCGCCCCGAAACCGAGCATCTGGTTGAAGCAGCGATCGCCCATCTGCGCGGCGTACAACGCGCCGCGTGCGCTTGATGTCGGCACCGGCAGCGGCGCGATCGCGCTAACGCTTGCCGCCGAGGTGCCGCAGACGCGCATCGATGCGACCGACGCCTCCCCCGAGGCACTCATCGTCGCGATCGCCAATCGCGATCGCCTCGATTTGCAAAAGCGCGTCGCGTTTTATTTGGGCGATTTGCTCGAACCGGTTGTGCGCAACCGCTACGATGCGATCGTCGCCAACCTGCCGTACGTGCCCACCGGCGAGGGAGATCCGGACCTGCGCTTCGAGCCCGCTCTAGCGCTCGACGGGGGCCCCGATGGGCTCGCCTACTATCGCCGATTTTTCGCCCGTGTGCCGCGGCTGGTCAACGCCGGCGGCCTGGTGCTGGCTGAGGGCGCACCCCCGATTGCGGAGGGCTTGCTTGCGCTCGCGCAGGCGGCGTTCCCGGGGGCAACCGTCACGCTCGAGCGCGATTACGGCGGTCGCGAGCGTTATGTCAAGGTGATGACCCCCGGCTAACGCGAATATACACATCCCGAGATGGCGAAGTACATTTTCTTCACCGGCGGCGTGGTGAGTTCGCTCGGCAAGGGCATCACCGCTGCGTCCCTCGGACGACTCCTTAAAGCTCGCGGTATCAGCGTATCGATCCAGAAACTGGATCCCTACATTAACGTTGACGCGGGCACGATGAACCCCTACCAGCACGGCGAGGTGTTCGTGACCGAAGACGGGGCCGAGACCGACCTCGATCTTGGCCACTACGAGCGGTTCATCGACGAAAATTTGGTCCGCGCGAACAACGTGACGACCGGCCAGGTCTACAACTCCGTCATTGAAAAAGAGCGCCGCGGCGAGTATTTGGGCGCGACCGTTCAAGTCATCCCGCACATCACCAACGAGATCAAGGCGCACATCAAGCGTGTTGCCGAAGCCAGCCGCGCCGACGTGTGTATCGTCGAAGTCGGCGGCACGGTCGGCGACATCGAGTCGCTGCCGTTCTTGGAAGCGATCCGCCAGATGCGCTACGACGTCGGCGATGAAAACGTGATGTACTGCCACCTCACGCTCGTGCCGCACCTGGGCGCAGCCGACGAGCTCAAGACCAAGCCGACCCAGCATTCGGTGCGCGAATTGCGCGGAATCGGTATCTCGCCCGACGCGATTGTCTGTCGAACGCAGTCGGCGATCACGATGCCGATCGAACTCAAGGAGAAGATCGCGCTCTTCTGCGACGTGTCGCCCAGTTCGGTCGTACAAAATATCGATGCGAAGACGATCTATCAAGTTCCGCTCAATCTCGAGGCCGAGGGCCTGGCTAGTGCAGCGGTGCGCAAGTTGGGCTTACCCACGAACGCGCCCAAACTGGATGAGTGGACCAAGATCGTCGACCGTATCATGGAGCCCAAGCATCGCATTCGCATTGCGCTCGTCGGAAAGTACGTCGAACTCAAAGACGCCTACATCTCGATCGTCGAAGCGCTGCATCACGCGGGCATTTATCACAATGCTGAAGTCGAGATCAAGCGCATCGACTCGGTGACGGTCGAAGCGCAGGGTGTCAGCGTGCTCGAAGGGGCGCACGGCATTCTGGTTGCGCCCGGTTTTGGCGCGCGCGGCGTCAACGGCAAACTCCAGGCGATCCGCTATGCGCGCGAACATGGGATTCCGTTCTTAGGGATTTGCTTTGGGATGCAGCTCGCGTGCGTCGAGTTTGCGCAAAATGTCTGTGGGATTCCCAAGGCCATGTCGATCGAGGTTGACGAAACGACGCCCGATCCGGTGATCGACTTCATGCCCGAGCAGCGCGATCTGGAGATCTACGGCGGCACGATGCGCCTGGGCTCGTACAGTTGCGTGCTCGAGCCGGGCTCGCTCGCGCTGCGCGCGTACGGCTCGCCCGAGATCAGCGAACGCCATCGCCATCGCTACGAATTCAACAACCGCTATCGTCCGGTCTTCGAAGAGCAGGGGATGCGATTCTCGGGGCACCACACCGTCGGCAAGACCACGCTGGTCGAGATCGTCGAGCTTCCGCCCGATATGCACCCATGGTTCGTGGGAACGCAAGCGCATCCCGAGTTCAAGTCGCGGCCCAACGATCCGTCGCCGCTCTATCGTGACTTCGTCGGCGCGGCGCTGGCGCACGGCGGCTCCCCTGCCGAGGTACGCTCGGTCGGCGAGCGCGTTGAATCCTAGCGACCTCACCGCGTTCATCCTCACCCGCGACGAGGAGCGCGATTTGCCGCGCGCCATCACCAGCCTGCCGCACGGCGTTTCGATTCTCGTCCTCGATGCATGCTCGGCCGACAACACGGTGGCCTACGCACGCGCCGCCGGTGCCCGCGTCATTGAGCGCGAGTGGAACGATTTCGTCGATGCGCGCCGCTTCGGCCTCGCGCAGATCGCGACGCCTTGGACCCTGATGCTCGACGCCGACGAACAACTCGACGATCGTCTGCGCGAGGCGATCCTGGCGGCATCCGGCGATGCCGACGGATATCGGGTCCGGCGCTCGACCTATTTTCGCGGGAAGCCGATGCGCTTGTGGAGCGGCGAATCGCTGCTGCGCCTGGTGCGCACCAGCCTCGCGCGCATCGAGGCGCAACCCGCAACCGGTGGCGACGCATTGCTGCACGAGCGGCTCGTCTGCAACGGCGACGTTCGCGAGCTCGATGGAACGCTGCTGCACTACTCGTACCCCGACGCGCGCGCCTACCTCGAGAAGTTTGCTCGCTATACGGCGATTGAGGCGCTGGCGCAGCCGCCGAATGTGCCGCGAACGCTCGGCGAAGCGGCGATGGTGCTGCCGCGTTTTGGCAATGGCTTAGTGCGGCGCGGGGCGCTGCGCGACGGTCCGCGTGGATGGTTCGTCGCGTGGTATTCCGCGCTCTATCCTGCGGTGGTTGCGTGGAAGTCGCTGCGACAATCCACGCGCGACCGCAAGAAGCGTTAGCGGCTCCTTGATGGTACGCATTGGCCTCGATGCACGCTGCGGCCGCCACATCTCCGTCGGGATGCGCACCTACATTGAGGAAGTGGCGGCGCGACTGCCCCGGGTCGCACCCGAGTTCGACTATCGCGTGTACAGCCACGGCGAGAACCTGGGCATGCTCGATCAAATCGCCCTGCCGTTGCAGATGCGCCGCGACCGCATCGACGTAGCGCATTTCATGTCCCAATACGTTCCGCTCTTTGCGGGCGGGCGTTTTGTGTTCACAATCCACGATGTGATCCATCTACGGTTTCTCGAGTTCTTCAAGCCCACGATCGCGCCGTACTATCGTGCCGTGGTGCAACGCGCGGCGCGAAAAGCCGCGCGCATCATCACCTCCGATAGCCGAACGATCGGGGATTTGGTGACGCTGCTCGGCGCCGATCCGGCAAAGATCCGCGTCGTGCCGCTGGCGCCGCGCGAAGCGTTTTTCGTTCAAGCAGCGCCGTACCGCGGAAAGCGCCCGTATCTGATCAACGTCGGGAATCACCGCACGCACAAAGATCTCCCAACGCTGCTGCAAGCCTGGGCCTCCCTGCCGCCGCGTTACGAGATCGATTTGTATCTCAGCGGGCCGGATGACTTCGGCGGTCAGTTGCAGCGTCTCTCGAACGATCGCCGCCAAGCCGTTGCGCTCGGCGACGTCGACGATCACGCGCTCGCCTCGTATTACGCCGGGGCCACGGCGCTCGTGCATCCGTCGCTGCTCGAGGGCTTCGGGTTGCCGTTCGTTGAGGCGATGGCGCAGGGCTGTCCGGTGATCGCGACCGCGACGTCGATTCCCGATCCGGTCGCGGGCGCCGCGTTGACCTTTGAACCGCGCGACGTCGAGGGCGCCCGCGCGCAGATCGAGCGTCTGCTCGATAACCAGGCTTTGCGTACCGCGCTCGTTGAACGTGGGCGCGAGGCCGTCGGAGCGCTGAGTTGGGATCGGACCGCGCGTGAGACGGCCGCAGTGTATCGTGAGATCGTAGAGGAGCAACGGTGATTCACGTTCTGGCGGCAGCGATCGCAATCGTGATCAACGGCGTGAAGCTGCCGCTGCAGCCGCCGCCGATGATGTTGCACGGTGAACTGTACGCGCCGGTGCGCCGCACGATTGAAGCCTTGGGATTGCAGTTTATCCGATCGGGTTCGCAGATCGAGACGCAGGTTGGCGCGCGTACCGTGAGCGTTCCGATCGGCGGTAAAGACGGCGCGATCGAAGTCCACGACGTGCTCTACGCGCCGCTGCGCTTTTTCACCGATGTGCTCGGCGCGCAAGCGACCTACGACAGCCACACGCATACCGTCACCATCGTCGCGCAACTCGTCGGGCGCTCGTCGAGCGGGCTGGTCCTGACGCATACGTCCGCCGAGCGTTTTGGAACGGTGGCGGCCGTCGACCTCGTCTCGGATCCGCCGACGGTGACGCTGGAATACAACGCGACGATCCACACCGTGCCGATCGGGACGAACGCGATCGTCGAGATGCACGACGTGGCCGCAAATGTCGTGGTTCCGGGTGAGCTGAGCGATGTGCGTCCGGGCGACTTTGCACGCATCTACATGGACCGCGCCGGTCACGTGGAGCGGGTTGCCGACGAATTCGGTTCACGCGCCGGAACGGTCGCAGCGGCAACGTCGACGGAATTCGTGATGATGGATGGTCACGTCATCGTGCCCGATCGTACGACGCAGATCGTGCTCAACGGAAAAACGGCCGTGATCGCCGATCTGCACGTGGGCGACGTCGTCACCGTCCGCTACAACGTTGAAACGAACGAAATCCGCACGATCTTGGCGAGTCGTCCGATCGCGGCGGTCTCACCCGTCCCCGGCAGCCCACAGATCACGTCGATCGCGATCGACAGCAATCGCCCGCTTCGCGCCGGCGACACGCTCAACATTACGTTGCAGGGCACCCCCGGCGGCGCCGCTACCTTCGACATCGGATCCTACGTGACGAACCTTGCGATGAGCGAGACCTCGCACGGCGTCTATACCGCGAGCTATCGAATTCCCAATGGAGCAAATTTCACCAACGTGCCGATCATCGGTCATTTGCGTGTTGGAACGGCGAACGCACCCGACGCTGCGGCGCCGCAGACGCTCTCGGCCTCCAGCTCGCCGCCGGGCGTGTCGGATTTTGCTCCGAATGAAAATGCGGTCGTCAACACCAGCTCGCCGGCGATCTACGTAACCTTTGTGGCTGATGCGGTTCCGGTAAATCCATCGAGCATCGTGCTCTGGGTCGACGGACGCGACGTCACCTCGGAGTCGCTGCGCTCGGCGGCCTTCATCCAATACATGCCGCAATATTCGTATCATAGCGGCACGGTGCACGTGACGGTGCGCGTCGCCGATATGGCCGGGAACACCACGACCAAGTCGTGGAACTTCATCATTCGACGATAGGAGAGCCTCGACGATGGATTGCCTGTTCTGCAAGATCGCGGCCGGCGAGATTCCCTCGAAGCCCGTCTACCGCGATGACCGCGTGCTCGCCATCGAGGATATCAACCCGCAAGCGCCCACGCATATTTTGGTGATGCCGGTGGCCCATCATGCCAATATCGGCGAGCTTTCCGACGCGGACGATGCGCAGCTGCTGGCGCATTTGATGGAGGTTGCGACCAAGCTCGGGCGCGAGCGCGGCCGTGACGGCTATCGCCTGGTGATGAACACGGGAAAGGACGGCGGCCAAACCGTCGACCATCTGCACGTGCACGTGCTAGCGGGAAGGCATTTGACCTGGCCCCCCGGATAGTGCTACAGTACCCCGGCTAGGCCTCGCGACGAGGCCTAATCTTTGCGTGCTCCCGTGCGGAGGCGCCACGAAGGGGGGTCATTCAATAATGGAAGTTCGCGTATCTCCGGGCGAATCGATCGAGAGCGCGCTGCGCCGTTTCAAAAAGGCCACCCAAAAGGCGGGTATTCTCGCCGAGGCGCGCAAGCACGAGCACTACGAAAAGCCGAGCGTTCGCCGCAAGAAGAAGTCTGCCGCGGCTCGCAAGCGCCGGGCATAGTCCTTGGGTTCCCTGAAAGACCGCATCGCCTCCGACCTTAAGGAGGCGATGAAGGCGCGCGACCAGCTTCGGTTGGATACGCTTCGTTCGGCGCTCTCCGGCTTCACCTATAAACGCAGCGAAGCGGGCGCGGAGCTCTCCGACGGCGATGAGCTTGCCGTTGTCCAAAAGCTGGTCAAGCAGCGCAACGACTCGCTAGCGGAGTTCGAAAAAGCCGGGCGCCAGGATCTCGCCGACAAAGAGCGCGCGGAGCGTGAGATTCTCACGGTTTATTTGCCCACGCAAAAATCGGCCGATGAGATTCGCGCGATCGTCAAGGCCGCGCTCGCCGGGCTTCCTGCGGACGGGCGCAATCAAGGCGCCGCGATGAAAGCGGTGATGCCGCAGCTCAAAGGCCTCGCCGACGGTAATCTGATCCGCCAAATCGTCTCCGAAGAACTGGGCTAAACACCTCTAAAGAACCCCCTTTAGAAGAAACCTTACCGTGTTGCGAAAGTAGCATCCGGCATGGTTGGTTTGCGCCTGGTCCGAGTCGCCTTCTCGCTCGCCTTCGTGGCGGCCGGCTTTGCCGGGCTCGCGCGGGCTGCACCAAGCGCTCCCGTTGTCGTGGTCGTGCCGATTACCGGCATGGTCGACGATGGGATGGCGCACTTGGTGCAGCGTGCGATCACAAAGGCCAACGATGATCACGCGGCCGCGGTTATCCTCGACGTCAATAGCGACGGCGGCTTGGTCGAAGCCGCACAGGATATCCAAAGCGCGATTTACGGCGCGCATGAACCGGTCTACGCGTACGTCGAGCATCGCGCGTTTTCCGCAGCGTCGCTGATCACGCTCACGGCGTCCCGCATTTTTTTAGCGCCCGGTGCCGCGTTCGGGTCGGCCCTGCCCCACCCGGACAATTCCGAGACCATATCAGCGGTGAAAGCACTGTTTACCGCGACAGCGCAACGCAATCATCGTCCGGAGAATCTCGCGGCGGCCTTCGTTGACGCGAAGATCGACGTGCCCGGCTATAAAACGCCGGGGACGATTTTGACGCTTTCCGCGCAAGATGCCGTGAAGCTCGGGATGGCTGATGCCATCGAACCAAGCCTCACCGCGGCGCTGGGCACGGTGCATCTCGCCGATGCACCGCGGGTGACGGCTGAGTACACCTGGGGCGAAGAGGTCGCGCGCTTCATCAATCAGCCGATCATTACGTCATTGCTCCTCACGGTCGCCGGGCTCGGCTTGATCGTCGAGTTGCAGACGCTGCACGGGATCGCCGGCACGATCGGCGTCCTCGCGCTGGCACTCTTCTTTGGGACGCATGTCGTTGCCGGATTTACCAATGGCCTCGTCATTGGTCTTGCGGTCATCGGCCTGCTCGGCATCTTATGGGAATTACACGTGGTTCCCGGTCATGGCTTTCCCGGCATTCTTGGCGGGCTCGCCCTGCTTGCCGCGGTCTTTCTGGCCTTCGGCATACCCTTCACGTTCATTGCGATTGAAGCCATGTCAACGGCGATCATCTTAACCGCGATCTGCTTCGCGCTGCTCACCCGCATCTTTCCGCAGAACGCGTGGATGCGGCGTTTGGCGCTGGTCGAAGCGCAAGGCCCCGACTACGTTGCGAGCAGCGACCATACGTCGCTGCGTGGCATGACCGGAGTTGCCGCGTCGTTCTTGCGCCCGGCGGGCGTAGCGCAGATCGACGGGAAACGCGTCGACGTGCTCACCGAGGGCGAATTCATTGCGGCGGGCACGCCCATCCGCGTCACCCGCGTCGAAGGTGCGCGCGTGTTCGTCGAGCCGGTTACACTCCCGAGCTACAAATAAGCTTCAGGTTGATTAAGGAGATATAAATAGCGTGGAACTCGCGACCATCGGTGTGGTGATCATCTTTATCGTAGCGATCATCCTCTTTTTCGTATTTTTGTATTACTTTCCGATCGCTACCTGGATCCGCACCGTCGCGGCGGGCGTGCCGCTCGGGATCATTACGCTCGTGCGCATGCGGCTAATCGGCATACCGCCCAGCGTCATCGTCGCGAACTACGTGCGCGCGCGGAAGGCCGGCTTGAATCTCACCGTCGATCAGATGCAGTCGCACTTTCTCGCCGGCGGCAACGTAGAGAACGTGACGTTCGCGATGATCGCCGCACAACGCGCGCAGATTCCGCTGGACTGGCAGCGTGCCGCGGCGATCGATCTGGCCGGGCGCAACGTCGTCGAAGCGCTCCAGACCTCGGTCACTCCCAAGGTCATCGAGACGCCCACGTTTCAAGGCGTCGCGCAGAACGGTATTCAGCTCAACGTCAAGGCGCGTGTCACGGTGCGCAGTAACCTCGATCGTTACGTCGGCGGCGCCGGCGAACAAACGGTCATCGCGCGCGTCGGCGAAGGCGTCGTTGCCGCGGTCGGTGCGGCGATCGATCACAAGGAAGTGCTCGAGTATCCCGATCGCATTTCTAAGACCGTGCTCGCGAAAGGCTTAGACGCCGGAACGGCGTTCGAAATCGTGTCGATCGACATCGCCGACGTCGACGTCGGTAAGAACATCGGCGCCGAGTTGCAGACCTCCCAAGCGGATGCCGATCGCAAGATCGCTCAGGCCAAGGCCGCAGAGCGCCAGTATGCTGCGCAAGCGGCCGAACAGGAGCAGAAGGCCGAGACGCAAGCCATGCGCGTCAAGGTCGTGGAAGCCGAAGCCGCGATCCCGCTGGCTATCGCGGAGGCTTTCAGAAGCGGCAACCTCGGCGTGATGGACTACTATAAGCTCAAGAATCTGCAGGCAGACACCGGCATGCGCGATTCCATCGGGAACAGCGTCGAAGGCGGCGCGGGACCCGACGCCACGCAGCCGCCGCAACCGCCGAGATAAGGCGCGATGCACAACCTCGGCCTGATCGTCTGGCTGATTATCGTGGCGTTCGGCGTGATCTCGAGCATCCGTAAGAACGCCCAGCGAGCGCAGGCGCAACGCGCGGCTACGCCCCAACGCGTGATGCCGCAACCACCGCCGCGGCCGGCTCCCGTGCTGGTGCCGCAGCCTGCGCCGTCGCTCGCCGCATTCGCGATGCCGCCGGTCGATGCGCCGTCACCGCCGCCTCGTCCGGTGGCGCCGCCGGTCCCGAAGGCACCGCCGCCGCTGCCGTTTACCCCACTGCACGAGCCGGCGATTAGAACCTCGCCGATTCGTGGTATGTTCGGAGGGAGCGCGACACTCGTGCGGGCAATCGTCGCCGCCGAGGTCTTGGGGCCACCGAAAGCATTTCAGGAGCAAACGATCTGGAGTCCACGTCACAGCGAACCGTCGATCTAAGCGATCTCGAAGATCGCGTTCGTCTCTTCGGACAATTCGATCAGAACCTCTCCGCGCTCGAAGAACGTCTGCGCGTGAGCGTTCGCGCGGACGGTGACCGGCTCACGCTCGCGGGTTCAACGGCGAACGTCGAACGCGCGGAACACGCGGTGCGTCGCATGCTCGATGCCGCGGTCGACGGTGCGCAGATCACGCCGGATGACGTAGCACTGGCGATCGCCGATGCGGGCGCGCCTGAAAACGGTCGCGCATTACCTGGAACCTTGATTCGCACGCAGCGCGGAAAAGAGATCCGGCCCAAGACCGCCGGACAGCGCGCGCTGGTGCAATCGATCGAACGCAACACGCTCACGATTGGGATCGGGCCGGCCGGTACGGGCAAAACATTTCTTGCCGTGGTGATGGCTGTGCGCGCCCTCAAGAACCGCGAGGTTGCCCGCCTGATCCTTTCGCGTCCCGCCGTTGAGGCGGGGGAAAAGCTCGGATTTCTGCCGGGCGATCTGCGCGAGAAGGTCGACCCGTATCTGCGGCCCCTCTACGACGCCCTCGAAGATTTGCTCGACGCCGGGGTCGTCGAGCGCTATCTCGAGCGCGGCACGATCGAAGTCGCCCCGCTGGCCTACATGCGCGGCCGGACGCTCAGCGATGCGTTCGTGATTCTCGACGAAGCGCAAAACGCAACAGCGGATCAACTCAAGATGTTTTTGACGCGGCTTGGCTCGGGATCGAAGATGGTGGTCAACGGCGATGTGACGCAAATCGATCTGCCGTCAGGGGCGCGTAGCGGACTGCGCGACGCGGCACAGCGCATCGGCGTCATCGACGACATTGGGGTGGTCGAGCTCGACGAGACCGACGTCGTGCGCCACTCGCTGGTCGCCAAGATCATCCGAGCGTATGCAAATCCACTACCGCAATAACGTACGCGGCAGCGGCATCGATCCGCGGGCGCTCAAGGGCGTCATGCGCAAGCTGCTCGCCGAGGTCGATCACGCGGATGCAGCCATCTCGCTGACGCTGGTCGATGATGCGGCGATCCGCGCGATCAATCGCGAGCACCGCGGCAAGGATCAACCCACCGATGTGCTCTCATTTCCGCTCGAGCCCGAGGGGTTCGTCCCCGAAGTATTGCTCGGCGATATCGTCATCTCGATCGAAACGGCGCGCCGTCAAGCCGCCGACTACGATGCGCCGTTGCAGCGCGAGGTGGAGCGCCTGATGATTCACGGCTTGCTGCACGTGCTCGGTCACGATCATATGGAGCCCGGCGAGCGGCGCAAGATGGAAGCCGAAGAGCGACGCCTGGCCGCGGCGATCGGCATGCCCTGGCCCTACGAGAGCTAAGGCGCGTGCGATTCTGGCGTTCATTCAATCACGCTTTCGCCGGCATCATGTACGCCGCGCGCACGCAACCCAACATGCGCGCGCATCTGATCATCTCGCTGCTGGTGATTCTTGCGGCGCTGATTTTGCGTATCGGCCGCGACTACGTCGTGGATTTGGTGATCATCATCGCCGTGGTTCTCGCCCTCGAACTGCTCAATACGGCGGTCGAGTCGATCGTCGATCTGCTCACCGTCACGCACCACCCGCTTGCAAAGACGGCCAAAGATGCAGCGGCCGGGGCCGTGCTGATCGCGTCGGTCGCCGCCGTCGTCGTCGGCTACCTGGTGTTCTACCAAGGCCTGATCAACGGCGGCCAGCGCGTCTTCCAGGCGGTGGCCAGTGTCCCGAGCAACATCGCCTTCGTGGTGCTCGCGGTGGTGGCCATTACGACGATCTTCGCCAAGGCTTGGGTGGGCCGGGGATCGGCGCTCCAGGGCGGAGCGATCTCCGGGCATGCGGCCCTAGCCTTTGCAGCGGCCACCCTGCTCGCGTTCTTGTATCAGCGCCCGCTGGCGGCCCTGCTAGCCTACTTTGTGGCCTTCCTGGTGGCCCAGAGCCGGGTTGAGGCCAAGATCCACAGTACCGGCGAGGTGGTGGCCGGCTCGGTTCTCGGAACCGTGGTCGCCCTGGCGGTCTACCTGCTGGCTCGCTCGCACCTTGTGCTATAATGGCGCCGTTTTGAATACCGACCCTGACCGAAGTCCCGCACCATGACCGCGGCTCATCCGACTAACTGGCTCGAAGTTGCCGCGCTGATCGTCCTGGTGCTCGCCTCGGCCTTCTTTTCCGCTTCGGAGACCGCCCTGGTCTCGGTCGGACGGGTACGCGCCCGAACTCTCCACGACCGCAAACTGCGCGGTTCAGCCGACGTCGTCGCTCTGGTCGACAACAAGAGCCATGTGCTCACCTCGATCTTGACCGGCAACACGATCGCCCTGCTCGCGGCTGACTCGCTTGCCACCACCATTGCGATCGATATGGGCCTGGCGCAGGCGGCGCTCTGGTCGACGTTCGTGATGGCCGTCGTGTTGCTGCTCTTCGGCGAGATCATTCCTAAGACGCTGGCCGCGGGAAGCGGCGACCGGTGGCTGCTCGTGCTTTCGCCCACGCTGCGCATCGTCGCCATCGTGATCGGGCCGATCAGCAACGCGTTTACCTTTGTCGCCAACGGCATCTTGCGAATCTTCGGCATTCGCGTCTCGCACCAGATCTACGTGACCGAGGAAGATATCCGCTCGCTGGTCGACGTCGGCGCCGAGCAGCGCGTGATCGAAGAAGAAGAACGCGAGATGATTCACTCAGTCATCGAGTTCGGCGATACGATCGTGCGCGAGGTCATGACGCCGAGGCCCGAAATCGTCGCCGTGTCCATCGATGATTCTCCACGTCGTGCTCTCGATGTGGTGATTGCCGACGGCTACTCAAAGCTGCCGGTCTACCAAGAGTCGAAGGACGACGTCGTCGGTATCGTGCACGACCGCGAATTGTTGATCGCACTTGCCAACGGCACGCTCGCGCAAACCAGCCTGCGTTCCCTGATGCGACCCGCCTCGCACGTTCCCGAAACCAAGAAAATTGCGGAGCTCCTGCGCGAGATGCAGCGTGAAAAGTTCTCGATGTCGATCGTCGTGGATGAGTACGGCGGTACCGCGGGTCTCGTGACGATGGAGGATTTGCTCGAAGAGATCGTGGGCGAGATTCGCGACGAGCACGACGAAGACGAGCAAGAGCCGATTCACGTCGTTTCGGATGAAGAAGCAGTCGTCGAAGCGGGCACCAACATCGAGGACGTGAACGATAAGCTCGGCACGACGATACCCAGCGAGGATTTTGAGACGATTGGCGGCTACGTGGTCGGACTCTTCGGACGCCTGCCGCGCGAGGGTGAAGAGATCGTTGCCGACCGGCACACGCGTCTGAAAGTTGAGCGCACGCGCGGCCGGCGAATTCTTTCGGTGCGCATATTCATTAGCCCCAACGGGACGGTGACCACCGACGAGGACGTCCATGCGGATGAGCGCGACGTTGCTCAGTGATCATGAGGCGCTGCTCTCGGCCGCGCGCGAGGTTCGCGAAAATGCGTACGCTCCGTATTCGCACTTTGCCGTCGGTGCGGCGCTCGATACCGGTGAAGGTCACGTCTTCATGGGCACTAACGTCGAAAACGCGAGCTACGGCCTGACGATGTGTGCCGAACGCGTCGCGGTCGGCGCCGCGGTAAGCGCCGGCTATCGCGAGTTCGCCGCAATCGCGATCGCGGGTCCCGACGGCGTGCTGACCAGCCCGTGCGGCGCGTGCCGTCAAGTGCTGGCCGAGTTCAATCCCCAGATGGCCGTGGTCTACACCACGCCCGACGGGCCGGTGACGACCACGCTCGCGGAGTTGCTTCCCCATTCCTTCGGCCCGCTCGTATAAAACGCGCGGCATTGTGCTGCGCGCGCGTCCACTCGGTGAAGCCGATCGCATCATCCGTCTCTTCACGAGCGAACGCGGAAAACTCGACGCGGTGGCGAAAGGCGTGCGCCGTGCCAAGAGTCATTTTGCCGGGCGACTCGAGTTCGGCAACGAGTGCGAGCTGCAAATGCATCACGGGCGTTCGCTCGACGTGATCGTCAATGCCGACATCGTGCGCGCACCGTGGGAGCGGCTGGTCGAACCCGAACGCTTTGCAACCGCCCAGCTCATCGCGGAATTGGTCGACGCGTTCTGCGAGCCTGACCTCGCGGTCCCAGAAGTATACGCACTGCTTTCGGGTGTCTTGTCGGCGATCGCCGCGACGGAGACGCCGCGCGCGCTGGTACCGCGCTTTTCCCTACGCCTCTTGGCGTCGCTGGGCATCGAACCGCCGGTCGACGCCTGCGTTCGCTGCGGCAAAGGCTTCGAAGGCGACCGGGCCTGGGTGGATCCCGAGGCGGGTGGGTTCATCTGCGCGTCGTGCCGTGAAGGCTGGCGCGATTTGATCGAGCTCGACGTCGACGACTTACGCAACTTGGCCGGACTGCGCACGCCACGTGGCTCCGGAGCGGCGACGTTGCTCGCGCGCCCACGCGTTACCCTAGCGATCGAAGAGATCGTCGTCCACCATCTCGGTAGGAAGCCGAAGGCCGCATCATAGCCATTTTGGCACTCGATGTCGGGAGCAAGCGAATAGGGGTGGCGATGGCCGATCCCACCGAGACGTTTGCGCTGCCGGTCGGCACGATCGAACGCGTCAATCTGCGTGCCGATCTCGCGCGTATCGAGGAGCTATTGGAATCCTACGGCGTCAGCGACTTAGTCGTCGGGGATCCGATCGCGCTTTCGGGCGAGCGCGGAATCGCCGCACAGAAGATGGACGTTTTCGTCGAATCGTTGCGTTCGGTGTTCAAGGGAACGATTCACCGCGTCGACGAGCGCATGACGACGGCCCAGGTGACCAAAACGCTCATCGCCGCCGACGTCTCGCGCAAGCGTCGCAAAGCGGTGGTCGATAAAATGGCCGCAGCGCTGATTCTGGAGACCTTTCTCGCGCGCCGGCGCTTGGGCGGTTCGTGACCCGAGGTCGCATTCTCGGCGCTCTCGTCGCGCTCGTCGCCTTACTTGTCGCGGGCATGGTCGCGGTGTGGTTTGCGCTCGTGTTTCTCGATCGTTCGCTCCCGTCAACCAACGCGCAGGTCGTGGTTCCGCGCGGATCGAGTCTGGCCGACATCGCATCGCTGCTCGAGTCTCGCGGTGTTATTCGCAGCGCCCTGGCCTTTCGCGTGCTCGCGCGAGTTCGCCATGCCGATGCCGAGGTGCGAGCCGGCGCCTATGCATTCGCGCCGCACGAAACGCCGGCAGAGATCTTGGATCAGCTGGTCAGCGGCGGTGCGCAGGTTGCCACGTGGGTCACCATACCCGAGGGCTTCACCGCGCAGCAGATCGCGCAGCGTCTGCAAGAACAAGGCGTTGGGCGTGCCGCTGCGTTCGAGCGCTCGTTTCGCGGCCACGAGGGCTATTTGTTTCCGAGCACCTACCTCGTCCCGCTGGCAGCAACGCCCGCGCAAGTAACGCGCATGCTCACCGACCAGTTTGCCATGGAACTCCCACCCGACGCAGCACAGCTTGCGCGCAAACTGGGTGTAACCGTGCCGCAAGCGGTGACCGTCGCCTCGCTGGTTGAGCGCGAGGCGAAGATCGAAGGCGACCGCCCGCTGATCGCCGGCGTCATCTACAATCGCCTGCGCCTGGGGATCCCGCTTCAGGTCGACGCCACTATCGAATATGCACTGCCTAAGCATAAAACGGCACTATCGCTGCGCGACTTGCAGATCGATTCGCCGTATAATACCTACCAGCACGCGGGGCTGCCGCCGACCCCGATCGCCAACCCCGGCCTGCCCTCCCTCCTCGCCGCGCTCCATCCGGCAAAAACCGACGACCTATATTACGTGTACTGCGGGAATGGGCATCATGTCTTTGCGAAGACGCTTTCCGAACATCAAGCCAACGTCCAGCGCTGTATTCATTGAATCGCCTTCTAAGGAGCCAACATGTCGTCCAACAACGGTGAAAGCAAGAGCGGCCCGCTCGAATTGAGCGAAGTCCTCTACATCGAGACCAAGGACGGCGGGGAGCTGCCGTTTGAGGTGGTGGGTATTCTGGAAGATCCCGACGACGGGGCTTCGTACGCGGTGCTGATGCACGAGCCGCAAGACGAAGAAGCCGAGAGCGAGTTTATCGTAACCGACCTGGAGGGCAATCTGCTCGAAGACGATGCCCTCGCGCAAGAGATCCTCGACGAGTTTCTGGTATTTGCCGAAGAAGCCGGAGAGGAAGGCGGCGAGAGCTAATCCGCGTCCTCTTTCTCTCGGCGAGCGTCGGCGTCGGGCACGTCTCGGCAGCCAACGCCGTGTGCTTTGCGTTGCGGGAGATCGACCCGAACGTTCACACGCAGGTCGTTGATTCGTACAAGTACGCCGCGCTGGTCGTTTCGCGCGTGGTCTCGGATGGGTATCTGCGGATGGTCAAGACGATTCCGCAAATGTACCGCTACATCTACGACCGCGCCGAACGCGCGACCGAGGTTGGGCCCTTTCGCACCTGGGCCCATCAATTCACCGCCGGCAATCTGCGCCCGTTGATCGAGCGCGAGCGCCCGGACGCGATTGTGTGCACCCATGCATTCCCGAGCGGCGCGATGGCCGAGTACAAGCGCCTCTATGACGACGCGCCCCCGGTGATCGGCATTGTGACCGATTTTGCGGTCCATGCCTTTTGGATCCACGACAACGTCGAAGGCTACTGCGTCGCGACGCAGGGCATGCGCGATTTGATGATCGCGCGCGGTGTGCGCCCCGAACGCATCGCCGTCACGGGGATTCCGGTCGACCCGCGTTTTACGCGAAGCGCGCGGCCGGTGCACGCGATCCGCGAGCGTTTGGGTTTGCCGCTCGACCGTCCGATTGCGCTCGTAATGGGCGGAGGCCTCGGCATTGGACCGTTGGGTCGCGTGCTGCGCTCACTGGAGGCGGTGAGCGTACCCCTCGCGGCGGTCGTCATCGCCGGTCGCAACGCGCGCGCCGAGAGCCGCGTGCTTGCGGCAGCGGAGAGTGTAAGCTATCCCGTGCGCGTCGTTCGCTTCGTCGACAATGTTTACGATTACATGCACGCAGCAGACGTGTTCGTCACCAAGCCGGGTGGCTTGAGCACGGCCGAGGCGCTCGCCGCGCAGATACCGATCGTGCTGCTCAAACCATTGCCCGGACAGGAAGAACGCAACGTTCGCGTGCTGACTGATTGGGGTGTCGCGATTCGGGCACGCTCGATGAGCGATCTTCCGACCGCACTAACGGCAATTTTGACGGATTCCACCCGTCGCGAGCGAATGGTTCAAGCAGCAGGGCAACATGGGCGCCCGGATGCTGCGCGCGATGCCGCGTCATTGATCTTGCGGCTTGCAACAGCACCAAAGGAGGTTCCGGCGTGAAGCTCCCGTCTTCATCGACCTACGCATTCTGGCTAGCGCTGTTTCGCATCTACACCGGTGCATTTTGGCTGATGCACGGCATTCCGAAATTTACGCAAAGTCAGGATTTCATGCCGCCCAACGGGGCGATGACGCAATTCTTGAATCAACAGATCACGCACACGGGCGGATTCTATCAAGCGTTCCTTACCAACGTGGTGCTTCCCAACGCGTGGTTCTTCGCCGAACTCGTGCGTTTGGGCGAAGTAGTCACAGGCTGCTTGCTGCTGCTTGGATTCTACACACGTCTGGGTGGACTGATCGGCGTGTTGTTGTCGCTGAACTACATCTCGGCGAAGGGCGGCCTTGCGCACTTGAGCGTGTGGTCGGGTCTGGATTCCGCCGCGCTCGTGCTTTCACTGCTGAGTTTGGTTTTGCCGACCGGTCGCGTGCTTGGTGTCGACGGCCTGCTCGCGCGCTTACGCCGTCCACGAAACGCCGCGCCGAAAGCCGTCTTCGTGGAAGAGCCGCCGATGACGGGTCCGACCGCACCCAGCGCATAGCTCACGGCTCGGCTTTTGGCAGTGGGGCCGGTCGTCCCCAAACCAGCCCGAAGGTGAAGCCAAGACTGCGATAGATGAAGGCATTGGTTTGCCGGTCGGTGACGTCGGCGTACGTTAGGCCAACGTCGTATCCGAAGCGCGGCGTGACGAAGTGCCGGGTCGTGAGTTCGGCAGCAAACGCGCGCTCCGCGAGGCCGGTGGTCAGCAACACTTGATTGGCGACATAGGAAGGCTCGACGCCGTCTTGCAGCGTCAACGTCGCCGATGTGTGACCTTCGTCACCAACCGTCGCCGATGCGAGAAACGATGATGCGCCCATATCGCCGTGTGTCCAGAGCGGAAGATATCGCAGTGTCGCATTGCCGTGCGGAAAATACACGGTGGGTCCGATGCTCAAAAATTCCTGCGATGAGCCATCGGGATTGGCGAGCCAGCCGATGCCGCTCCCAAATGCAACGCCGGTCGCCACCGAGGCGTCGCCCTCGACGTAGAGCCCACGCGTCGGGAAGATCTGCCCGCTGGAGAGCTGCAGTGATGCATAGCCATAGGCGTGTTCGGAGAATTGATGATAGTCGTCAAGGATGTACGACGTCCCCGACGTCGGCGCGCCGCTGTCGCGATCGCTTCGAGTAATGAGCTGTAGCCCGGGTTTATCGTTCCCGATTGTCGTGCGATAGGCGCCGATCATCCAGTCCCACGGTCCATAGGTCGTGCCGGGCGACAGTGCGGTCGTCGTCCCGTCCAGCGAGAAGGTCGCCAACGGCTCGTCGGCCTGCACCGGAGCGCACAACGCAGCCAAGAATACGACGAGAATACTCAGCGATCGCAGTTGCATGCTATTGCCCTTTCGCTAACGGATACGTCCACCGCAGCGTTCGGTCGTCGGTGGCGATCCAGAAGTAATCAAAGCGCGCGTCGTCGCGGCCGCGCCGAACGTTCGGGGGTAAGCGCAGATCCGACGGAACCCACAATTTGGGCAACGCAAAGGCTATATCGCGCAAGCCCTGGCTATTGTCCAGGCGCACGTCGACGTCGTTGCCGTCGTGTGCGAACGCCGTGGTGGTGCCGATAAGCCGCGAGAGAAAAGCGCTAGCGTCGCTCATGACCGTCGCGTGGACGGTTCCTTCGCGTTGCGCGCGCGAAAGCCGATCGAGAAATTGGTTGAAAGGGCGATCGTACGGGACATACTGCATGTCGTAGGAGTGACTATAAAAGAGCAGCACGTTCCGATCGCGCGCCGCTTCGTCCATCACGCTATCGAGCCATGCGTTGACGCGCGCCGGCGGAATGTGGCCCAGGCGCATTTCTGCGAACGATGCGTACGGACCCAACGGCTCAATCGGAAAGGCCCAGGTGCTTTGCGACACGAGGGTATTGTGGTAAAACGCGCGCTCGGCCGCGGAGCCGGTGTCGCCGGTATAATAATAGGCCCGGATGTGGAGGGCTTCGAGCGCGCGTGTCATCGACGGCTGCGGGTGCGCGCCGTCGGGCGCGGCGTAGTCGCGCACCGGTTTGCCGGTCATTTTCTGCAGGCAGGCGTCGTTCTTTGCGATCAGCTCCTTCATCCGGCTGTAGCTGATACGGTGGGCTTCGACCGCCCACGCAAAACCATTGTGCAACCAGCCGCCGTGCGAGCCGATGCTGCCGTAGCGTTCGATCGTGCGCAGATATTGCGCGCCGGCGCCGCAGGCATCGAAGCCTTCGCCGTCGCCGGGCCGGTCGCGATCGGGACCGGCGGTAACGTCGAAGTTGTAGCGAATGTCGGGCCGCAATAAGCCGGCCTTCGCGAGGTGCGGGATGCCGAGCCATTCGCTGTTGGAGTCGATATGCCAGTTGATGACGATCGCACCATCGCCTTTGGGTGAAGCTACTAAATGCGGCGTCAATGCGGCGTCGACGATCACGCGTTGAATCGTCATCTGCAGCGGAAAACCGTCGCTGTTTGCACGCAGGTAGCCGAGTGGAATCCCGACGTAGAATGCCCGTCCCTCGCCCACCGCTCGTTCGGTCAGCGCAGGGCCGTACGCGCTCGACGCGTCGACGCGAAGGTCTGCCGCTTTGGCTTGCGTCGCCGGTACCGGATACCGCTGCGGACCATAGTAGTAACTCGAAATCGAGTCGTCGTCGAGTTTGCCGAGCGGAACGTGCCAAACGTGCGCCGTTTGCGAATTCGCGAAACGGACTGCGCTCTCCCCAAATGCGCCCTTGCGCAGTTGCACATAGCGCACGTACTCCAGGCCGAGCAGCGGCGCGAACACGCCGCTCTTCAAGTAGGTGCCGTTGGCTCGTCGCGTTCCCGAGTCGTCGACGATCAGCAGTGTCCCACCCTGCCGCGCGTAGCGCGCCATCGTCGAAGCGACGTCGTTGAGCACCACGGGGTCGAGATGATCGGGGAATACGATGGTGCTGAAATGGCTGCTCAAGTACGAAGGATCGAGCAACACGAGATCGCCTTGGCTGATCCATTCGTAGGGAATGCCGGATTCGCGCAGCTCCTCATTCCACGCGGCAGCCGACGCGGCATTGCTGCTGGAATAGATGAGCGCGACCATCGTCGCGCGGCCTGCGGTGAGGCTGTGCAAATGCCACAGTCGTACGCCGAGGACCACCCCGAGGGCGAGAATGAGCAGGCTGGTAAACACGCGCCGGTTCACGCCGACCACCCGCCTCGCTCGGCGACAACCCAGCCATGCACGGTTGCGCCATCACACAGCACCGCGTTGCCCGCGGTATAGGCGGTCTTGCCTTGCCCCGGAACGCCAACCCGGGCGTCGGCCCCGAGGAAAAGGCCGCGTTCGCCGAAGGCATGGCCTTCGATGACGCTGCCGTCGAGCAGAACCAACTCGCCGCGGGCGACGGCATTGCCCATGATCCGGACGCCGGGTTCGATGAAGAGTGAACCGTGCGCCTTGATGCTCGCGTCCAGCACGGTGCCTTCGGTGACGACCGCGTTTCCGCGAACGATAAAATCGGCGCCTTTCGCGATATCGGATTCGCGCAACACGATGACGTCTTCCGCGCGCTTCGGTGGAGGCTCCGCACCGGCGCCACGCACGGTCACACTCGCGCCGAAAACACGCTCGAACCGCACGCCGCTGCCGAGCGTGACGATGCCGCCGCTGCTTGCGGACGTGCCGAGAGAGCAATCGCTTCCAACGTCGAGCGACGATTCCGCGTCGATCCATCGTTCGATCGTGCAGCGATCGCCGAGTACGATGTCGCCGTCGCTGCACAGTGCTCGCGCGGCGACCGATTCGCCGCAAAAAATAGAATTCGCACCGTACCCGTCGGTCATGGTCGCACCTGCGCCACAGACCAGCCGGTCGCGCGCAATCTGCACCTGCGTGTTACGACTTTTGGGTGGGAGGCTCAGGTGGTCGCCGACGGTCGCGCTCTCGTTGTGCCGCGAGAGAAACCGTATCCGCCCGAAAATTCGCGAGTGGCGAAAGCCGGCGATCTTAGCGCGAAACGATCGAGCAAAGAATCGCGGATCACGCGCATATGCGAGCGCAATGGGCAGGCTGCCGTTATCGCGCGGCTTCGCAAGCTCGAAGAGTCCCGGGACCAGCGGAAGCGCAAAGACGGCGATGAACACCGCGACGCTAAGTATGGCTGCCACGGAAGCGCGCCGTCTTGTCCCAATGCGGAGAGCGACGTTTCATGAGATCACCAAGAGTGTCGATGAGCCCGTGCGTTACCGCCCACGAGTTGAACAAGAAGAGGTAGTAGAGGTACGGGAGTAAGAGCAGGCGCCGTCCGGCCCCGTCGATCAATTCCGCGGCACCGATCTCGTAGACGGGGGCAAAGTTTCCAAACGAATTGAAAGCGACGACGAAGAACACCACCGCGACCACCGACCAGAGCGGTAGCGCGCCCATGAAGAACAGCAGCGCGTTGACCGCAAAGCCGATGAGCAGCAGCGGTGGGATAAGGTAGACTGAGAGAAGCAGTATGCCGTCGAGTTTCTGGATGAAGGTCAGGTGCGTCGATTTAGCTATGCCGACCACGTTGTTGAAGAAGGCGCGGTTGTGCCCGCGCGACCACCGGCGTAACTGGCGAAAACGCGCGGGCCACGACTCGGGTACTTCTTCGTAGCACTCGGAGCCGTTGGAGTAGACGACCTTTCGCCCTTCGATGAAAAGCCGCGCTGTGAGGTCGGTATCTTCGGCCAGCGTGGAGAGGTCGAAGCCACCGATGCGCGTGACCATCGAGCGGCGGAATCCGCCCACCGTGCCACCGTACTGCGGAATGAGATCGAGATTGTAGCGCGCTTGTTGATCGACTTGATAGCCGCCCGAGCGTTCGAGCGAGAGCAGGCGCGTGAGAAAATTCTTGCCGCTATTGAGCGGGATGACGCGCCCCATCACGGCGCCGACCTCCGGATCGCTAAACGCCATGGTGAGCTCACGCAAGATATCTTTTCCCGGTGTGTAGTCGGCATCGAACACAAGAATGATGTCGTGCGTCGCAAGGCGCAATGCCACGTTGAGGGAGTTGGGTTTTCCGCGCGGACCATCCAGCATGTAGACCGGCTTGACGATCTGCGGATAACGCTCGTAATACTTGTGGAGAATGATACTCGTGTCGTCACGCGACTGATCGTCGAACGGTAGGATCTCGAGTCGATCCTTGGGGTAGGTCGAATCGAGGAGCGCGTCGATCACGCCGGTTGCCACGGCAGCCTCATTGTGCATCGGCACGACGACCGTAATGTGCGGCAACTCAGAATCGTAGAGGTCCTGATAGTACGGACGCTGCGGCGACCAGAGCCGGTTCAGCGTGAAGTACCAGTGACGCAACGCGTACACAACCATCAGAAGCACGACGAATGCTGCGTAGGCCTGCAAGATGATTATAACCATGCCCACGCCTCCGGGTCGCGCCGCAGCCGGCGCGCGAGCACGCCGAGAAAGATCGCGAAGATGCCGGTCAACGGGATCACGTCGAGCAGCGGACCGAACGAGAGGTAGAGGTCAGCCATCAAAATCGGTCCCGAGTGGCTAAGGATGATCACAAACGCCGCATAGCGCGATGCGGAGAGCACGATATCAAAGACCACGCTGACCACAATGATCGCGACCGTCCTGAGGAGCGTAAACGGAAAGAGGATGGTCACCGTGCCGATAAAGAGCGGCAGAACGAGCCAAATGGCCGTCATCGTCTCGAGCATGAGCGTGGAGAAAGTGTTGCTGGCGTACCCGAGGTGGCCCGCCAAAAGGAGATACGATGCTTCTGAGGCGACGATTAGGAAATTGAAATTGATAAAGAAGCGCAGCGGCGCCGGAAAGAGACGGAAGACACTCAAGACGGCGATCCCGATGACGCTGACCAGAATGTAGGTTGCAAGATCAAGATAGTCGTGTGAGGGCATCGTAAATTGGAGCGGCGCAAGGGTCAGCCACAAGAATTGCTCGCTCCCGAGCGTCACCGGAACGTGCGCGGCACCGGCGATCGACGCATCGACGCTGCTCACGAGATGCTCGAGCGGCTGCGCGGCCAGGATCACGAGCGCTTCGATGACTAGCGTGATCAGAACGCATGGCACGACGTGCGAGAGCGGCGTGGCCAGCCTTCGATAGCAACGGTGGGGGCGGATCGCTCGCACCCGAGCATGCGCAACCCGCAAGGGGACCCTCCTCAGTCTGGACCGGTGTCAAGCGCCCGTCCAGGCGTCGTTTTGCCCGTGCTAAAAAAAGCTTAAACGCACAGTTTTTTGGGGTGCGGGGTATTATGAGCTATGAGCGTGTCCGCGCCGCCTCGTCGGCAAGATGTTACGGAGACCGGTCTGCGCCGTGTGCTGATCGTTGCCGGCGTGATGGCGGCCGCGCTGATGCAGACGTTGGACTCGACGATCACCAACGTCGCGCTCCCGACAATCCAAGGCAATCTCGGCGCGAGCCAGGAGGAAGGCACCTGGATCGTTACGGCGTACACGATCGCCGCCATCGTCGTTATTCCGCTCACCCCGTGGTTGCAGAACCGCTTCGGACGTAAAAACTACTTTGTTACGTCGATCGCCGGCTTCACGATTGCGTCGGTCGTCTGTGGATCGGCCGACAGCCTCACGCTCCTCATCGTTGCACGCTTCGTGCAGGGCGCGTTTGGCGGCGGTCTGCTCGCGACGGCGCAGTCGATTCTTCGCGACACGTTTCCGCCCAAGCAACTGGCCGTCAGTCAGGGCATCTTCGCGCTTGGCGCCATTATGGGGCCGGCGCTCGGACCGCCGCTCGGCGGCGTTCTCGTCGACAACTACTCCTGGAATTGGGTCTTCGACATCAATATCGCGCCGGGCATCTTTGCAGCGGTCATGCTCGGACTCATGCTGCGCGATCCCGAGCCCGGGCGTGCGAGCAGCGTGGATTTCGTCGGAGTGCTGCTGCTTGCGACCGGCTTGGGGTCGATGCAGTATGTGTTGACCGAAGGCGAACCTCATTACTGGTTCGCCGATCCCGCCGTGCTCACGATGAGCATCGTCATGGTGCTCAGCCTGTGCGCATTCGTGTACTGGGAACTCGCCGCGACGCAAACGCCGATCGTCGATCTGCGTGTCTTGCGAAACCGCAGCGTCGCAGCCGGCTCGATCCTCGGCATAGCCCTCGGCACCGCGGTCTTCGGCTCGACCTACATCTTGCCGCAGTTTACGCAAGGTCCGCTCGGCTTTACGCCCACGCTGAGCGGTCTCTTGTTCATTTTACGTGCCGTGCCGATCATGTTGATGACACCGCTGATCGTGCGCTTTGGCGCACGCGTCGATCCACGCGTCATGCTCGGCTCGGGTTTTATACTGGTGAGCTTCGGCAGTTGGCTGCAAGCGACGGTTACGAACGGGCTGGCGAACTTCTGGAGTTTTGCACCGGCGCTGATTATCACTGGCGTTGGGTCCGCGCTGCTCTTTATTCCACTTTCCATTGCGGTGCTCGGAGCTACGACGCCGCAAGAGGGTCCCAAAGCGGCGGCATTCATCAATCTCTCGCTGCAACTCGGCGGCTCGATATCGGTGGCCGCACTCGATGTCATCATCGACCGGCGCTGGTCATTTCATTCATCGGTTCTGGGCGCCGATGCGAACCTGCACGCGCCGGCCGTTCAATCGTTCTTCCAAGAGGGCGGCACGGTGAGCCAGCTTGCGGGGCTAGTCAACAGCCAAGCCGCCATCCTCGCGTACGCCGACGCCACCATGGTTATCGCTGTGGTCTGCATCCTATGCACGCCGCTCGTGCTGTTCATGCGCCGGCGCCGTCAAGCGGCCGTGCCGGCCGGTGCCCCGTCGGGCGCGATTTCTGCGACAGAAGCCGCCGTTCACGTGTAAGCTAGGGGTCGATGCCAGGCGTGTGGTATAGTGGTCGCTGCTACTTTGGAGAGATGGCCGAGCGGCTGAAGGCGGCGGTTTGCTAAACCGTTATACGATGTAAAGTCGTATCGAGGGTTCGAATCCCTCTCTCTCCGCCAGTCACCCCGCGTAGCGGCAGGGAATAAAAAAACCACCCCGTATCTGGGTGGGTCGCATGAGCGGTCGTAGCTCAATTGGATAGAGCAACAGGCTACGAACTTGTAGGTTGGGGGTTCGAGTCCCTCCGACCGCAGATGCGAAGAACGGGCCTTGGCACACGCCGAGGCTCGTTTCATTTTGTGCCTAAGAGTTGTTGATGGCGACTTGGAGCGACGTGCGGCGCTGCGCGCTTGCACTGCCTGAAACCAAAGAAGTAGTCAAACACGACACCGCTGCATGGAACGTCAAAGACAAGGGTTTCGTGTGGGAACGTCCGCTGCGCAAACAGGACTTGGCGGCGCTCGGCGCTGCCGCGCCCAAAGGTGCGATCCTCGGCGTGCGAACGGTAGATCTTTCCATGAAAGAGGCGCTGCTTGCGCGCGATCCCGATGTGTATTTCACGACGCCGCACTTCGACGGCTATCCGGCGGTGCTCGTCCGGCTTGCGCGCATTAGCGTGAGCGAATTGCGAGATCTCGTCATCGAAGCCTGGCTGGCCCGGGCGCCCGAACGCTTGGCCACGGCGTTTCTCGCCGCGCGCAAGCCGCCGCGCAGGCGCACCTCCCGCTAGGACCCTTGCACCTTCTGGGTGGGTTTTGGTACAGTCAGGTGTCGAAAACGGCCTCGACAACCGGGCTCGGTAGCTCAGCGGTAGAGCAGGGGACTCATAAGCCCTTGGTCGGGTGTTCAAATCACCCCCGAGTCACCAATTTTACGGGAGGCGGGACCTCAGAAGAGGTCCCGCCGCTCGCGAGCGGAGTACCCTAAGAGTCATGTCCACAATTCCGTGCGATTTCTGTCCTCATCCCGTCGATCGCAATCAGATGGAAGAGATCGAGATCTCGCATTATGTCCCTGACAGTTCGGGCGACGATCTCGCCTATGCGCGCACCTATTTTTTCGGCCATCCGGATTGCGTACGCAAGTTCTATCGCACGCTGGTCGATCACAAGTTGGATCTGTTCAAACACATCCCGAGTACCGGAACGGGAACCGCGCCGGAGTAATCCGGCGGAACATGCGCCCGTAGCTCAGCTGGATAGAGCGCTGCCCTCCGAAGGCAGAGGCCGGGGGTTCGAATCCCTCCGGGCGCGATTTTCCTCACGCATCGTTGTGCTGCGAGTGTAGGTATGCAAGCCCTCGTTCTCAACCGTCACAACGGCCCGCTTGACCTCACCGAGCTCCCGCTACCGCCGCTTTCACACGGTGAAGTGTTGGTTCGCATCGCCGCAAGCGGCCTAAACCCGCTCGATGTGAAAATCCGCGCGGGCGAGGCTGCGCACGCGAAGCATCCGCTTCCGCTCGTGCTCGGTCTCGATCTTGCGGGGATCGTTGAATCGGTCGGGCCAGGCGTGACGGCTTTTAAGACCGGCGACGAAGTGTACGGCATGACCGGCGGCGTCGGCGGCATCCAGGGATCGCTTGCGCAGTACGCGGCCGTCGATGCGCGACTGCTCGCCGTTAAGCCCAACAACCTCACGATGCGCGAAGCAGCGGCGCTGCCGCTGGCGTTTATTACCTCGTATTCCGGAATCGTGGATCGCGCCCATCTGCAGGCGGGGCAGTCCGTGCTCGTGCACGGCGGTGCCGGCGGCGTCGGTCACGTCGCCGTGCAACTTGCGCGCGCGCTCGGCGCGAACGTCTGGGCAACGGCGAGCGCGCACAATCTCGAGGTCGTCGGCGCTTTGGGTGCCGCGTCGATCGACTATCGCGCGCAGACGGTGGAACAATACGTGGCGTCGAGTACACGCGGCGTCGGGTTCGATCTCGTCGTCGACACCGTCGGCGGCGCAACGCTCGATGCATCGTTTGCGGCCGTGAAGCACTTCGGCCATGTCGTGAGTGCGCTTGGCTGGGGAACGCACGCGCTAGCGCCGCTCTCGTTTCGTGAAGCAAGCTATTCGGGGGTGTTCACGCTCTACCCGCTGTTGAGCGGGGAGGGGCGTGAGCATTTCGGCGCGATACTTCGCGAGGCAACGCAGCTTGCGCAAGACGGGAAACTCACGCCGCTGGTCGATCCGCGCCGCTTCGATCTGAGTTCGGCTGAGCTTGCGTATGAGGCCGTGTCAGACGGAACTGCGCGCTCGAAGATCGTCGTCGATGTCGTCTGACGAGCAGCACATTCGCCGCGCGATTGAGCTTGCGCAAGAAGCGGCCGACGCCGGCGACGTTCCCGTCGGTGCGGTGCTGGTCAGCGGCGATCTGACGCTCGAAGCCAAGAACGAAAAAGAAGCGCGACCCGATCCGACGGCACACGCCGAGATGCTGCTCATTCGGGAGGCTGCGCGGCGTTTGGGCGAATGGCGTTTGCACGGGGCGACGCTCTACATTACCAAAGAACCATGCCTGATGTGCGCCGGCGCGATTATCGCCGCACGTTTGAAGCGCGTCGTCTATGCGGCGCGCGATCCCAAGGGCGGCGCCGACGGCGGCGCCTTCGATGTGCTCCAGTCACCAAAGACCAATCACCGCCTCGAAGTCAGCGCCGGCGTGCTGGAGGAAGAGGCGGCCGAGCAGCTCCGCCGGTACTTCCGACAAAAGCGGATTCCGCAGCGGGAGGAAGGTATCGACGCCTAATCGCGGGTAGATACGGCATCGCCGCGCGCACGCTTCACCCGGAGGGTGAAGCATGTGGATTTAGGGCAGGATGCCCGGTGCCACCGAAGGTGGCAAAATCCATTTGGAGAGGTGGTCGAGCGGTTGAAGGCACCCGCCTCGAAAGCGGGCGTACCTGATGAGGGTACCGTGAGTTCGAATCTCACCCTCTCCGCCATATAAAGCAAGAGCCGGATACTTTGTCCGGCTTTTGTTGTTCGGAGCTTACGACATGGCCGAATTATCTTTACTCGAGCTCGTCCGGGTTCGGCAAGGCTCGGATGCCGCTCGTGCGCTCAATAACGCGCGCGATGTCGCCGCGCACGTCGAAGCGCTGGGCTACAGGCGTATCTGGATCGCCGAACATCACAACATGGCGGGCATCGCGAGCGCCGCGACCTCGATCGTGATCGCGCATATCGCGGCGGGGACATCGACGATCCGCGTCGGCGCCGGCGGCATCATGCTGCCGAATCATGCGCCGTATGTGATCGCCGAGCAGTTCGGCACGCTCGAGTGTTTGTTTCCCGGTCGCATCGATCTTGGGCTTGGCCGCGCGCCCGGAACGGATCAAATAGCGGTGCGGGCGATGCGCCGCGCCCCCAACGCGTCGGACTTCTTTCCGCAGGACGTGCTGGAATTGCAAGCCTTTCTCGCCGAGCCTGAAACGGGACAAGCGATCGTTGCCGTACCGGCGGCTGGAACCAATGTACCGCTCTGGATTTTAGGTTCCAGCACCTTCGGTGCGATGCTTGCCGCCGAACTCGGGTTGCCCTACGCTTTTGCGTCGCACTTCGCGCCGGATCTGCTGCTGCCCGCGCTTGAAGCATACCGCAGCCGGTTCAAACCATCTGCGCAGCTCGATCGACCCTACACGATGGCCGGGATCAACGTCATCGCCGCCGATACCGACGCCGAAGCGAAGCGACTAGCCACGACGCAGCAGATGTCGGTTGCGGACATCTTTGGCGGAAAACGCGGGTTGAGCAAACCACCGATCGACGACATCGAGACGTATTGGTCGTCCGACCAGAAAGCGCAGGCGCTCCACATGCTCGCGCGTTCCGTGGTTGGTTCGCCGGAAACCGTTCGCGCGGGACTGCGCGCGTTTATCGACGAGACAAAGGTCGACGAAGTGATGATCGTCTCCGACGTCTTCGATCATCAGGCGCGCCTGCATTCCCTCGAGTTAATTGCCGGGGCTATGGGCGAAAGTCCGCGCGAAAGATGAAGATACCAGTTATCGCTTGGCATCCCACGATTTTCGGAGAGTACGTCGTCGCACGCGCGGCTTTCACCGCGGCTTGATCGACCGCGAAGTTTTGACTGCTCTGTTGGACGAGCGCTTTGGTGACCTGTCCATCAGGTTGGACCGTAACTTCGACGAGCACGACTAAATAGCCCAACCCGAGATCTTTGGCGGAATCGGGATATCCCGGCGTGGCCGCCTGCGCTATCGTGACGTCTTTATCAGGGATACTGCACGGCGAATCGGCGATCACCATCGGTGTGAGAATCATGCGAGCTCGAATTACGGCGAGTTTCTGGGAATTGGGATTGGACCTTGCGGGATGAACTCCGCACGGTAAATGTAACTTCCAATCGTCGGCACGCAGTTGACGATCTTTGGTGCATATTTGTAGTCTCGCGCTGCCCGAAGCGCCGTCATATCCATTCGGGCGTTGTTGCTCGACTGGTAAATATGTGCGGCGATAAGCTTGCCGGTAGGACCGATGGTCACCTGGACGAGCACCGTGACAGGGATTTGCGGAGCCGACGCTGGGTACGTGGGCGAAGTACCGACAGTAATGTAAGCCTCTTGAAACGGCTTCGAACAGGTCGGCGCGTGAGTCGTCCGCACGTCGGCGATTGCCATCGGTGTAAGAATCAATGCAGACTCCTTATGCGGTCCCTCGACTACGAAGGGTAACGCTTTGCGTTACCCGTTCTACGCTCGGGATGACAATGCTAAGGTGATGGGCTTGAGGTCGGGCTGGCGCTTGGACTTGGGCGCGGTGTTCCGGCGAGGAGTGGATCGGGCGCGGTGGTTGGAAACGTAAAATTCGAAAACGTCGTGACGGCGTTCACTTTGAACGCACCGATGAGCGCGACGTGCTGCGTGGCGCTCCACGTTCCGCGAGTGATCACCCAATAGCCGTTGACCATCGAGAAGTCTAAGCCGAGCGTCATGTCGGTCCCATTGTCCTGGAGCGTCACGTGCGACGGCAAGTGCGTCGCCGGGTCCTCGATGACGTCCGAAGGATAGAGGGCGTTGTTGCCGGTGAGCGAGGTCGGCTCGATGAGCAAATGCAGCGCTGCGTCGGTTGAATCCGGCGCGTAGCGTGGCGCCCATTCCGAAAAATAGCTCACGACCTCGTTCACGCTTGGATCGGGCGCCGGCAGTTGGAGTTGGAAGGGCTGACCCGGATCGAAGTTGATGTCGAGCCGCTTTAAGTTCGCAAAATAGCTAAACCGAAAGGTCGAAAACGGATCGAAGAAGGGGATCACCGGAAACGCCGGCCCCTCGCGCTGCGCGCCCTGCGGGAGATCGCGCATCACGGCATAGTCGTCGGCGACGCGCACCGCGACGTAGCGATTGATGTCCTCGCTTTTGTTTGCGCCCTCGACGTGCGTGCTTTCCTGAAATGTAATGTAGGGCGGCGCGGCGGTCAGGTAGGTTGTCGCGGCTCGATTGATGAGCGCCGCCAGCGCGGCATCGGCTCCGATCATTGCTTCCGTGCTTTCGCTCGCAGGGAAGCCTCGTACTGCCGCCGCAGAGGCCCCGAGTGATCGAAGAACCGTCCGCACCCACGATCGACCGCGTCGTCGAGCTTCGCCGCACCATCCATCGCCATCCGGAGCTGGGCTTTGAAGAGCACCAGACGCAGGCACTGGTCGAGCGCGAGCTCGATGCGCTGGGTATCGAACACCGGCGCCTTGCGCAGACCGGCGTCGTCGGCATCGTGCGCGGCGCGCTCCCCGGACACGTCGTCGGCTTGCGCGCCGACATGGATGCGCTCCCTATTACCGAGCGCACGGGGCTGCCGTTCGCTTCGGAAGTTGCCGGCAAAATGCACGCGTGCGGACACGACGCACACACCGCCATGCTGCTGGGCGCGGCACGCGAGCTGTACGCCATGCGCGAGCGTCTGCATGGAACGACGGTGTTGATTTTTCAACCGGCCGAAGAAGGTCCCGGCGGAGCGCAGCCGATGATCGAACAGGGCGCGCTCGACGACCCGAAGGTCGAAGCGATTGCAATGCAGCACGTCGACGTGCGTTTGCCGGCTGGATCGATCAGTATCACGCCCGGTCCCGTCAACGCTTCGGCTGACGAACTCTACATTACGATTCGCGGCAAGGGCGGACACGGCGGCTATCCGCACACCTCGATCGATGCGATCGTTGCGTCGAGTGCAGTGATCCTTGCGCTGCAGAACATCGTTGCGCGCGAGATCGATCCGCTCAAAGCCGTGGTCGTCACGATCGGCACGATTGCCGGCGGCTACCGCAACAACGTCATCGCCGACGAAGTGCAACTTTCGGGAACCTTGCGCGCGCACGATCCGGCGATTCGCAACGGACTCGAAGCGCGCGTGCGCCGCATCGTCGAACACGCGGCGGCCGCGTACGGCGCGACGGCGGAGATTCGCATCGTTCACGGCTATCCGCCGGTGGTCAATAATGTCGAGTTAACCGAAAACTTCGTGCGTTATCTGCGCGCGAACACGACGCTGCCGGTCGAACGTTTGGAACCAACGATGGGTGCGGAAGACTTCGCCTATTTTGCGCAGCGCGTGCCCGGGGTGCAGGTGCGTCTCGGGATTCGCAGCGAGGCGGCGGGCGCCGTCCACCCGGCCCACGGCGCCGAGTTTCGCCTCGATGAGGCGGCGCTCGCGGTCGGGGTCAAAACCCTGGTCGCGTTCGCTATCGGCGCCGGGTCGGGCGATATATTGGGGTAGGCCCAACGGCAGGCACTATATCTAGGGTGCCGAAGTAGTCGGTCCATGGGGTCCTACAGCGCGAGTCTCGACATCGAATCACCGGTCGAAGACGCTTTCGCACTGCTCTGTGCCGTTGAGAAGTGGCCCGTGTGGCTCCCGTTCCTACGCAGTGCGACGCTAGCGGATCCGGCATCTCCGCTTTCCGTGGGAACCGAAGTGATCGTGCGCTCCAGCCTGCCGGGCGACGAAGAACAAGCCTTCGAAGTCGACCAATTCATCAGCAACTTTCACCTCTCGCTCGTTGGGCTGTACTCCGTCCGGAGGCGCTTGGATTTTCGCATCGAGCGCAAGACCTCGCGTGCCAAACTGCACGTGAAGCTCAGCTATCCCGCCTACGGCGGGCGTCTGGGCGCCCTGATGGATGCCTGGAAGCACGGCAGGCGGTTCGAGCGAGGGCTCGACGATGCGCTGGTGCACTTCAAGGGCATGGTTGAGCTAGCAGTCATTGACCGAGACTGCTAGAGCTTGATATAACAGGAACCTATGCCGCTCTACGATTACCGCTGTGAGGCCTGTGGCAAGGTCACCGAGATCCGCCACGGGTTCAACGAGACCAATGCCGAGCCGTGCCCGCAGTGCGGTGGCGCACTGAAGCGCGTCTTTAATCCCGCTCCGATCATCTTCAATGGCTCGGGCTTTTATAAAACCGATTCGCGTCCCGCGAAAAGCGCGAGCAGCGAATCGTCGAGCAGTTCCGACGCGAAGCCCAGTTCGGACGCGAAGCCCAGTTCCGACGCCAAGCCTAGTCCCGACGCGAAGCCGAGTTCTTCGAGCGACTCGGCCGCATGATTTGGATCCCCGTGTCCGGTGCGCTCGCCGCACTGGCGTTGATGCTCATCGCGACGGTGCTGGTGATCGCAGCAGCGCTGCGCACGAAACGTCACGTTGAGGCGCTGGTGCCGGTCGTCCTTATTGCGAAGTTTGAAAAAGCGCAAGGCGACGTGGGCCGTATCGAAGGTGCTGTTATCCTCGCCGAAGCGCTCGTGATTCGAGCGCGCGAAGCGCTCGAGCGAATTCGCTCGCGCTTATCGCACTTAGGGTAGCGGCGGTTCCTCGCCGCCTTCCGGCGGCTCCCATTCCCAACCCGGATTCGCCGGTGGTGCGCCGCCGGGAAGTCCAAACGTCGGTGCCTCAGGCGCAGCACCCGGCGGCGTCGCAAACGGCATGCCAAATGGTGCGCCTGGTCCCGCCGCGCCCGGAACCGGCGGAGGCGGCGCGCCGAAGGGCAGTCCCGCCATGCCGAAGTCCGGGACCGGCGGCGTGACCGGCTTAGGCGGGGGCGGCGCCGGACGCGGCGGTGTCGGCTGCGGTGCAGCGGCGGGCTTGGGCGCTGCGGGAGCGGCCGGCTCGATCGTCTCGGGCGGGGTAATCGCTTTGGGCGCTCCCTCGATTGGGGGCATCTCGTAGCCTGCTTGCGCGCTCACGTCAGGGCGTCCACGTCGCGCGGTCGGTTTTGCGGCCGCAGCCGGCTGCTCAGCCGGCGGCAGCACAGCCCGCGACGGCAGGCGCGGCGTGAAGCTGGGCACCAGCAAATCGCCCGCAGCGGCGCCTACGAGCACGTAGCGCGGCGGGGGCAATAGCTGCGCGTCCGAACGTTGCGCGATCGCGCGAAGCTCGTTCATGTATTCGCGCGGCGCCTCTTCGACTTCGATCGTGTCGAGCAGCAGTTGCACCGTATCGATCAGATACTCGCGCGGCGGAACCTTTGCAAAGGCAAAGACGTGCTGTGAAACATCCGCTTTGACGCCTTGCAGCAATTTCTTCCAATACTCGAGCGGCTGGTAATATTCGAATTGCCCGAGTTCACGCTTGGCCTGCGAATAGAGCAGCGCAATGCGCTTGCCCAGCGGATCCGCCGGCGGCGCCGGCTCAATTACTGCGACGCGGCGCGCGACGCGCCCGAGCTCCGAAAGCACCTGCGAGTGGAAGAACGGATCGATCTCGTGCAAGTAGTGATACGAAATCGCGAGATCGAAGCTGTTGTCTTTGGCGGGAATGACCGAGGTGCTTCCGCGCAGCAGCTTGGCGTCGAGTTTATTGAAGCGATTGATCTCTTCTTGGCGATGCTCGATGACGGTGACGTTGGCACCCCCGTCGATGGCGTGCTGCACGTATGCTCCGTCCGGGCCGTAGCCGCAGACCAGCACTTTGGCTCCCGGAATCACGACGATCGCTTCCCAGATGAGCGTATCGAGGTAGCGCGCTTCGAGGGCGAATTCGTTTGCAGTATAAACCGGTTGTTCGTTCACGCGCGTTGGACGCTCCCTAGCGTTTCAAGAAAGGACGGAAAGCTCACGTCGATACTGGCATCGCTATCGATTTGCAGAGGTCCTGCGCCCGCGGCCAGCGTCGCCGCCGCCATCGCGATGCGATGATCGTCGTGCGTGTCGATCTGCGCGCCCGTTCCGCGCGGGTGGCCACCCGAAATCACTAGGCCATTCGCTGCGGTTTGGACCCCGATCTCGACCGCGGAAAGCAGCCGCTCGATCGCTGCGACGCGATCGGATTCTTTGGTGCGAAGCTCGCGCACGCCCGCGATCTTCGTTTCACCCTGCGCGAACGCCGCCGCGACCGCGAGGATGGGAATCTCGTCGATCGCGCGGACGACCAGATCGGGGCCGATTGAGGTCGCCTGCAACGGCGCGTGACGTACGAAGAGGTCGGCCACCGGTTCGCCCGAGACCTCGCGCGGATTACGCACTTCAATGTGGGCGCCCATGTTGAGCAGAGCATCCAGCAGGCCGGTGCGCGTCGGATTGACGCCGACGCCCTCAATGGTTAGCTCGCTTCCCGGCGCAACGGTCGCGGCTACGATGAAGAACGCCGCCGACGAAAAATCGCCGCAGACCGTAACGGGGTTTGCATTGGCAATTGGGCTGCGCAGCTCGATCGTGCTGCCATCCCAGATGATGTCGGCGCCGAGGTAGCGCAACATGCGTTCGGTGTGGTCGCGTGAATTGCGATCGGCCAGAATCTCGATCGGCGTTTTTGCAAAGAGACCGGCGAGCAACAGCGCGGACTTCACCTGCGCCGAGGGTGAGAGCAGAATGAAGCGGCGCGTTTCGATCTTCGGTGTACCCTCGATGCGCAGCGGCAACTTGCCGTCCGTCGTCTCGATCTTGGCGCCAAAGGCGCGCAATTGCGCGGATACCGGTTCCATCGGACGCCGGCGCAGCGATTCGTCGCCGTCGAAGCTCGCGCGCACGTCGGCACCGGCGCACACGCCAAGCATCATGCGCGCCGTCGAGCCGGAGTTCATGCAATCCAACGTGCCCATCGGTTCGCGCAAATGCGCCGCCTGAATAGTCAGGCTGTCGCCCGCGCCGTCGACGCGCGCGCCAAGGGCAATCAGAGCTTCCATTGTCGCGCGTACGTCGCGACCGGGATTGAGATTGCGAATCTCGAGCGGCTGCGGTGCAGCGGCCCCCAGGATCAGGGCGCGGTGCGACACCGATTTATCACCGGGGACGCGAATGGTGCCGCGCAAGGCGCCGGGCGCAAAATTGCGCGGAGTCAACTCAAGGCTTGACATGGGTCGCGGACCACTGTTCTAGGCACGGGGGCTTTCTGCCCCCGTGCGATATAATGGCAATCGCATGAATGCAGACGAGGCAATCGAGGCCGCGCATGGAGCCGGGCTGCGGTACTCGAGCGACACCGAGCCCGGCATTCGCCGGTTACGCCGCGGGGGTGGATTCCGCTACGCGACACCCGGCGGTCGTGCGCCCTCGGAGCGGGACCTGCAGCGGATACGCTCGCTCGCGATTCCGCCGGCATATCAAGACGTGTGGATTTGTTGCGATCCACTCGGCCATCTACAAGCGACCGGCCGCGATGCGCGCGGACGCAAGCAATATCGCTATCACCCGGATTGGGCGGCAGCTCGCGACGAAAGCAAGTTTCACCGGCTCGCGGGCTTTGGAAAAGCGCTGCCACGCATTCACGAACATGTCAAGGCGAATCTCGGCCGGCCCGGCATTCCACGCGAGAAGGTTTTGGCTACGGTCGTATATCTTTTAGAAAACGTGCTCATTCGGGTCGGTAATGATGAGTATGCGCGAGAGAACGATTCGTATGGTTTGACGACGCTCAAAGACCAGCACGTCCGCCTGAAGGGCGACACGGTTCGCTTTCGGTTCACTGGAAAAAGCGGTGTCCATCACGAGGTCGACATCCGCGATCGACGGGTCGCCAAGGTCATTCGCACATGCCAGCATTTGCCGGGTCAGCGGCTCTTTGAGTACATGGACGACGACGGCACCGTTCGGCACGTGAGCTCGCACGATGTGAACGAATACATTCGCGACGCAGCAAGCGAGGAATTTTCAGCCAAAGATTTTCGCACGTGGGGAGGCACGGTCACGTGCTGCGAGCTTTTACTGCGCGAAGAACCTGCGCGTAGCGAGCAAGAAGCCAAGCGTCGCGTAAATGCCGTCATCAAGATCGTGGCTGGTCGCCTGGGCAATACCGTCGCGGTGTGTCGCAAGGCATATATTCATCCGGCAGTTGTTGCAGCCTATCTCGACGGATCTCTTCCGCGAATAGGAAAGGCGGAGCGTGTTATACTCCGCCTTCTCTCGCGTAAGCCGCCGCGAAAATAGCGCGCTACGAGTGCCGAAGGCGCCGTTTGGCTTCGTCGACGTCGGCTTGGACCCGGTTCTTGGCTTCGTCAGCCATTGATTTAACTTGTTCGCCGGGCGTCATTGTGTCATCGACTTCACGGCGTTGGCGTTCTGCCTCGGCTTTGGTGCGATGTGAGGCCTCGTGAGCGGTGTCGCGGACATCATCGATGGTTCCCTTGATGGCGTCTGCGGCTTTATCGATAGGATCGTTCTTCATAACACAATCATTCCCGACGCACGTGCGATCGAATCGGATTCACTTGTTGGTTTCCTGGGAAGAAGATGTACATGGCTGGACTTGCAAATCTCATCTGGACCCTGATCGTCATTCTCGTCGTGCTGTGGCTACTTGGATTTCTGCTGCACGTCGGTGGGGCGCTCATTCACCTGGTCTTAGTTGTCGCGGTGATTCTCCTCGTCATCAACTTGCTGACGGGCCGAGGCGCTCGAGTCTAAGATCTCCGCTCAGCAGCTCGGTCGCGGATCGCGCGGCCGAGCCTGGGCCAAATGTGCCAAAGCACTTGACAGACTTAGGTGCGCCTAATAATATTCCTGGGTGAACCTAATAGGGATGCTCTTGGGCATTGCGCTATTTGCGCATCAATATGGCGTGACATGCCAGAAATGCCACACCGTCATCCCGCACCTCAACGACTTTGGGGCCCATTTCTTGGCCAGCGGCGACCGAATCCCAGGGGTTCAGCCCGGTCCGGCTTTCCCATTCGCGATGAAGGCCAACCTGCTCGATTCGAGCGAGAACCAAGGCGATGGCCCCAATGGCCAGGGTTTGCCCAAGGCGATCGTCGACGAGGTCGAGCTCTTTGCCGCCGGGGCGATCGGCACGCGGGGCAGCTTCTTCGTCGAGCAATATGCCGTTGACGGCGGCGAGCACGGGCTCTTACGCGATGCTTGGGTCAACGACCGCCTCAATCAGTGGGATGCGAAAATCCCGCTGTACGTGCAAGCCGGGATGTACACGTTGCCGTTACCGGTCGATCCCGAGACGTTTCGCGAGTCCTATCAAGATTACGCCGTCTTCGTGCAACAGGTCGGAAACAACCCGTTCGATTTTTTCACGCCGAAGTTGGGTGTGAACGTCACCGTCGGCAATACGTTGCAGGGTCTGTCAGCGCGCATCTTCACTGGGCCGGGACACGATCGGCAAAGCGGTCTGCAGACCACCGGCGAGGATTGGATGGAAAACATCCAAGACGCGATTGGACCGCTCGTGCTGACGTATTACCACTATGAGGGCGAGCGGCCCGATGTCGCCACGCTACTCGATCGATTCGTGCGCCAGGGGTACGGCGTCGTGTTCAACGTGGGCAAGTGGACGAGCGAGAGCATCTTGCAGACCGGCTGGGACTCGAGCTACAACGGCATCGGGTATTCGTCCAGCGGCGGTTTCACGCAGCTGCGCTACGCGTTCTCGCCGCGATTCTTCGCGCTGGCCCGCTACGAAGGCAGCAGCGACACGAGCGGCTTCGAGCGCGATACGGTTGTGCTGCTCGGGTATGGTCCAACGCACAATTCACGCATCACGATCGAAGACGTGGTGGAACATGTGCCGTACGCAAACGGCACCCTGAGCCTCCAAACTACCAACACAATGAATCTCCAATACACGATCGGATATTAGCCGATGCTGCATCTTGCGCTCGCCGCGCTATTCGCGATCGATCCGGCGAAATCAACCGTCACGTTCTCGGTGCAACACATCTTCGTCGAACGCGTGAACGGCAGCGTGCCCGTGCTTAGCGGTACGATCGATCTGCCGGAAGGCACACTTGTGCCGGCCAGCGTGACGGCGGTGCTGGATGCGACGAAGCTGAAGACCGGTGACCCTGATCGCGATGGGGTGATGGGAACGCCGGAATGGTTCGATACCAAGAAATTCCCGACGTGGGCATTTACCAGCACCAAGATCGTGCCGGCGCCGGGCGGCTTTACGATGGACGGCACATTCACGATGCACGGTGTGAGCCAGCCCGAGCAATTGGTCGTCGTCGCGAGTGGAGATCCGCAGCACCCGGTGTACCACGCTACCGGTCACATCGACCGGCACGCGTTCGGCATGACGACCACGCGGCTCGATCCGGTGATCGGTGGGACCGTCGACGTAACGCTCGATATTCACGTGAGAGAGCCATGAGGAATCGACTGATCGTGCTCGCCCTGCTCGCCGGTTGTTCCGGCGGAGGCAACGCAAGCGCTCCGACGTATCCCACCGCGGTCCCGGGCGCGTATGCGGAGCCGCCCATCGTACAAAGCGTCAACGGCGTCGCGCACATCGCCCTAGCCGCCGCAATCAATCCGGCGACCGATGCGCCGGGCTTTGAATACAACGGCGGCTGGGTCGCGCCGACGCTTGAAGTCGATCCGGGCGACACGATTACGATCGATTACACCAACAATCTTCCGGTCTCGTCGACGCCGCCGAACATGACGAATTTACACTTCCACGGCATGACGGTGTCGCCGAACGCGCCGGCCGACGAAGTGATCAATACGATGGCGATGCCGGGAGAAACGCTGCACTATAGCGTGCCGATTCCTAGCGACGAGCCTTCGGGACTGTACTGGTATCATCCCCATCCGCACGGCGAGAGCAACTGGCAAGTCGAAAGCGGGATGATCGGGGCGATTATCGTCGACGGCATCGAAGAGCACGACGCCGGCTTGCAATTCCTCACCCAACGCGTGCTGCTGCTCGCGGATCCGCAAGATCAGCCGGACATTGCCACGCTCGCGCGCTCACGCCAGCTCATCGCGCAGCGCGTGCAGACGCAGGACACGGTTGCCTACGACACTTGTCGTCCAGAAGAGGGAAGGCACGTTACCGTCAACGGTTCGGTCCAGCCGACGATCGGAATCAACGCGGGTGAGCAGCAGCTTTTCCGCGTGGTGAACGCATCGGCCGATCGGTACTTCGACCTCTCCGTGCCGGGCGAACAAATCGGTATCGTCGCACTCGACGGCTATCCGGTCGACACGTATCCCGGCAATCCGCACATCGAGAACGTCTCACACGTGCTCGTTCCACCGAGCGGCCGCGCCGAGTTCATCGTCACGGGACTAGCCGGTGGCACGACGCTTCAGTCGGCGTGTTTTGATGCGGGACCTGACGGCGACCCCAACCCCGCGGTTACGCTGGCATCGTTGCAGTCAAACGGCACGCCCGGAGCAGCGGTCTCGAAGTCGAAGCCGCGCGCGCTCATGCACGCCGTGCAAGCGCAGCCGTTTATCGGTGAAGCCCCGCCGCCGCCCGCGGCACAGCGCCAGATCATCCTCACCGAGAACGTCGTCAGCAACCAATTCTTTATCAATGCACAAGCCTACACACCAGGCGCAGCGCCGCAGATCGTGGCAAAGAGCGGCACGGTGGAACAATGGACCGTCCTCAACGAAAGCGGTGAGGTCCACGCGTTTCACGTGCATCAGGTGCATTTCTTGGTGGAAGCAATCAACGGCGTTCCGCAGAGCACGCTCAATTGGCTTGATACCGTGAACGTGCCCTACGAAACGCCGGGGAATGGTACGCAGCAACCAGGTTCCGTGACCCTACTGGTCGATCTGCGCGATCCTATTGTCAGGGGAACCTTCGTCTATCACTGCCACATCCTCGAACACGAGGACGGAGGCATGATGGCAAAGATCGTGGTGCAGTAGTGGCTTAGGGCCAGGTCGTTCCGTCCGCGAAGATGACCTTGTCTACGCTGCACTGTGCGATCGGACCGACGTAGCCCGACTGACCGAAGTGGCGCGTGATCTCCGCCGTCGTTCCCGGCTTGAACTGGAACGCCGCGGTGCCGGTTTCTTTGCGGCCGTGGTAGTCCCCAGTGACCGTGACCGACTGGATGGTCTTGCCGCTGGTGTTGGTCATCGTGACCGTCACGCCGTTCGTGAGGCTTACGCCCGGTACCAAGACGGAGTCCGCGGTCGACGCGCTCATAACCACGCACGCCTTGATTTCTACCGGCGCTGGGGTGTTCGTAACCGCGAGTGCAGACGAGCTCATCGCCAACAGCATAATTGCAGTAATAGGAAGGAATTTCATGTGTTACTGTCCTCCATTTGTGGGGGAGCGGTTTCGGTCATACTGTGAATCTTCCTACGAAGAAGCACTGCGCCAAGCGCGCGTGTCGGCCACCATCGGGGCCGACACACGAGATTCCGAAATCGCGGGTTTGTCTAATTCAGGCTAGAATGTGACGGTTGCGGGAGCCGGCGCACTGCACATCGAGCCGTTTTTTGCATCGAGCACGAAACGCAAGTGGGACGTGCCCGTTCCCCCGTCGCTCGAGCGATCCGCGACATACGTGAACGTGAACGATTGACCGGACCGCAGCGGCGGAATCGACTTGGAATCAAGCTTCACCGGTCCCTTGTAGACGTCGACGGCTTGCAATGTGCTCGACGATTGATTTGCGCCATTGTTGGTTACCACACCGTTGATCTGGTAGTGGTTGAGTTTGCCGTCGCTCGTCATGTTCTTGACGCCGACGTTCCCAACCGACAGATTGCTGCACGCGCTGGCAATGCCCGGCGTTAGGGCCGCTAAGAGAAAGATGGCAAGTACGAATTTTGACATGACGGATGCTCCTTGCATTGACAAGGTGCATCATACCCGCTTGGGCATCGTCAATCGCATTGAACGACGGGAATGGTGGGGAAAGTGGGATTTGAACCCACACGAGTTGCCCCGGCCGCTTTTGAGGCGGCTGCGTCTGCCGTTCCGCCATTTCCCCACGCGCCGATTACGACCGCGCTGCATTCGGGACTCCCGGCGTTGATCCTGGGAATCGCCCGATAGGACCAAAGCCCCTTTTAGGGTACAATTTGACCCTCAATGCGGATCAGGACTTTGCTTTGCCTGCTAACCATCTGCGCACTCGGTGTGCCGGCGCGCGCGAGTGCGCCCACGAGCAGCGTTCCCGTGGTCGTGCGGCAAGCTGCGCAAACTGCCGCGCTCGAGAATGCGGGCGTGACCGTCCACGAGCGGCATGTCACCGTTTCGGCGGAAGCCGGCCTCGCGCACTTCAGTCAGAGCAGCGATGCGATCATGCTGATGACCGATGGTGCGTACACGCACATTCACTATCTGCAAATCGAAGAAAAAGGACGCGCGCTAGCGGCAAATGATGTCGCCAAGCGCGAGACCGCGAATAATCGCGATCTCGAGCGTGGTGCGGGGTTCTTCAAGCAGCCCTACGATCAGCGCTATACCGCCGACTACCAATACACCACTGCGCCGTGCGCCTGCGACGCAGGCCAGGTCGACGTGCATTTCGCGAGCCCGATGCGCGACGATCAGCACGGGACAGGTACGATGCGGATCGACCAAGCGACCGGGCACGTGATGGAACTTACCTACACGCCGAACGTACTGCCCGATCACGCCAACAGCGGGATGATAAGCGAGACGTTCGGTCAGGCGCTTCCCGGGCTATGGACGATCGTTCGCATCGATCGCGACTACAGCGGTCGCGTGCTCTTTGTGACCGGACACGGCACCGTTACCGAAGTCCTCGATCACTTTCATCATTTCACCAACGCAGAGACGGGCGAGGCGTATTACCGAACGGCCATGTTGCAGTAGATCGCCGGTCCTGTAGCACGTCCTGGTCGCCGGGCAGCAAGACAAAGGTTTTGGTAAACGTTACGGGCTGCGGCGCGAGGTCGGGCGCGGTGTAGGTGCACGTTAGGGCGGCGCGCTTGCCGCTTTCGTCGATTCGGCATACGTACGGCCGGTTGAACGTTCCAGCATCCATTGGATGCGTGTATTGCGCGATATAGTCGCGCGGCGAGGGTGTGGGGGGATTCGGAACGACGTCCCGCGCATCGCCGATCGTGGAAGCACGGTTCGTGTGCGAGCGTTCGTCTTCATCGATGAAGATGCGCGCGCCGGCGTTCGCCGAAACGACGACGCGCGCGATGCCGTTATCCAGCACATACGTCGGCATCTCATCGTGGAAGACGTCGAGCTCATAGGCGATCGCCTGACCGGGCGCTACGGAGCGCCATGCGATCGGCAGCGGCGTCGCCCGCGGCAACGGTTTCATCGGTGGTGCCGGCGGAGGCGTAAAGCCCAGCGGGATATCGAGCGCGCTGCCGGGCGCGAGATGCAGCGCCGGAATCGTATAGCGCGCAGTTCCGAGCAGAACGCTGGTGCGCGCAGTGTCGCGCTCGCCAAGATCCGGATTGAAGATGTCGAGAATTGCGCGCCTGTGATCCGGCGTCACGAGCAGTGCAGCGTCGCGCAATCCACCGGTGCTCGAGTGGCCGGTCACCGCCGGTGGGCTTTGATAACGCGGATCGTAGACGCGACAAGTTAGCGCGAGCGCGCGGCACTGTTGCAATTGCGCGATGGTCGCGTCAGCGTCGCCGCGCCACGCAATTGCACGATCGGCTTGCGGCTGCATCGTCGCCAGCAGCGGACCATAGCGTAGGACTAGTTCGCCGAACGCGGCGGTCGGGGCATACCGCGCTGACGGATTCCCGTTGACGTCGAGGGCCGCGTCCCACCCGTAAAATGCGTTGGCCCAGGGTGCTTCATAGCCGGCCGGATTCCACGTGTCTTGCACGGGAAAGTTCACGACGCCGCGCACGCCCGTCTGCAACATCTTGTGCAGCGCGATCGTCGTATTCTCGGGCGCCGCCGCACGCGGCTTGGTCTCGTTCGCGCCTTGCAGCCAGCCGGCTTGAAATTCGCTCGACATCACGGGCACACCGCTTTGGGTCTGCAAAAGTCCAAACGAGAACGCGATCTGCGCGATGTCGTGGTCGCCGATGCGGTAGGTGTCGCTCTGGTACCAGTTGCCCCACGCCCAAACTGGCGCCGAGGCGGTGACCTTCATTTGATAGGTGTTGATAAAGAGCGGCACGCGCATCCCGACGGTCGCTTGCACGCGTGCCTTGAGCCAGTCGATGTACTGGTGCCAATGCGGCGCTGGGTAGGTGTCGTTGTCGAGATACGCGCCCTGATCGTCGTCGAGCGCGATCGCGATCACGTCATGCGACCACGGCGCGATCGCGGTCAGCACGTCATGCAGCCAGCTCGCCGCGTACCGCAGGTGCACCGGATTGTGCAACCATTCGTCGGCCGCGGCGTCCGCATGCGCGTTCTGCAGCGTCGCGGTGGCGGGATAGCGCCCTTCGAGCACATCGTGCAGCGGCATGTTGTACGCCGGCTGCTCGAGCAGCCAATCGGGATAGCCGCCGTTGCGCCATTCGTTACGAATGACCGGGCCCGGCCGCACGATGACCTTGAATCCGAGTTCGTGAATAAGCGCGAAGAGTTTGCGCAGATTGCGCTGCGGATTAGTGTGGCCGTCGAAGTCGATCGTGTGCGCATCGGGTTCGTGCCAATTCCAGATCAGGTAGAGATCGATCGTGTTGATGCCCATCGCGCGGTACCGCAAAAGGTCGTTGCGCCACTGCGCGACCGGCGTGCGTTCGTAGAAGAAGGCTGCGCCGTACACGAAGTAGGGGTGACCGTCGACGGTAAAGACCGGCGTGCCACGGTCGTTGGTCAATGCCGAGGTATGCCAGGTCTTCCAGAGTATCGCGGCAAGCACGATCGCAAGATGCATGGCGCAGGGAGTTGGGTCCGCGCACACAATGCCCCTGGCGATGGAATCGGGCTATGGTCGATTGCTGGGATTGCGCGGGGCGTTGCACTTCGATCGCGTCGCAAGCGATGCGCTGCGCGGCAATCCCTTAGGCGACCCATCCGAGCGGCCGGTCATCGTCTACACGCCACCCGGGTACGACCCGCAGGGTTCGCGCGCGTATCCCGTGCTCTACGTGCTGCACGGCTACACCGGCGACGCGGCGGCACTGGTTTCGGCACGACCGTTTGAGCGCAACGTCGTTCAATGGGTCGACGGCCTGATTCGCGAGCGGCGCATGCCGCATGCGATCCTTGCGATCGTTGACGGCTTCACGCGACTGGGCGGCTCGCAGTACGTCGACTCGATCCATAACGGGAACTACGCGACCTACACGGTACGCGACGTCGTCGGACACGTCGATGCGTCGTATCGCACGATTGCACGGGAAGGCGGCCGCGCCGTCCTCGGAAAATCCTCGGGCGGCTTCGGCTCGATGCATCTGGTTATGGAGCATCCCGGGATCTTCGCCGCCTTTGCCTCGCACAGCGGAGACTCGTACTTCGCCTACGCCGATCCACCCGCGTTCCCGTCGGTGCAACGTACGCTCGAGCGCCATGACTTTTCGATCGCGAGCTTTGTCGAGGTTTTCGAGAAGAAGCATAAGCGCTCTCAGCCGGAGTTCGTCACCATGGAGATGCTCGGCTACGCCGCCGCGTATTCACCGCGCTCGGCGAAAGCCTTCGATCTCGACTTGCCGTTCGATCTGCAAACCGGTGAGCTGCGCGACGAGGTGTTCGCGCGCTGGCTCGCCTTCGATCCAGTCGAGCGCGTTCTCGAGCGCGATGCGGCGCTGCGGCGTCTGCGCTTGCGCTACCTCGATTGCGGACGACGCGACGAATACGGACTTGATATCGGCGCTCGCCTCGTAACCCAGCGCATCCGTGAACTCGGCCTCAAGGTGCGCCACGAGGAGTTCGACGACGATCACCGCAACGTGGGGTACCGATACGAAATCTCGCTCCCGGCTTTGGCCGACGTCCTCGATAGGGAACCATGAAGCGCGCTTGCCTGTCCGTTTTAATCGCTCTCGTTGCATTTGTCGCGTCGCCAACCATACTTCACGCGCAAGTTCAGGCCCAAGCAGGGCCCACACCGGATCCGCAAGTGTACGACGATCCGGCGATGCACTTCCGTGCTCCCGCAGGCTTCATTGGCCTGGGTCAGCGTCCGGTAAGTGTCGACAAGCTCGGTGAGGATCCGCAAATCGTTGCCGGTTGGATCTATCCCGATAAGGATCATCCGCGTCGTCTCGCCTTGCAGCAAGAATACTACGAGGGCGATGTCTCCGGCTTCGACGCCGTCCTCGAGGGGCAGATGCGCGAACAGTTCCAGTCGGCGGTCTTCAAGAACAAAACAAACACAACGCTGCGGAACGGCATGCCCGCGATATTCGTGGAGATGACGTCGGGCGAAGGTTTTAGCGTGCAGAAGGCCTACGTTTTATTGTGGGCCGACGGTCAGCGCGGCGTTGCGCTCGTCCTTATGACGCAACTCAACGACATCAGCACCAGCACCGCACGAGAGCTGCTCTCAGACGCGACTGCCGTTCGCTACCCGGTCGGCCGAAATTAGTAACGCGGAGCCGAGGTCATCGAGCAGATCCTCGATGTCTTCGATTCCGACCGAGAGACGCAAGAGACCGTCGGTCACGCCGCGCCGCTCGCGATCTTCCTTAGGAATCGATCCATGCGTCATGCGCGCTGGATGACAGATCAGCGATTCGACCCCGCCCAGGCTTTCAGCTAAACTAAAAAACCGTAACCGGTGGGCGAAATCGAGCCCGCGCGACGGCGGCCCCTTGAGCACAAATGAAACCATCCCGCCAAAGCCGCTCATCTGCCGCTTGGCTAGTGCGTGCTGCGGATGCGAGGGCAACCCTGGATAGTACACGCGATCGACCTCGGGATGCGCTTCGAGGAACTCGGCGACGGCTTGCGCGTTGCGCGCGTGCGCCTGCATTCGCAGCGCAAGCGTCTTCGCACCGCGCATCGTGAGCCAGGCGTCGTGCGGTCCGGGTATCCCACCCTCGGCGTTCTGATGGAACTTGATGACGTCGGCGATGGCGTCGTCATTCGTGATCGCAACGCCGCCGACCACATCGGAGTGGCCGCCGATGTACTTGGTCGTCGAGTGCACGACGACGTCGGCGCCGAGCGCTAGTGGTTGCTGAAAATACGGCGTGGCAAACGTGTTATCAACGGCAACGACGATGTCGCCGGGAGCGGCGTCCGCAACGTGGCGAAGGGCCGCGATGTCAATCAATTTGAGCAGCGGATTCGTGGGCGTTTCGAGCCAGAAGAGCTTGGTGTTGGGCCGAACGGCGGCCCGCACGGCAGCGACGTCGCTCATGTCGACGTAGGTAAATTCGAGTCCGTATCGGTTGAGCACGCGCGAGAACAGGCGATAGGTTCCACCGTACAGATCGTCGGTAACGACGGCGTGATCCCCGGCCGAGAGCAGATTGAGCACCGCAGCGGTTGCGGCCATCCCGCTTGCGAAGGCGTAGCCGTGCGCGCCGCCTTCGAGCGAAGCGAGTTGTTTCTCGAGCGCAAGACGCGTGGGATTGATCGTGCGCGAGTAGTCGAAGCCCTTGTGCTGGCCAACCGCGTCCTGCGTGTAGGTCGTGGTTTGATAGACGGGCACGATGGTTGCGCCCGTCGTCGGATCGGCTTCTTGACCGACGTGGATGGCTCGTGTGCTGAATTTCATATCGATGACAAAAAGCTTATGATGTCTTGACGCGCCAGCACGCCGATCGGTTCGCCGGCGTCGGTGATCACCACCGCGGGATTGGCTAGCGTCAATAGCTTGTACGCCTTCTCGATTTCTTCGTGCTGCTCGAGCGAGGGGAAGGGCCGGCCCATCACTTCGCTCACCGGCTTGTGCAGGATGTCCGATTGATCGAAGACCGCTTGCATAACGCCGACGTCGTTGACGCTACCGACGATGTCGAGTCCGTTCATGACCGGCAACTGCGAGATTTCGTACTTGCGAAGAAGATCGAGGGCGGTTCGCACCGTGTCGTCGGGTTTGACCGTGATCATCGGCGGCAGCGGCGTCTTGGTGCGCAGCACGTCGCCGACCGTCGCTTTGCGCTTGCCCTCGGAGAGAAACCCGTTTGCGATCATCCACTCGTCGTTGAAAATTTTCGACATGTAGCCGCGCCCCGAGTCGGGGAAGAGCACGACGACGATGGCTTCCTTCGGAAGCGTCTTGGCGAGCTTCACGGCCGCAACCGCCGCGGTGCCCGACGATCCGCCGACCAACAGCCCCTCTTCGCGCGTGATGCGCCGCGCCATCAAGAACGACTCGCGATCCGAGACGCGGACCATTTCGTCGATGACCTTGAGGTCGACGGTTTCGGGCAGATAGCTCATGCCGATGCCCTCCACCGCGTACGAGCGTGGCGTGTCGCCGGAGTAGATCGACCCCTCGGGATCAGCCCCAACGACGTGGATCTTGGGATTTTGATCCTTTAAGTAGCGGGCCGTGCCCGAGATCGTACCGCCGGTACCGATGCCCGCCACGAAATGCGTGATCGTTCCACGCGTGTCACGCCAAATCTCGGGACCCGTTGTATGGTAGTGCGCCTCGGGATTGTGATGATTGTGAAATTGATTCGGCTGGAACGCGCCGGGAATCTCCGACGCGAGCCGATTGGCAACGCCGTAGTACGACTCAGCCGAATCGTTCGGCACGTTGGTCGGCGTGATAACGACTTCGGCTCCGTAGGCTTTGAGCAGATCGATCTTTTCTTTGGCCATCTTGTCGGGCATGACCAGAATGCAACGGTAGCCGCGGATGGCGGCCGCCATCGCCAGGCCCGAGCCCGTGTTGCCGCTGGTCGGTTCGACGATCGTTCCGCCGGGCTTGAGCAGTCCCGCGCGCTCGGCCTCCTCGAGCATCGCGACGGCGGGCCGATCCTTGACGCTGCCTCCGGGATTCACGTACTCGACCTTAGCCAGGACGAGGCATTCGGCCCCATCGGTGACCTTGTTCAACTTGACGAGCGGCGTGTTGCCGATCGCGTCAAGCGCGGTTTCGCAGTAGATCGGGCCTGTCGCTCGGTTGGCGGGGGCGGTCATAGACATGGGCATGCGCTTCCGCGACCGGGGAGTACGGGCCTCCCGCGCGAAGGTTCGGTCGTATGACGAAAGCCGTTCGCGCTCTCGCGTGCTTTGCATTCGCAGCCGTTACGCTCAGTGCGTGCGATAACGGCGACCTGCCGCCGGCCGCGCAGTTTGCGCCGGTGAGCGGAACCGTGACCGATTCGGCGACGCATCAGCCGATCGCCGGCGCTTTAATCATCGTTGACACGGTGCTCACGACCACCACCGACGCGAACGGGAAGTTCACGATCGCAAAAGTTCCAAGTGGGATCGTCGACTACGTCGTGAAGGCCAAAGGCTACAGCGATATTACGGCCACGGTCGATGCCGAACCGGGCAAGACGTTCGAGCTCAACGTCGCAATGCAGCAGCCGACGAGCCCTTAGCATACGCGCTGGCCGGCCGCACAAACGTTGCGCGCTCGGCAACGGCGCGGTCGATGACGTCGATAACCGTATCGGCCAATTTTTCCGGATCGTGACGCACGGTCACGTTTTCGCTGATCATTTGTTCGCGCACTACGACAAGACCGAGCGCTTCGATCCTTTCGACGTCGGGCACGACCGGTTCTTGCTGCTCTTCGAGATAGGTGCCCAGCAGTTTGTGCGGCGGCTCGTCATTGACGATGACGTAGTCGCATACGCGAGCACCGGCGTCGCGGAAGAGCGCCTCAACGTGGTCCGACGCGGTCATGTGATCGGTTTCTCCGGGCTGGGTCATCACGTTGCACACGTAGATCTTCACCGCGCTTGCGTGCGCGACTTCACTGGTAATGCGATCGACCAAGAAGTTCGGAAGAATTGAGGTAAAGAGCGACCCCGGACCGAGCACGATTGCATCGGCGCTGCGAATGGCGTCGATGACCTCATTGAGCGGTTCGGCCGCCGGCGGATCGAAGAAGACGCGCTTGATCTTGCCCCGAGCCTGCGGAATATTCGATTCACCCTCGACGATCGTGCCGTCGTCGAGTTCGGCGCAGAGCTGCACCACCGAGAGCGTGGTCGGAAGCACGCGACCCACGATGTTGAGCACGCGACTCGACTCTTTGATCGCAACGTCGAAGTTGCCGGTAATGCCGCTCATCGCCGCAAGGAACAGGTTACCGAACGAGTGTCCGCTCAGCCCCTCGCCTTCTTCGAAGCGATAGCGAAAGAGATCGGTGACGAGCGCTTCGTCGTCGGCAAGCGCAACCAAACAGTTGCGCACGTCGCCGGGCGGAAGAACGCCGAGTTCTTTTTGCAGACGGCCGGACGAGCCGCCGTCGTCGCTGACGGTAACGACGGCGGTAAGGTTGGTCGTGCGCCGTTTGAGCCCGCGCAAGAGCGTCGAAAGCCCCGTACCGCCGCCGATCGCGACGATCTTGTAGCCCTGTTCGAGGCGTCGCACGAGCAATGAATCGAGCAGCCCGTGCTCGCCGGCGCGCGTGGCGCGCGTCAACGAACTCAGCCAGCGGCTCATTGCGTACACGATTGCAAGGACGCCGCCCGCCAGGAAGACCCAGGTGAGGTACGACGGCGAGAAATAGTCATCGACAAACGCGTCGATGTTCTCGTTGATGCGGAAGCTGTTGCCTTCGGCGACTTGCAAGCGGTAGATGCCGTCGATCAAGAGCGCCACGCCGAACACTAAGAGGACGAGCCAACGCTTGATCCCAAGGCCAGGTAAGAGCCACTTGAGCGGTGCGACGATTCGGCGGCCCACGTTATCTCCCGAGATCGCGCGGATCAACGGTCAGCGCGAGGCGTTCGTCGGCCGCCAGGTGACGGTAGAGCAGGTCGGCGACATAGACCGAACGGTGACGTCCGCCCGTGCAACCGATACCGACGGTTACGCGCGCCTTGCCCTCAGCGATGTAGCGCGGAACCAGAAAGTCGATCATGTCGAGCAGCTTCGCCACAAACGGCGCACATGCCGGGTCAGCCTCGATGAATTTTATGACCGCCTCATCTTCACCGGTGAGGGGGCGCAGGTCGTCATCATAGTTGGGATTGCGCAGAAAGCGCACGTCGAAGAGCAGATCGAGATCCAGCGGCACGCCGTACTTGAAGCCGAACGGCACGATCGTCACGGTGAGGAGCGCGAGTTCGTTGGGAGCGAATGCAGCAGCGAGACGTTCTTTAAGGCTTGCGTGATTGAGTGCCGTCGTATCGATCGTCATCGTTGCCCGCTCGCGTAGCGGCAAAAGCGCTTCGCGTTCGGCCGAGATCGCTTCGCGCAGTGACCCATGCGCTTCGAACGGATGGCGCCGGCGCGTCTCGCTGAAGCGGCGCACCAGCGCGTCGTTGCGGGCTTCGAGGTAAAGCACGTCGACTGGGCGCGTACGCGCCGTCGCTTCGATCGCGGCCAGCGCATTGCCGAGTAGGACGTCACCGTGTTCCTGGAGGGTGATGGCGATGTCGCCCACGCGCCCGGCATCAAGGACTCTCAGCGTTGCATCGAGTGCGGCCGGCGGCAGGTGTTCGACGCAGTAAAAGCCCAAGTCCTCAAAGGTCTTGATCGCCTGGCTCTTCCCGGCACCGGAGAGCCCGGTGACGAAGACGATTCGCGCCGCGCTCATGGCCGGCAGAGGGAGCGTTGCAGCTGCATGAAGTTCTTTTCGCCCGAGAAGGCCAACGCCCTCATCCCGAAGCTGACGCCATTGATTGAAGAGCTCCTGACGAAGCGGCGCGATCTTGCGATTCGACTTCTCGAGACCGACCCCGCGCTGCGGGCGGTGCCGCCTCCCTCGATCCGAACGACGCGTCTGGCCGGATTGCGTTCGCCCTTTCCCACGCCGCGCTTCGGTGAACTCAAGAGCGAGATCGTTCGCTTGATCCATCGCATTGAGTCGTTTGGCTGCATCGTCAAAGACATCGACCTGGGACTGATCGATTTCCCCTCGACGCGTCGCGGCGAGCCGATGTACCTGTGCTGGAAAGCCGGAGAAAAGCGCGTGTCACACTGGCACGCGCTCGATGAGGGCTTCGAGGAGCGAAAGGCGCTCTAACCCGCTTTGGTCGCGGCAGCTTCGACCGGGATAAAATCCTCGGCCAGCCCCTGCAGCCGCACGTCGCCGAATTCGGCGGTATAGGCGCCGCTTTCCGAGCCGGTGATTTCGCCGATCTCCGGCACATTCGCAAGCTGCGGAATCTTGTTGCGAATCTCGTCGGGGATGCGCACCTTGTCGCCGATCGCGAGCGAACCCTGATCGAAGAGCGCGTTGAGGCTGTCGAGCAGCATCGGCAGCGGAATCCCATAGTCTTCGCTGACCGCACCGATGGTGTGCGTCTCGCTAATCGCGCAGTTCGAACAACCGCCCAAATGGAAGCGTGCGAACACGCGGCGCGCGCCGGCGTGCACTTGGAAGGCCTGGTCGACGGTCATCTCGGGGGTAAAACGCTGCTCGTTCATGATCATAATCATTGGCTACAACGCGGGCTCGCCCCCGCCGGTTGCGCCGGCCGCCCGCTCGAGGGCACTGATCCGTAGCGAATCCAGCGCGATTCCGGCATCGCGTGCCAGCAGCGCAAGCGCCTCGCGCTCATCGGGCGCAAAGGCCTCGTGGCTACTTTTATCGCCGCAAAGCAAGAAGCCGGCGAGCTTACCGCGGACCGTCATCGGCAGTGCCAGCTCGCCCGGAAGCTGGGTCTCGACATCGTGCAGCTCGACCGGTGCATGCCAGGTTCGCATTCGGAGTACTGCGTAGTCGTTTTCGCTTACCGAAGGGCCTACCTCGAAGGTCGATTGTATGGGCACGTACCGGTCACCGCGCGCGGTATAAAACGCGCACCCGGAAAGGCGCATGTTGCGCTGTGCGACGTCGACGGTCTTAGCAACGAGATCGCTTTGCGCGGTAATGAGTAAAGCTTCGTGCGCAAACTTGCGAACCGCGGCTTCGGCGGCGTGGCGTTCGCTGAAGAAGAAATCATCGACCCACTGATCGACGCGATTGTGGATCGGCCGAATCGAGAGGCCGAGCACGAGCGCCGCACCAAGTTGCAGGATGCCCGATGCCCGGCTATTCGCTTCAACCACGTGGCCGACTAGCCATTCGAAGATGATAAATGTAGCTACGACAATGAGCGAGACACCAGCGTAGACGACAGCGCGATTGATGACAAATCCGATGTCGAGGATGCGGTGACGCAGGATGACGTACGCCAAACCAAACGGAATCACAAACACGGTAAAAGGCGCGTATTGGAGTGCGCCGGTGTTGCCGTGTAAGATAATGCCCGCGAAATAGACGAGGAGGCCGGAGAATCCAAAGGCAAAGGTGAGAAGAACCCAACGGATGCGCACGCGATCACTCCCCGTGCTCGAGCGGTACGAATCCCAAAATACCGCGATCATCGCGATCGCAACCAGCGTATACGACGCGAGAAACGGAAGCGGTAGGAGAGGCCGAAAGCTTTGTGTTGCTGCAGGCTCGATGAAGCCAAAGAGAATAGCGCCTTCACCGACGAGCACGCCAAATGCCGCAAGCGGCCAGATCCATCGACTGATCGTGGCGCGAAAACCGCGCTCGGGTGGGATAGGAAATCGGCACGCAAAGGCCAGCGCGGCGATCGCGCCGGCATAGAATGCCGTTTGCACGAGCATGGCGACGAACAAGCGCTGCCACAGCGGCGCAAAGAGCCCGAGGTCGAAGCCGAGCCCGAAACCGAAGCAGGCAAGAAAAAGCGCGAGCGCGCGCGCTGCGGGATCATCCGGCTTCCGCCACGCGACCAGAAGCGCCATAGCGAAGAATGCAAGCTTTGCTGCGTCGAGGATTATGACCGCTGCAAGGGGAGAGGAGCTTGGAGCAGCGACGGCGTGCATCGTTATCGATCGCGTGCCGTCTTGGACGATCGCGATGTCGCCGGGCTCGGTGACGAGATTCATCACAATTATGTTGGCGCGCGTCGGAACGAGGATGACCCGATCGCCGGGGGCGATGCCGGCCGCGGCGGCCGGTGAGCCGGGCACGACGGAAGCAACGAGCGTGCCGGCTGGATCGTAGTGCGACAACGTCATGCCGAAGTAGCCGCTGTCGTTGGGTGTCACTTGTGCGACGACGCCTTCGACGAGACCTAACAGGACGAGTGCCGCGATAAGCCCTTGGAAAGCGAGCCGCATCGTGCAAAGTACGAAGGTTGTGCGAAGTACGCCTGTAAGCCGGATTCTGTGCGCGCCCTTGCGGGCGCCGGCGATCATCTCTCTGGGGCACGCGTTACCGCGTGCCTCGTTGCGACATAACTCGTACGGACGGGCCGTCCGGGACCACGAGGGTCCACAATCGAGCGATCTTGCTTCAGGTGGGGTTTGCCCGAGCGCGCGTCACCGCGACACTCCGTGAGCTCTTACCTCACGATTTCACCCTTGAGGGTGGACGCCGCAAGCGGCGTCCACCTCCCGGTTTGTTTCTGTGGCACTTTCCTTCGAGTCACCCCGACAGGACGTTATCCTGCACCCTGCCCGATGAAGCCCGGACTTTCCTCATGGAGTTGGCACGTCAGTGCCAATTCACGCGATCGCCCGGCGTACTTCGCTCGCGTAGTATAGCATGCAGTTAGGTACCGTTGGCGTCGAAGATCCCGACGAAGGCTGCCTGCTGGGTGGCTGTGATGCCGTCGGGATAGGGACCCGCGCTCGGCGTAAGCGAGGCAGCGGGACCATCGATGTAGTAGAGCGAGAGGCTTCCGCTATTGCAGGGGAGCGTATTGGCGGCGCATCCGCTCGAATCGATCTGACTCGGCGAAAGCGCGACGGCAGCGACCGCCGAATTGGTAGCTGTAAACTGCACCGTTTCGGTTGGGGAGATGAACGCACTGGGAACGCCGACCGGTTGGGTGAGACCGGCAACGTTGATCGTTGCGCCGAGTTGCTGCGTACCGGTCGATGACGTTATCCCGAATGCCGTACCGGTTGTGCCGGTCACCGGTGCGGCGTCATGGAAGTTGACCGCGAAGCCACCGCTTGCAGTCGCATAGTCGGTATTGATGTACGGAAGAATGTTCATGACTTCGCCGGCGACGGTGGGATGCTGTTCGCCAACGATGACGAGATCGACGTAGGTGCCGCCGTTGATGCTTTGGGAGAGGGCGGCCGTAGGAATGCCGGCGATCGCCGTCTGCGTTCCGGTTGCATCTACCGCGATCGTGTGGGAGCCAGTTCTAACCTGATTGTAAGCTGAAATGCCGCCATAGGCGAGCGTGGAAACTTTGGTGCCGTCGATATAGACGTCGACCGTTCCTGAATCGGCCGATCCGTTCACGACACGAAAATAGCCGTAGTTGGTGTTAGGAGCGATCTGGTTACTCGTCGTGCCGCCGCATCCGGCAAGCAAAATCGTGAGGATGGCACCGATCGCGATGGAGATGTGTTTCATAGTCAAACGGTTTACCAAAGCGCAACTTTCTCGAAACGTTCTTGCACGCAACACAATAAAAACGAAAGCCCGTCTGCTTAAAGCGGTCGAGCTCTTCGTTGAATGGATGGTAAAGACCATGGACGCAATCGGCCTCTTTGTATTGCGCGTTGTCACAGGCGGGTACATTGTCTTTTATGGGTTGCCGAAGTTGCGTCGCGACGACGCGAAATATGTCAAGGAGTTCGAAGGCCTAGGCTTTTATCCGGGCGAGTTTTTTGTGAAGCGTTCCGGCGTTGTAGAAACAACGGCCGGTGCGCTCATCGCACTCGGTGCGCTTGGTCCCACCGGGCCCGCGCTGCTGCTCGCCGATATGATCGTGGCGGGCGCGGCCGAAACTGCTCGAGACAAAAAGTTTGACGTCAACGAGCGCGAGGAAGAGATGCTCTTTGCGTCGATCGCGGTGCTCTTAGCCCTGAGCGGCGCGGGAGAGCTGTCGCTCGACCGCGCGGTCGGAATGAAATTGTTCGATCGTCGCTGGCTGCGCTATCTTTCGCTCGGCGCCGCGTTCGCGGGCGCAGCGTTCATGCTCTCCGCCCGCAGATAAAGCCACCAGGGGCTTGCTCGTATTGCTCCACGAGCAAGTGAGTTTTACAAAACCTTTACACTGGTACATCGTTCACATGTTGAACAATGATGGAATCCAGCTTTATCCGCAGGATTGGCGGCCGTTACTCACGCTGACCCGCCTGTCCGTCGATGTGGCCATGACGGGCCGCACGATCTCGGATTTTGCTCCGTTCACCGCGTCGGAGATGCTCACGGAATTGCAAAGGTGGGGAGTGCGCGATTAATTGGTGGAGGCAAGGAGACTCGAACTCCTGACCCCTTGCATGCCATGCAAGTGCTCTACCAGCTGAGCTATGCCCCCAAATTTTGCCGACCGCTTCGCGATCGGCACCGGACTTCGTGTCCTAAATTTGGGAGTCACACCATCCGGGTGTGACCCCCTAAATCGGCGACACGCAGTCTACGACGGGGGTGGGGGCCTTCCTGCTACTGACCTTCGTCTTGGACGACGTTGCCGTCCACCTTCACGACGGTATGCAGCGCTTGGCTCTGCGACTCTTGCCACGCACTGCCGACTTGCTTCCACGTGTCCTGGGCTTTTGCGTTAACATCGAGGTCGTGCTTGCTGCCGTCGGGATACTCAACGGTGCCCGCAACGTGGACCGTCGTCACGACCGTGATCGTGCCGTCGGCATTGAGCGTTTCCGAAACGACTGCCGGTTCGCACGCGGTCGTGTGCAATTGCTTCATTTGCTGCTTGGCGATCGTCACCGTCTCGTCGCGCGTGTGCTTCTTGCCCTTGGTATCGACGTCGACGAAGTCAGGAGAGTAGTACGAGAAGGCCGCGTCCAGATTGGCGTCGCTCGGATCCAGCGCCGCGGTGCAACCCAGGGCGTAGTCGGTGGTGATCGTCTTGGCAACGTCGGGCGGAACGTCGGCGGCGCGAGCGATGCCGCTGCTCAAGACGAGCCCGGACGCAAGGGCCAGTGCGAACCTGGAAGTCATCCCATTCTCCTAAAAGAGAAATTTTGGAGACGAGGGGACTCGAACCCCTGACATCCTGCTTGCAAAGCAGGCGCTCTACCAGCTGAGCTACGTCCCCGTAACGGCGGCAACCTGATTCGGCTCTGCGCCCCGGCCCCCTCCCCTTGCAACACGGCCCGTGGAGAGAGAAGATCGTAACGCGAGGGCCCCAGTGATGACGCGTTGGTTGCTCGGCGGCGCTTTGACCGCCGCCCTTATGCTCGGCTCGACCGTGCCGGCGCGGCCGGACGACGCGTGTTGGCAACTGCTCTACGCCGCGATCGAACGCGGTGCCGCGGCACCCCATGCACCATACATCAGCTACTCCGAGCTGGTCAACATTCAAAATGACGGGCATCGCTTCGAGCGCGCGAACGCCAACATTACCTATCGCGATGACGGGCTTGCCTGGGTCGACGACGACCGCTGGGTGCATCCGTTCGTAAGCGATTTGCTCGAGCCGGGTCCGCCCGTCCTCGGCCCATATGGGAACCGGCGTGACGATTGGCTTGCAGTCGCAAGGCGCGAGTATGCGATTCCGCTTATCGCCGACGTGCACAATCCGTCGCAACGTCAGTGCAACATCATCGGCGATGATGTCGTCAACGGCGTGGAAGCGGCGCACATCGTCTTGCCCGAAGCTCCGAACGGCCGGCCGGCGCTCAAAGAGATTTGGATCAATCGCGGTTCGCTCGCTGTTGCGCGCCTGATCGCGGCAGAATACCTCAACATCTACACCAACACGTGGAACCTCGTGCATCCGCTGACCGATTTTTCGATCGATATGGAGAACGTCGACGGCTATTCGGTCGTGCGGCGCGTCACGTGGAGGTATTCGTTCAGGGTGTATTCCCAAGAAAGCACGCTCGACGCTGAATACGACTACACGAATTACGGGTTCGAGTCCACGCCGCCGCCTGGAACGCTCTTTGGAGTCGATAGTATGGTACACTAGGCGCTCAGTCTGGAGCGTCCTATGGTTACAACTCAACCCCGAATGCTGCGCATTGCTAAATGGGCGGCTTTTTGTATCGCAACGATCCTTGCCGTGGAGATCGTTGCTCTCGCCGGCCTGCTCATGTTTGGCACAAAGCCGATGCCCGCGCAAATGTTATCGGTAAGCGATCCGATGCGTCACGTCGATTTCGCCGGTCTCCCGGCCTTGCAACAGTTTACGGCACGCGACGGTCAACGACTCAGTTACCGAATGTATGCGGGCACAAATCGAAATGTCGTCGTTTTGATCCACGGCTCATCCGGCGAAAGCAGCGGCATGCACGCCGTGGCAGAATCGCTCAATGCCGTCGGGGATACCGTTTATGTGCCCGACTTGCGTGGCCACGGCCACGATGGACGCCCCGGAGATATCGACTATATCGGCCAGCTCGACAACGACCTCGCCGACTTGATGAGTGTCATTCGTTTACGGCATCCCGGAGCGAACTTTACGCTGATGGGGCATTCGTCCGGCGGTGGTTTCGTACTGCGCATCGCCGAGGGACCGCAAGCCCATTGGTTCAATCGCTTCGGGCTGCTCTCGCCATTGCTCGGATACGGATCGCCAACATACCGTCCGGATCTCGGCGGATGGGCGACGCCCTTTATCGGACGCATCATTGCGCTGCGCACGCTCAATGCTGTTGGTATCCGCTGGTTCAATGGACTGCCGATCGTCGGGTTTGCGATCGACCGGAGCGCGCCGATTCCGCTGGTGGGGGCGTATTCCTATCGCATGCAAATGAATTTCAGCGCACCGCGCGACGCGGTTGCGCGGCTCTCCACGGTGAAACAGCCGATGACGATTCTGGTCGGCAGCGACGATGAGATCTTCTACGCCGATCGCTACGCACCGCTGATTCATCAGCAACGCGCCGACGTACCCGTCGTGCTCGTCGCCGGCGTGAACCACATGGGCATGGTCACTGACCCGCGTGCGCTCACTCGGATCGTTGCTGAGATGAAGTAGCCCCAAGAAGTAACCGGTTTCTAGTGGTCGAAGCCGGCTGCCGTTTCGTCCGTCAGACTCGTGGTGATGTGTACGTCATGATCAACGAAGACGTGGAAGACCTTGTCCTTTGAAATCACGGCGTCTTTCCCGTGGGCCATGTTATGTGAGAACAAACCCAAAAGGCCGAACGTGAGGTAGCCGGCGATGGCATAGGTCGATGCCTCACCTTTTCGATCCGCGTTCTCGCTCGCGTTGGCATTGTCCGAAAGCTCAACCTTGCCGCCGTCCTCGCTGTAGACCCAATTAACGACGAACTCTATCTTTCCGCCACTGCCATTTCCGCCGGCACCCTCGACTTTTGTGAGGCTTGCCTGGCCCGCTGCGCCCTTGGGAATAACCACCATTCCGTCGAGGTCAACGTTCCGCACCACGACTACGGGCACAGTCGTTCCCTGGCTTACGTCGCGCGAGGAAACGTCTTGCGCTAGCGAGACGTCGACCGCGGTTCCACCTTTTACAAACTCAACGACGGGCGACGACGATGGCGTAGGTGATCCGACTGGCGATGGGGTGGGCGACCCGACTGTCGATGGCGTTGCCGGCGCTGTGGTTGCGGCTGCGGGTAAGCTACTTACGAAAAATAGCGTCGCCAAAAGAAAAGCTAGAACGGATCTCATAACAAAATAGCTCCCGTTTCACGAAAAGCGAGATTCGCAATACGCTCTTCAGCGCGCCATCGTGTACGCCATGCACGTTAGTCCAAACAGACCAATGGTACGTAGGCTAACAAGGCTCAGGGTGTTGCCATCGCCGTAGACAAAATGAAAAGCCCCGCATCACGGGGCTTTCTTCTTGGTGGGCCATCCTGGGATCGAACCAGGGACCTCATGCTTATCAAGCATGCGCTCTAACCAGCTGAGCTAATGGCCCGCGAGGGGACGAGATAGAATATAGCACAGCCGCGCAATACCCTTCGAGGCACCTCAGGGTGACGGGTCAGCCGATCATGGCGATCCACTTCTTCATGACTTCGTCCTCGTCTTTGAGCTGCGCCAGCAGCAGCGTTTCGAGGGCCGCGCGCTCGCGCTCGGCTTCGGCGTCGAGTTCGGTCTCGTAGTCGAAGGCGGCGCGCGTCTGCGCGAGGGCGTGCTCTTGTGACGCGGTGCCGTCGTCCGGGGCTGCCGCAGCCGCCCCGGTCGCCGGATCGGTGGATGGTTTTCTGACCGCGTCGATCACTCGCCGATGCTCTCGATGAACTTCTTGGTGATCCCGTCATCGGCTTTGCGTTGCGCCATCTGCGCATCGCGAAGGGAGTTGATCTCGCGCATGTTCTCGGACTGCTGATCCATCGCTTCATCAAACGCCGTGGCCTGGAGATCGAGCTGATCCTGCGCGCCCATCTCTTGGCCCATCAAGCCCGTGTTAAAGGCATCGTTGCCGGCGATCATACTGGAAAGACTCGCGTTCGAGCCGCCCATCGCACCGGCGCTCACACCGGAGAGGCCATTGCCCGTTGCGCTCGAGATCGCGCCGCCTAAGAGCGCGCCGCCGATGGTCGGCGCCATGTTCTCGAGCAGGCTAAGTCCTACACTCATTGCGTTGCTCCCTTAGCTGCCGCTGTCGTCGCCGTCGATCAGGCTCGCGAGCAGATTGTCGCTCTGCGGTTGCGATTGTGCGTACGACGAGAGCGTGTTGATGTTGGTGAAGGCGCTCGATTGTTGGCTCAGCGCACTTTCGAGCGAACTGGGGTCGAAACTTGAGGAAGACGACGATGCGGTAGACGATCCGCCTTCGCATCCGCCCGCGATTGCACCGACCGCCGCGCCAACCGGCCCGCCGGTGAATAAGCCCTCGACGCCTCCGAGGAGTGCGCTGCCGATATTAAAGCTCATAAGTTACCGTCTCCATTGACATAGGTATCGTAGGACATGCTTTGATTCGAACCGTGTCCCGTGGGATCGAGACCCTCGGCCGAGCGCCAACGATTGTGGTGATGATGCGCACGTGGCGTGTGCAGTTGCGGCATTTGCTGCGCGGTTTGCGCAAGGCGATCGGTGCCGTCGCCGTTCCCACCGAGCTGCTGATAGTGCCGCAACACGGAATCGGCGTAATCGAGGGTTTGACCGTCGCCCCACGTTGTGCTCGTGCCCTTGGCGTTCGGACTGCCGGCATTGTATGCCGACAGCGCCTCTTTGACGTTGCCGCCGTAGCGCTTGAGCAATCCCGAGAGCATCCCGGCGGCGTAATCGGCGTTTTGCCCGGGATCCATGGCGGCTGCGCTTTTCGCGAAGTCGTGCCAACGGTCGTCGATTTGGAAGAGCCCGCGACCGTGGCCGCCGTCGCCGACCTCGTTGTGGCCGCCGTTGGCCCCTGGCCCGCCTGTCTCTTGGGCCGCGACAGCCGCGAGGAGCTGGGGGTCGAGGCCATAGCGCTGTGCCGCGCTCGCAATTTCGGGGGCGAAGTTGACGCCTTGCGTAGCGAGCCGGGCCGCCAGGGAGCCGAGAGGGTTCATGCTGCCTTTCCATCCCGCGGACCCTGGTGTTTGACAAGACCCCTAGGGGGCTCTACAATCTCCAAGTCGTTCTGGGGGCTCGCCGCACGGTGGGCCCCCATCTGCGACAGGTCGCATTATACGCCATGGCTCGTTCGCACAAGGTCGATATCAGTGGGCTCCTCGGGGGCGGCCGGCAGCTTATGCTGGTCGACGACGAGGTGCCGATCGAGGAATTCGAGGGGTTCTCGTTTCCAACTCCGGCCCAGGTGCATTTGGAATTGCGTTACGCCGATCGCCTGCTTCATATAGTAGGCACGGTGGACGTAGAAGCTCGTAGCGCGTGCGACTCGTGTTTAGAAGAGGTCGATGTGCCGGTGCACGCCGACGTCGACGAACGGCTCGACCCGAATACCGGTCGCGACGATGACCCGTTCGGCGAGACGAACGTTCTGACCGGGAGCCGGCTGGACGTCGCAGATCTAGCTCAACAGCTGGTGCTGAGCGAAATGCCTCTGGGGCTGCGCTGCAGCGAGAGCTGCCAAGGTATACCTTATTAACGGAGACGAGAAACTCAAGTGGCAAATCTAAAGTGGAAGACGCCGCGCAGTAAAACGCGCAGCCGTCGTGCGGCGAACTGGAAGCTCAACGCGGTTACCGTCGTGGAATGCCCCCAGTGTCACCAGCCCAAGCGCCCGCACTTCGTGTGCGGTCATTGCGGCACGTACGATGGCCGTCAGGTCGTCGAGGTGCGCGACGAGCACGCCGGTCACGATCACGATTAAGCTATAAGCTTCGTGACCGGGGTAAAGATCGTCGGCGTCGGGCACTACGCGCCCGAACGCATCGTGGACAACCACGATCTGGAGCAGTGGCTCGACACGACCGACGAGTGGATCACGACGCGCACGGGGATGAAACGCCGTCACTGGACTTCGGAGAATGAAGCGACCAGCGATTTGGCATTGGCGGCGGCGCGCAACGCGCTTACAAACGCCGGGCTGCAGCCCGACGACATCGACGCCTACATCGTCTGCACCGTCTATCCGGACTTTCTCTTTCCCGCCACAGCCTGTATCGTGGCCTCCAAACTCGGAGCGCACGACAAGCCGGCATTCGATATGGAAATCGCGTGTAGCGGTTTCATCTATGGCCTCACGGTCGCGTCGTCCTTGATCCGCGCCGGTGTCTACCGGCGCGTCGTCTTGATCGGGGCTGAAACGCTCTCGAAGCTGATCAATCGTGAAGACCGCGGAACCGCTATTCTCTTCGGCGACGGCGCCGGAGCCGTCGTGCTCGAAGCAAATGAAGAAGATTCATTTCTAGCCTCGGAGCTGGGCAGCGACGGCAGCCGCCCCGAGTTGTTACGGGTCGAGACCGGCGGTTCGCGCCTGCCCGTCTCCCACGCTACCCTGGACCGCAAGGCCGATCGCATTCATATGCAAGGTCGTGAAGTCTTCAAATTTGCCGTCACGAAGATGATCGCCGCCACCGATCGGGCGCTCGAGAAAGCGCACTTGACGAAGGCCGACGTCGACGTGCTTATTCCGCATCAAGCGAACCGGCGAATTATCGATGCGGCGATGAAGTATTTGGAGATTCCGCCCGAGCGCTGCGTGGTGAACATCCAAGAGTACGGCAACACGTCTGCTGCATCAATTCCGATCGCCCTCTCAGAAGCCGTTAGCGAGGGCAGAATCAAACCCAACGACATCATCGTCTTCGTCGGATTTGGTGGCGGTCTCTCGTGGGGCGCCGTCGTTTGGAAATGGGTAGCATAGTGGCGCGCATCGGCGTGATGTTCCCGGGTCAGGGCTCGCAAGCGCTTGGAATGGGTGCCGATGTTGCGAAGCATTCGACCGCGGCGTCGGATCTGTTCGACATGGCGCAAACCGTGCTCGGCTACGATCTGCTCGGCCTGCAGCGTGACGGCCCCGAAGAGCGCCTGCGCGAAACGCAGTACAGTCAGCCGGCGATCTTCGCAACCAACGTCGCGATCTTCGCGGCACTCGAGCTTCCCTTTGAATCGCTGATTGTAAGTGCCGGTCACTCGTTTGCGGAGTACTGCAGTTTATACGTCGCGCAAGCCATCGGCTTTGAAGATGCGCTGCGCGTCGTGAATGCGCGCGGAATCGCGATGCAACGCGCGGCTGAACTTGCAGCCGGCGGCATGTCGGCCGTTCTGGGTATGGATGCCGCCGCGATTCGCAAAGTCGTGGATCAAGTGCGCGAGCAGACCGGCCAGCGCGTACAACTCGCCAATTTCAACTCTCCTTCGCAGATTGTCATTAGCGGCGACTTGCTCGCAGTGCAAGCCGCAGGCGACGCGCTGCTCGCCGCGGGTGCGAAGCGGGTCGTGCCGCTCAATGTTTCGGGCGCATGGCATTCGGCCCTCATGGAACCTGCGCTCGAACATTTCGCGCACGTCGTCGAAGCCGCGCCGTTCACGTTGCCGCGATTCGACGTTGTCTCCAATGTCGATGCGCTGCCCTATCGGGACGTTGCGACGATCAAGAACAATCTCGTGCTCTCGGTCACCAACGAAGTGCGTTGGCACGAGACCGCGGAGAAGCTCGTCAGTTACGGGCTCGATCTCGTAATCGAGTGCGGCGCGAGCCCGGTCCTTGGCCCATTGATGAAGCGCCTGCCGAACGCACCTGATGTTGCCGTCGTCAGTGACTATGCCGGTATACAGACCCTTCGACAAGCTCAGGGTGACAAGATCAATGTCTAGCTTCGACAATAAAGTTGCGTTGATCACCGGTGCAAGTCGTGGTATCGGACGCGCTATCGCGGTCGAACTGTGCCGCCTCGGCGCCGACGTTGCGCTGATCGGACGCGATCGCGCAGCGCTGGACGAAACCGCCGGCGAGTGCGCCGCCGTTCGCCCCGGCGCGACGGCGCACGTCCTCATCGCCGACGTTGCCGACGCGGCAGCGGTCGAAGGTGCCGTCGCAGCGACGCTGGAGCGCTTCGGGCGGGTCGATTTTGCGATCGCCAATGCGGGCCAGTCGATCGACGGGCTGCTCATGCGGCTTAAAGCGGAGACCATCGACCAGCTGCTGGCGGTCAATCTGAAGTCGGCGTTCTATCTATGCGGCGCGGTGGCGAGGCCGATGATGAAGCAGCGGGCCGGGTCGATCGTGCTGATCTCGAGCATCGTTGGGCTCACCGGGAACGCCGGCCAGGCGGCGTACGCGGCCACCAAAGCGGGGTTGTTGGCGCTTGGGAAGTCGGCGGCAAAGGAGTTGGGTTCAAGGAACATAAGAGTCAACGCCGTCGCGCCGGGATTTATTGATACCGCCATGACCGAAAAATTGCCCGACGCCGCCAAGGCGGCCTTGAAGGCCCAAATCGACCAGTCTGCGCTGGGGAGAGTCGGGACGCCACAAGATGTCGCCGGTGTCGTCGCCTTCCTCTGTTCGGATGCCGCCGCCTATGTCACCGGTCAGACCATCGTGGTCGACGGCGGCATGGTCATGTAAATTTCCCCATGATGGGGATACATTGTCACAGATAACAGATAATAAGGAGCTGTAATGTCCACGTTCGACAAAGTCAAGAAGATCATCGTCGAGCAGCTCGGCGTCGACGAATCCGAAGTCACGCCGGAAGCGTCTATCACCGATGACCTTGGCGCCGACTCGCTCGATCAGGTCGAGTTGGTCATGGCGTTCGAGACCGAGTTCAACATCGACATTCCCGACGAGGAAGCCGAAAAGATCAAGACTGTCGGCGACGCCGTCGCGCGTATCGATCAGGCCACTGCAGGAGCAACGTAAAGACACCTCATGCTCGATCAACTCAGCGATCGGCTCGGCGCGATCTTTTCGCGCCTAACCGGGCGCGGTAAACTCAGCGAAAGCGACGTCAACGAGGCGATGCGCGAAGTGCGTATCGCGCTGCTCGAGGCCGACGTCTCTTTGGCCGCGGCCAAGCAATTCGTGGCGCGCGTCAAGGAGCAGGCAATCGGGCAAAACGTGCTCGAGTCGCTGACGCCCGCGCAAACGATCGTCAAGATCGTTCACGATGAGTTGGTCGAACTTCTGGGTGGAGCGCAGGCCCGCCTCACCTTTAGCGATGCGCCACCGTCGGTGATCATGCTCGTCGGTCTGCAAGGTTCGGGTAAGACCACGCAGGCCGGCAAACTTGCGCTACGGTTAAAGGAACAAGGGCGGCGTTCGCTGCTCGTTGCGGCCGACGTCTATCGGCCTGCGGCCATCGCGCAATTGCAGACGCTCGGCGCACAGGTCGACCTGCCGGTCTACCAAGCCGGCGCCGGCGATCCGGTGAAGATCGCGCGCGACGGCGTGAACGAAGCCAAGCGCCTCGGTCTCTCAACGGTCATCATCGACACGGCCGGCCGGCTCCAGATCGACGACGCTTTGATGGCCGAACTCGAGCGCATCAAGGCCGCTGTTTCGCCCAAAGAGATACTGTTCGTCGCCGACGCGATGACGGGGCAAGAGGCGACCAACGTCGCCAAGGGCTTCAACGATCGCTTGGGTATCACCGGCGTCATCCTGACCAAGATGGACGGCGATTCGCGCGGCGGCGCAGCGCTCTCGATCTTTAGCGAAACCGGTGCGCCGATCAAGTTCCTCGGCGTCGGCGAAAAGCTCTCGGCCCTCGAGACATTCTATCCGGATCGTCTAGCGTCGCGCATTCTCGGCATGGGCGACGTGCTGACGCTGATCGAGAAGACGCAAAGCCTGTATTCGGAAACGCAGGCGAAGCAGCTCGAAGAAAAGATGCGCAAGAGCAGCTTCACGCTGGATGACTTTCTCGAACAAATGCGTCAGATGAAGAAGCTCGGCTCGATGACGGACATCATGAAGATGATTCCGGGCCTGTCGCGAGCGTTGCCGAAAGACTTCGCAATTCCCGAAAAAGATTTGAACCGCGTCGAAGCAATCATTTGCTCGATGACGCGTGCGGAGCGGCGAAACCCATCGATCCTCAACGGATCGCGCCGCAAGCGGATCGCCTTCGGATCCGGTACGCAGGTCAGCGACGTCAACAAGCTGATCAAGAACTTCGAAGGCGCGCAAAAGATGATGAAGCAGCTCGGTGGGGCCAAGGGCGGTAAGCGCCCACGACTACCGGCGGGGATGCTTCGCTAACTACCACAACGCAGAAAGACACGTACGCAAATACCATGGTGAAGATCAGACTGCGCCGGATGGGCGCAAAGAAACAACCGACCTACCGATTCGTGGTCGCGGATTCGCGCTCGCCGCGCGATGGCCGCTTCATCGAAATACTCGGTCACTACAACCCGCGCACCGAGCCGAAGACGCTCGAAGTGAACGCGGAAAAGGCGAAGGAGTGGCTGGCCAAAGGCGCGCAGCCGACCGAAACCGTTCGCCGCCTCTTCGCTGAGAAGGGCATCATGGAGCGCGGTCCGATTTCGACGACCAAACGTGCTCCGCGCAAAGGAAAAGAGTAATGTCGGCCTTCGATGACGAGTTCGGCCTCTTCGGCGAAGGCGCTGATGAAGCCGAGCGCCGTTCGACGCTTCCCGCGCGGAAGATCGCCTCAAACGAAACGGTCATCGATGATGTCGAGCCCGAAGATGCTCGTCCGCCCCGCACTGAGCGCCCGCCGCGGCGTCGCAGCGGCGGCGGTGACTATCAACCGCGTCGCGAGCACCGCGACCGCCAGCCGTCCGATCCTTGGGCGTCGTTGCGGCGCGCGACCGCGCTGCTCGATCTGCTGGCAAAGAGGCTCGTTGCAAAACCGGATGAGGCGAGCGTTGAACTGTTTACCGACGAAGAGGGTAAGCCGGTGATCGAGCTCGTCGTCGATCCCGAGGATTTGGGGAAGGTCATTGGCCGCAGCGGCCGCGTTGCGCAAGCGCTGCGCACCATCGTGCGCGCGACCGCCGAAGGGCGCGTCTCGGTCGACATCCTTGACGCGGAAGAGGCTGCAGCAGCCGACGAGGGTACCGGCGACGCCGAAGAGTGAGTTGCCGATCGGCCGCATCGCCGGCCTGTTTGGTCTTCGCGGTGAACTCAAGTGCGACCCGACCAGTGCGGGTCGCGCCGTCTTTTCGGCCGGTGCGCGACTGCGCTGCAACGGCGACATGGTCACCATCGCTAGCGTGCGCGAGCACAAGGGCCGTCTGCTCGTCGTCCTTGACGGCGTGCCGGATGCCACCAGCGCCGAGCGATTTGTCGGTGCGACGTTTTTTGCGCCGCGTGAGGAGCTCGACGTGCAAGCCGGAGAACATCTCGACGTCGATTTGATCGGCTGTGCGGTGATGGGCGCTGACGGGAAATCGTACGGTACCGTCGAGCGCGTTGAACATTATCCCTCGAGCGACATGCTCGTGATCGACGGGCACCTGTTGCCGATGGTACGCGCCTTCATTCGCAGCATCGACACCAAAAAAAAGGAGATCATCGTCGATGATCTCCCTGAAGGTCTCCTAGACTAGCCGTTGTTTTCCGGGTGTTCGGAGGCATACTTCTCGACGGCGTCTTTGATCGCGCGGGAGTACTCGTTGTTGCTTTCGGTATCGGTGTAGAGCACCGCGCCGAAGCACGCATACACGTTGAGCGTGTACGAGTACGTGTCGTGCGGATGGAATCCGCCGACGTGCGTCGTGGTCAACACGCCCGACGCGATGGTGTTGTCGCGATTCTTCCCGCACATCGCATCGGCGCTCTTGCTGGGATCGCTCGAAACCACGCTCGACATGACCGTCCTGTAGTGCGCATTCATCGCCCGGTAGAGCTCGTCGGTTGCAACGCTCAGGACGGAGGGCTGGGCGTTGCCCGTCAGGCGCGCGATGATCACGCCGCGTTCGGGTTTAAGCGGCGTTGGGGTGGGCGCGGGCGTGGCTTTGCCTTTCGCTTTGCCTTTGAACAGATCGGTCAGCACGTTGCTGATCGGGACCGATGTTCCGGAGGTTGCGGTGGATTCCGGCGCGGGCGAACCCGAGGTGTTTAGATCGGGGCGAATAATGCCGGCCGCCTCGAGAATCACGGTACGCGCGTTGAGCGCCGCGGAGGCGACGTCCTGAACGTCGGTGACTTGCGTCGTGGTCGAGTAGACGCTGATCTCGGTCGAAACGTCGACGACCTGTGTGACGATCGCTGCCCCTTGGCCGATCGGCTCGATGTAGCCGCTGATGTAGTAGTCGGCGTGGAGGACGTGAGCGTACTTCTGATAGTCGATGCGCTTGATGCCCTGCGGAATCGCAAGCACGGTCACGCCGCCGGTTTGCGCGATGACCTGCGAATAGATCTGCGCGATCGACGTGCCGTAGCGCGAATCGAGATCGGTAGGCGCCTCGAAGGGGTAGACCACGATGACCGGCTGGTTTGTGGCCAGCGGCGTTGCCGGTGCGGAGAGAACCGCGTTGGGCGTAGGGGTGGCGAGCGGCTTGGGGGTCGCTGCAAGCAGCAGCGCACCAGCAAACAACACGACAACAGCGAGGTGACGACGCAACGGCACTTCCTTTGCTAGGTCGACGAATCTACATGGTTAACGAACGTGCGAAGCACGTCGTTCACATCACCAGGGCGTTCCGCCATTGCGAGATGCCCGGCTCGGGGCACTATTCGCGCCGAGGCGCCCGGTACCCGGTCGGCCAGGGACTCGGCAAATTTTGGAGGGGTGAGCACGTCGCGCTCGCCCGTCACGGCGAGCAGCGGAAGGGTGACCTCTCCAAGCGAGCCGATCCGATCGAAGGCGTCGCATGCGCGAAAATCGCGCAGCGTCTGGGCTTGGCCCACCGCGAGCATCATGCGGGTTGATGCGGCGAGTTGGTCCGGCGACGGCTCGGCATAGAAATGGCGCGGAAGTTCACGCGCAGCGGCTCCAAAGTCCTGTTCCATCTGTTCGAACAGCGCCGGCGCAACCCGCAGGCGCGCACCGGACGAAAGCATCACGACCGCTCGAAGCCGCGGCTCGTGACGCAGCGCAAGCTCCAACGCTATCGCACCGCCCATCGAGTGTCCGCATAAGATGACATCGTCGAGCTCGAGCTCTGCGAGCTGCGCGCTCACCGCATCGGCGAAGGCTTCGATGCTCGCGGGCGCGCCGGGTGTCGTGTGTCCCGGTAGCGTCAATGCGATCGACTGGTCGAAGGCGGCGGTCTGCGCGCTAAAGATCTCACCCGTGCAACCGGCACCGTGTACGAAGACGACCGTCATGCAGCGTCGACGCGCGCGATTTCTTGGGGGTCATCCGCATGCCACGCCGCCGAAAACTCTGCGCCGAAGAAGAAGACCGAGCCGATCACGTAAAACCAGAGCAGCAGCGCGAGCGGCACCGAAAGGGCACCGTAAATCTTCGTGAAGTTCACATGCAGGGTGTATTGCGTGAACGCAAACTGCACGATGGGCCACAAGAGCGCCACGAGAATGGCGCCGGGCAAGGAGAACGACCACGAGATACGCCGGTTGGGCAAGAAGCGATAGAGCACCATCGTTACGACAAAAACCAGCGCAATCGAGATCGCATACGCTCCTTTGTGCGAGAGGTAGGGGCGATCCGGAACCTGCGCAATAACCAAGACGATCGCAATGACGATCGGGAGTGCCATCGCGACCATCATGATCACCGCCATCACCGGCAGCATGACCATCGAGAGCGCAAGGTTGTTTACGAATGGGCGCATCTGCGGAACTCCGAGCGCGCGATCGAGCGCAAATGCTAAGCCCATGAAGAGATTCTTGCTCGACCACACGAGGAAGATCAACGCGATGATGCTGGAGATGCCGCTACCATAGATGTACGATGTCAAATTGGCGGCGACGAACTGGTGCAGCGTCGGACTAAAGATACCTAGAAAATTGAGCACTCGTTCCTGGGCAGACGGAAAAATGTACGACGCAAGACCGAGGATCAGGACGACCAGCGGAAACAGCGCGAAGATCGCGTTAAACGCGACAGCTTGCGCCAAGAACGCGCAACCATCTTTTGAAAATCGGAGACTAGCCTCGCGCAGGCTGGAGATGAGTCGTCCCATCGGATGCGGTATATCGCTATGCCGTGATGTTATTCCCACCGGCGGCTGCGGTAACCGTCGCCATCGATGGCCGCCCGGTGCGGGCGTACCAAGCGCCCTACCTGTCCGGTGGGCATGTGTACGCGCCCTTAGAGCCCTTCGTGACGCGCATCGCCTATCAGCTCTGGTACGAGGGCGATACGCTGGTCATCGCACGCGGCGGTCGAGAGGTCCGCATTCGTTTGAATCCACGCGACCCGCGCGCGCTCGATGGCGTGTACGTCCCGATTGCAAGCGTGCTCCGCGCGCTCGGCGCGCGCGTCGAATATCGACGCCGGCACCTGGAGATCTACGCGCAATATCTTCCGCTCTCGAGCCCGACGCCGTTCAACGCCGCGCTTCCTTCGGTATCGCCCCAGGTGATTTTTACGCCCATTCCTTCGCCGACGCCGCGACCGATATGGAACGGTACGCCGCTACCGCGGCGCACGCCGCTGCCGGTGGCTGCACCCACGCCGCATTAGCGCGCAGCGAGCACACCAAGATCGCGGTCGCCGAGCTTGCGAGCAATGCGCTCGCGCATCGCGGTTTCGACCGCGTCGACTACCGGAAGCGATGCACCTTTCGCCGCGGCTTGCATCAAGCGCGCATCCTTGTCCGCCATCTCGAGCGTCCACGTCGGAGCGTACTCGCCGTCGGCCATGCGTTTACCGCGTCCGGTGATCTGGCCCTCGACGCCGTAGAAGGAGAACAACTCGTAGGCTTGCGCCGGTGTGAGTCCCTGCGCTTGTCCGATCGTGTAGACGTCGGCAAGTCCGCCGACGACGGCAAGGATCATCGCGTTGCCCATCAACTTATAAATCGCCGCGAGATCGACGCGCTCGCCAAGATATTGCACCTTGCCGGTCATGGTTGCCAAGTGCTCCCGCACCGCATCGAAAATACTCAGCGGACCCGACGCGAGCATCACGCCCTGCGCCGCTTCGGCCTGCGGAGGGCCCATAAAGACCGGCGCGTGCAAGAACGCATACCCGGCATCGTGCAAGCGCGCTGCGCGCGGGGCGACGCTCTGGACATCGACCGTCGTGTGATCCACGATCGGTGCACTCTTTGCAATCCCGGGTAGCGCCGCAGTGAGCGCGGCATCCACCGCGACTTCGTCGCGCACGCACAGATGTACGACGTCGGCCCCACGCGCGGCCTCTGCCGCATCCTGGAATGCACGTGCGCCGACGGCCTCCAGCGCCTTGGCCTTCTCGAACGTGCGGTTCCAAACGTTGACTTCGTAGCCTTGTCGCCGAAGCGATTTAACAAACCCGGAACCGAGCATGCCGGCACCGTAAAATGCAACAGTCTTATACTTCATAACTAGTCCAAAATCACCAAGGAGGCCGGAGCGGTTGCACGATATGATCGGGAAATGCTTGCCTCGATAGTGCTTGCCGCGGCAGTTGCATTTCCGGCCAGTGGAACGTATACGTACGAATTCGATGCTGGGACGCGTTCACTGGGCACGTCGACTATTGTGGTCGACGTGTCGAGGCAGGGCGTGGTGACCCACGAATCGATCGCAGTCGGCGTCGTTCGTGCCACGACGATGCAGCAGTTTGACCCGACCCTTCGGCTTACGCACTACGAGGCGCAGAATACCGGCGGCCCCCGCTTGACCATAGAAATCACGGCGACGGCCGCGGCCCTCAGCGCGTTGGGCAGCTCGGCGCAAGTGGCACTGGATCATCCGGCCTGTCTCTTGATGGGCGACAATACGGCGACGGCTGCGCTTATGCTGCCGTTCATCGTGCGCGCGACGGGGGTCGACCACTGCACGTTCCTCACGACCAACGGTCAGAAGATCGACGCGACGATCTCTCTCGCAACGCCCGCGACGCACCCAGCTGAGGTCCCGGCGGGTGACTCGGCCTTGACTCTCGCGCTCGCTGGAACGACACAAATCGTCTGGTACGATCCGCATACGCTCGTCTTTGATCGGATAATCACTGGTAACGGGGCAGTCGTTCGTAGGCTACAACCGGGAGCGCAGTCCGCGCTTCCCATGGCGACGCCGTTCGCTTCGCGGTTCCGGTCGCAAGACGTCAAATTCACGTCGAAGGACGGCAGCGTGCTTGCGGGGACGATAAGCTATCCCGATGGCGCGGGTCCGTTTCCGTGCGTGATCCTACTGCAAGGCAGTGGCGTTAACGACCGCAACGAGACGGTCGGGCCAAATCCAGTCTTTGCGGAAATCGCCGATGCGCTCAACGCTCGCGGCTACGCCGTGCTCCGGTACGACAAACGCTGGGGCGGTGCGAGCACGAGCACCGTCCCGGTGATGAAGGTCGTCCGGACCGATGCGGTCGCCGACGGCGTCGCTGCGGTGACGTTCGCGCGCGGCGCATCGCAGATCGATGCAAGCCGCATCTACTTTCTAGGCCACAGCGAGGGGGGCGAGCTCGTGCTCGGGATCGCGCTCGCCGGCGCGCCGGTGCGCGGCATCATCATGCTTGCGCCGCTACCGATGAACTACACCGCGATGCTCGAGCGCCAGCTCGCTCGTAACCACACTCCGAGTGCCGTTGCTGCGCAGGAGCGCGCCGCGGAGAAGACGGCCTATATGGCGAGCTTCAATGCCGTTGACCCTGTTGCGGAAGTTCGTCAGGTGCATCAGCCGATGCTGCTCGTCCACGGTTCGAACGATCCGAATGTTACCGATGACGACCTGCAGCCGTTTATTGCAGCGGCAAAAGCAGCGCATCCAACGACGTTCACCGACGTCGAACTTTCAGGAGACTCGCATCTTTTTGCGCAAATCTCGAAAGCCCAGGCTGCTGCCGGCGTCGATGAGGCAACGCGCGTGACGCTCGACCCGCGCCTGGTCGAAACGATCGCTGCGTGGTTAGCGGCGAATTAGTTCGATTGTTGCGGAGCCGGACGGCGCGCGAGCATATTGAGCCCCGCGAGCACGAGCGCGGCAATCATCAGAATCGTCGCCCATTGCGGCGACGAGAGCAAGGTGAAGCCCAGAACGCTGTCCAGCGAATAGGCGCCATATCCCACATAGGCAAGCGCGACGGCCGACGCGATGTACACCGCGTTGAGTTCCCAGCCACCGTTGGTGATAAAGAACCCCTTGCTGATGTGCACGGCGAAGATCGCGACCAGCATCACCATGACGATGACCGCCGGCCCAAGTGCCCCGCCCAGACCCAGCACCATGAGGAGTCCGCCTCCGGTTTCGCCCAATCCGGCGAAAAACGCGAAAAAGCGTCCGGGTCGAAACCCGATTCCCTCGAAGAAGCCGCCGGTGCCCGCGAGGCCGTACCCGCCGAGCCACCCGAAGAGCTTCTGGACGCCATGCGCCGCCATGGCTAAACCCACGACAAGGCGAACGAAGAGCAAAGCTGCATCCATGGTCGTAGACCTCCGCCCTTATATTGTCTTAGTAACATACTTATGGTAAGTTTATAGAAACGATAGCACGAGGAAACGATCGATGTCAACGCACGCAGCACCGCAAGAATCGCATTCGGAGAGCACCCCAAGCGCCCTCTGTCCGCGCTTTCATCGCGCCGTCGAACTGATCGGCCGGCGCTGGACCGGCGCGATCATTCGCGTACTGCTCGGTGGACCGCGGCGCTTCAACGAATTGCTCGCTGCCGTCCCGGGCATTTCCGATCGTCTGTTGACCGAGCGGCTGCGCGAACTCGAGCACGAAGAGTTGATCGTCCGGCGCGTCGAGTCCGGGTCTCCCGTGAAGGTGATCTACGAATTGACGTGCTCGGGCGCCGAATTGCAAGAGTCACTCGATGCCTTAGGCCGCTGGGCCGAACGCTGGTTAGGTCTTCACGCCTGATTTCAGTGCGTTAGCGAGCTCACGAGCACGAACGTAATTCCCTGCGCTTGCAACTGCGGAATCATCGCGCGCACCGCTTCGAGCGTGGTTGCCCGCGGATGCCCGATCGCAATCGCGCTGCCGGTGCGCTGCGCAATCGCTGCAGCTTCGCGCAGTTGCCCCTCGGTATAGTTGACGTCCTCGCGATTGTCCAAAAACACATCGCGCGACGCCGTCGGGATTCCGGCGGCCGTTGCTTCTTGCGCGCCCACCGATGCCGCGTTCGTGCGTGAGTCGATGAAGAAGAGTCCGCCGTGCTGCGAGAGCACCTGCATCACGTCGCGCATCACCCGCGGATCGGCGCTGGCCTTACTGCCTTCGTGATTGTTGACGCCTTGCGCGAGCGGTACTTGCGCGAGATCGTCCTGCACCTGCGCGATGATTTGCGCGTCGCTCATCGAGGTCTTCACTTCCCCCGGCCCGGGATAAATGCCCGAGAGCGGCTCCATCGGGAGATGCAGCATCACTCCTTTTCCGGCGGCCTGCGCCTCTTGCGCGATCTGCATTCCCGCGTGCACGTGTGGGAGCACGGAGAGCGTCAACGGGATCGGCAGGGCGATGTAGCCGCGCTCGATGTCGACCCATTGGCCGCAATCATCGACGATCAGTGCGATCTTGGGAGCGCGAGGGTTGGGCGTTAGCGTCGGCGTTGCGCTGGCTGCCGATGACGGCGAAGGCGATGCCGTTTCGCTCGGAGCAGCGGCCGCGGGCGTTTGCGTCGAGGTCTGCGCAACCGGCGGCTGCGACGGTGCGGTCGCTCCGTTGCGCGGGATCGGCCGAAGCAGGTACCAACCGGCCACGCAGGCGATGATAAAGAGCACAAGGAGCGCGGGCCAGCCGCCGAAGGGGCGGCGCTGAGAACGGCGTTTCGACACGAGGTTCGCAGGTTCTCACGCGCGCTACGATTGACCTACGTATTGCACGACTTCGCGGTGGAGGGCATCATGACACGTTCCTCTTCACTTTTCGTTCAAGGCCTGATTGCCGGCATCATCGGCGGTATCATCGTCGATGCGTTTCTTTCGCTCTCGCATCACATCTCGCCGATCACGTTGTGGACCGGCATGGCCGCGGCCGCCGCCGGTCCGGGGAGCCCGTGGTGGATGGGCTTGCTCGTGCACGCTGTCATTTCGCTCGTCTGGGCGGTGCTCTATGCGTATATCGTGAGTGCAATCGGCCAGCTGCGGAATTGGCTCGTCAGTGGAATCGTGTGGGGCGTTATCGTCACCGCGGTGATGGCGTTCATCGTGTCCACCAAAACCGGCTCGTCCTGGAGCAGTAATTTCAAGGAGGATTTGCTCGGTACCGCCGTGTTCTATGCGCTGCCCATGGCATTCTATCTCGCTCGCGCGACACGCCGCGCGTAGTTGCTGCTCGATATTCGGGTCGTCGCTATCGTAGCGAATCTTCCCGGGCCGCTCGCGGCTGCGCGGCTTCGTGCTCTGGGCGCAACCGTGGTGAAGATCGAGCCGCTCCGTGGCGATCCGCTGGCCCAAGCCGCGCCGGATTGGTACAAGGAGATTGTCGCCGGGATGGAGATCTTGCAGTTCGATTTGCATGCTCCCGAGGCAAAGCCGCTTGTCGCGGAGCGTTTGCGCGCAGCGGATCTGCTCCTCACCGCGATGCGACCGCAATCGCTCGCAGATGTCGAACTCGACTGGCAAACGCTTCATGAGCGTTATCCCCGTTTGTGCGTCGTCGCGCTGATTGGAGAGCCGCCGCCTGACGACGATCGTCCGGGACATGATTTAACCTATCAGGCTCGCGCCGGCATGATCGCGCCGCCGGCGTTGCCGCGTGTGCTCGTGGGTGACATGGCCGCCGCGGAGCGCATGGCAAGCGTGGCGCTCGCGCTGTTGCTGCAGCGCGAACGAACCGGGAAGGCCGGGTTTGCCAGCGTGGCGATCACCGACGTTGCGCGCGACTTCGCCGATCCGTACGTGCACGGGCTCACGCGAGAAGGCGGTGTCCTCGGCGGGGGATTGCCGGTCTACAATATCTATCCGGCGCGTGAAGGCTTCGTCGCGATCGCCGCGCTGGAACCGCACTTCGCGCAGCATCTGCGAGCGATGTTGGGGATCGAGCGCCTCGACGCCGCGGCGCTTGGTGCAGCATTCGCCGCGCGCTCCGCGCAGGAGTGGGAAGAACTCGCGCAGCACCACGACGTGCCGCTGGCGGCAATTCGCTAAAGCCACAAGAGAGAAGGAGATACAAGCACGTGGATATCGCCGGAAAAACCGTTCTCGTGACCGGCGGGAGCTCAGGCTTGGGTGCCGCGTGTGTGCGCGAATTTGCCGCTGCAGGCGCGAACGTGGTCATCGCCGACATCGGCGAGCATGGTGCACAGCTCGCGAGCGAGCTCGGAACGCGCGTGCGCTTCGCCAAGACCGACGTAACCGACGAGGTTCAAGTGAGCGGCGCGATTGCGCTTGCGGTAGCGCAGTTCGGTGCGTTGCACGGAGTGATCAACTGCGCCGGTATCGCGACCGCCGAACGTGCGGTGGGCAAAGAAGGGCCGCAGCCGCTCGCCCATTTTGCCAAGGTGATTTCCGTCAACTTGATCGGGACGTTCAACGTGATTCGCTTGGCCGCGGCGCAGATGATGACGCAGGCGGTCGATCCTGGCGCCGATCGCGGTGCGATCGTCTGTACGGCGTCGGTCGCAGCTTACGATGGACAGATCGGTCAAGTCGCCTATTCGGCGTCAAAGGGCGGTATCGTCGGGCTTACGTTGCCGCTCGCGCGCGAATTTGCGCAGGCGCAGATTCGCGTATGCAGCATCGCGCCGGGCATCTTTGATACGCCGATGCTCGCGGGGCTCCCCGAAGCCGCGCGTGAATCGCTCGGGAAACAAACGCCGTTTCCGGCGCGTCTGGGTCAGCCGCGCGAGTACGCAGCGCTGGCTCGGCACATTTTCGAGAATCAGATGCTCAACGGCGAGGTGATTCGGCTCGACGGCGCAATCCGTCTCGCTCCACGATAGTTCTTACGTCTTTGCGACGACGCGCATCGGCGGTGCGTTTTCGTTGACCAGCGCCGGATACTTTTCGCGCAATGCGCGAAGCTTCGGCAGATCGTTGTACACGATGTACGGATTGTCGGGATTGTGCACCAGATAATCCTGATGGTAGGCTTCGGCGGAATAGAACCCGTTCAGCGGAGCGACCTTGGTCACAATCGGGTCGGGGTAGACTTTACGCTTGGTGAGTGAGGCAATATAGGCGTTTGCCTGGTCACGCTGCTGCGCATCCGTGTAGTAAATCTCGGAGCGATATTGCGTGCCTTCGTCGGGTCCTTGGCGATTGAGCTCGGTCGGATCGTGCGCGACCAAAAAATAGACGCCGAGCAGCTGCTCGAACGAAATCTTCGAAGGATCGTAGGTGACGTCGACCGATTCTGCATGCCCGGTGGTGCCGGTCGAGACCATGTCGTAGTGAGCCGTATCAGCGGCTCCGCCCGAGAAGCCGGCGACAACGTGCGTGACGCCGCGTACCGATTCGAAGACAGCCTGCATGCCCCAAAAGCAGCCGCCGGCGAGCACGACGTGCTGCTCGGTCGCGGCCGGTGCGGACCCAATGCCGGCGGTAAGGAACGTCCCCGCGAGGGCCAACGTTGTCAGGATGATTGCGCGCAAACGGTTCATGCTCAGAGAACGCTTCGACCCGCTTGGCGGATCACTTCCCAGGAATCCCAAAGATCGTAAACGATACCATGACCAGGATGAAACGGTTGCCTTGGGTCCCTCTCCTCGCGCTTTTAACGCTAGCGGTTGCCGGCATTGCCTCACCCGTCGGGCGGGTCTACGGTTGCAGTCGCGCCGACGCCCTTGCCGTCGCCCGACGACTTGCTCGCGGCCATCCGCGATAAATTCCGCTCGCATCGGCCGCCGCCGCCGTTCGAGACCTATACGATCGTGCGCAAGCAGGAGACGAATTACGGCTATCCCGACTACGTGAACAGCTATACCGATCACGATTGGTATCGCTCGTCCGATCACGCCGCGCTGCGCCGAAGAATCAGCGATCTTGGCGATGTCGGGCCGATGACGTTCGATCGGCCGATCTTTAACGCCGCGACCGATCCGGGTCCGCCGACCGCCGACGTGTTCGAGCCGGCTCCGCTGCACACGTACCCGCCCAGCTTCGTGCCGACTCCAGAGGCGTCGCTTCCGCCGGTGATCGCCGTGGTGCGCGTGCGTGCTGAATTCGACTACCGTGTCACCAATGTGCAGCACGAGGGCGATGAACTGCATCTCACGCTCGTTCCGCGCCGCGAGCCCGAACGCAATCGGTTGCGTGAACTGTGGGTCGACGCCAAGACCCTCGAACTGCGCAAGCTGGTCGCAACCGACAAGCTGTTCGTACCGGGCCACGACCCCTATCCGGTGCTCTTTACCGTCGAGTTTTCGATGTACGAGGGAATTCCGGTGATCACACACATCCATGGCGTGGTCTACGGCAGCTACGATGGTGACGGGAAGACGGTCGACTACGATTTCAAGGAATTGGTATTCCCCGCGTCGCTGCCAGACTGGTATTTCGACGCACGCGATTACGCACAGCACGCGAACGAGGCACCCGACCCGCCCGATCCGCACTAGCGAAAGGAGACGAGTTCTCTCGCAATTTCTGCCGCCAAACGCGCATTTGCGCGGACGAGTGCAATATTCGCTTCGAGGCTCCGGCCCTGCGTTAATTCAAAGAGACGCCGAAGCAACCAGGGCGTAACCGCCTTTCCACCGATACGCTGATCTTGCGCCTCAACCACTGCGCGTTCGATGAATTGTGTCATCGCATCGTGCGGGACTTCCAACTCGGCATCGATCGGATTTGCGACCAGCATCCCATTTTCGATTTCGAGCTCTCGCGCGCGACGGAAGATCGCGGCGATGTGCGCGGGATCGTCGCAGCGCAGCGGCGCGGGCACGCCGCTCCGCCGGCTCCAGAACGCGGGGAAATCGTCGCTTCGGTAGACGATCGTGCAGACGCCGAGCGTTTCGAGGACTTCCAGGGTTTTACGAATGTCGAGGATCGCTTTGGCTCCCGCGCAGACGACGAGGACCGGTGTGCGCGCGAGTTCGGTCAGGTCGGCGGAGATGTCCATGGTATCGGCGACACCGCGATGCACGCCGCCGATGCCGCCGGTCGCGAAGACGGCGATGCCGGCGCGGTGGGCACAAAACATGGTGGCGGCGACCGTCGTTGCGCCGTCGCGACCGCTCGCGAGCGCGTACGCAAGGTCGGCGCGACTAAGCTTGAGCACGTCGTCCGCGGTCGCCACACGTTCGAGTTGCGCTGCGTCTAATCCGACGCAGACCTGTCCATCGAGGACCGCGATCGTCGCCGGTGTCGCACCGGCGGCGCGTATGTCGTCTTCAGCCGCGAGGGCGGTTTCGAGATTTCGCGGATATGGCATGCCGTGCGCAAGGATCGTTGACTCGAGCGCGACGACCGGTGCGCGCCGATCCAGAGCTTCGCGGACCACCGCATTAATGCGGATGGCGTTCATCGAGCGCTCGAAGCGCGTTTTCTAGGACCGAACGCGCAGCCTCCGGGTCGGCAACCGCGTGAACGTCGAGATAAAATTCGATTCCGCCGCCATGTTCGCTGAAGACCGTCGGACTCTCTGGGCCGTCGATGTATCCGTCGATTTTGTAAGGCACGACATCGCGCGAAATGCCCTTCACTCGAATCGGTTCGAGCGCGTGGGCGTGCACGGTTCCGCGCACGAGAGCGTAGGTTTCGTAGCTCACGACGATCGTGCCGGGCTCGGCGATCGACTCGAGGCGCGCCGCAAGATTCGCTTCGGCGCCAATGATCGTGTAATCCATGCGTTGCGCCGATCCGAAGTTTCCCACGTTGCAGTAGCCGGTATTGATGCCCATGCGGACTTGGAAGGGCTGTTCGACGCCTTGCGCGCGCCAGCGCGCGTTGAGTTCGTTTAGGCGTGCTTGCATCGCGAGCGCCATGAAGACGCACGCAATCGCATCTTCGGATTCGCCGCTCGTATCGGGGTCACCGAAGAAGACGAGGATCGCGTCGCCGACGAATTTGTCGAGCGTTCCGCCATAGCCCAGCGCGATGGCCGCCATCTCGGTGAAGTACTCGTTGAGCAGTTCGGTGAGCTGCTCGGCTTGAAGCCGCTCGCTGGTCGACGTGAAGTCCTTGATGTCGGAGAAGAAGATGGTGAGCTTCTTGCGCTTGGTGGCAAGTTCGGCATCGGACTTACCGCTGAAGATCGCATCGTAGATTTGGGGCGAGATATAGCGCGAGATTTTCTTCGAGATCGCGGATACCGACGCGTAGGCTGCACCCAGTGCTTGCGACTGCCTTCGCTGCAAGGCGAGCGCGCCGATACCTACGATCGCAAGGAAGACCAGGTAGATCAACAAGTAGCGGAAATCGCCTAGATCGTATGCCAACGGTTGCGTTACGATCAATTCTTGAATCCCGCGCACATCGCCGACCTTCCAGTCGTGCTTGGGACTAGCCGGACTGCTGTTGTGGCAGGCGACGCAGCCGGCCTGCATGATGATCGGTGTCACGTAGCTCACCTGCGAGGTCATGCCGGTCCAGGTGACGTTGGTCAGCGCCTGGTGCGGATCGCGCTCGAGCGATGCCAGAGCCGCATCTTCAAAGGCGCTGAACGGATGGGCGGGCGTGCCGCGAAACGGATAGTGCGAGATGAAGCGATAGCGATACGTCGCCTGATCGTTGCCGATAACTTGGCCCAGTTCCAGCGAGAACTTCGCCGGGATCGGGATCCCGCCGGGATGCTCCAGGTAGTGCGCGGTGACGAAGGCATGCCCGTTCGCGGCAAGGACGCGGTCGACGACGTCGCTTGCGTAGAACGAGCGTATACCGGTGATGACGGTCGAAAGGTTGGTGGCTTGGCGCTCGAGGCTGGCGTCGGTGATCTCGCGCAAGCTCAGCCAAACCGTAAGCGGAAGCCCGACCAGAACCAGTACGATCAGCAGCGCCGTCAGCGGGATAAGCGCACGCCCGATGCCCTGCCGATCCGTTATAATTGTAAAGCTCCTGTAAGCAAGCTTCTGGTATATTGGTCCCCGGTCCAAAGAGACGAGGGAAACCTTCTTCGTTAGAGATGAAGCTACACCCCGGAGGTGGATGGGTGCAGTCGGCACGGATTCTTCGCGTGGGCGGCAGCGCCGCCGAGAACGGAACCTTAGAGGTGCTGCTTCGCGGTGCGGGCCACTCACAGGTTGCGGTAACCGGCATCGCCGAGGCCCTCGAGGCGATCGCGTCACGAAACGTTGATCTGGTGTTGCTGGATTTAATCCAGCCCAGCAACGACGTGTTCAACGTGCTACGCGCCGCGCAGCCCGCCAACGGCAAAACGTCGCGCGTTCCCGTGATCGTAACCGCGCCGGCGACCGCGAACGATCGCGTGCAAGCATGCCTGCAGCGCGGCGCCGAGGATTACATCGCGACGCCCTTCGATCCAGCCAACGCGCTCATTCTCACGCGACGCATCGAGTTGTGCCTTCAACGCAAGAATTTGCGCGAGTTTACGATCCGCTTGCGCGCCGCAAAGCCCGACGATACGGCCTTGATCGAACTCTATTCGAGTGCTTCGAACAAATTCGTGCCACAAGAGTTTCTGGAGCATCTTGGCCGAAAAACAATCGCCGACGTGCGCTTGGGCGACCACGTGCAGCGCGAGATGACCGTCTTTTTCTCGGACATTCGGGAATTTACGCGGCTCTCGGAAACGATGACGCCACAGCAGAACTTCGACTTCCTCAACTCGTATCTAAAACGCGCGACGCCGATTGTGCGAGCCAACCACGGGTTCATCGATAAATATATCGGAGACGCGATCATGGCGCTCTTCCCGCGCGAGCCCGCCGATGCGCTGCGCGCCGGCGTCGAGCTACAGCGCGAACTCGTCAAATACAATCAGGGGCGCAAGAAGGCCGGCTACGAGCCGGTGCGCATCGGCATCGGCCTGCATAGCGGCGAGCTCATTCTGGGCACGATCGGCGAGGAGGCCCGCATGCAGACGACCGTCATCGCGGACGCGGTAAACGTCGCCGCGCGCATCGAGGGACTCACCAAGGTCTTCGGGGTCTCCCTGCTGGTCGGCAAACCAGTAGTAGACAAGCTACCGCCTGGTCACGGGTTTCATTTGCGGCACTTAGGCGCCGTCAAAGCTAAAGGCAAGTCGCGGAACGTCGAGATTTACGAGTGTTTCGACAACGACGCCCCGGAATTGCAGCAGCACAAAATCAATAGCGCCGATCTGTTCGCCAGCGCGGTCAATCAATACCGCGAGGCGCTTTTCCTAAGCGCCGGCACGACATTTCAGCGCGTTGCAGCCATGCATCCCAACGACACCGTGGCAGCGCACTATCGCGATAGCTGCTCGCTTGCTGTCATGAAGGGCGGCGGAGTGGCCTGGGACGGCGCCGAGCGCATCGAGACCAAATAGTCAACGCCTTCTCAAAGTTAAGGATCAGATTAGATGTCGTCAACGCCGGCGACTTCCCAGAGGTCTGCGACGTTGACACGATGCAAAAAGACGCAGACCGCCGATGGGAGTGCACACGATGCACACAACAATTGTTCGCGCGCCGTTCGCGCTCGTTCTTGCCGCTATGCTAGCGGCTTCTTACGTGGGTGCCGCTGCGCCCGCTCGCGCACAGGATGACGCCGGCGCGCCGGCAACCGGCGCACCGCCGGCCGTTGCCCGTCTTTCCGTCGTCGACGGTCAGGTAGGGTTCAAACACGGTGACGCCGGCGACCAAGCCACTGCAAGTGAAAATGCGCCGGTCGTGGCCGGCGACTATATCACGACGGGCAACGACGGTCACGCTGAAGTGCAGCTCGATTCGGCCAACCTGATCAGGGCCGGCGCCAATACGCAAGTGCGATTCACGCAACTCGACGGCACGAACGACGTCGCCCAGCTTGCGCAGGGAACAGTCGAAGTGCGCGTCTTTGCAAGCGGCCAAGACCAGGTACAGGTGCAGACGCCGTCGGTCGACGTTGAGCCTTCGCAAGCCGGTGCCTATCTAATCACCGTGACGAGCGATGGCAACACGCAGGTCACCGCGCGAAGCGGCAGCGTCGCTGTCGTGACGCCGCAGGGAACACAGGAAGTCGATCCGGGTCGCACCATGGTGGTCGCGGGTACGGCGAATAGTCCGCAGTACCAGTATATTGACGAAGTCGCGCAAAGCGACATCGAAGCGTGGGGCGATCAGCGCGACCAAATGCTCGCCAGCGCTGAGAATACGCAATCGCCATATGTTCCGAGCGACATGACCGGAACGGCCGATCTCAATCAGTACGGGAACTGGGTCAACATTCCGGGCTACGGTAACGCCTGGGTGCCGAACGACGTCGCACCCGGCTGGACGCCGTACAGTAACGGTTCGTGGGTCTCGCTCAACTATTACGGCCCGACATGGGTCGCGGCCGAACCGTGGGGCTGGGCGCCGTATCACTACGGCCGCTGGTTCTACGCGCCGACCGTCGGCTGGGCCTGGAACCCGGGTCCACGCTATGCGCGTCCGGCTTGGTCGCCCGCACTCGTCGCCTTCGTCGGATTCAGCGGCGGCGTGCGCGTCGGCGTCGGGTTTGGCAACGTTGGCTGGGTGCCGCTCGCACCGGGCGAGTCCTATCGCCCGTGGTGGGGTCGCGGCGCGTCGTTTTCAGCCGGCGTGTCGCTTTCGAGCTACCGCAACTATTCAAACGGCTTCGTTACCCGCGCCCGCCCGATGGGCTCGTCAAACTTCGCGAGCAACGCGATCAATCGCAACGCGACCGGCTTCGCGCGTCCGAGCTATAGCTCGGGACCGGCGTCGCCCGGTTGGCAGCGCTTCGGCGGCGTTACGACCCAACAGCGGTATCCTTCGTACGCGCGCCAGTACGGTGCGTATCAGCAACCGCAGCGTCAGTACGGTGCGTATCAGCAACCGCAGCGTCAGTACGGTGCGTATCAGCAACCGCAGCGTCGGTACGGTTCGTATCAACAACCCCAGCGGCAGTATCAGTCCTATGGAGCGCCGCGGCAATCGTATCAGGGACAACGCCAGTACGGTTCGCCGCAGCAGCGGACGCAATACTACCGGCCGCAACAGAACTCTCGGAGTGCGCCTTCACACACCAGTTACAGCGGAGGTCATCCGCGTGGACCAGGGAGACCATAGAGTAGAAACATAGCGCATTGAGGCGCCGTCTTAGAGACGGTGCCTCTTTCCACACAATTGAGGGTACCCCAAAATGCGAACGATGATCGGCCTTCTGGCCGTCTTGATCTTTGCCGGCGCTCCTTTTAGCACGCTGGCTGCGACCTATTCCGGACCCGCCCCCGCCGACGAATACTTTGGACCTCATAAGCAAAGCATCTTAGAGATTCGCAACCGGCTCGACCGCATGGATGCAAAGAGCGATCGGGACATGGTTGATGGCAACGCGATCGTGGAGCTCGACGACATCGCTGACTCCGTGAGCGACTGGCATCAGCAATATCCAAGCGATCCGTGGCTGCCGCGGACCTACGCGCGGTTGCTGCGCGATTACCATCGCATCGGAGCCTCATCCAGCGATCGCGCGGTAGCGACGCTTGGTGAAATGAAGACCGCCTTCCCCGACGCGCCGGAAACGAGCGCGGTTATCGCCATGACCTATGCGGGCGGGACGCTCGTCCCCGTTCCCGTGGCGGTTCCATATGCCGTTCCGGTTGCGGTTCCGGTCCAGTTCGCGTCGGTGGCCCCGGCTCCGCCGCCGCTCTCGCAGGGGGCGTGGCAACGATTTGATTCGATGCGTTCGGGCAGCGGCTCGACACCATCGACGAGCACGACCGTGACGACGACCGTGACGACATCGACGTCGTCGGGCGGGCCGTAAACGATCGACCCCGAAGCCACCTCGTTGTGGGGAAACTCTACAACGAGGTGGCCGGGCGAGATCTCACTCGCCTCGCAGCTTTAAGCGACGGCATCTTCGCATTTGCGATGACGCTGCTCGTGCTCAACCTTCGCGTGCCCGGCTTTACCGAGATTCACTCCGAAAGGGAGCTCGGAGATGCGCTCCTGCGGTTAGGCCCACACCTTCTGACCTGCGTGATGACGTTTATCACGCTGGGCATTTTTTGGGTCGGCCAACAGACGCAATTGAGTGCCTTGCGGGCCGCCGACCGCGACGTATCCTGGCTCCACATCGGCTTCATGTTCGCCGTGGTATTGGAACCGTTCTCGACCGCGCTGTTAGCCGAGTTCATCACTTATCACGTAGCGATCCTGATCTATTGGGCGAACATCGCGCTCTTAGGCTTGATGCTCTATCTGAGCCAGCTGCATGCCTACCGCGCAGGCTTGTTCAAAGACCATGCGGCGCCTGGGTATCATGCGCTGATACGGCGGATCTTGGTCTCGCAGTCGTTCTACGCGATCGCCGCACTACTGTGCTTCATCAACACGTGGCTGAGCATCGGCCTCACCTTTGCGATTCAAGTGAACTACGCGTTCGCGCCGCGCCTCCCGTGGCTCTATCGCCTCTAAGACAGAGCGGCGCTCACGGCACGGATCCCGTCGCGAAGCCCGCGCCGCGCCTCGGGTAGGATGCGTGGAATGTTGACGAAGCCGTGCGCAATGGTCGGCCGCAGGTCGTACACGACCGGTACGCCCGCGTCGCGTAGGCGATCGGCGTAGTAGCGGCCCTCGTCGACTAGCGCATCGTATCCGGCGGCCAAGAAATACGTTGGCGGCAGCGCGGCCGGATTCGGAGAATCAATCTGCCGAAGCCAAGGATTCGATGCATCGTCCTTCGAGCGAAAGAAGTTTTGCATAAACCACGTTCGTAGCTCGGGTGTCAGCGGCAGCCCTTTGTTGAATTTGCGTCGCGAAGGAAAGCGTTCGGTCGCATCCAGCGGCGGATAGATCAGAAATTGATAAGCGGGACGCTCGAGGCCCTCATCCTGCGCGAACGCGCTGAGCGTTGCTGCGAGACCCCCGCCGGCCGAATCGCCGCCGACCGCTATGCGATGCGCATCGAGACCCAGCACGGCTGCTTCGCGTTGCAGCCAGCCCAGCGCGTCGAACGCATCCTCGAAGGCGACGGGGAAGCGATGTTCGGGCCCCAAGCGGTACTCGACCGAAAGCACCGCGATCTTGCCCTCGTGCGCGAAGTAGCGGGTAAGGTGGTCGTAGCTCGGCACGTCGCCGATGACCCAACCGCCGCCGTGGAAGAAGAGCAGCACCGGCAATGGGGCGGCGCCACCTTTGGGCCGGTGCAGATGCGCCGTGAGTTCGGCGCCGTCGCGTGTGGGAATCGTCACGGTGCTCGTCTCGAGGTCGTCAACCGGCGGCATGCCGAAGCGACGATTCAGTTCGACATAGCCGGCACGCACCTGCGCAACGGTTGCGCCTGGGCGAAACTGCCGTCCCCGCGCAACGGTGAGCCAGTGTAGCAGCGTGATTCGCGGATCGAGCATCAGCGCGAGGGCGCGAGCGCCGCGTTGGCTTTTTGTGCAAGCGTTTGGAGATGCGCACGCGTTGCGTCGTCGGCGGCATGCGCTGCCCCGGCCGTCGCGGCCGAAGCTATGCGCGCGAGCTCGAGCCGCGCGAGCGACTGCGCGTCGGGCGGTGCGCCCACTTGCGGTACGGTCGCGAGCGCGATGAGCTTATCCTCGTAGATGGCCTGAAGATTGCGTCGAAGCAGCGAGATCGCCTGCGTGTTGCCGCCGTAGATCGCCGTTTGCATCCATCCGAAAAATTGCGGCAGGCTTAGCGTCGGTCCCGTGGATTCGAGTGGATTCTGCTCCAAGCGCGCGAGTACCGCCGGTTGGAACAGGTAATTGATCGCAGAACGCTGCGCGTTCCCGATCTGATCGACAATTGGGAAATCGTGACGCTGCGGCGGATTATACGCCCAGAGCGGAAGATTGCCGTATGTCTCCCATCCAACGTAGCCGTATCCGGCCCACTCGGAATATCCAAGCTTGTTGAGCACCTGGGGCGAGAAGTGCAGGTGCGCATCCGAGAACAAGTACCCGTTCAAGATACTAAACGCGCGCTGCTGCATCGCGAGCGGGACCGGTGTGATCGGCGCCGACGCTCCGGGATCGCCGCGGTGCGCGCGCGAGATATATTGCCCGCCGATCCAATGCGCGGTCTTGGTGGCGAGCGAGGTATAACGCATCAGCGAGGCGCGGAAAGCCACGGTTGCCGGCTCGTAGGCGCTACCATCGCGCGGCAACATCGCTGCATCGCGATCCATTAGGGCGCGATCCATATCGAGTTGCACGACCGTCCAGCCGAGCTGATCCGTGGAGAGTTCGCCCTGCTCCACGCGCGGGTCAGCAGCGTGCCCGTCGTTCCACGAGACGTCTTCGTCGGAAGCATAGCGGTACATTGGATTCGACCACGATGCCGCCCACCGCTCGAGCGTCGGCAACTCGTCCTGCGGCGTCTTTGCACCGGGGATGGCTGCATAGGCGAACTTCATCGCGTAGTAATCGTACGGCCCGAGCACCGTTTGATAGTACGTTCCCTGTCCATACCCTTGGGGCCAGATGTTGAGCGGAGCGTATTCCATCACCGATGTCGCCACGCCGTACTTTGCAGTAAAGGCCGCGTCTTGGAGCTGCTTTTCGGTGTAGGCATCGTGTCCGATGAAGTTATGCTGCATCCCCAAATTGTGACCCGTCTCGTGCATGATCTCGGATTGAAAGCGGTCGTAGATGAACTGATCGGGAACCGGATCGGTGTTCCGTCCGTTGCGGACCGGATCGACGAGGTCGCGCCAGATGTTCGCCGCGCCGAGCGCGCTGTCGGCCGAGATCAAAATGCCGGTGCGGAATTCTTCGCCGGTAAGCGGATTGAAGAGCGTTTGCGAGTCCGCGCCGAAACTCGGGCGTTCCTCAGTGACCCAGCGTAGAACGTTGTAACGAATGTCGTCGGGATCGAAGTTCGGATCGTTCGGTTGCGGGATGACCTGGATTGCGTCGAGGATGCCCACCTTTGCAAGGGCAACGTTCCAACGCAAGACGGCATCACTTATCGCTTTGCGAAAACGCTCGGGGATCGTGTCGCTCATGACGAAGACCATCGGGTGCGTCGCGCGCGACGGTTTGGTGGGATCCTGCGGAGCAAAGTTCCAGCGCACGAGATAGCGCAGGTAGCGGTTCGGCGCTGTATCGACGCTCGGTGCAAAGTCGAGATAGATATCGTCGTAGATGCCGACGCGGTCGTCGGCGAAGCGTGGCACGTACGGGTCGTTCGGGAGTTGCGCGAAGTTGTACACCACCTCCATCTGCACGCTGCGCGCATCCGGCGCTGTGTCTGGAGCGACGTGCGGCGCGTTTGTCGCCCAAAGCTGCTCGACGTCGAGCACGACGTTCTCGGGAAACGACTTGGTTGGACCGAAATACGTGCGCGACGGGTCGAGATGATACGCGGTTGCCGGCGTCGTGTGCAGCGAACCATTGATGATGTGGTCCATGTCGAGCGCGTCGCTAAAGAGGGGGGAGGCGTCGAAAACGATATGGCCTCCGCCTTCGGCCGCGATCTTCCCAATGCCGATGACCGATTGCGGAAAATTGCTGCGTACAGCCAGCGTGCCCGAATCACTCCCCGGCGCAACGAATGACGTGTTCGGCCAGACGATCGCGATGCCGTCACCGGCCCGCTCGAAGCGCACGAGCATCGCCGGCAGATGATCGGTATTGCCCCACACGATAAAGTTGCCGCCGATGCCGTTGCCGGGCACGATGGTCTCGAGATAGTCGGTGTCGAGCTGGCTGGTCGTGATGTCGAGGTACACGTGGCCGGCCTTGTGCCAGACGCCGAAGAGCCCATGCTGACCGCTGGCCGATGCCGTGAATGCGGCGTAGGGATCGGTGGGGGCATCCGCGACGCCCGGCGCCGCAGCGCGCACGAAGAACGCCGCGCATGCGAGAACGCAAAAAAGAAGACGCTTCATCATACGGCAGCTACGGCGAGCGAACAGGAGAGTCCCTCTCCTCCTCGTCGAAGGGTAAGAGCGTCGCATGTATCTGGACACGCCGACGATGATTTTTTCGTTTGCGACCGGCAGCCTCATTATGGCCGTCGGGCTCTTCATTGCGAACCTACGCGCGGCGCACATGCGCGTGATGACGCTGTGGGTAGCGGCGAATTTTTTGATCTTCGCGGCCTGGGTGCTCTACGGCGCCTTTGGAGAAACCGCGCAAGCCATCGTCGGCGTCGTGGCTTTTGCGCTCTTCGTCGGGGGCTACGGCCTCGAGTTCTCGGCGCTTTCGTTGTTCTGTGGGCGCCGCATCTCCCCGCGCTTGCTGGCCGGCCTGATCGTTGCGGGAGTCGCGGCGAACATCCTGACGGTCGTTGCAGATCCTGGGGAAACAAGATGGCGAATCCTCTGTGGGTCGCTCGTGATATCCGCCTGGTTTGCGGCGTCGGCGGTGACCCTGATCCTTGGGCCCAGGCGAGAAGAGCGCACATCGCGTTTGATGACCGCGGGCTTCTTTGTCGCCTTGGCGATCGCGTACGGGCTGCGTGCCGTGTTTGCCAACGGAGTGCAGTCGCTCGTCTTGGCCGTCAACTACGTCGGGCTCTTCGGCACGTCACTCGGCTTCATTCTCATGACGAAAGAACGCGCAGACAGCGAGCTGATACGCACGGCGTCAATGGACTCCCTGACCGGCCTGTTGAATCGGCGCAGTTTCATCGAGTCCGCGGAACGCGAACTGCATCGCGCCGATCGCCAACAATTACAGACCTCGGTGTTGATGCTCGATCTCGACCATTTTAAGGAGGTCAACGACACCTACGGGCATCCGGTCGGGGATCTGGTACTCGCGAGTTTCGCGAGGGTGTTGCGGTCGACGCTGCGGCCTTTTGATGTCGTTGGTCGATACGGCGGTGAGGAATTCTGCGTCTTGCTTCCAGGAACGGGAATCGACGAAGCGGTCTCGATCGCCGAACGGATCCGCCTCGTTGCCGGCAACACGCTGGTCGAGACGCGCGCATCAACCGTCGCGTATGCGGTCAGCACCGGCGTCGTGGAAGCACGGGCGAGCGATACTTCGCTCAGCGACTTGGTCGATCGCGCGGACCGAGCGCTCTACCAGGCGAAAGCTGGTGGCCGAAATTGCGTACGTTCGGGTTAATATAGACAGATGCGAACTCTCGACGGACACTCGCTAGTCCTCTACGCGGGCGATGAGGCTCGACTGATCGACCGCGTCACGACATTTTTGCGCGAAAATTTGGCGCTCGATCACCCGGTACTCGTGGTAGCGAGCGAGCGGCATCGGCACGCCTTCTCCGTGGCGCTGCGCGCAAAGGGCGTGGATCCGGACGCGAAGAGTGACGCGGGTCTTCTTGTGTTTCTCGACGCGGTGACGGTTTGTGACCTGATTCTTGTCGACGGCCGGATCGAGTGGCGAAGGTTCGACCAGATCGTAGGCGAGGCGGTTCGCAATCTTCGAATGCGCGGACCGCTGCGGGTTTATGGCGAGGTCGTCGATCTGCTCTGGTCGCGTGGACAGCACGATATCGCGGTCGGGCTTGAGGGCCTGTGGAATCGGCTTCGGCACAAAGTCGACTTCGAGCTGCTCTGCGCGTACGATATCGATATTTTCGACTCGACCTTTCGCATCGATAGCGCCGATGAAATCATCTGCGCCCACGGCGAGGTCGAGCCGTACGGGGGTTCGCCGGGGTACGCGCTGATCTGACGAACCTGGGGACTGCAGACCCGGGCCGCGAAGGCTGCATCGTGTTTGCGGATATTGTCGGCGCAGAGAACTGCATAACCGATCCGGCTGGGCTTCGTGTCTATGAGTGCGACGGCCTCACCGGGACCCGAGTTCGACCGGCCGCCGTCGTGCTTCCGGCGACGACCGACGAAGTCGCGCGTTGCATCGTACGCGCAGGCGAGCTGGGCATGCCGATCGTGCCGCGGGGGTCGGGGACCGGACTCTCGGGAGGCGCCTTGCCCATCGTCGGTGCGCTCGTCATCGGGACCTCGCGGATGCGCGCAATTCTCGAGGTCGACATCGAGAATCAGCGGATGCGGGTGCAGCCCGGCGTGATCAATCTCGACATTAGCAAGCATCTTGCTCCTCTGGGGTACTATTACGCGCCGGATCCTAGCTCACAGAGCGTCTGTTCCATCGGCGGCAACGTGGCGGAAAATTCGGGCGGCGCGCACTGTTTGAAATACGGCTTCACGATCAACCACGTGGTCGCCCTAACGATCGTGCTGGCCAGTGGTGAAGTCGTCGAGATCGGCAGCTCCGTTGCCGATCCCCTCGGGTACGATCTGACCAGTGCCGTAATCGGGAGCGAAGGTTTGCTCGGTATTGTAACCGAGGTCATCGTTCGATTTCTGCGCAAGCCGCAGGCAACGCGCACCGTGTTTGCGACCTTTCCTTCCACCGACGAAGCGGGAGAGGCAGTTTCGCAAATCATCTCGGCGGGAATCGTGCCTGCGGCGATCGAGATGATGGACGCCCTGGCCATCGAGGCCATCGTCGCTTCAACACACGTCGATTGGCCGCTTGATGTCGGCGCTGCCCTGCTTATGGACGTCGACGGCTATGCCGCCGAGGTCGAAGAAACGGCCGACGCGGCGGTGGCCATTCTGGAACGAATCGGAGCCGTCGAAATCCGCAATCCACACGACGAGAGCGAGCGCGCGCTGATGTGGAAGGGGCGTAAGGGCGCCTTTGCCGCGATGGGACGCATTAGCCCCAACTATTACGTGCAGGACGGCGTCATTCCGCGTTCGGACATCGCGCGCGTGCTGCGCGAAATTGCTGAGCTGTCCCGCCGTTCGGGATTCCGCATCGCCAACGTCTTTCACGCGGGCGACGGGAACCTTCATCCTCTGGTGCTCTACGACGCGCGCTCGGGCGATGAGTCAGAGCGCGCCGAACACGTTGCCTCGGAGATTCTACAGATCTGTATTAAGTACGGCGGCTCGATTACCGGCGAGCACGGCGTCGGCGCCGACAAAGCCGCCTATATGGGCGAGATGTTTAGCGACGATGACTTGGAGACGATGCACTACGTGCGCTGCGCCTTCGATGCTACGCGGTCGTTCAATCCGACCAAGGTCTTTCCGGCACCGCGTATATGCGGCGATCACGCGGGAGTGCGCTAATGCACGCCCCCGCCTCGCTCGAAGAAGCCTCCGGCCTGCTGCAAGAGTTCGCCGCCAAGCAACGGACCGTCGGCTTCACCGGCGCCGACCGCCCCGGCGGTCCGCTTCGCGTCGAAGTCGACGAGACGGTCTCGACTCGGGCATTAGCGGAAATCGTGGACTACGTGCCCACGGATCAAATTGTCACCGTGCAGGCGGGTATGACCGTCGCGCGTTTGCAAGCGGCATTGCGCGAACACAAGCAGCGTCTCGCGCTCGATCCGCCCGCGCCGGAACGGACGACGATCGGCGGCGCGGTGGCGAGCGCTGACTATGGCCCGCTACGGACGCGCTACGGCACCGCGCGCGACGTGATCGTCGGCATGACGATCGTGCGAGCCGATGGAACCATTGCGCGCGGCGGCGGCAAGGTCGTCAAGAATGTAGCCGGGTTTGACATTCCTAAATTGATGGTCGGCACCTACGGAACGCTCGCGATGGTTGGGACCATCACGTTTCGTCTGCATCCGCTGCCGCCGGCGTCGTCCGATGTTGTGTTCCCGGCATGCGACGCGGCGGCGCTGCGCTCGCTGTGCGCGACAATGACCCAGGCACAACTCGAACCAAGCGCCGTCTACGCCACATTCGACGGTACGTCGTACGCGTGCGCCGTGCGGTTTGAAGGATTCCCCGCCGGCGTGTCCGCGCAACGCGAAGCGCTGCTCGCGCTGGAACGGCGCGAGCGCAGCGAGGATGCATGTTTGGATAAGGCTCATGAAGCGGCACGAACGTCCGGCGACCTACAGGTGAAGATCACCGCCGCGCCCTCGATGTTGGAGGATCTGCACGCGCGAGCGGTCGCACCGCTGTACGACGTGCTCGGCGCGGCCCGCGCGGTAGTATATCCGGTTGTCGGGGCAGCGTTCGTCAGCGGCGATTGCACCGACGTTTCGCGTTTGCGTTCGGCACTGGCGGCAGCGCGCGCGTGGGCGGAAAGCGCCGGCGGTACGTTGGTAACGACAGAAGCTCCCGCCGCGATTCGGGACGCGTTCGATCCGTGGGGAGCGCCCCCGCCCTCGTTCGCGTTGATGCGCGCGCTCAAAGAGCGCTTCGATCCTGCGCGCCGGCTAAGTCCCGGCGGCTTCGTCGGTGGGCTCTAGCGATGAGTGAAGCGATCGTTGCGCGCACGACCGTGGATTTGATCGCGGATTGCGTGCATTGCGGGTTCTGTTTGCCCGCGTGTCCGACGTATCGCTCGTGGGGTTTGGAGGCTGACTCGCCGCGCGGGCGGATCGATTTGATGAAGGGCCTTGCCGAAGAGACGATCGCGCTGGATGAATCGGTCGTGCAACACTTCGACCAGTGCCTGGGATGCATGGCGTGTTTGACCGCCTGTCCGTCGGGCGTACGCTACGATCTCTTGATTGAGTCGACGCGCGCGAAGATCGAGACCCAGGTCAAGCGCCCGCTATTCGAGCGCTTGCTTCGCGAGATGGTCTTTGCGATTTTTCCCTATCCGAAGCGCCTGCTGCGTCTCGCGCCCTTCATGAACCTTGTGACCAAGCTCGGCTTGCAACGTTTTGCTCCCGGCGGTGCTCTGCTGCAGCCGATCGACATCGCTGCCGCGTCCAAGCCGCTGCCGGAGCGAACGCCGGCGCAAGGCACCGCACGCGCGCGGGTTGGCCTCGTGGCCGGGTGCGTACAGCGGGTAATGTTTCCCAAGGTAAACGCGGCGACGGTTCGTGTACTCAGTGCGGAGGGTTGCGACGTGATCGTGCCGGCGCAAGCCGGCTGTTGCGGCGCGCTCTCGCTGCATACCGGCCGCGCGGAGGAGGCCAAAACCTTCGCGCGCGCGCTCATTGCAGAATTTGAAGGCGCGCAAGTCGACACGATCATCGTCAACGTTGCCGGCTGCGGTTCGGCGATGAAGCAATATGACGAGCTCTTCGCCGACGATCCGGAGTGGGCGCCGCGGGCGCAGGCGTTCAGTAAGAAAGTCCGCGACGTGAGTGAATACCTCGCCGACATCGAACCGCGCGCCCCGCGCAAACCGATCGATGCGACGGTCGCGTATCACGACGCATGTCATTTAGCCCACGCGCAACGGATACGACAGGAACCGCGCGATCTGCTCTGCGGTATTCCGGGTCTCAAGCTCGTGGAGATTCCCGACGGGGATCAATGCTGCGGCAGCGCGGGCACCTACAATCTCTTCGAGCCGGCGAGCGCAAACGAGATCGGTGAACGAAAGGTCGCAAACGTGCTCGCGACCGGCGCGCGCATCGTAGCCAGCGGCAATCCCGGTTGCTCGCTGCAGATAGAGTCACTCCTGCGCCGTCGCGGCGTCGAGGTGACGATTCTGCACCCGGTTGAGATTGTGGATGCGGCGATCAGCGGACGTCGAATACCGGGGCATGACGCTTCGTAGTCTTTCTCTCGCACTGGTTCTTGCTTGTCTTGCTGCCGAGCCGGCCGCAACGGCGGTTCCCAATCCGGTGGAGCTATCCAGCGGAACCGCGACGACCAACAGCGCGACCTGTCGCGCCGCAGACGGCTCACTTGGGTCATGGGAGCGCGTCAGCGGGGTCAGCTCGACCACCCAGCCCTCGGTTCTCGACCTCGAGACGGGCGCCAAGGAACCGCCGACGGCGATGCTCTACTGTCGCGATCGCGATGGACGCGCCGGCAAGATCGAAGCGAAACCCGCGAGTTTGGTCTATCCGAGCGGAACGGTGCTGCAGCCGGTCTATCGCCTGACGATCACGCGCCCGAGTGCCGACAATCAGCCGCCGTTTGAAGCGGCGCTCGGCCCAGGCGGCGTGATCACCAAGGCCCCCTTCGGCCAGGCCATCATCTTCGGAAAGCACTCGATGCTCATCGTGCCGGACGGTTGGAAGATCGAGAGCCGCGCAGCTGGGATCCTACCGAAAAGCCCGGATGCGTATACGTCGACGCTCGACGAAGGCGGCTGCGAAGTGAATCGCATGGACGACGAGGATGCCTATCCCCGCTACATCGGGACGTCGGCCGCCGACTGCTCGATCAAACTCGACCTCAACGCTTTGCAGTAAGCCTTTTCCAGCTCGGAGGTGTGCACGCATGTTTCATCTCGCTTCGTTCACCGATTTCGGCCTGCTACTTCTTCGGATCATGACCGGCCTGATCTATATCGACAGCGGTTACAACGACGTGCGCAGTCCGGATGAACGCAGATAAAGGCCTCGGCCTCCCCAAAGGGTTCGTCATCTTTCTTGCCGTCGCTGAACTCGCCGGCGGCGCCGGGATCATTTTGGGCGTGCTGCAGCAGCTTGCGTCGATCGGGCTCATCCTGATCATGCTCGGGGCGTTGCAGAAGAAGATCTTCGTCTGGAAAACCGGCTTTTGGGGAAAAGACGGACTCGGCTGGTACTACGAACTGACGCTGATCTCCATCCTATTAGTCATCCTCGTTCACCGACGGCGGGCGATTTGTTATCGTGGGCTGACATCCGCACCGGCTTCGAGCGGCCGTTTTGGATCGCCAACATCAGCGAGATCTTCGAGCGGCTTTCGTATTACGCGGTATTCTCGACGCTGGCGCTCTATCTCAACACGACGCTCGCGTTTCCAAGTTCACAGGCCGCCGGCCTCAGCGGCATTTTCGGCGGCGCCGTTTGGGTGATGGCGGTCTTCGGCGGTGCGGTCGCGGACCGCATCGGGTTTCGTCGCGCGCTCTCGAGCGCGTACCTCATCCTGACGTGTGCGTACTTTCTGGTTGGGTCGATCGGCGCACCATGGTTAGCGCCGATTCGGGCCGTCGTACCGCTTGGTCTTTTGGCCGGCGTCATTCTCTTTCTACCTGCGCTGGGCGTGGCGTTGGTCAAACCATCCGTCGTGGGGACAACCGCGCGCGCATCCAAAGAGAATGTTCGCTCCATCGGCTACTCGATCTACTATACGATGGTCAATATCGGTAGCACCGCCGGTCCGTTTCTCGCCGGCTGGATCAACGAACGCATGCGGCCGGAGAACGTGTTCATGCTCGCCGCGCTGAGCGTGTTGGCGATGTTTTTTACCGTGTTGCTGTTCTTTAAGGAGCCGCGCAGCGGCGGCGCGGAGGCGGCCGTGTCGCTCGCGCAGGTGGGCCGCAATTTTCTGACCGTCCTCGGCAACGGACGCTTCGTGCTGTTTTTGCTGATCTTCTCGGGCTATTGGATCGTCTTCTGGCAGCAATACCTGATTCTGCCGATTTACATTCACGACTACGTCGACCCGAACGCCAATACCGCAATGATTCTTATCACCGATCCGCTCATCGTGATCACGCTTACGGTTGCGGTGAACGCGCTGACGCGCAGATTTCCCGCGTTTAGAGCGATCACGCTTGGAACATTGATCACCTCCGTCGGCTGGCTGTTGCTTGCGGCCAAAGCCAGCGTCCTGATGGCGGTCTTGAGTTTAGCAATCCTCGCACTCGGGGAGATCACGCAGTCGCCGCGCTACTACGAGTACATTTCACGCCTTGCGCCGCCGGGTCAACAGGGAACGTACATGGGGTTTGCATTTCTGCCCATAGGGATCGGCTCGCTTATCGGCGGGTGGTTCGGTGGCATGCTCTTGCATCAATTTGGTGAGGTTGTTCACCGCCCGGCACTGATCTGGCCCATTGTTACGGGCGTCGGCGTCCTGACCGCGATGCTGCTGTGGATCTACGACAAGACCGTTCAGCCGGCTACGAGCGCGTAGACACCGACGAGCGCAACGAAAAGGCCGCTGAACACTTCGCCATAACGCTCGAGCGGGCCGAGCGAGGTCTTTTGCAACCCGCGCAGACCTGCGACGCACATCGCAACGTACGTGACAATCGTCGACGCCGCAAAGACGATGGCCATGACACCGAGCAGTGCCGGACCTTTCGTCGACGCACTAAAGAATGCGGGGATACCCTCGATCATCGGTGACGAGCCAAGGATGAGCAAGAGCGACATGCGCCCCGACGCCACGTGGTCGTGGCGGTGCAGCACGGCGACGCCGGGTAGCACCAGGTGCAGATCATCATCGTGGTGTTCGTGCCAGTGCACGTGCTCGAGGCCGTCGTCGTGCCGATGAAGGTGCGCGTGCCCATGCCCCTCTTCGCGCGTTTCTTTCCAGCCGGCATAGGCGATCCACACGCCAAAGGCGATCAGCGCGATCGCCGAGACCGACGAAACCAGATGGGCATAGCGTACCGCGAGCGCGGCGCCGGCTAACCACACGATGGCGCCAAGCAGCAGCGTCGTCGTCACGTGACCGAAGCCGGCTAGGGCTGCCGCGCGAGCGATGCGCGGAGTCGACCAGCCTTGCTCCCGCGCTAAAACGACGATCGGGGCCCAGTGATCCGGAACGATCGTGTGAAGAACGCCAACCGCTGCGACGGCGATGATGAGCGCGATCCCGGCGTGATCGAAACCAGGCATGGCGTCACGCTTCGCCTATCGACTGGTCGATGCTTGCTGCGGCGTCCCACGCGAACGTTGCCAGCCAATGCGTTTCGAGATAGTTGCCGGAGACCGCATAATCGACGCTTGCGCGATAGAGACGACAGGCATGGGTGCGCAGCGCGGGCTCACCGAGAATCAGTGCGAGGCGCGCGAGCATGCCGGCGCGTGAGAGATTTAGGCCGTGCCAGTGAACGATCTGGCCGTCGGCAACCTCGGGGACGTCGACCACCGCAAGGATGTGAGATTCGGACGAGAGCCCTGGCAGAAAAGCGCGAAACCATCGAGCGAATGTATCGGATGGCAACACGCGACGCATGAGATCGACCTCGGCCAATCCTGGCGAGAGAAAATCATTCCCGCTTCGTTCGAAGCGTTCGGGCCAATCACGGTCGCCTGAAAACCACGCGTGCGCGCGATCGATTATCGTCGCTTCAAGGGTAGCGTGGTCCAAGACCCGAGCCGCATCGAGCATCAATCCGAGCGCAAACGCGGTGTTGGTGTGAACGCCATGGCGAACCGGCTCAGGCAATACCGCGAGCCACGTTACGGTCGCCTCGGCAATCGCCGTCGCCATCTCGCGCAGTGCCGCGCTCTGTGTCGACGACGCGAGAAGCATTGCCCATGCGCGTCCGTAGGGGCGCTCGTAGGACGGATGTGAGACAAGGTACGCGGTCTCAGCGGCAAGATGTGCTTGCTCGAGATTGCTGGCGAGTGCGGTTCGCAACGCACCGAGCTCTTGCGGCGCATCGGCTTCACCGGCTGCGAAATGCTCGAGCAGCTGGGCGCCCGTCCAATGCGAATGGACGCTCGAATGCCAGTCAAAGGAGTTTCCGAAAGCCGGATGCAGCGCGGTTGGATCGCGTGGGATCTCACCCGCGACCGTAAGATGGGCATCGTGATAGGGATAGCGCGTCGTGACGTTCGCCAGAATCACCGGCACGATCCGCGGCGCCAGTTCGTCGCGGAGCGTGCTCATCGAAACGGTACAATCAGCATGAAGCCGACGTTCACGGCGAAGAGCAGGATTGCGGTTGGGATCTGCGTCTTGATCTGCCCGTAGCGATCGCGCATTTCGAGCAGCGCCGGCGGAACGAGATTGAAGTTCGCCGCCATCGGCGTGCACAGCGTCCCGCAGAATCCGGCCAGCATGCCGATGGCAAACAGCGGTGCGGGGTTGGCGCCCATCTGCTGCACCAGGATCGGCCACCCCACCGCAGCCGTCATGATCGGGAATGCCGCGAATGCGTTGCCCATGACGATCGTGAATGCGGCCATGCCCAGCGCATAGACGAGCACCGCGAGCACGCGCGAATGCTCGGGCACGATATGCTGCACGATCGCGCCGACTTGCGTTCCCACGCCGGCCTGGGTGAAGAGCAAGCCCAAGGTTGCGAGCAATTGCGGAAGCAGTGCCGCCCAACCGATGGCTTCGAGCAGACGCCGCCCTTCGGAAAACGCCACGGCCGGATTTTTCGGTCGCAGGATGCTCCAGCCGACGACGAGCGCCGAGATTGTCGCGACGCCCAGACCGACGAGCGTCTGCGAGCCGGGGACGAGCAGCGCACGTCCGCCGATTGACAATCGCCCTCCACCGAGCGCGACGATTACCGTCACCGCCGGAATGGTCAGCGCCGGAATGAAGAGCATGTTGCGCAGCCGGGCCGCACTGCCCTCGCGCTCCGAGTTGCTCGTCGTGCGGATGGTGCCGCCGCCGGTAAGCCCAACGCCGGCGATCAGCGCAGTGAGCATGACGACGGCCCCGAGCAGCCACGCCGGAACCAGGTTTCCCGCGCAGATCGATGCGCCTAGGAGACACCAAAACGTTGCAGTCGGCCAACGCCTCGGGTGAGTGCGGTCGAACGCAATCTGCACGCCGACGATGAAGAAGAACCCGCCTAGGAGCCAGTAAATCCAGTCAGCGCCGATCATCGATCATCCTCGCCACCTGCGCGTCGAGCCGTAACAACCGGAAGCCGTGAATGAGAAAGGCGGCGATCGCGGTGGGAACCGCCCAGATCGCGATCTGCAACGGATCGAGCTTGAGATGGTAGCTCGCATTCACGTAGGCAGCGATGAGGAGCACCGAACCGATGGCGACGAAGCAGTCCTCACCGAAGAACACACCGATCGTATCGGCGGCGGCCGCGTTGGCCTTGATTATTTCGGTGACCGCCTCGGGTACCGCGCCGTGGGTACGCATTACCGCGCCTTCGGCCATCGGATAAATGACGGGTCGAACCATCTGCGGCGTGCCGCCGATGCTGGTCAACCCAAACGCGGCGGTCATTTGTCGAATGAAAAGATACGCGAGCAGCAGCCGTCCTGCCGTCAGTGAACTCGCCTGTGCGACGAGCGCCCGGGCTCGCTGCTGTAAGCCGTACCGTTCGAGCAAGCCAATAACCGGAAGGACCAAAAATGCCAGGGTCACCGATCGGCTAGCGGCAAATCCCGAGCCGAATGCCTCGAGAATGTGCAGCGGACTCAGGCCTCCGAGCAACGCCGCGACGATGCCGGAGACCATGACCACCAGAAGTGGATTGAAGCGCAGGGCAAATCCCACGACGACAAGCGCGACACCGAGTAAAACGATCATCCCGGCTCGTTCTATTGGGTGGTCGTGAGCGCCTCGACCGCTACGTTAACGGAGAGAAGGCCCTGCGAGGCGCCCTTATACACGCCGCGTACGGGACTTACGTCGCGATAATCTCGGCCGACGGCGATCTTGACGAAGTCGTCGTCGATCAGCCGGCCGTTCGTCGGATCGAAACCCACCCAGCCGTGCGGCGGCAAGTAGGCTTCGCACCACGCGTGCGAAGCCTCTGCGCCGAGGATATCGTCGCCGGAACGCGTGTGAATGTAGCCGCTCACGTAGCGCGCAGGAATTCCATGCAAACGACAGAGCGCGACATAGACGTGCGCAAAATCCTGGCACACGCCGCTGCGCAGCTCCACGGCCTCATCGACGATCGTGTGGACGCCGGTTGCGTCGCGGTCGTACCGAAAGAGCTCGTGAATCGCCTCACCGGCACGAATGAAGTAGGCGGCGAGATCGTCTCCCGGCTCACCCAGAAACGCGGAGAAGTTGCGCAGCGCAGGCCCAAACACGACGTATTTGCTTTCGTGCATAAAATCGTAGAGCTGCGGAAGGATCGCATCCCGGGCAAGAGCCTCACGGTCCACGGATTCGGGCGCTTGCGGCTCGCTCGCCCGCGCGGTGACGACGCTCGAACGTGCGCATATCGTGAGAGCGTCGTGGTTGGGGAGATAGTCGAAGTGATGGACCTCGTTGCCAAACCGGTCGCGGTACGCAAAGATCTGCGCGGGTGGCTCGATCCTCAGGTCGAAGCCCGTGCAGTATTGCGTAAGATCGCTCAGCGGTTGTAAATGACAGACGGTATAGGATTCGCGCACGCGCTCACTATACGAGTACGCCGTCTCGTGATCGATCGTGAATAGCATCTATGCAGCCGGAACCAGCGGAAAGTACGTCGCTTCGACGGCGGTGCCGATCTCCGCAAGGCGCGCGGCGAGCCGCCGCGCAAAGGCAACCGCTCCCTCGTCGGCGATCTCGCCAAGGCGCACGTAGTCAAGCATCGCGGCGAGACGCCCAGTCACGCGTTCGGCTTCGTTGCTAAACGTGCCGAGTTGTGTTTCGGAAAGACGGTGTAGCGCGTGGTCAACCTCAACCGTACAATAGCGCACCGACCGCGGAAACGCGCGGTGCAGAAGAACGAACGCAAGCGCGTCGTAGGGGTCGTTGGAGTGGCGCAACGTTCGCGCGAAGGGCTCGCTCGCGCAGCACATCTCGAGGATGCGCTGCCATTCGGAGACCGAATCATCCGCCTCGTCGTGCGTCTGGAGGATGGCTGCGGTCATCACGGCACGCTCGAGAAAGCGTCCGAGTTGGAGAAAGTTCCATTCCTCGCCGTGGGTGATGGTGGCATCGACAATGCCGCCAAAGGCAATCCCCGCATCACGAATCTCGCGAAGGAAGGAAGAGGGGCCCGCGCGGACCACGGCGCGCGGCGATTGCTTTTCGATGAACAGATAGAGCGCGTTGACCGCTTCCCACGCTTCGCTGCTCAGCTCGGCGCGCACACTCGCGGCGTTTTGGCGCGCGATGCGAATGCAGGAGACGATCGAGCTGTGATGCTCGCGGGAGAAGGTCGAGAGCGCAAACGCGTCGACCGCAAAGCGCGAACTGCCCGGATACGCTTCGTCGCCGGGGACACCGACGAGACTGAGCACGCTGCGCCACATCGCGGTCGTCTGCTCGCGGCCGGCAACGTTGCGATCGACCGTGCGGTTGAAGGCGACGTCGACGATGCGCGCAAGTCCTTCAGCGCGTTGGAGGTTCCGGCTCATCCAATAGAGCGATTCAGCAACGCGCGATAACATTATCCCTCATCCTCGATGATCCAGGTGTCTTTGCTTCCGCCGCCCTGAGAAGAATTAACGATCAGCGACCCTTCGGCGAGCGCGACACGCGTAAGGGCTGCGGGCGGGACGTCGACCTGGTGGCCGTAGAGTGCGAACGGACGCAGATCAACGCGTCGCGGAGCGAGCCGCTCGCCGGCGATGGTTGGATGCGAGGAGAGCTGGATCACCGGTTGCGCGATGAAGTCGCGGGGATGCGCGCAAATCGCGTCGTGGAAGCTCTCGCGCTCCTCGGCCGTGGAGGAGGGTCCCATGAGCATTCCGTAGCCGCCGGATTGATTGGTGTTCTTGACCACAAGCTCTTCGAGATGGAGGAGCACGTGTTCGCGCTCGCGCTCGTTTGAGCAATCGAAGGTCGGCACGTTGTCGAGAATCGGATCCTCATCGAGGTAAAAGCGGATCATTGCCGGCACGTGCGGGTACACCGCCTTGTCGTCGGCCACGCCGGTACCGACGGCGTTCGCAATGACCACGTTGCCCGCGCGATACGCGTTCATCAACCCTGCGATGCCGACAGCCGAGTCAGGCCGAAAATAGAGCGGGTCGAGGAAGTCGTCGTCAACACGGCGGTAGATGACGTCGACGCGCTGCAGTCCGCGGGTCGTTTTCATGAAGACCACGTTGCCGTGGACGATGAGGTCGCTTCCTTCGACCAGCTCGACGCCCATGCGGCGCGCGAGCAACGTGTGCTCGAAGTAGGCCGCGTTGTAGATGCCCGGCGTCAGGAGGACGATGGTCGGATCGTCGCTGTTGCGGCTACTGGCTCGCAGCGCCGCGCGCAGGCGCAGCGGATAGTCGTCGACCGGCAGCGGCTGGTAATTCTCAAAGAGCTTGGGGAAGGAGCGCTTGAGTACGTCGCGGTTTTCGAGGACGTACGAGATTCCCGAGGGCGAGCGCAAGTTGTCTTCGAGCACGTAGTACGTGCCGTCACCTCCGCGAATAAGATCGATACCCGAGACGTGAATGTAGATGTTGCGGAAGAGGCGCACGTCGATCATTTCGCGGCAGAAGAACTTGGACGAGTAGATGAGCTCCCACGGAATGACGCCTTCGCGCAAGATGCGCTGCTCGTGGTAGACATCGGTGAGAAAAGCGTTGAGCGCACGAACGCGCTGTGCGACGCCGCGCGAGAGCCGGCTCCATTCGCTCCCCGGGATGATTCGCGGGATGAGATCGAAGGGCATGATCCGCTCGGTGCCTTTGCTGTCGGCATAGACCGTGAAGGTGACGCCGCGCTGAAGCAAAACGGCGTTGACCGTTTGCTCGCGCGCGCGCAAATCGCTCCACTCGATCGCGCGCAGCGTCGCGGCAAGGCCGGCGTAATGTGGTCGCGGAACCCCGTTCTCGCCGGCATACTCGTCGTAGCAGGCGGCCTGCTCGTAGGACTCCAGCAAAGGCTGCATCGTGCCGCCTTTCGGGCCCGGCGCCGGAACCTTTGTGGCCATCTGTCTAAAAGAGGGCCCGGACGGCTATTCGATCGGCCCGGCGTCCTGGGCGTCTAGTTCGTATACTGCTCGCCGACGCTGGTCTCGTACAGGAACCAAATCCGCCGTTCGGTCTCGTCGATGAAGACCTCGAGCAACGACGCCGTCGCGACGTCACCGAGCTCGTCCACCGTTCCATGCAGGGCACGCATGCGGCCGACCAGATCCTTGTTGTCTTCGACCAATTGACGCAGCATCGCATGCGGCTCGAGGAACTCCCGGTTGTCGTCGTCGACGCGCGTGAGTGTTGCGACTTGTCCGACGCTGCGCAGCGTTGGTTGACCGAGCTTGCGCGAGCGCTCGGCGAGGACATCGATCATCGCAAAGATTTGATCGGCATGCTCATCGAGAAGCTCGTGGTATTCCTTATAGTGGCTGCCCGAAACGTGCCAATGATAGTTCTTCGTCTTGAGGAACAACGCCACGACGTCGGCGGTGAGAGGCAGCAGCCCCTTGCCGATCTCGTCGCGAGAATCTTGCGCGAGGTCGGACGGGGTACCTAGGCGCGCTTGAAATTTAGAGAGTGTTGTCGTTTCCATGGGCCACAAAACCCCTCGATTAGCAGCCGGGATGCGGCCGGACAGGCTTCAGGAAAACGACATTTTTGGTTTCGAGCGCAGCCAGCTCTGCGACGAGCTTTTGGGCGACCGATTTGGTGATGGGAAAGGGCTGCTGCACGACGATCTGCTCGGGACGCAGCGGTATGCCGTTGCTTATTTTCAAGACGTTCCAGTGATCGCAAACGTAGAGAAACGCCACCTGGCCGTGGCCTTTTCCTTTTTCGCCGCGCCAGTCGGCGAGGGCGCCGGGTTGTTCGATGACGGCGGCCCCGATCTCCACGGCACGAGTGCCGTCGAAGGAGCCCGCGTGAAAGGCGGGGTTCGTGTCGTGGATGTAGTTCGCGACCTCAAGGGCCATTCGCGAGCGCTCGTCCGCTGAGGCCACTTCTGCCTGCGCCATTCGGGCGAGAAGAAGGAGGGCGACAAGCGCACAGCAGGCGATAACATTTTTCCTCACAATGGACTAGTAATGCCACTCGAGCACGACGCTTCCTACATTTGCCCGTACTGCGGCCGGGAAAACCACGTCGGCGTCGATCCGACGGCGGGCTCGCGGCAACGCTTTACCGAGGATTGCCCGGTGTGCTGCAGTCCGATTTCGTTTGCCGTCCGGATCGAAGAGGGCGGCGACCCGGTCGTGGAGTCGGCCGAGCGCGACGACTAGCGCGATGTATACGCTGCCGCCGACGGTTCGTTGGCGCAAAGCCCAGGGCGCCGATGCAAAACGTCCTCCGCTGCTGGTGCTCTTGCATGGGCGTGGCGCGGACGAGGACGACCTCTTCGCCTTGGCCCCGGCGATTGACTCGCACATTGCGGTTGCGGCAGTGCGCGCGCCGTTACCGACCGACGAAGGCGGCTACACGTGGAGCGAAAGTCGTATGCCAGGCCGGTATATCGGTGAGAGCTTGCGCGCCTCGCTGGCGTGGCTTCAAGCGTGGCTCGACTCGCTCGCGAACGGACGGCCGGAGCCGCAAGACGTGTATCTCTTGGGCTTTAGCGCGGGCATGGCGATGGCCAGCGCGTTGGCATTGGATCAGCCGGCACGTTACGCGGGCGCCGTTCTTCTAAGCGGGACCCTTCCGTTCGACACCGATCTACCGGTGACTAAGGATCGTCTGGCGGGCGTCCCTGTCTTTTACGGGCACGGATCGTTCGATCGCGTCATTCCGGCCGACCTCGTCTCACGCAGCACAAACTATTTGCGCGAGAGCAGTGGCGCGCAATTGGAAGAGCACAGCTACCCGATCGCCCATGAGATCAGCGATGCGGAGATACGCGATATCGATGCGTGGCTCGCGCGCTCCATCAAAAGGGAATCCTTAAGCGGGGAGCGCGGAGAATAGGACGACGATATAGGCCACGGTCAATATCGCGGCCACGACCGCGTTGATCTTTTGCACCAGCTCGGATCGATAGCGCAGCGCGCCCGCCACGAGGATCGCAAAGATCAGCAGCGCTCCGAAATTCGCGTTTAGCGGTACGCGACCGAAAAGGACGAAGTCCTTGACGAAGCTGAGCCCAATCAAAACCAAGAGCACGCTCAGGAACCACGAGCGGTTTTGCATGAAAGCGGCGTGCATATCAAAGGCGCTTGCGTCATCGGGCACCGGCAGGTTGAGCGCACACAGAAGATAGAGCGCCGCCGGCTGAGCCAGCAGCACGAGAAACGCACCGAAGCTCCACGCGCTATACGTGCGCAGCGACGCATCGGCCCACCAAAGCTGTGCGACTAAGAGAAAGAGGGTCGCGGCCCACAACAAGCTTGGCCAGTACATGACCATTTGGTCGCGGTTGTTGATGACGCGCGCGACGCTACCGAGCACGTGCGCGGCCGCCAGACCCAAGACGATCGAGATCATAACTGCGAGGTAGGCAAATGACTCGTTCATCGCGGTTCCCTAGCCAAGACCGCGATGAAAGAGCGCAAATAGCCGTTCCCAGTGCCGCTCGGCGGCGGCTTTGTCGTACGCCGGCCGTTTGGGAAAGGCGAAACCGTGCTCGGTGCCGGGATATAGTTCGAGCTCGAACGCTGCGTTCGTGGCGAGGAGCGTGCGCTCGAGTGCGACGACGACGTCGGGTGGTGCGTAACTGTCGACTTCGGCGCAACCGAAATACATTTCCGCGCTGATGCGATCCGCGCGCAGGTGCGGACTGTCGGGGCGATCGGTTACCAGCCCTACACCGTACAACGACGCCATGGCCGCGATCCGGTCCGGAAATTCCGCCGCGGCGGTGAAGACGTATTGGCCGCTCATGCAATAGCCCACGCAGCCGATGCGCGCGGTGAGCGCATACGGCTGCTCGTCGATAAACGCGAAGAGTGCTCGCGTATCGTCCATGACGAGCGCGTTGTTGATGCTGTACATGAGCTGCCACATCCGCTCGCGCTCGGGTCCCTCTTCGCGTAGCTTGGGTTGATCGAGCGTGGTTCCGGTGCCCGCGCGATAGTAGAGGTTCGGCAGCACCACGACATAGCCGGCGGTCGCAAGACGGCGAACCATGTCGCGCAGCTCCTCGCGAATACCCGGCGCGTCCATGTAGAAAAAAACCACCGGAAACGGGCCGCCGCGTTCAGGGTGTGTGACGAAGGTATCCATCACCCCCGCGGGCGTGACGATCTCAAGCTCGTGTTCGATCATTCCTTGCCGCGTGCCGCAAGCTCTCGTAACCAGATTTCGGTGCCCTCGTCAATGCCGCTCGCCCAACCAACGGGTTTGTAATGCCGAAGCCCAGAGATTTCGGCGCGCTGCGCCGAAAGCGCTCGGTCCGCCCACTTCGCGGCGGCCTTCATTTGCCCGAGACCTGCGAGAAGCCGAGTAAACATCAATGCGTACCGGAATCCGAGAAACGGTCCAAACGACTCGGGTTGGGCGACTTCCTCTCGGAGAAGCTCGAGGAGCTCCGCGCGATGCGCACCATCGTCAACGTCATAAAACGCTTCGGCGAATGCCAGCCCAACGTTACAGAGGAGGTTGCGTTGCTCGCGCTGCGCTTGAAAGGCGGAACGGAATGCTTCCAATGACTGTTCGCGACGGTTCAAGGCCAAAAGACACTCCGCGCGTAGTTTGCGAAGCTGCGTTATTTCTCTATTGGGAAACTTCTCGATTGCCAGCTCAACCAACTCAAGTGCAGCATCGTACTGCTTCGTGTCCTTGAGCGTGAGCGCCTGAATCTTTAGGTACTGCGCGCGATGGATATCCGTTTGCGAGCGAGCAAGCTGCGCGAAGAAGTCCTTCGCATCGGCGCTCGTCCACGTGGTTTTTCGGTACCAATCGTTCTTGGGCACGCGGAGGTATTCTGCCGCAGGCATAGCAGCACCCTGGCGTATTCTCAATGGCCCAGATGCCATCCGTGCAAGGGGCATGCGTAGGGATGCAGACTGACACTCGTGCGGGGAATGGCGCGCTCGGCCTCCTTGCGCGTTTTGAACGCGGCCTTTGGCCCACCGCCCTTCTTATAACACGAGCGCGGTCCCCCGCTCTTTCGAATCCCCATTGACGAAGGAGGTTAAGGCCAGTAAGAGTACCGTTCCTTTCACCATGCTTTTTCCAACGACGATTGCCGGCAGTCTTCCCAAGCCATCGTGGCTCGCTGAGACCGAACGCCTCTGGCCAGAATGGCGCCAGAGCGGCGACGCGCTCGCCGAAGCGATGCGCGACGCGACAAGGATTGCGCTCTTCGAGCAAGAGCACGCCGGGATCGACGTGGTGACCGACGGCGAACAGTCGCGCCAGCATTTCGTCCATGGGTTCGTTGCCGGCATCAAAGGCATCGACTTTGACAAAAAGGTGCGGCGTGGGATCCGGGGCGATCGCTACGAAGCCGACTGCCCAAGCGTCATCGCGCCGATTCACCGCCCGACCAGCGTGCACGCAGAAGAGGTACGCTTCGCGCGCAGCGTGTCGGATAGAACACTGAAAATCACGATTCCCGGGCCAATGACGATCGTGGATACCCTCTTCGACGGCCATTACGGCTCGCGGCGCGACCTCGCGTTTGCCTTTGCCGACATCATCCACGACGAGATTCTCGACCTGTGCGCGCTCGGTGTCGACGTCGTTCAGCTCGACGAACCCGCGTTCAACGTGTTCTTCGAAGAAGTCAACGAATGGGGCATCGACGCCCTGAACGCCTGCGTTCGCGACGTGCCCTGCAAGACAGCGGTCCACGTCTGCTACGGCTACGGAATTCAAGCGAACAACGATTGGAAGCAATCCCTTGGCGCGCATTGGGATCAGTACGACATCGTCCTTCCGATGCTGGCGCGCAGCAACGTCGACCAAGTCGCCATCGAACTTGCCGGGTCGCGCGTCCCTCCGCACGTACTTGCGCATCTCAAGAACAAATCCGTCGCCGTCGGCTGCATCGACGTCGCGTCCGACGAGATCGAAACTCCCGAAGACGTCATACGAACGATCGAAACGGCACTCGAGTATCTGCCTCCCGAAGCGATTACCGCAACGACGAACTGCGGCATGGCGCCCATGTCGCGTAGCGTCGCGTACGGGAAACTGCGCGCCCTCGGCGAGGGAGCGCGATCGATGCGAACGCGCTACATCCCCACTCCCGCGCGCTAGCCGTATTCCACAGAGCTGCAGCGACTCGACGTGCAGCTCGGCAGCGCATTTAGCGTGGGCGGGAAAATTGGATTCCCGCCGTAATTGACGGGCTATGAATCGTCTTGTTGCTGCCATTGCCCTGTTGGCCCTCGTCGCGATCCCGCCGGCGCCTGCCCCGAGCGCGACCAACCCGCTCTTGACACCAAGCACGTTGCCGTTTGGTGCGCCGCCGTTTGACCGGATCAAAGACAGTGACTATTTACCGGCATTCCGTGCGGGCATCGCCCAGCAGGCGCGCGAGTACGCGGCGATTGCCAACAATCCGGCACCGCCGACGTTTGCCAATACGTTCGTCGCGATGGAGAAGGCCGGGATGCTGCTCTACCGCGTTTCGCAGGCATTCAACGCGGTTTCGCAAGCGAATACCGACGACACCCTCCAGAACGTACAGGACACGATCTCTCCGGAGCTGGCCGAGGCACAAGACGCAATCTACCTCAATACAAAGCTGTTTGCCCGCGTTCAAAGCGTCTATAATCGGCTCGGAACGCTGAAGCTCGATCCCGAGTCGCAGCAGCTTGTTCGGGTGGACTATCAGAACTTCGTGCAAGCCGGAGCAAAGCTAAGTCCATCGGACAAGGCGAAGATGCGCGATATCGATAAGCGCCTTTCGATTCTGCAATCCGCGTTCGAGCGGAAGTTGCTGGCCGCGACGGCCGCGGGCGCCGTCGTCGTCGATAGCAAGGCGGAGCTCGATGGGATGAGCGATGCCGGGATCGCATCCGCCGCACAGGCGGCTGCGGCGCATCACCAAAGCGGCAAATGGATGCTCTCGTTGCAAAACACGACGCAGCAGCCGGCGCTCCAATCGCTTGACAACCGCGACCTGCGCGAAAAGCTCTTTATGGCATCGTGGAATCGCACAGAAAAGGGCGATGCCAACGACACGCGTGACACGATCGCGTCGATTGCGCAGCTGCGCGCGCAGCGCGCCGCCCTGCTCGGCTATCCGAATTACGCGGCGTATGCGCTGGTCGATCAGATGGCTAAGACGCCGCAGGCGGTGCAGCAATTCCTTGCACAACTCATTCCTCCCACCGGCGCCAAAGTCGGAGAAGAAGCCAAGGAGATCCAGGCGCAGATCGACGCATCGGGGCAAACCTTCGCGCTGCAACCCTGGGACTGGAATCACTATGCCGAGGCGGTACGCAAAGCCAAGTACGACCTCGACGACGCCCAAGTGCGGCCGTATTTCGAGCTCAATAACGTCCTTACGAACGGGCTGTTCTACGCGGCGAACCAGCTCTACGGGATCACGCTCAAAGAGCGGCACGACATTCCGGTCTATAATCCCGACGTGCGCGTCTTCGACGTATACGACAAGGACGGCTCACGCCTCGCATTGATGTACTTCGATTTCTTCAAGCGCGACAATAAATCGGGCGGCGCATGGATGAGCACCTTCGTCGACCAGTCGAAGCTGTGGGGCACCAAACCGGTGGTCTACAACGTCGAGAACATCCCGAAGGGCGCACCCGGTCAGCCCACGCTGCTCACCGCCGGCGAAGTGACCGGGATGTTCCACGAGTTTGGCCATGCGCTCAACGCGTTCTTCGCCGACCAACAATACGCGTCGCTTTCAGGGGCCAACACCGCGCGCGACTTCGTAGAGTATCCCTCGCAGTTCAACGAGCATTGGGCGATGTATCCGGCCTTCCTCAAGCACTACGCGGTGGACTATCGTACCGGCGCACCGATGCCGCAGGCGCTGATGGACAAGATGCTTCGCGCCGCGAAGTTCAATCAAGGCTACGCATCAGGGGAAGCACTGGCGGCCGACGAGCTCGATATGGCCTGGCATACACTGCCGGCTAGCGCGCCCAAGCAAAACGCCGACGCTTTTGAGAAGAAGGCACTAACCGATTCGGGTACGGATTTTCCATCGGTGCCGCCGCGGTATCGCTCGACGTACTTCGCGCACATCTGGTCGGGCGGTTACGCGGCCGGCTACTACGCTTACGCGTGGAGCGAGATGCTCGATGACGACACTTTTCAATGGTTCGTCGATCACGGTGGCCCGACGCGCGCGAACGGCCAACGCTTCCGCGACATGATCCTCTCGCGCGGTCACTCGGAAGACTACGGCCCGATGTTCAGAGCCTTTTACGGAGCCGATCCCAACGTCGCACCCTTGCTCAAGTACCGCGGCCTCACGCCCTCAGAATGACGAGGAACATGCCGGTCCTGCTTTACATTGTGGCGTTGATCGCGGTTGTCGTCATCGTGGACGTGCTATTTTTCAGGAATCGATTCTTGGAACGGCTGATCGTGAACATCGGCATCGTCTTGGTGTTTGCCGCCTTCTATTTGCGATTCCTCAAGAAGCCCTAAGGCCCGAAGGGCGTGAGACGATTTACACAAGCTGTATCAACCGCTTACGGCTCGTTTGCAGAGACAGTGTTCACCGGGGTGCTTTCCCAGCCGATTGTAAAGGTAGGGGAGGGCCGCATTATGTTAGCTGACGAGCGGACGATGAAGTTTGCCGTGTGGCCGCATCTGATCACGTTGGAAGGCCCAGCGGATAAACTGGCTGCACTTATTGAGAGCCTCTACAACGATCCGCGCCTTGCGCGCGACAAGTGGGGCCTCGGCAACACCGACGACCTAGGTCGCCGTGCGATGGTTCAACGCTTACGCACCGAAGGAAAAGTGGCGCGACGCCTTGGCGTTGCCGCACTGACGTTGGACGTTTTCGAGGCTATCGAAATGCGCGTGCGCGCCGCAGGCGTCAAGTTCTTTTCGATGCATCTACCGCGCTAGCGGTTTAGCCGTCGGGCTCTGCATCCCGCATGATCTTTAGTTGAGCCATCATAACGTCGAGCTGAGCTTTCGTAGGCTCGCTCGTGAAGATCACTTCGACCTTCGCTCCACCACCAAGCGGCCACGAATACGTCACGCTGCCGGTCCTTGCCGGCGCCGGCTTCGGTTGCTCGTCTGTGCTTAGCTGCTTGGAAACTCGGGGGATGGGACCGCCGCACGCCGCGCAGACTTTCGCCATAGCAGGCACCGTCGCGTGACACGTTGGGCACAGCTTATGGTCGGCATCTGGCACGCCACTGTGGCTAACGATGGGGGCAACCCGGCCAACAGCAAGGCCTGCGCATGCCTTTGCGCATTTTATCCAGGCCGACGATAATGCGGCGTCTGCGGGTATCGTCTTTCTTCGCAGAGGTAACCCAGCAGATCCACTCGTTGCGGGCTAACGGTGTAATGTCTTCCCACACCCCTTTGCAATCGAGTCCGATTCAATTGCTTTCCGCAGGTCCGGCGGAAGTTTATGAACGGGTCCAAGCTTCTCTTTAGCCATTAGAGCGGTTATTCGGGTCAGGATTCTCTAATCTTTTCCTCGGAAAGCTCTCCGCCCGCTGTCCAAGACCACTCGTATACTAAGCGTGAAAGTGAGGTAAGCGGAGATGAACGGCTTGATGATCTTCAACAGTTTGAGCGAGGCGATCCGCAACGGCTTTCAGGTCTACGACAAGTGCCCGGATGGCTACCTCGTGCGGACGCGCACCGAGCGCGGCTGGGCGATGGCGATCGCGCGCGTCCTGCCTTAACCTCAGCTTCGGCAATCACTTGAGAAGGATACGATCGCGTGGTTGTTGCGATCAGCGATCCAGAACCGCGCGCCGTCGAATGCAACGCTGCGTGGTTCGAACGGGAGCGAACGAAGCGCTTGAATCGATGATGCGTCATCGTTGATGCCAAGACGATCGAAGCGTCCGTCGCCCCACTCTTCGTCGACGGTCACGAGGTAGAAGGCACCGTCGGCGATCGTCATCCCAACCGGGCGACGCTCCAATTGCGCGACGCGCACTGCGTCACCGCGTTCGTCGAGTTCGATGAGTTTTTTATCCCAGGCTTGCGAGAGATACAACGTTCCGTTTGCATAGGCAAGGAACGATCCGGAGTTATTTGGACATACGAAACACTCCGCAAATCCCGCCTCAGGCGAAAATTTATAGACGTAACGGTGATCGCGCTCCAGATCCGGTTCGTCGATCGCCGGCGCCAGGATCAGCCGAAAATCCGAACCGGTAAACGTGATTCCCAGTGACTCGGATGGCGGAACGAACTCGCGTTGAATGATGCTGGCTCGGTTTGGTGGACACTTTCGGCTTAGCCGAGAAGGGTCCATCCAATGCGAAAACATCCTCGAGCCTATCCACCGGAATTCCGACAGAAGGTCGTTGAGCTCGCTCGGAGCGGTCGCCACCTCGACGACCTTGCGCGCGAATTTAGCCTAGCGCCGCAAACCGTACGCAACTGGGTCAAGCAGCACGACCTTGATGCCGGAACGCGAAGCGACGGCCTGACCACCGAAGAGCGCACAGAGCTGTCCAAACTGAAGCGTGAAGTCAAGCGGCTCACGATCGAAAACGAAATCCTGTCAAAAGCCGCGGCGTGGTTTGCTCGGGAAACCAGTTCGATCCCCGACAAGCATTCGAATTCGTGAAGTCTTATCACGCCAGCTATTCCGTGATCACGCTTTGCCGAATGCTCGGTGTTTCCCCGAGCGGCTATTACGCGTGGTTGAATCGCCGGCCGTCAAAGCGCCACCAGCGTGACATCGTTCTCGGCGATCGAATTGAGGTTTTGCATCGCAAGTCTCGCGGCAACTACGGTCGGCCACGGCTGCAAGCTGACCTGCGGGACGAAGGCTTTCGCGTGAGCGATCGTCGGGTTGCGCGACTGATGCGCGAGCGAAATATCCAAGGCGCCACAAGGCGAAAAGGGTTCACAACGACGATTCGAGATCGAGGCGCGCGGCCGGCTCCCGATCTGGTCGACCGGAACTTTTCCGCGATGAGACCCGATCAATTGTGGGTAGCGGACATCACCTACGTGCCGACGTGGTCTGGGTTTCTTTTCCTTGCCGTCGTTCTCGATGCATGTAGCCGGCGCGTTGTCGGTTGGGCGATGGCCAATCATCTGCGCACCGAACTGGTCCTTGATGCGCTCAACATGGCGCTTCATCGGAGGAAACCTACAGATGTAATTCATCATTCCGATCAAGGTTGCCAGTACACCTCGATCGCATTCGGAAAACGCTGCGCTGAGGCAGGCGTTCGCCCATCGATGGGATCGGTCGGCGATTGCTTTGACAATGCGATGTGCGAGAGCTTCAACGCAACGCTTGAATGCGAACTACTCGTCAAGCATCGCTTCAAGAATCAACGAGAGGCTGCACTCGCCGTTTTCGACTTCATCGAAGGCTACTACAATCTGCATCGGCGGCACACCGCCATCGGAAATATCTCCCCAGCGGAGTTCGAACGCCGAATGAGTCAAGCCGCCTGATGCCTAACCTGCAACTCTCCACCGAATCGAGCCAGCATCAGCATGCTCCACGTCTGCGGATCAACCGCATACAGACGGCCGTTCGCGGCGCTCGTCAACCACATCGTCGCCCCGTCCCATGCAAGGCCTTGCGGACCTTGCACAGGGGAGGCGTGTCGCGTGAGTTCACTCATCATCTCGGCCATCACGCGAGAACGCTTCCGGCTTTTAGTCTTAACTAGGCTCTGGTAACATTTTGTCGGTAAGTGACATTTTGCCGAAGAAGCCCATCGTAAGTATGGTTATGCCATTTTTGCCGAACCGCTTCACTTGGAAGGCGGTTCGACGATTCGTTGCGACTGGCCACCAATTAGCATTCGTAGTCGCTGGATGGAGCTTGGCGCTTATGGCATTTGCGGGTCATAGTAGAGGGCGCTTGCGGTTCGGGCGAGGCTTTCGATCTCTAATATCAGTGCGTCGATGTCTTTGGGTTCCCAATGGTATGTCTTGGCGGGACTCCAATAGTTGAGGCGTTGCGCGCCTCTAATTGTTGACGGGTGGGCGTGTACTAGTTCGTTGCGTTTTATGACGAGGGCTTGGAACGCAGCGGCTGCGACTTGGAGATTGGTGGCAAGCGGTTGAGGAAGGTTCGCCTTGGCGGCGATTTGGCAAAAGTCTGAGGCGATTTTGCCGGCTGTTTTCCCTTGCTTTTTCGTTGCTGGGTCTGCGGGGACGGATTGAATGTAGCCCGGCTGGAGTTTCTCCGCGATATGTACGATTTGCCACTCGAGATAGCCGAAAGCATATGCGGCGTGACCCACTTGGGACGTATACGATGCGTCTACCGGTGTTGAATAGCCGGATAAAGGTGCAGTCACTGGCTCATTTTATTTTTGGAGAGGAGATGGTTTGCTGCCTCAGCAGATACGTCGGGAGCGATTGCTATGAGCAAGGCATTTGTCGATCTAGGTATGGATTTCGCAGTGCCATTTGTATGCATTTGCTCCGTAAATCTGGTTGAGTATGCGAGAGCAATCGGAAAACGAGCCGAATGGGCCGCTGCCCCAGACCTCGGGATACGTATATCCGTAGCGAGCATAAAATTTCGGATATGTGGTTGAGTTCGGAACCTGGTGCTCGGTTCCGGGTTGACCGACATACGTGTGGATTTCGCAGTGCCACTTATATGCGTTCGCTCCATAGATATTGTTCATTTGGCGAGAACACTCATCGAGCGAAGCGAACGGGCCGACTCCCCACGTTTCCGGATAGTCGTATCCTAGGCGAGCAAAATATGCAGTGTCAGCGAGAGCGACCTTAGGGAGCAGAAACGACAACAAGAGAGATGCGGTCGCCAGTACACTTAACAGCCCCGTAAGGATTGGCTTACTGCTGGCGGCCCGTTGGCTGGATGTTTGCATGATAGATCGCATCTTAGCCTTGATCCGGCGATCTTGGCAAGCCTTTTCGAAACGTCCGCGTGAGATTTAGTGACCAGGCTTGATAGCATACTATTACTTACGCATCCGTGGACGAGCATAATGTCACTTACCATTAGGCTGGGGAAGCAGCCTAATTCGGACGACATAACAACGAAAAAGCCGACGAGTTCACCGTCGGCTTTCTGGGTTGCACATTGAGGTGCCATTATGCGATTTTGTTACGGTGTAAGTAACACTATGTGCGTTTTGAGGGTCAAAATGGTACCACAGCGTTTTAACTACATCCCGATGTTGCGCCGCAGTTGTCGCACTTCTCGCAGGCGCCGTTGCGCACCATCGTGAGTTGACCGCATTCGCCGCAGGCGTTGCCGGTGTAGCCTTTCGCCTTTGAGGCGTTGACCGCTTCGACTTTTGACATCACCGCCGTCGCCGTTGCCGCGTGCGGCAGCGGTTTGGGCGTGTCGTGCATTGCCGGTGCGTGCATGCCGCCTCCGCCCTCGCCGCCTTCGTCCTTACCTGGGCGTAGATGGGTCGAGACCGGATGGAATTGTTCCGCGACGCCGGCGGGACGCACGCGCGTTTCGCCGGCTTCCTCGGCAATGTACTCCTCGCCCGATCCGCCGACGTCCATCGCGTCCATCTCCATCGACGGTTGCACGTGGGCGAGATCGTAGCGTCCGAGATAGCTCACCGCGAGCTCGCGGAAGATGTAGTCGAGAAGCGAGGTCGCCATCTTGATGTTTTGGTGACCGACGACCGGACCGTTGGGCTCGAAGCGCGTGAACGTAAACGCCTCGACGTACTCTTCGAGCGGCACGCCGTGCTGCAGACCGAGGCTCACCGCGATCGCGAAGTTGTTCATCAACGATCGGAACGCGGCGCCTTCCTTATGCATGTCGATAAAGATCTCACCGAGTTGCCCGTTGTCGTACTCGCCGGTGCGCAGGTAGACTTTGTGGCCGCCGATGACCGCCTTCTGCGTGTAGCCGCTGCGACGCTGTGGCATGCTGCGGCGCTTCGCAATGTAACGATACACGATCTTCTCGGCCACTTGCAGTGGCTGTTGGAACGGCTGCGTCGGTGCAACCTCTTCGCCGATCGAGGCGTCGCCGCCCAGATCGAAGCTTGCTGCCAGCGGCTGCGAGAGTTTCGAGCCGTCGCGGTAGAGCGCAACCGCTTTGATCATGCGCTCCCAGCTATACCGGTACGCGTCCTTCACTTCGGAGATCGTCGCAGTTTGCGGCAGATTAATTGTGTTATGGTTCACGATGCCGTTGCCGACAAAGGCATGTGTTACGGGTACAGAGATGTCGTATACCAAGCGTTCGCCGGCATCCGCTACGTGTTCGACGGGGCTGAAGTGAAGGTTGCGGTTAACGATCTCGTCGAGCCCTGAAGGGAGCTCGATCTCCTGGGAAAGGCGCTGGAGCGTTTCCCACGAGACATTTTTCGTGCGCGAATCGAGCAGGTGCGTGAAACGGCCGCGAACTCCACCGGTGCCGGCACCGCCCCTACCTGATTTTCCGCGCGGAAGCATTTCGTAGAGCGCGCGACCGTTGACGCCCGGGACGACGTCAGCAGCACTTTGCGCGAAGCTGTTAGTAAGGACGGTCCACGCCCGCGCGAGCTTGGCGGGTTCGGGGAATTGGACCATGGCAAGGAGCTTTTGAGCCTGACGGCCCGTCGCATAGACCACACCATAGGTTTTTCCGTACTCGCGATTGAGCTTCTCTATACGGGTATGGACGACGCCAAGGTTCGTCAGGACGGCTTGGAGGTCGTCCAGTAAGCCGGCCGAGTCGAGACAAATCGCCCACTTGCTCATTCCCTCGGTAGTGACGTACGCATCAAGGAAAAGCCCAGTGAGGAATGCGAGCACGTGCTCACGCTGGGAGCGAAGGACCGCGTCGGGAATGCGCTTCGCACTCGCGCGCGATCCCGATCCGAGGTACTCGAGGAACTCGACAAGCGTCTTTGACGTAAAGACGATGTTCGAGCATTTGTCGGCCGGATGATGAACTTTGCCTTCGATTCCGAACGCGGACCGCGCTGCATCCTGAACGCGTAGAAGTACCGACTCAACCGAATTTGTGATCGTGATCGTGTAATTCGAACGCGAAGTATGTCCCTCGGAAGCGTATGCGCCTAAGAAGAAGGCGAGATCTGAGGTCATTGTCTCTGGAAGCGCGATGCTTTTCTGGTATCCGTACGCCGGCGACGGCAAGAAGTCGTCGAAGCGAGCGGCTTCCTGCGACCACATGTTGTCACCGTATTGCGTTGCGACGTACTCTCCCGGCTGAATATCCGAAAGGTATCGCCATGCCAGCCCCTGGTCGCCGCATGTCAGCACGCGATGGTTCGGCGTTCCGGTGACGCGATGACCTGAGCGGAGGCGAACTTCCCGAACTTGCCGCTTGCCACCGTAGTAGAATGCATCGGTGTTCTGCGAACCGTTGAGCGAGGCAACGCGAATTTCGTGCGAGCGGAATGAGTCGTCGCGCTCGCCTTGGTGCAACGATTCGATGCGAACCAAGCCACTCTCGGTCGTCAGAAGCGTTTCACCAACCACGCACTTCGAGATTGCACCCGAGACGAACGGTTGTGCAGCCGCCATCATTTCGATGTGCGCGGTCGGTCGAATGTAGCGCGTGCCGTACTTGCCGCACGGCGTCGCGCAGTCGAAGACCGGCAGATGCTCGTCTTTGAGGTAGGGCGCGCCCTCGAGCGTCATGCGCCCGCAGATATGCGCCGACGCCTCCTCGATCTGTTGGGTGGTAAAGCCCAGGCCATCGCGCAGGAGTGAGAAGCTCCAGTCGTTGAGCTGCTCGTCGGTCAGACCGAGCTTGTCTTTGCAGAACTCTTCACCCAGCACGAATTTATTGAAGACGAACGGCAGCTCGAAGGCGCCGATCAGCGATGCCTCGACGCGCGCGACCGCATCGTCGTCGAAGCCCTTGGCTTTGAGTGTAGCGCGGTTGATGTGCGGCGCTTCCAACAGCGTCCCAGTGCCTTTGGCATAGGTTTCGATCGCGGCGATCTGCTCGTCGCTGTAGCCGAGTCGATGCAATGCTGCGTCGACCGACTGATTCACGATCTTGAAGTAGCCGCCGCCGGCGAGCTTCTTGAACTTCACCAAGGCAAAGTCTGGCTCGATGCCGGTCGTATCGCAGTCCATCACCAGGCCGATGGTTCCCGTTGGAGCGATCACGACGGTCTGCGCGTTGCGGAAGCCCGAGACTTCACCGATCGCGAGCGCATCGTCCCACATTTTGCGGGCGAGGGCCCACGTTTCTTGGGTGAAGAGCGACGGCACATACGTGACCGGCGTCACGCTAAGGTCTTCATACTCCGTTTTCGGTGCATCGTATGCGGCGCGGCGATGGTTGCGAATCACGCGCAGCATCGGTTCGCGATTGGCTTCGAAACGCTCGAAGGCTCCAAGCTGTTGCGCCATTTCGGCCGACGTGCGATAGGCCGCACCCGTCATCAAGGCGTTGATCGCCGCACACCAGCCGTAGCCCTCATCGGAATCATAGGGCAGGCCCATGCGCATGAGCAGCGTACCGAGGTTCGCGTAGCCCAGGCCAAGGGTGCGGTATTTGTGATTCTTCTCGGCAATGGTCTTCGAGGGCATCTGCCCCATCGTCACCGAGATTTCCAGCGTCGTCGTCCAAACGCGCGCAGCTTCTGCAAACCGATTGGCATCGAATCCGCCGCGATCATCTTCGAACTTGACGAGATTCAAAGACGCTAAGTTACAGTTGTGCGCGATCATGCCCTCAGCGATGACTGAGTGCGTCACGGGCTCCGTGATGTCGTACACCGTCTCCACGCCGTCGGGAACGATCGTTTTAATCGCTGAAGCAGAGCCGGTCAGCGGCTCAAGAACGGCGACATTAGCAGATCCAAATTGAGCGGAACTCGCGATCTCATACGGCTTCCGACCAGAGAAGTCTACGTTAGACACACCGTCACCGTGCGTTTGAATCCGATCATATCGAGCGTCCAACTCGTCGATTCGTTTCCACTCGCCATCTTCGGTTAGGAAACGATGGTCCGCCGTGGCGCGAATCTCTAAGCCATTTGCGAGCGTCATCCGAAAGACGCGACGATCACCCACCCGCGTCACATGCGCCCGCCGATATGACGTTTCGCGGCGATGATCGTGCTCACCGGCGATGGCACTGGTTATGACTATAGCTCCGCCTGCCTGCTGAGCGTCGAAGAGATCCTTGACCCTACGAGGTCCGTCGGGCGTACTAATGCGCGTCTCGGGCGCAAAGCATGCAGTGTCATCGATGAAAACATATTCCGAGCAATTATGTACTTGCAATCCGTTTGCAACGAAGTGTGACGTGTCATGCTCTGTTAAGTCGAAGACATCGACTTCGCCAATCGGATCGAGATATGCGAATGCATCCGAGAGAGCATCGCGGTAGCAGGTCACCGACTCATTGAGGCGGCGCAGCGCAGCCGATTTGTGCGAGGCCGAGTGAAAGCCGATCTCGCGCTCAAACGCAACGCGCGACGTGCGAGAGATGCGAAGCGAGTGCATTTGCGCTACATCGTACTTGGCGAGGCCGCCTTTTCCGTCCGGGCACATCGAAGAAGAAGTGCTTCGACGATCCGTATAGAGCTTCGCCTTGATTCCGAATGACAGCAGCATATACTGGACCTGCTGCAAGAGTTCTAGCGAGCATGAGTCCAGCGCAATGTACTGCGACTTCTCACCGTAGTTCGCTACGGTGCCGTCAGCAGTGAAAAGCCCGCGGAGCATGGCTGCCGTCGAAGCTTGATCGAGGCAATATGCAGCATCGGTAAAGCGCTTACGCGAGCTGCCTTCATTGAGAACGGCATAGTTGGAGAAGAGATCGACCACGCGGCGATTCCCCGTCGAAATGCGCGTTCCTGAGGCCGAGTTCGGAGAAGTCACCATTGTCGTGCGGCGGCTTCGGCCGTCATCCAGCATTGTGGCCTTCAGCGCGTTAATGCCGTCGGCGACGTCCTGAAGAACCGGTGCCTCGTCCTCGTGCATGGTGAGAATGAGGCTGTTGCTCTCGCCGTTCGTTACGCAACCGTCTCCAACCGCGACGCCGACACCAAGTGCGATCTGCTCATCGAGGGTCTGGCTTCCGAAGCCTGAGCCCGATAGCAGAATGCGATCACCTTGGCGCAACTCGCAAGCCGGAACGTCGCCGCGATTCTCTGTGAGAACCTTATGATCGGCCGTCAGGTCGAGCGTGTACCCGGCTTTCGTGACCAGGCGATAGACCGCCTTACGGCCCGTCGGGAAGATCCTATTGACGAAGTGCGGCTTGCCGTCGGAGCCGATGATGAACGCAGCTTTGCCGACCATGTCAGCAATGCGCTTCGGGCCATCGGCCGTCGCGACCAGCGTATCGCCCGTAACGCATGGATTCGTAGCATTAATCCGCTCATCGTTCGAACACGTGTGCCACTCTTGAATCGTGTCGTCGAATTGCAAACCGGGATCGGCGCACTGCCAAGCGGCAAGACCGATTTGTTCCCACAGATCCGCGGCTTTTATCGTCTTGACGGTGTTGCCGTTGGTACGCGAGGTCAGCGCCCAATCATCGTTCTTGTCGAGCGCGTTGAAGAATGCGTTGGTCAAGCGAACGGAGTTATTGGAGTTCTGACCTGACACCGTGTTGTACGCCTCGGAGTCCCACGCGGTGTCGTACTGGTCGATCTCGAGACTTTTGAAGCCCTGGCGCGCGTAATCCAACGCCTGTTGCGTCGCGCCACTGGGCACGCCCATCGTCAGCGCTTTGCGTAGTGCATCGCGCAAATACGAATTAAACGCCACGTCCAGACGCGATGACTCCGGGATGCGCGTATCATGCGCCGCCGCCATGATTGCGTTGAGCTGCTCTTGTAGAATACGCGAACCGATCACCAAATCGGCGACCTTGCGCTCCTCGGTGACTTTCCAGTTGACGAATTTCTCGATGTCGGGATGATCGGCGTTGAGTACCACCATCTTGGCAGCGCGACGCGTCGTGCCGCCGGATTTAATCGCGCCGGCCGCACGATCGAACACTTTGAGAAACGACATCAACCCGCTCGACGTGCCGCCGCCGGTGAGTTTCTCGCCTTCGCCGCGAATGCGCGAGAAGTTTGCGCCCGAACCGGAGCCGCCTTTGAAGATGCGCGCCTCGCGAATTAATCCATCGAAAATGCCGCCTTTGTTTACGAGATCATCTTCGATGGAAAGTATAAAGCAAGCGCTAACCTGTGCGTGTTCGAAGGTCGAGGTCGAACGAACCGCGTCACCGCTTTTGGGGTCGACAAAATAGTGGCCTTGCGCCGGGCCCGAAATGCCGTACGCCCAATGCAAACCCGTGTTAAACCATTGCGGTGAATTAGGGGCGCCGACTTGGCGCGCGAGCATCGCCGACATCTCGTCGTAGTAGACACGCGCGTCGTCTTCGGTGTCGAAGTAGCCGTATTTCCAGCCCCAATAGGCCCAGCAGCCCGCAAGGCGATTGAAGACCTGGCGCGAGTCGCGTTCTGAGCCAAAGCTGGCATCAGACGCAGCCTCTGAACGCCACAGCCACTGCGGCACGCCCTCTTCCTCGACCCGTACGGTCGCGGTGGGCACGCCGGCTTTGCGGCAATACTTCTGGGCGAGTACGTCGACGGCGACCTGGCTCCAGCCGGTCGGCACCATCACATCCTTGGCTTCAAAAATGACCGAACCGTCCGGGTTGACGATCCGGGAGGTACGCGGCTCGAACTCGAGGCCCGCATACGGATCGCCGGGGGCCGAATAGAGACGACGGAACTTCATCGGGAGCTGCTCCTTGCGCGTGTTGGGCTGGACCAGTGATCTTCGAGAGAGTAGACGCGAACACCTGTTCGCTAACGCCGACACCGATAGACCAACGGGACACCTATTGTGCCACATCGATCTCATTGCCACAAGATATTGGGGTCGCCGGGCTCAACTCCTTGTGATTTCGATGTGGAAGGCGACAAAAATCGGAGGATGACCCGAGGATGAGGCCTCGGAGGGGAGGAGACCCTGTGGAGCCTTCCGAGGATACCGGGGATAAGCCGTCGGAACGGCAGCCATAATGTTCGGTCCTGATCGCTTTGTCTCGCGCCTCGCCACCCTCGCTCTGGAGGACCTGCACGCTCAGGGCTTCCGCGGCCTCATCGTCGACCTCGACAATACCCTGATGGGGTTCCGGCAGACCGAGCTCGAGGCCGACCACCTCGATTGGGTCGCTCGGGCCCACGATCACGGCTTCCGGATGGTCATGGTCTCCAACAACTTCACCGAGCGCGTTACGGGCATCGCGCGTCAGCTCAATGTGCCGTGCATTCCAAACGCCCTCAAACCACTGCCGTTCGGCGTCATGCGAGCCATTCGGATGCTCGAGATGCCACGCCGGCAGATCGCAGTCGTCGGCGATCAGCTCTTCACCGACGTGCTCTCCGGAAAACTCTGCGGTCTCTACACGATCCTCACCGAGCCGATCGAAAGCAAAGACTTTCCGGTAACCAAAATCTTCCGATTTCTCGAACGCTTGATGCTCGCGGGACGCACGAGCGAATGAGGCTGGCAGTTATCGGCGATCCGGTTTCGCACAGCCGCAGCCCCGAGATCCATCGGCGATTCATGGATGAGGCCGAGATCGAAGACGGCAGCTACGTCGCGATTCGTGTGCCGCAAATCAACGCGATTTCGGTGATTCGCCGCATGCGCATGGACGGCTACACCGGGGCAAATGTGACCTTTCCGCTCAAGGAAGAAGCGCGCGCAGCCTGTGACGCGCTCACCCACGAAGCCGAAAGCGCGCAAGCCGTAAACACGATCTTTTTTGGGTCGGAGATTCTCGGGCACAACACCGACGGCATCGGCGCGCGCAGCGCGCTTGAAGCACTGCTCGAAGAATCCATCGCGCTCAAACGCATCGGCGTGCTCGGTTACGGCGCGACGGCGCGCGCGATTCTCGCGCACTTCTCGGAGAACGATGCCTACATGTTCGTGTGGGGCCGCGATGAGAAAAAAGTGCAGGCGGCGTGCGAACGTTACGACGCGCAAGCGTGGCCCAGTGATAACCCGCCGGAGATCGTGATTAGCACCCTACCGCCTAAGGTGCGATTCGAACCGGATATGCTCGATGCACTAATGCGCGCCGACATCGTGATGGACGTGAATTACGGCCGGCGCGCAACGCTGCACCATCAGCTCGAACGCGAGATCGTCCCCGGCGACTCAATGCTCGAAGAGCAGGCGCGCGCGTCATTTGATTTCTGGCTCGCGCACGTGGAGGGTGTGGCGCCCGAACGAGGCTAGAGGCTCAGCCAGCGCGCGATATTGCGCACGTAGTCTTTGAAGATCACCAGGCGCTGGGGATCGTGCTTCATCTCCGTACCGGGTTTGTCGGTCACAAATGATGGTGCGCCGCGATCGGTGTCCCAGTTCACATCGCAAAAATGGTGGAACGTCGATTCGGCCACGGCGCGGCCAGGATCGCCGTCGATTACGACCGCGATGTTGAACGCGCGTCCACTTTGCATGCTGCGTCCGCGCGCGACGACGCGTGCATGTGTATCGCCCACCGATGCGCCGACGGCACCTTCGTGCGGATGCGCGGGAAAGAATGCGATTACCCCGCTCGGAGCGCGGTCCGATCGAAAGATCTCGTGGATCGGCTCGATCACCTCGATGTGCTGGTAATCGCCGTTTGCCCCGGAGTGATAATTCGGCCACGGAATGTCGGGATTGTCCTGCTGGCGGCGGTCCGGCTCGTCCTCGGGATTGTAATTGTGAAAGTGATTGATCGTGCCGAGCGTCCCGAGATTGCGAATGCATGCGCCGAGATCGGCGTGATCGCGTGCCGTTAGAACCCCGCCGCCGCGCGCGCGAAAGGCATTGATGCCGCCGATGTCCGCCCGGGACAACCCGTCGCCGGTATCGACGCCCATCAGCCAGCACTGATCGAAGGCACTCGCCGCCAAACCAGCGAGAACGGGATCGTTTCCGACGCCGTCGGGTTCGCGATTGCGGGCCGCGACCTCATGTCCGGCGGCGACAAGTTCGTCGTGAAGCAGCGCGAAGCGTCCGACGTGCCAGTCATCCTCGGCGTAGGGAATCGTCGTCTGCAACAGTATCCGTGCCATACTTGAATCGTACGGAGGTCGTCGGTCAAGATGCCTGTTTCCATGGATGTCCAGTCGGCTATTTCCCAGCGCTACGGCCAACTCAGCAACGCCGTGACCCACGATCCAACCCAAGAGCGCAGCGTGCTCTCGCCCCACTTTAACGACGCCGCAAAGATGAGGCTCTCGACATTTGCGTACGATCCGCTCACCGTCATCGTGCAGCGGATCGATTCGCGGCCGGACGGTTTGTACGTCCATGCGGAATACGTCGGCGTTCACGGTCACAACGAAGTGACGGTGGATCATTGGCAAATGGTCGGCGGACAGTGGATGCTCGCCGCCCGTCATAATCCGTGAGCCTGGATCGCGCGCTTCGACCAGATTTTCGCGGGCTTCTCCGCAGCATCGTCATCTCGATCGTTCTGCCCGCGATTGTGGTGCAGATCCTCATTCGCGTACGCGTGCCGCTGATCGACGCGCTCGCGATTGCGGCGATTTTTCCGCTCGGCGCCGCGGTTCGCGCCTGGACGCGAGGGATCGTCGACGTGATCGCAATCATCGGCTTGCTGTTCATCGTCGTCGGCGTTGCGACGTCATTCGTCAGCGCCGACCCGCGCTACGCGCTGGTCGCAGGCTCTTTGGGTTCTGCGATCTTCGGTGGCGCGTGTTTGCTCTCACTGCTCGCGCCCCGTCCCGCGATCTTCGTGGTCGCAAAAGGCGCCGGCGGAGCCGAGGCGGGACCGACATTCGATAAGCTGTGGGAAGAACGCCCCGCCTACCGGGCCAGCATGCGACTCATTACCGCGGTGTGGGGAGTTGCCTTACTTGCCGAAGCGGCGCTGCGGGCCGCACTTGCGTATGTCCTAGACCCCAAACTCACGGCGATCCTGTCACCGGCTTTGGATGCCGCGGCGCTCATCGCACTGATCCTCTGGACGATCGTGTACGTGCGTAACGCCCGCAAACGCGCCGGCCTCAGCGCCTAAATCCGGAGGGGGAGGGATTCGAACCCTCGAGACGTTTGCACGTCTGCTCGCTTTCCAAGCGAGTGCCTTCGACCACTCGACCACCCCTCCATAGGGTTTTTGCCGCATGCAAATGCGAGAGGCCCCTTTCGGAGCCTCTCTCGGTTTGCGCTTGGTGAAAGCGAGTCCTGGCCTCGGCTATACAGAGCCCGGATCGGTTCCGCCCGGTGGGGTCGGCGTGGGTGTGGGCGCCGTCGATTGCGCGACCCAGAACGCGTAGATGTTGTCGGCCGCGAAGCTATAGTCTTTTGCATTCGCGGAGAAGGTCCACGTGTTGCCCGAGACGACCACCGGTTGGCTTAACGGTGTAACGACAACGCCGGACAGGCTGACGTCGACTTCCACGATGTAGAAGTTCGCGGTCGACACGCCCTTCGAAGTAAACTTGCACGCCGGTATCGTGACTGGCTGCTGCGCAACCGTGATGCTCTTGAGCGTCAGGTACCAGAATCCGAGCAGCGGACTCGGTGAGTTCTGACAGGTGTTCAGAAACGAAACGCTGGTCAGGGAGTAACTCGGGGTGACCGCCAGCGGGACCTCATATATCCACTGGCCCAGATTAAGGTCGTCGCGGCCCTTCGCGGCATCGATTTGCTTAATGGTCGCCGTCGGCGCTTGGGTGATCTGCAGTTCCTTGGGCGGGGCCGGGACCGTGTCGTTTGAATTCCCACCGGCTGCCGTCGGAGCGACTCCGGACATCCCACCCGAGCATGCGGCCAAAACCGCGATCGCGGCGGCGCTTACGACAATACGAAGCTGACGATCCCACATAGCGAAAGAGCTCCCATCGAAAGAAAAAAGCTAAATACACCCGGCCGCAAGGGCTCCCTTTTCGTACCCAAAGGCGAGCGCCTGTGGTCGCCAAGCGCCGCGGGACAAGGATTTGTAAAGTTTCGATTATGCCGGAGACGACCCTATCAGGCTTGCGAAGTCGTCGGCCGGTAACGCGCGGCCGAAGAGATAGCCTTGGGCGTATTCGCAGCCGCACTCGGCTAGAAACTGGGCTTGCGCCTCGGTTTCGACGCCCTCCGCCTGGACGGTCAGCCCGAGGGCGTGAGCCATGGCGATGATCGCCGAGACAATCGCCAGGTCGTTGGCGTCGCTGGGAATGTCGCTCACGAAAGACTTATCGATCTTGAGCTTGTCGATCGGGAATCGCTTGAGGTACGCAAGCGACGAATAGCCCGTGCCGAAATCGTCGAGCGCGAGTTCAAGTCCCAACCCTTTGAGCTGACGCATGATGCCGATCGAGTCCTCGGCGTTTTGCATCGCCACGCTCTCGGTGATCTCGAACTCCAGCGTATGCGGACGCAAGCGCGCGCTGCGCACCGAATCTTCGATCGCTTTGGTCAAGTTGTGGTGTAAAAACTGGCGCGCGGAGAGATTGACCGCGAGGCGCAAATCGACGTTGTGCAGCCCCTGCCACTGACTCACTTGATCGATCGCCGTGCGCATGACCCACTCGCCGAGTTGCACGATGAACCCCGACGTTTCGGCTTGCGTAATGAAGGTCTCGGGCGGAGCAAACGTCGCGTCGCGCTGGGGCCAGCGGCATAGGGCTTCCACACCCACAATGGATCCACTGGCCAGTGAAACCACAGGCTGATAGAAGATCCGAAACTCACCGTAACTCAGCGCATTCGACAGGCGCTGATGCGCGGGGAGACGATAACTCAAGTGCCCACACCCTCCAACACATGCCAATAGTACGCGATGCGGGCGGCTTCCTCGGCCAGATCGGTTTGTAGGAACGCATCTTCCAAGCTTTCCGAGACAACGGACAGCCCGTGGCGCTCCATCATGACCACGTCCACGCCGGCGGCGAACTGCTCGGCGCAGGCATCAGCCAGTTCCTGGCTTCCATTACGAAAATAGGGCGTCCACGCACAGCTTCGAAGCGTTTCGCTCGCGCCGACCGTATCGCGTGGAAAGATCGTGCCGGTTTTCGACCAAACTACGCACATTGTGGGATGCGTGTGTACGACGCATGTAATATCCGTACGCGCGCGATAGGCGGCGAGATGCAGCGGAAGTTCGCTGGTCGGAACGCCGGAACCGTGGCGCAACGTACCGTCGGCATCGAGCGCGACGAGATCGCGGGGATGCAGATCGCCGATCGAGCGCGCCGATGGCGTGACCAGAAGCGTCCCGTCATCCATGCGATAACTGAGGTTCCCACTCGATCCGGTAACTAAGCGGCGTTTCCAAAGACGGCGTCCGCAGCGCACCAGCGCGGCGCGCGCGTCTGCCTCGTTTAGACGCCGGCGGGATGCCAAATCGTCTTGATCTCGCAGTAGTCGCTAATGTCGTTGAGACTCTGCGCAGCCGGCGCGAACCACTCCTCGCGTGAACGCATCGGATAGAGGCGCACCCGTTTGACGTTTTCGGCTGACTCACGTTCAACCGATTCGCGGAGTTGCGGATCGCCGCGCGGAACGACGATCGCGTTCACATCCATGTGCTTCGCCATGACCGGAGCAATCTCGCTGCGATATCCGGTGAGCACGTTGACGACGCCGGCGGGAAGATCGCTCGTGGCGAGTGCTTCGGCAAAGACGACCGCGGTACGCGGATCGAACTCCGAGGCCAGCAGCACGACGGCGTTTCCGGCCACGACCGGCGGTAAAAGCACCGAAACGAGGCCCAGCAACGCCGGCCGATCGGGCGCGCACACGACCACCACGCCCATTGGTTCGGCGGTCGAAAAATTGAAGTGCGGTCCGGCGACGGGATTGCGCGTCGAAAGCAACGCCGCGTATTTATCGCTCCAGCCCGCGTACCAAACCGTGCGATCGATCGCCGCGGTGACTTCGCGCTCGGCCTCTTGTTCGGAGCACTCTGCGCCTTCGCGAATGCGTTCGGTGAGCTCTCCGCGCCGCGCTTCCATCATCTCGGCTAAACGATAGAGGATCAAACCGCGCGTCCCGGGTGCGGTTTTCCACCACCCTGGTTGCGCGGCGCGCGCGGCGACCACGGCGTCGCGTGCGTCCTTGCGCGATGCACGTGCGATGTTCGCGCCGAACTCTTTACCGTCCCAGAGCGGATCGCTGCGTCCCGATTCCGAGCGCACGAACGCACCGTTGATGTAGAGCTTGTACATTTTGCGGACCGCAAGCCGCACATCGCCGTTCTTGGACATGGGACAGACCCCGTACGACGCAAGGGAGGCCCAGCCCTCGGGCGAAGCTGCGGAGCCATGGTCACCCCCAGTTTCCTTGGTCGCGTCGTCGTCGCCGAGCCGTTTGACGAACGCGGTGTTGCCGTCTTGCGCGAAGCCGGCGCGGAGGTCGTTTCGGTCGTCGGCGGGCCCCGCGAGGCCCTGCACGAAGCGCTGCGCGAGGCGCGCGGGTTGATCGTCCGCTCGGAAACCCGGGTCGACGCGCAGCTGCTGGCAGCCGCGCCGCACCTCGAGGTCGTCGCGCGCGCTGGTGTGGGCGTCGATGCGATCGACGTCGACGCTGCGACCGCGGCCGGAATCGTCGTCGTCAATACACCGAGCGCCAACACGCTTGCTGCCACCGAGCAGACCTTTGCGCTCCTCCTTGCCGCGATGCGCCATGTGCCGCAGGCGCACGCGAGCGTCCATGCCGGCAAATGGGAGCGCAAAAACTTTGTTGGCCACGAGCTGCACGGCAAAACCCTGGGCATTGTCGGACTCGGGCGCATCGGCAGCAACGTTGCCACGCGTGCGGCGGCATTCGGGATGACGGTGATCGCCTACGATCCCTATCTCGCCGCTTCGCGCGCTCGCGCGCTCAACGTCGAGCTCACCGGTTTCGAAGACCTCCTCGCGCGCGCCGACGTCGTCACGCTCCACGTGCCGCTCACCGCGCAGACGCGCGGCATGATCGAACGCTCCGCGCTTGCGCACATGCGCGACGACGCGGTGCTGGTCAACTGCGCGCGTGGCGCCGTTATCGACGCCGACGCGCTGGTCGAGGCATTGGACGCCGGCCGCTTGCGCGCGGTCGCGGTCGACGTCGTCCCCGAGGAGCCGCCGCCGCCCGGATCGGCATCGGCGCGCATCCTGACCCATGAGCGCGTCGTCGCGACGCCGCATTTGGGCGGCTCGACCTACGAAGCTCTCGAACGCATTGCGCTCGAGCTCGCGGGCGACGTCGTGCGTGTGCTCGGCGGACGTCCGGCGAGCGGTGCGGTCAACGCACCCATGCTCCGGGGCGCGGATGCGGAGCGCGCGAGTGCGTTTATCGACCTTGCGCATCGGCTCGGAGCACTCTTGCCGCAGCTCTTCGATGAGGTGATGCGCACCGAGATCGCGATCGTATTGCAAGGTGAGCTCGAAGGCGTCGATGCGGAGCCGTTTGTCGCCGCACTGCTCGCCGGCGCGTTGCCGCTGGTTACGGATCGCCGCGTGACCCTGGTCAACTCCGGTGCGATCGCGCGTGAAATCGGCGTACGCGTCGCGGTTTCGCGCGAGGCGAACGCACCGCCGTTTCGTTCGTCCCTGCTGGTTGCCGCCGGCGATCACCGCATCGTCGGGACGGTGCTTCCACATGGGCCGCGCATCGTCGAGATCGACGGCTTCGAGATCGATGCGATCCCCGAAGGCACGCTCTTAGTAACGCACCATCGCGACGTGCCCGGCATGGTCGGACGCATCGGCACGATCTTGGGTGAGGCCAACGTCAACATCTCCACGATGCAAGTTGCGCGCACCGCGCGCGGCGGCGACGCGATGATGGTGCTCGAAGTGGATCGCGAGATCGAACGTGGTGTGGTCGACCGGATCGCCCGCGTCGAGGGGATGTCCGCGGTTCGTTTGGTTCGCATCTGAATGATCTATATCGCGCGTCACGGTGAGACGGATTGGAATCGCGAGGGGCGCTACCAAGGCCAGCGGGAGTCGCAGCTGACCGATACGGGCGTCGCGCAGGCGCGCGCACTGGCGGTTGCGCTTTCGCAGCGGGAAATTCGTCGCGTCGTTTCAAGCCCGCTGGCGCGCTGCGTTGAGACCGCGCGGCCGCTCGCGGAGAGGCTCGGCATCTCGGTCGAAACCGATCCCGATTTGATCGAGATTGCGCATGGCACTTGGGAAGGGCGGCTGCGCGCGTCCATCGAGCGCGAGGACCCGCAAGCGATGCGATTGTGGCGCGAGCATCCCGAGCGCGTGCAGTTCGAAGGCGGCGAATCGCTCGCGCAAGTCGACGCACGCTGGCGTGCTTTTATGGAGCGAACCGAGGGCGGGATTGCGATCGTAACGCACGACGTGATCGTGCGTCTTGCCATTCTAGCGGCAAAGGGTGCGCCGCTCTCGCAGTTGTGGAAACCGCGCGTGGTCAACGGCGGCTATGCCGAATTTCGCGGCGGCGACACCTGGGAGCTGGTCGAGGAATGCGTCGCCGATCACTTGGATGGCCTGGTCGTCGATACGGCGTCGCAAGCACTTTAGACGTACGGATGGAACTCGTCTTTGTACGTCACGGTGAGACGGCGTGGAACGCCGCGCGCCGTTTTCAAGGCCAAAGTCAGGTGCCGCTGTCGGAGCGGGGCCGTGCGCAAGCTGCTGAACTAGCGCTAGCGCTGCGCAACGAATCATTCAGTCACGCGTACTCAAGCGATCTCACGCGTGCAATGGAGACCGCGCGCACCATCGTCGGGGCGCGCGTGCTCGACATTGCGAGCGATGCACGGCTGCGTGAATTCGATTTTGGGCAGTGGGAGGGCCTCACGTGGCCGGAGATCGTCGCGCGGTGGCCGCAGTTCGAAGCGCGGCTCCCCACGCAGGCTCGACGCTACGAACCGGTTGGCGGCGAGCGATTCGAGCAGGTCATCGCCCGCATGCGCTCGTTCCTCGAGGACCTGCGCTCGCGTGCGCCGGCTGGTCCCGTGCTCGTTGTGACGCACGCTGGTGCGCTGCACGCCGCGGTAGAAGAGCTGGCTCCCGAGGGCTTCGATCCGCGGGGCATGGTTTTTTCGACCGCGAGCATCACGCGAATCGCCATGGAAGGCGACGGCGCGCGGATAATCTCCCTAAACGATGTCAGCCATCTTGATTCCACCGCTTGACGCTGCGGCGGCGCGCGCCGCGCGCGAGCGGATCGACCAGCTCACCAAACCGGTCGGCAGTCTCGGCCGAATAGAAGAGCTTGCCGAACGGCTCGCCGCGATCGCCGGCGATCTGCCGCCGATCTACGAACGTCGAGCAATTCTCGTCGGTGCTGGTGACCACGGCGTTACCGCCGAGGGGGTCAGCGCCTATCCGAGCGAGGTGACGCCCCAGATGGTCGGCGCGTTTCTCGGCGGCTTTGCCGCGATCAACGCCTTCTCGCGCGTTGCTAAGGCCGAAGTGTTCGTGGCAAATTTCGGCGTTGCCGGCGATTTGCCGCAGCACGAACGATTGCTCGGCGTTCCGGTTGGTCGCGGGACGCGTAACTTTGCGCGTGAAGCAGCGATCGATCCGCTTGATGTCGATCGCGCGTTGCAAGCCGGCATGAACGCCTTCGCCACCATCGTCGAACGCGTCGATCCGCAGATCCTCGCTCTGGGCGAAATGGGGATCGGGAATACCACCAGCGCGGCCGCGATCATCTGCGCACTGACCGGCGCTTCGCCCGAGGACGTCGTCGGACGCGGTACGGGCGTCGATGACGATGGCTTGCGGCGCAAGCTCAGCGTCGTTTCTGCCGCGCTCTCCCGCATGCGAGCAACGGACTGGCGCACCGTCGCGAGCGAAGTCGGTGGATACGAGATCGTCGGACTCGCCGGAGCGTTGCTCGCAGCAGCCCAGCGGCGCATCCCGATCCTCCTCGACGGATTTATTGTCGGTGCGGCGGCACTGCTTGCGCAGGCGATCGCACCGGATTCAATCGGGTATTGTATCGCCGCGCACCGCTCGCGCGAACTCGGTCATGCCGTTGCGCTGCGACACTTGGGTCTCGTGCCGCTGCTCGATCTCGATCTTCGCCTGGGTGAGGGAAGCGGCGCGGCGCTGGCGATGCCGCTCTGCGAAGCAGCTGCGCGGATGGTGCGCGAGATGAAGACCTTTGCGCAAGCCGGCGTCGCGACGGCGAGCGAACCGGTCCAAGCTTGAACCTGCTGCGCGCTCTTGCCGCATCGTTTTCGTACTTCTCGATTCTTCCGATTCCTCACGCCGATGAACCTCCATGCGATGACGCGATCGGATTCTTACCGATCGTCGGCGTGGTCATCGGCGGACTCTCGGGTTTCGGCGCATACGGTATTTGGCTGCTCACGCAGAACGGGATCGCCGCGACGATTACCGCATGGGTCCTTTCGATTGCACTCAGTGGGGCGATTCACGTCGACGGCTTCCTCGATTGCTGCGACGGATTGTTTGTGATGGCTTCGCCGCGGCGGCGCTTGGAGATCATGCGCGACCCGCATCACGGCACCTATGCCTTCGTCGGCATGGTGATGCTCAGCGCGCTCTGGCTTTACGCGCTCGCGCAAATTCCGCCGATGATGATGCCGGTCGTTCTTGCCATCACCGGATATCTGGGCCGTGCCGGTGGCTTAATCGTTGCGCAGACGTTCGTACGTGAAGGGCGCGAGGAAAAAGTGACGGTCTCGCGAGTCGCAACCGTGATAACCGGCGGCGTGATTGCTGGGATCATCGGGGCTTTCGGTCGCGCCCGTCCGATGGACGTCCTCGTCGCAGCGCTGCTCGCCGTTCCCGTTTCGTTGGTTTTCGGCCTCTTTGCTTCGCGTCGGCTCGGCGGCGTGGTGAACGGCGATTGCTACGGAGCGACGATTGTTGTCACGGAAGTTGCGCTGCTATTGACGTATCCTGCGTTAGTGCAGCTGCGATAATCTCGGCCGTGTCGACGAGTCGCGGACCGGGTCGATTGAGGTAAGCGCTGCCGTCGATGGCGTGCACGCTACCCTCGCGCACGGCACGGAGACTGCGCCACGCCTCAATATTCCCGAGCTCCGCGATCGCTTCGTGCGTACGCGCAAGGTCGAAGCCGCACGGACCAACCACAATGGCGTCGGGGTCCTCACGCGCAATCGTCGCCCAATCGATCACCTGCGAATTCGCGCCGGGATTACCGAGAACCGGCGTCGCGCCGGCGAGTTCCACGAGCCCCGGGGTCCAATGGCCGCCGCTCATCGGCGGATCGGTCCATTCAAGGACGAGAACGCGAGGGCGACCACGATCGCGCTTTCGAGCGCGCAGCGCGTCGACGCGAGCATGAAGATCGCGCAGCAACGTCGCCGCACCATCGCGATGCCCGGTCATGTCGCCCAGGAACGTGATCGTCGCGAACACGTCGTCGAGAGAAGAAGGTTCGAGCGACACCAGGCGGGGATCGCCGCGCAGCCGCCGCACCGCGCGTTGCACGATCTCGTACGAGACCGCGCACACAACGCATAATTCTTGGGTGACGATCAAATCCGGCGCGAGCTTTTCGAGCAGCTCCGCATCGAGGTGGTAAAGGCTCGAGCCTTCGTGCAGGCTGCGACGCACGTGCCGATCGATTTCGGCGGAAGAGCCCGCCGCGGGTAGCGCAGATGACGTCAGGTGCGGACGCGAGATCGCTTCGGGTGGAAAGTCGCACTCGTGCGTAACCCCGACGACCTCGTCGCCGGCGCCGATGGCAAAGAGAATCTCGGTTGCGCTCGGCAGCAGGCTGACGATGCGCACGATCGGCTATCGGGCGCCGAAGAAGGCGAGTTGATCGTCCTTGGTGAGAAAATCGATCAGCGGCGTCTCGGGCGGCATGGCAGCCCCATGCGGATATTTCTTGCGCCACGCCTCGTCGCTCAGGCGGTGCTCGATGCGGCGCGCCGCGATCGCCGCGTTGAATGCGTCGATTTTTTCAGGCGTCACGCGCTCGCGCAGCCATGCGGCAACGTCGGCATCGCTCGACGCGCGTTCGACTGCGCTGCGGAAGTCATCCTCGGAAACGCCGATCGCTTCGAGCATTTGCGCGCTGAAGCCGGGAATGTTATAGGCGCCCAGGTTACCGCCGGGGAGCGTAGCGCGCATCTTGTCGACGGTACGCGCGGCCATGATCAAGTCGAGGTCCGCGAGCCGAGCCCGCGGGGAGCGCGGCGGCGCTTTAGTAAGGTCGAGAGCTTCCATGCAGGTAGCTCTTCGGCTTAGCGGCCAACCGACCTCGCGATACCATGAGCCCGGGCACACTGCCGGTCGGACGTGTGGGCGCGGGCGTAGACGCGAATGAGCCGGTTAGTAAACCCGGGAAGCCACGGATCGCGCGGATACTTGCGATACCAGTCTTCGATCGCCATCTCGAGATTGTCGATCCCGCGCACGTGGCGACGGAGATCCCAATCCGCATCGCGCTCGAACGACATGAGCCGGTTGCGAATCTCAAGTATGCTCTCTTTGAACGGACCGAAGTACTCGTCGGCAGGTGCCGGGCCGCTTGCCAGACAGGCAAGCGGCACAAGTGCGGATACACAAGCAAATGCCAAGGCCAAGATGCGAGGCAGCATGACAATAAACTTTGCCGCATGCAGGCAAACGCCTCGCGTTTGTTCCCGATTCTAATCTAGGTTAAACGCGGCGCTTGCCTGCTATATGGATGTGTAACGGCGCGTGGAAGAGTGCGTAGGTCGCCGCGGTAAACGCCTGCGCCGATTCGCGCCGGCGCGCGCTTGTCGCGGTCAGCGTTGTCGCGGTGAGATAGGTCCACTGCGTTCCCGAAACTGTCGTCACCGAAGTATTGAAGTTGGGATTGCTTGGGACGTTCAAGTAGTAGTTAAGCGGATATGCGTTGTATGAAGCACCGATATACACATTCTCGTTGCAAATCTCGCCGACGCCGTCAAGGTAGTAGTGCTTGATCGTTTGGTTCGAGTAATACATCGCGTTCCAGTCGGAAGCGGGATCCGCAACGATCACGGTTTCATCTGCTTCAGACAACGTCGGGTTGCTGCCGAGCAATCCGGCAGGAATCGCGCACTCACTCGGAAGTGAGCCGATGGGACCGACGACCACGAACGTGTCGCTCTCGAGCGGATTTGGAATTTGTTCACCTGGAATACCGTTCCAGACCGCCCACGGGTTGGGAACGCTGGTCGGTTCGGGTGAGGGTGTTGGACTTTGGCCAAGCGGCGGAATTGCGCCGGGAAAAGTTTGAATCTCTACCGGTATCAGCGATGCGCCGGGACTGGGAACCCCGACCGAAACGATCGACGAGCCGCAGCCGCAATTTTCGTTCGTCGTTTGCGACATGCTTCCGTCGCTGTTGACTGCGATCGTATAAATTTCACCGATTGCAAGGCCTTGTGTATTGTCGACATAAGAACCATCGGGGTTCAGGATCGTTTCGCCCGTGTCGCCACGTCCATCGTTGTACGAGGCCGTGCATGGGGCGCTGCCGCTTAGCACGTTCCAGTCAGTGGTGAGCGGCGCTTCGATCTCTTTCGTGTACGGCGACTCACAGGTCAAGGTGAACCCCGTATCGCTGGTCATGCCGACGAGGCCGAGCGATGCGTTCGTCCCCTGCGGCGTCCACGCATAATACGCTATCAGGTTTTGAAAGTTGATGGTCGTCGCGAAGCTGCTGGGAAGCCAGTTCGTCGCCGTGTTGAGGCCCGCAATCTCGACGAGATTATTGACGCCGTTGAAAGACTGACCGGTGGATACAACGGCGTCGTAGTTGCCGCTAGACGTGTCTGGCCCGATATTCGGTGGCCCATTGTTGCCGAACATGTAGGTACCCGTGGAGGTGAAACTCGTACTCGAACCGTTGAGGCTTGGATAGGTCTGACTCGGCGAGAACGAGCCGGCCGTTACATTCGAAGGGCTGACGTTTGCGGCGGATGCGTTGATCGTGGCCGGCGACGCCATCGAGCCGCCTGCGTATGCAAGCGTGATAGCGGTCGCGCCGTTCATAATATTCGTTGCCGACGGTGACAGCGCGGTTTGTCCGGACGCATCGCTATCGCTTAGCGTGATCGGATTCGTGTAGGTCCCAAGCAGGGTATTGCCGTTGGCGTCCTCGGCCTGCACGGTGACCGGCACCGTAATGCTCACGCCCAGCGCAGCGCCGCCGGCGGTGACGACAATCTTCGCAGCCGTTCCGGTGAGCGTTGCGGGAGCGACGACCGTCGCACCGGCGGTCGTCGTGACGGCAAGGTTGCCGACACCCAGGGATGTGCCCGTGCCGTTGGCTGCGCTATAGACGGTAAGCGTGTAGACCAACGATGCCACCGGTGCGCTGACGTTGACCACGCAGCTCAGCTGCGTCGAGGTCTGCTCGCAGCCGCTGGAGGATGCGCTGAGGTTGACGATCGTGGGCGGCAAACTCGTCGGCACGCTATTGACCGAATCGAGTTGGATCGCAACCGAGAGTGATGCTGCGGGCACAACGACGTTCGGACGGCGGCGCGCGTTACCGCTGATGTTCGGAACGATGACGTTGAACGAGACCGTGCTGCTCGGCGTGGTCGAAGGCTGGCCGGTAGGTTGACCGGTAGGTTGATTGGTCGGCTGCGGCGACGGCGTCACATAGATGACGGTACTCCCGCCGCACGCCGCCAGCGCAAACGCCGTAACAAATAGAAAGCATAACGAGAGTGAGCGCAAAGGAAAGCCCCCTCCGAACGGTTTCCTCTATGTTCGAAGGGGGCCTAGCGTCTTCCCGTACTGCTACTGGCCTTGCGCGAGCGAGTAACCGCGCTCGCCGTTGAACGTGAACAGTCCTTCGGTCTTGATCACGTCGAAGCCGGCGCGGTCGGCCTCACCGAGCAGCTTGATCACATGCTCGGCGGTAAACAGCTCGTCGCTGTCGCCTTCGAACCGGCACTGCCAATGATCGCTCCAGTACGTGTCCGGATTGCCGTTGGGCCACACTTTCGTGCCGCGATTGCTGATGATGGTCAGCTTCGTGCCGCCCACGTTGAACTTCTGCATCAACGCGGCGATCTGGTCGGGATTGCCGTCGCGACGGTCGATAAAGAGATCGACGCCAACGCGGACCTTCATCGGCGGCTTGCCGGCCGGGCGAATCGCGAGGTTCATGTGGATGTCCTTCGCGTACTCGGCGGGCTTGAGTTGCTGCGGCTTTTGCCCGAGACGCGCGATGACCGCGTCGGCGAACTCCTTGGTGCCGACCTTCTGTTTCGAGACGCCTTCGGTATAGATGTCGTAGGTGTGCACGCCGTCTTCGACCGTCCGCAGCCACGCGTTGTGCGCGCGCTCCGCGGCATCGCCTTGCCCGATGTGCACTAGCATGAGCAACGCGCCATGCAGCAGCCCCGAAGGATTGGCTAAGTTTTGGCCGGCGCGCCGCGGCGCCGAGCCGTGGATCGCTTCGAACATCGAACAGTGATCACCGATGTTCGCCGAACCGGCTAGGCCGACCGATCCGGTGATTTGCGCGGCGACGTCGGAGAGCACGTCGCCGTAGAGATTCGGCATGACGATCACATCGAACGCTTCGGGCGTATCGGCTAATTTCGCCGCGCCGATGTCGACGATCCAGTGCTCGTGCTCGAGATCCGGGTACTCCTTGGCAATCTCTTCAAACGTACGGTGGAAGAGTCCGTCCGTGATCTTCATGATGTTGTCTTTGGTGAAGCACGTGACTTTCTGACGCTTGTTCGCACGCGCGTACTCGAACGCGTAACGGATGATGCGTTTGCTGCCCGGACGTGAGATCAGTTTGAGGCACTGCGCCACCTGATTGGTTTGGCGATGCTCGATGCCGCCATAGACGTCCTCCTCGTTCTCGCGCACGATCACGATGTCCATGTTCGGGTGCTTTGTCGCGACGAACGGGTAGAGCGAGGCGCAGGGGCGCACGTTGGCGTACATGCCGAGCGTCTTGCGCACGGTCACGTTGAGGCTCTTGAAACCGCCGCCCTGCGGCGTTGTAATCGGGGCTTTCAAAAAGACTTTGGTGCGGCGTAGCGAGTCCCACGCTCCCGGCTCGATGCCGCTATCCAAGCCTTTTTTGTAAATTGATTCCCCGATCTCGATGCGCTCGATCTCGAGTTGGGCTCCCGCTGCCTGAATGATGCGCAGCGTAGCCTCCATGATCTCGGGCCCAATACCGTCGCCATACGCAACGGTGATGGGAACCTTTACAGGAGCCGCTGTTGCGGTGCTCGCGCCCGAGACGGATTCCAGAACGGCGCCGGAGGATTTGTTCGTGGTACTCATGGATAGATGGGACTCCTTAGGTGGTCACTGAGATGCCAACGTCTTACGCGACGCAGCGGAACTTTGCGTACATGTACGGATAATCGCCGTAAAACCAATTGCGAAACGACGGCCGAATCAATTCTCGCGCCGTGACGGGCGACGCGCCTTTCATGACGTAGTGCCGCCCATCGAAAAAGTCGGTGGAATATTGAGGGTATGACGCCATCGGTTCGAAGCCCGGAAACGGCGCAAAGACGCTCGACGTCCACTCCCACCCATTTCCGACCAAATCTTCGATTTCCCACGCACTAGCGCCGGCCGGGTGCTCGTCGACGGGCTCGGGGTCGAAGCGTTCGAAATCGAAGTTTCCATGCAGCGCGTCGGGTGGCGCGTCGCCCCAAGGATGGACGCGGTCTGAGCCGTCCGGCGTGCCGTAGGCGGCGCGATGGAACTGCGCCTCCGTCGGGAGTCGCATTCCAGCCCACGTCGCGTAGGCTTGCGCTTGATCGTGTGAGACGTACACCGGCCACGACCGCGGCAACGGCAGTTCCTCAAAAACACCGCGCAAAAAGAATTCGCCGTCGCGTTCGACCCAAAACTCCGGTACCGGACCGCCGGCGTCAACGAATCGCAACCAATCGGCGTTGGTTACGGGATAGCGTGAGATCGAAAATGCCGGAACGTCGACCTCCCACGCGCGAAACTCGTTATCCCAACCGAAGGCAACCGCATCGGGATCGGCACCGAGGCGCGCGATACCCGCCTCGACCCGTTGCATGGGATTGTGCGGCGGCGCGTGATCGTGGTGCTCCTGGGCGATCCGCCCTTTGTTCGCATAATCGAGCTGATGGATGATGTAGAGCAACGTCTCGTGATGCATCGGCTCGTGCTCGAGCACGGTGTAGACCGACTGACCGTGGCGCAAACGGGGATTCGACGCGTCAACCAACGTCGCGTGCGCTAGTGCATCGATCACACGGTCGTCACACGCGCGAGCAAACTGCTCGATCCGCGAGCGCGACGGCCAATCGTCGCGCCCGTGCGCGCGAGCCGCGTCGGCCGACCCGGGGTCGATGCCGCGCTCGAACAGTTTCTCGAATGCCACGTCGATCGGGGGCTGTCCCAGCGCCCGCTCGTTGAGCGTCAGAAAGCTGAACGTCGGAAGGTGCCCCTCATAAAACACGAACGGATGGCGCAACGAAATAGGACGCTGCAAAAACGCCGCGTCGTCGATCAGCGCGAAGAGCTGCGCCGAACGTTCGCGATTGCGCCGGTACCAATCGATGAGCGCGCTGCGATTTAATCCTGGCGTGGTTGAAATCATGGCCGTGACCCTTTACCCCGATGCGGCGGACGCTTCGCGGCGGCGCAGGAAGAAATCCTCGAACTCCGCGGCCGGAAGCGGCGGGGCGATGGCATAGCCCTGCACCATATCGCAGCCGTGTTCGGTTAGGAACGCAAGCTGGGTGACGGACTCGACGCCCTCGGCGACAACTTCGAGGCCGAGACTGTGCGCCATGCCGATCACCGTTTTAACAATGGTCTCATCGAAGGCTTCGTGACCTAGGCCGATGACGAAAGAGCCGTCGATCTTGAGCACGTCGAGTGAGAAGCGGCGCAAATACGCAAGCGACGAGTACCCCGTCCCAAAGTCATCGACCGCGGTACGAATTCCAAGAGCTTTGAGATCGCGCACGATCCCGACCGTTTGCGCCGCGTCCGACATCGCGACGCTCTCCGTAATCTCGACCTCGAGAAATGCGGGATCCAACTGCGCGTTCTCGAGCGCCTGAATGACGCGCCGCCGAAGATCGCGTTGATGGAACTGGCGGCCGGAAAGGTTGACCGCAAGGCGCAGGGGTGCGAGCGTCTTGTGCCAGTGCTCGACTTGCTTGGCGGCTGTCTCGAGAACCCAATCACCCAGCGGAACGATAAGCCCCGAGATTTCAGCGCTGGGAATGAAATGCGACGGCTCGATCAGACCGCTCTTGGGGTGATTCCACCGCACCAGCGCTTCAACGCTAACCACGCCCCCCGTGCGCAAATCTAGCTGCGGCTGGTAGTACACGACGAATTGATTGTACTCGAGCGCGCGTCGCAGCAGCTTCTCTTGCGAAAGGCGCATATGGATCGGCGCTTCGAGGGTTGGATTGTAAAAGTAATAGCCGTTGCGTCCGCGGTCCTTGGCGCGGTACATCGCGATATCGGCATTCTTGATCAGCGTCTGGTCGTCGCGTCCGTCCTCGGGGTACACGGCAATACCAATGCTGGCCGAGATATATTGCTCGTATTCATCGAGCAGAAATGGCTCGCTTACCATCCCGAGAATGCGTTCGCCGACGTCGCGGACGTGTTCGGCGTCGCGGCAGTCGGTGAGCAACACGACGAATTCGTCACCGCCCATACGCGCGATGGTGGCGTCCTCGCCGAGCTCCTTGACCAGGCGCTGCGCAACCATCTGCAGCAATCGATCACCGCGCGCGTGGCCGAGTGTGTCGTTGACGTCCTTGAATCGATCGAGGTCGAGGAAGAGCACCGCGACGCGGCCGAGGCGCGACTGCGCAACTTCGATTGCGTCGCGCAGCTTTTCGGCAAGGAAGACGCGATTCGGCAGGCCGGTCAGTGCATCGAAATACGCCATCGCGCGAAGCCTGGCGCGCTGCCGGCTGCGATCGATCGTGCCGGCGATCAGCGTTGCGATCAGTCCCAGCAGGTCCGCGTCGGTCGACGAGAACTCGCGCACGGTACCGTGAGGATCGGCGAAGACTAACGCCCCATACGGGTCGCCCGCAACGTCGAGGCGCATGGCGATGCCGTTCTTGAACGGAACTGGAATCGCCGCACCCGGCAACGAGCCGACGCTCTGGGCCATCGCGATGATTTCTTCGTCCGCGATCGTCTCGGCGCTGGGCTCGCGATAGACCGCTTCGATGGTCGGCGTACCGCCGTTGATCTCAACGACCGCACCCAGCGTAAGATCGCAGGCATGACAGCCCATTTCGAGCGAGGCGCGCATGCGTACGTCGGGGTAATCGCCGCTAGCCGCTATGAAATACAGGTTACGAATACGTAGGCTCTGCATCTCGGCGCGTCGCTCGGCGGTGCGCCGTTCAGTGATGTCCTGTAACACACCGTACACGCCGACGCGTTCGCCGCCCTTGTATTGCGGAATCAGCGTGCACTCGAGCTCGAGCGGCGTTCCATCGGCGCCGACCGACTCGACGTTGAGTGCGACCGGGTGACCGGCCAGCGCCCGCGCGAAAGCGTCGGTCGCGCGCTCGTATTCGTGCTCGGGGATGAAGCGCTGGAAGTGCGCGCCGATGACCTGTTCGCGGGGAAAACCGGCGATGCGGACGGCGGCATCATTCGCGTCGATCACGTCGCCACGCTTGTCCAGCAAGATGACCCCGTCGGGATTGTGCTCGAACAGCGAACGAAGCGCGCCCTCGGCCGCGCGCTGCTCGGTCTCGTCGCGCGTGATCGAGTATACGCCGGCAATCTTGCCGTCCCGGTACATGGGGAAGGTTGTAACCGACACATCGAGCGGTTGCCCGTCAAACGTACGAACCCGCGAGTGGTAGAAGATTGTTTCGCCGGCGAGCGCCCTCCGATGATACTCTTCATGCGCCGGCACATCTTTAGGATCGAGAAATGTCGTATAGTGAACGCCGATGAGCGCCTCGGGCGGCGCGAAGCGGCGAACCGATTCGTTGACATCGACGAAGTATCCGTCGAGATCGAAGAGCGCTACAATATCGGGGTTGTAGTCGAAGAGCGACCGAAACCGTTCTTCGCTTTCGGCCAGAGCATTTTGCGCGGCTAGGGACTCGGTAATATCCTCGGCATAGGAAAGCGCGTGAAACGTGCTGCTGTCCTGCAACGCGAACGTGGTCCAACGGCACGTGCGCACCTCGCCGTTCGCGCGGTGATTTCGGTTGACGTTGACCAGCGTGCGGACGTTGTCGGCGCTGTCGAGGCGCTGCTGGACCTCACGAACGATCGGTTTGTCCTCGGGAGCGACAAGGTCGAAGTCGTCGATCGTTTTACCGACAACGTCGACGGCCGTGAAGCCAAACATATCGGCCGCGCGCGCCGACCAATAGGTGATGCGGTAGCCGGCGTCCCACGCAATAATTGCGAGTGGCGAGCGCGAGAGCAGGTCGTCGAGCAGACGAAGATCGCGTTCGCCCAGCATCAGCCCTCCCGTTTAATGTGCAAGATACTCATAGAGTCCATGCACGCCGCCTTCGCGACCGAACCCCGATTCGCGATAGCCGCCGAAGGGCGAACTGGGATCGAATTGGTTGAAGGTGTTACACCACACGACGCCCGCGCGTAATCGCTGCGCAACCCACATATTCTTGCTACCCTTTTCGGTCCACACGCCGGCGGAGAGGCCATAGGGCGTGTTATTCGCCTTCTCGACCGCCTCGTCGGGGGTGCGGAAGGTCAGGATCGACAGCACCGGGCCAAAGATCTCTTCGCGAGCGATGCGATGCGACTGGTGCACGTTGGTGAAGAACGAGGCGGGAAAGAAGAAGCCGCGTGAGGGCAGATCGCATTGCTGCTGTACAAGCGTCGCGCCTTGCTCGACGCCGCTGCGCACGAGTTCCTCGATCCGTTCAAGCTGCGCGCGCGAATTGATCGCGCCGATGTCGGTGTTTTTGTCGAGAGGATCGCCCAGTCGCAGCGTCTGCAGCCGTTCGGTCAGGCGAACGATGATTTCGTCGTGCACGCGTTCCTCGACCAGCAGTCGCGAACCGGCACAACACACGTGTCCTTGGTTGAAATAGATGCCGTTGACCACGCCTTCGATGGCCTGATCCATGGGCGCATCGGCGAAGACGATGTGCGCGGCCTTGCCACCGAGTTCCAAGGTGAGGCGCTTGTCGCTGCCGCCCAGACGGCGAGCGATCGCCTTGCCGACTTCGGTCGAACCGGTGAAAGCTATTTTATCGACGTCGGGATGCTCGACCAATGCCGCGCCGGTCGTGCCGTCGCCGGTTACGACGTTGACGACACCCGGTGGGAGATCGCACTCTTCGATGATTTGCGCCAGCGCGAGCGCCGTGAGGGGAGTTGTTTCGGCCGGTTTGAGGACGACCGTATTGCCGCAGGCGAGCGCCGGCGCGAGCTTCCACGCCGCCATCATGAGCGGAAAGTTCCAGGGCACGATCTGGCCGCAGACGCCGAGCGATTGCGGTTCGCGCCCCGCGCGCATGACCCACTCGAGCTTGTCGGCCCAACCCGCATAATAGAAGAAGTGCGCCGCCGACATCGGGACATCGAAATCGCGGGACTCCTTGATCGGCTTTCCGCCGTCCATCGTCTCGAGCACGGCCAGTTCGCGGGAGCGTTCGGTGATCGCGCGGGCGATCCGATAGATGTACTTCGCGCGATCCGCGCTCTTGAGCTTGCGCCAGTACTTGTCGTAGGCTTTGCGCGCGGCGCGGACGGCGCGATCGACGTCGGCCTCACCGGCTTGGGCGACGCGAGCCAGCACCGTTTCGTTCGCGGGATTGACCGTCTCGAAAAACGCGCCGCTTTCGGGCGGCACCCACCGTCCGTCGATAAACAGCCCATAGTCTTCGCGAATCTGTGGCCGCACGCTCTCCGGCGCGGGCGCGTAATCAAAGATGGCCATCGTCAATCCTTTGGTATGTAATCGGTTCCCGCGTAGTGGCCGGTTTCTTCTTTTTCGAGCTGCATCAAGAGATCGTCGAGCAGCGAGCTTGCGCCGATCCGGAAGCGGTCAGGTGTGAGCCACGCGTCGCCCAGCGTTTCCTTGACGATCACGAGGTAGGTCAGGGCCTGTTTCGTATTGCGCACGCCGCCGGCGACCTTGAGTCCGCGCCGCTCGCCCGTGCGGCGCGCAAAATCGCGAATGGCCTCGCACATGACGAGCGCGGTGGGAAACGTTGCGTTGGTTCCTACTTTCCCGGTCGACGTCTTGATCACATCGGCGCCGGCTTCGAGTGCGAGATCGCTTGCGCGACGAATATTGTCGTAGGTGCCGAGTTCACCCGTCTCGAGGATCACCTTGAGGTGCGCGTTGCCGCACAATTGTTTTACGGCGCCGATCTCGGCAAAGACCGCGCCCTCGTCGCCGGAGAGGAACGCCCCGCGGTCGATCACCATGTCGATCTCGTCGGCCCCGGACTCCAATGCCGCGGCGGTGTCGGCGAGCTTGACTTCGAGACTCGAGAGGCCACTCGGGAACGCCGTCGCGACCGACGCGACCTTGACCGACGTACCGCTTAGGGCTTGCTTCGCGACGGGAACCAGGTTGGGATAGACGCAGACCGCGGCGACGCTCGGCACGTTCGGCCAGCCGGGGCGCGGATTCACCGCCTTGGCGCAGAGCGAGCGCACACGGCCGCGCGAATCTTTTCCCTCTAGCGTTGTCAGATCGATGCAGCGAATGGCGAGCGTGATGCCTTCGAGCTTGGCCGACGTCTTGATCGAGCGCTGCGAAAGCGCATTCGCCCGCGACTCGAGCATGACGGCTTCAACGTTAACGAGCGGGCTGGTGAGTGTAGGCATCGCGACGCTTACAGCGTGCCGCGCTTAGCTTGTTCTTTTTCGATTGAAACGAAGAGCGCCTTGAAATTGCCCTTCCCAAACGAGAGGCTTCCCTTGCGCTGAATGATCTCGAAGAAGACCGTGGGCCGATCTTGCAGCGGCTTGGTGAAGATCTGCAGCATGTATCCCAGGTCATCGCGGTCAACCAGAATACGCCGCTCGCGCAGGACGTCGAAGGCCTCGTCAATCGTGCCGACGCGCTCGCCCAGCATCTCGTAGTAACTGTCGGGTGTGTCGAGGAATTCGACCCCGTTGTAGCGCAGCGCATCGATCGTCGCGACGATGTCGTCGGTGCGGATCGCGATGTGCTGCACGCCCGAACCTCGATAGAACTCCAAGTACTCTTCGATCTGCGATTTCTTTTTGCCGTGTGCCGGCTCGTTGATCGGAAACTTCACTTGGTGGCGCGGATCGCTCATCACCTTCGACTTGAGGGCCGTGTATTCGGTCGAGATGTCGTTATCGTCAAACGAAACGAGCTGCGAGAAGCCGAAAACGCGCGCGTAGAAATCGCCCCAGGCGTCCATCTCGCCCCAGCCCACGTTCCCGACGCAGTGATCGATGAATTGCAGGCCCGTCTTCTTGCTGCCCGGCAGCGTCCGCGCTGCCTCGATAAAGCCGGGCATGAAGGCGCCCGTGTAGGCCTTGCGCTCCACGAAGGTATGGACGGTCTCGCCATAGGTAGCAATCGTGGCGCGAACGATGCGGCCGGTCTCGTCGGAATGCTCCGCCGGCGCGCTCACCGAATTCGCGCCGCCGGCCATTGCGCGTTCGTACGCGGCGCGCGCGTCGTCGACCACGATGGCGATGTCTTTGACGCCGTCACCGTGCAAGGCGACGTGTCGCGCGATCGCGTCGTCGGGCAGTAAGCTCGCCGTAATGACGAAGCGCAAGTTGTTTTGCTCGAGCACGTAGCTGCAGCGATCCTTGATCCCGGTCTCAGGCCCCGCATAGGCGACCTGATCGAAACCAAAGGCGGACATGTAATAATGCGCCGCCTGTTTCGCGTTGCCGACGTAGAACTCGACGTAGTCCCAGTCGATGCGCGCCAGTGGATTGCTACGCGCCTCGATGCTCGTATTCATGAAAAGGGGCTTGGCGAAGCGTCGGGAGGGGCCCTGTCGAAAGAGAAGCACCGATGGAAACCTTGACCCAGACACCCGCTCAACGCACCGCCCTCGAAGGCCTGGTCGACTATGCCGGCCTCTTTCCACCGGCAAAGCTGCCTATGGAGGCGGCGGTCGCGCAGTACGAGCAGGCAAAGATTGGATCCGCGGCGTGGATGCTCGGGCGCTTCATCGTGAGGGCTGAAGACCTGATCGCATTGCGCACGTGCCTTGCGGGGCGTGCTCGCATCGAGTTGTCGGTGATTTCGACGCCCGAAATGTTCGAGGTGGTTGCGCGCATTCGGCACGAAGGCTGGGCCACGATTGCTGCGATTGAAGTTCCGCTCGGCGACTATTCGATTGGCGGGTGCGCACGGCAAGCGCGGCGGGCACGGCTCGACGATCTGCCGATCTACGTCGAGCCCGCGCGCCAGCACCTTGCGATGGATAAACTTGCCGAGCATGGTCTGCGGGCGAAACTCCGCTGCGGCGGGGTCAAGCCGTCGGCCTTTCCGAGCGTTACCGAGGTCGCGGCCTTCATCGCCGCGGCAAGCGAAGCGGGTGTAGCGTTCAAGGCGACCGCAGGCCTTCACCATCCCGTACGCCATTTTAATGAGGCTGCCGGAGTAACGATGCACGGCTTCCTCAATCTGCTTTGCGCCGCTGCTCTTGCTCCAAAGGACGATCGCGCGGCGCTCGAAGCGATCGTCGCCGAGGAAGACCCGAGCGCGCTCCTCCGTGTGCTCGAGGACGAAGGCGCGATGCGGGGAGCGCGCGCGCGCTTCGCCAGCTACGGGAGCTGCAGCTTCGACGAACCGGTTGAGGATCTGCGTGCGCTCGGCGTCTTAGCCGCCGCATAACGCGATGCCGCACATCAGTTCGTGGGTTCCGGTTCCGGCCGGAAGCGACTTTACGATTTACAACCTGCCCTACGGCGCTTTTACGCGCGACGGGCGCACGCGTTTGGGCGTAGCGATTGGGACGCGCATCTTGGATCTCCACGCCCTTGGCGAAGCCGGGCTCGTAGACGACATCTGCGACCGCGGGCTGGTGATGGCGCAAACCCTCAATCCATTTCTCGCGGCGGGTCCTGCGGTGTGGAAGAAGCTGCGTTTGCATATTGCCGCGTTGCTGCGAGGCGACGATCGCGGTAACGCGGCGCTTCGCGAGCGTAATAGCGAGGCGTTCTTCGTCGAGCAGGCGCAGGCAGCCATGGTCGTGCCGATGGAGATCGGCGACTACGTGGATTTCTATTCATCGCTCGAACACGCCACGAACCTTGGAAAACTGCTGCGCCCAAACTCTGAGGCGCTTTTGCCGAACTGGCGGCACATGCCGATCGCGTATCACGGCCGCTCGAGTACGGTGGTCATCGACGGCACGCCGATCGTGCGTCCCAACGGTCAACGCAAACCGGCGGGCAGCGACGCACCGGTCTTCGGCCCCTCGCAACGCCTCGATATCGAGCTCGAGGTCGGATTTGTTACCGGGCCGGGCAATCGCCTGGGTGAGCCGATTCCGCCTGCGAAGATGCGCGATCACGTCTTTGGCCTTGTCCTGGTGAATGACTGGAGCGCGCGTGATGTACAGGCGTGGGAGTATCAGCCCCTCGGGCCATTCTTAGGGAAGTCGTTCGCGACGACGATCTCGCCGTGGATCGTCACCCTCGATGCGCTCGAGCCCTTTCGCACCGATAGCCGCGAGCAGGATCCGCAACCGCTCCCGTACCTGCGCGGACTCGCGCGCGGAGCATACGACATCAAGCTTGCCGTCGACCTCTCGACGCAAACGATGCGCGACGAGGGCATCCCACCGGTCACGATCTCGCAAACGAATTTCAAAGAACTCTATTGGAGCATGGCTCAGCAGCTGGCGCACGTCACGGTAAACGGCACGCAAATTCGACCCGGCGATCTCTACGCGTCGGGAACAATCAGCGGCAGCACACCGGATTCGCGCGGCAGTTTGATCGAGCTCACCTGGAATGCAACTGAACCGATGCACCTACCGCGCGGCGAAGTGCGCGGCTTCCTTGCGGACGGTGACGAGATCACGCTGCGGGGATGGTGCGAGCAGGGCGAATTCCGCGTCGGCTTCGGCGCAGCGCGCGGAACGATCATGCCGGCGCACTAGAGGGTTGGTGCGGGTTGTTCGATCCACGAGCGGTAGTATTGCTCGTCTTCCACTTCGAGTGCGGAGAGTGCGAGCGCAAGCGGCTTGAACGTATCGACCATGACGGCAATCTCGTCGGTTGATTTTGCGCCAAGACTCGCCTCGACGGCACCAGGTTGTGGCCCGTGTGGTGCTCCGGCCGCATGTAACGTAATCGAGCCCTCCTCGACGCCACGACGGCTCATGAAGTTGCCGCTGACATAGAAAATCACTTCGTCGCAGTCAACGCTTGAATGGTTGTAAGGGACGGGAATCGCCAGCGGATGGTAATCGAAGAGGCGCGGGACGAAGGCGCAGAATGCGGCACCCGGCGCCTCGAAAGTTGCATGAGCGGGCGGCGGCTGATGCAGCTTGCCGGTAATCGGCGCGAACTCTTCGAGATTGAATGCATACGGGTAACAGTAGCCGTCCCAGCCGACGACGTCGCACGGGTGGTTCTGCACCAGGTAAATCGCCGTGCGCCCGGCATTGCTCACCCGAACTTCGTGCTCACCGCGGGCGTCGACCGGCGCCTTGAGCACCGGCGCGCGAAAATCGCGTTCATAATAGGGTGCGTGCTCTTCGAGTTGGCCGTATTCGTTGCGATAGCGCCGCGGGATCGTAACCATGCCGCGCGACTCGTGCACCAGTATGCGGCTGGGCGACGCGGGCAGCACGCGATAGGTGGTGCCGGTCGGGATCACCACGTAATCGTGGGCCCGATAGGCGAGATCGCCGAACGGCGTTTCGATCACGCCCGCGCCGTGATGGATGAAGAGCAACTCATCGCCGCCGGTGTTGCGATACCAGTACTCCATCGGACGATCCGCTTGTGCAATCGAAATAAGCATGTCGTCGTTGCCCAGGAGCGCCCGGCGCGAATCGATCGCGTCGCCGCCGGTCTGGATACCCGCGGTTTTGAAGTGCCGGTTGCGTAACGGTTCGTTGGGCATCAGACGCACCGCGGGACGATCCCACGCGCGCACGTCGAGCGTCGCCGTCGGCGGACGCAGATGATAGAGCAGCGAGTACACGCTCTCGAAGCCTTTGGTCGAAAAGAGTTCTTCGGCGTAGAGCCCGCCGTCGGGTCGACGGAATTGAATGTGCCGCTTGTGCGGAAGTGAGCCGGCGCGAACGTACGATGGCATGGATTACTCCTGTGCGGCGCGCTGCGTCGCGCAAAAGCCGTTTTCGCGGTGACTGCCATCGCAAAACGGCTTGAGCGCGGAACCGCCGCAGCGGCAAAGAACGAAATTCTCGTTGACGGTGTACGGGTTGCCCTCGGCGTCGATCAGGCGCACACGCCCGGTGACCAGGTACGGACCGTTCTCGCGAACTTTAATGACGACGTCTTCCATTCGGGTGACGTTTACCGCGGTGCCACGGCAAACATTCCGACGAGCGTGGTCTGCGCGAGGATGTGGCCTTGCATGCGCGCCAGTAACTCTGTCGCGGTCAACGGTTGTGTTGCATGGACGCTCGGAATGTCGAGCGCATAGAGTGTGAAGCGGTAGTGGTGCGCGTTCCCGGGCGGAGGGCATGCGCCGCCGTAACCGATCGTTCCGTAGCTATTGCGGCCCGAACGATTGCCCGGAACCCGCGCGGACGTGGCAAGTTCGCTCGTCTGCGCCGGGACGTCGTACAGAACCCAGTGGTAGAAGCCTCCCGCTACCGGCGCGTCGGGATCATGCACGATCAGTGCGAAGCTGCGGGTGTTGGGCGGCGCGCCGCTCCATTGCAACGCCGGTGATACGCCCGAGCCACCGCAGGGCATCGCCGCCGCCGTCTTCGGCAAAGGGCCCCCATTTTGGAAAGCAGAGCTAAGGAGAATCAAGGCGAGGAGCAGGTTCACGCTGAGACCTCCTTGGCAAGCCGGCCTTCGGGCCTGTGGTATCATGGCGTGGCCATGATGGGGGTTGGGCTTCACGCGGCGTAACCTTGTGAACCCCGCCAGGACCGGAAGGTAGCAACGGTAAGCGAGTTTTTACGGGTGCCGTGAAATACCTCAGCCCTCGTCGTGGTTCCTTATTTATGGCAACACTTACGATTTACGCTGCGCTCGCAGCTTTCGCCGCGGCCTTGGTCGCGCTCATCGTTTATCACCTTACGGTGGTAAGGCCCGCATTGGGCCGGGCTCGCGAACTGCTTGCCGTGCACGACGGATTGATCGGCGGCGGCGCGGGTGCCTCGGGCCGTCTGACTGCAATTGAATCTGCTTTGTCCACCGAGCAGGCCGGCCTCAAGAGGGTCGCCCAGCAGGTAAGCGAACTCGAAGCGCTGGCTCGCACGGACCTTTCCCACGTGGGATTCGTCCGCTACGACGCCTTCGAGGATACCGGTTCGGAACTGTCCTATGCGCTGGCTCTTCTCAATCGTGAGGGAGACGGCGTCGTCATCTCGAGCATCTACTCGCGCACCGACACACGGACGTACGGCAAAGCCGTCAACCGATACAAACCGGCAGTCAACGCTTCGCAAGAAGAACTCCGTGCGATCGAAATAGCGCGATCGTCGTCGTAGGCATGATAACCGACAGATATTATGTGAAGATCGTCCCTGAACGGGGCGAGACCGTCCATCGTTTCCAAGTTCGGCGCCGCCACATGGCCGCCGTTCTGGGCGCGTTTGCGCTCGTGATCTTTGGCTCGATCGGATTTGCCTTTGCCGAAGTGATTCGGGCGCGCATGGAGGTCTCGCACCTCGCCGCGCAAGCTGCCGCGCAACAGGCCTCGCTTCGCCAGATCGACCGGCAGACCGAGACGCTGCGAAAGCAGCTGCAGCACGTGCAGAAGCAGAATACCGAGATCCGTCAGTTGTTCGGGGCGCCGAGTACGGCGTCGAATCCGCCGATACGCCAAAAGACGTCGTGGGTGCGCGGACAGTCGCTTCCGGCCGTGGCCGCACGCGTGAACGCGCTTAGCGCCGAGAGCCTCGCGCTGTCGCACGAGTCCGACGCCATGCGCCAGCTCGCTATGCACGTGCTCAATATCCGGCACATTCGCGACCTGGCTCGCGCGCAAATGATTGCCGCCATTCCTTCGATCGATCCGGTCGAGGGCGCGCCGATCATCGGCTGCTATTGCTATCGCACCTATCCCGACGTCGAGTTTCATCCAGGTGTCGATTTGAGCGCCGATTACGGCGAGACCGTTCGCGCGTCGGCAGCCGGCACGGTCGTTGCGAACGGGTACGACGGCGGTTACGGCATCAAGATCGATATCGATCACGGAAACGGCTACCACAGCTGGTACGCGCATCTCTCACGCGTCCTGGTTTCGGTCGGAGCGCACGTCTATAAAGGCGAGACGATCGGCCTCGTCGGCGCAACCGGCTTTGCAACCGGGCCGCACCTGCACTATCAGATCATGTACGAAGGCTCGCCGGTCGATCCCACGCCGTTCCTCTACGGTGTGCCGGCAAATGTCTTAGCCGCGCTCCCGTAGAACTTATCTCGTCGTGAATTTCCTGTGCGCGCTCTACGGGCCGATCCTTTTAATCTTCAAGATCTACGCCGGCATCCTGCTCATTTATGCAATTCTGTCGTGGATCCCGGATCTTCGCGGCTCATGGACGCGTTATCTCGCGATGCTGGTCGAACCGCTGCTCAATCCGATCCGGCGTATCATCCCACCGGCCGGCGGGTTCGACATTGCCTTTATCGTGCTCTTCGTACTCGTGATCTACGTCGTGCCGTGGATTATCGGCATGGCTATCAACAGCGTATGCATCGCCGCGTACTAAGGTGAGCATCAAGACCGAGCATCCGCATCGCACCGAAATTGCGGCTAACGTCCGCAATTTTTGTATCATCGCGCACATCGACCACGGGAAAACGACGCTCTCGGACCGTTTGCTCGAACTAACGAAGACGGTCGAGATGCGCGACATGGAAGATCAAGCGCTCGACGCGATGGATTTGGAACGCGAGCGCGGGATCACGATTCGCATGCATCCGGTGACGCTGAATTATAAGGCGGTTGACGGACAAACGTACCAACTCAATCTGATCGACACGCCGGGGCACGTCGACTTCTCGTATGAGGTCTCGCGCTCGCTCGCTGCTTGTGAAGGCGCGCTGCTGATCATCGACGCGGCGCAAGGCATCGAAGCGCAGACGCTTGCGAACTATCACCTCGCGGTCGAACATGATCTCACGATCATCCCGGTGATCAATAAGATCGATCTGCCCGCAGCCGATCCCGAGCGCGTCATGGGCGAAGTCGAAGAGCTGCTGATTATCGAGCGCAGCGAGTGCATCCTCGCAAGTGCCAAGAACGGCATCGGCATCGACGAGATCCTCGAAGCGATCGTGAGCCGCATCCCGCCACCCAAAGGCCACCGCGATCACTTGCGCGGCTTGGTGTTCAACGCGCAATTCGATCCGTACCGTGGCGTCGTCTCCTACGTGCGCGTAGTCGACGGTGAGCTCAAAGCCGGAAGCCGCTTCATGTCGATGGCGCACGAGAAGGTCTACGAGTGTACCGAGGTCGGCGTCTTTAGCCCGCAGATGCGCCCGACGAAAACGCTGGGCTTGGGCAGTGTGGGCTATGTCATCGCGAATGTCCGGTCGCTGGGCGACATTGACGTCGGCGACACGCTGACCGAGGCGAGCAATCCGGCGCATGTGGCGCTCGTGGGCTATCGCAAAGCCGTCCCGATGGTCTACTGCGGTCTTTATCCAAATGAAGGCGCCGAGTACGGCGACCTGCGCGACGCGTTAGAAAAGATGAAGCTCAACGACGCGGCCCTTTCGTACGAGCCGGAGACGTCGGTTGCGCTCGGTTTCGGCTTCCGCTGCGGATTTCTGGGCCTGTTGCACATGGAGATCGTGCAAGAGCGCCTCGAACGCAATTTCAACATCGATCTTATCGCGACGTCACCGTCGGTCGTGTTCCGCGTGACCCGGACCGACGGCACGGTCGAAATGATTGACAACCCCTCGAAGTTGCCGGTCAGTAATGTCATCGAGACGATCGAAGAGCCGTTCGTGAAAGCGACGATCATCACGCCGCCCGACTATGTCGGCACGATCATGGACACAACCATCGCGCGGCGCGGGTCGCTCCTCAATATGGAGTACCTGCACGACGGGCGCGTGATCCTCACCTTCGAGATGCCGCTCATCGAAGTGATCGTGGATTATTTCGATCAGCTCAAATCGCGCACCAAGGGCTACGCCTCGTTGGACTATGAGGTCATCGGCTACCGCGAGGGCGATCTGGTCAAACTCGAGATTTTGCTCAACGCCGAACCGGTCGACGCTTTGTCGTTCATCGTCGCGCGGGAGAAGGCGGCCGCGCGCGGTCGCGCGCTCGCCGAGAAGCTCAAGGAGTTGATTCCGCGGCAGATGTTCGACGTGCCGATTCAAGCCGCGATCGGCGGCAAGATCGTCGCGCGCGAAACCGTCAGCGCGATCCGCAAAAATGTTTTGGCAAAATGCTACGGCGGCGACATCACCCGCAAACGCAAACTGCTGGAGAAGCAGAAGGTCGGCAAGGAGCGCATGAAGCGCGTCGGTCGCGTCGAGCTGCCGCAAGAAGCCTTCATGGCCGTTCTCAAACTCGAAGATTAGTGATCACGTATCTCGCCTCGAAGAATGAGGGGAAGTTGGCTGAGATACGTACGATGCTAGGCGATTCGCGGCTCGAGCTGCGCACCTACACGGCGTATCGCGATCCGGACGAAGGGCACGAAAGCTACATCGACAACGCGCTGCTCAAGGCGCGTGCGTTACGTTCGCAATTGCGCGACGCGGGGATCACCGGCGCCGCGGTACTAGCGGATGATTCGGGAATCGAACTCGATGCGCTTGGCGGCGGGCCCGGCGTGGATTCAGCGGTGTACGCGGGCGCGGGGACGCCGTGGCCGCAGCGGCTGGCCACGATGATGCGTGAGGTCCACGAGAAAGGCGACGATCGTCGCGGCGCGCGCTTCGTCTGCGTGATGGCGCTGATTCTCCCGGATGGGCGCGAGATCGTGGCGCAGGGCGATGTGCGAGGCGAGATTGCACCCGAGCTGAGCGGCGAAAATGGGTTCGGTTACGATCCGCTCTTTTTTTATCCGCCGATCGGCAAGACGTTCGGACAGATTCCCGAGGTCGAGAAAAACCAACTCAGTCACCGCGGCCGCGCGGCGCGTGCGCTGCTCGACGCGCTACCGCAGTGAACGAACCGCAGATAGCCGCCGCGACCGAGGCCGACGTGCGCGCGCTCGCGGCGCGGCGCTGGCCCGACGAGAGGAGCCGGCAGCTCTACGTCAACCTTGCCGACAGTGCGCCGCGTGGCGCGTGGGTTGCGCGGGATGAAGGCACGCCCGTAGCTATCGGCTTTGCACACGCGCTCGAGGATGAGTGGTTCCTGAGCGAGCTTTTCGTTGAACCGTCGTTTCGCAGGCAAGGTATCGGATCGCGCCTCTTGCGCGAGGTCGCGCGCGACGCCGGTGACGTCTCGCGAGCGGGACTGCTTGACGTGGCTAGCACCGAAGGCATGGCGTTCTTTCTGCGGCTCGGTATCGCGTTGCACGTGCCGGTGCTACGCATCGCCGGCGAGATTCCGAAGGAAGAAGAGCTGATGCCGATGGCGGCGGGTGACTACCGTTTTGCGACGATGCCGATCGACCCGCAGGCACATGCTGGCCTCTTGGCCTCACTCGACCGGGATGCGCGCGGGACGGCGCGACCCAACGATCATGCGAGCTTTGTGCAGGTCGCAACCGGCACGCTGCTGTCGCTCAACGATGAGTGTGTCGGCTATGTGTATGTCTGGCCCGACGGTCGGATCGGTCCGATGGTCGCATCATCGGGCGCCTATCTCACGCAGTTCTTCGGCTTTGCGCTGGTCGCGCTGCGGCGAACCTATGGCGCGTCGTGGTGCCAAGCGCTCGTGCCGGGGAGCAACGTGCGTGTGATGCGCGCGGCGATGCGTATCGGATTGCAAATAGATCAAGTACGCATCTTCGCAACGGATGTGCCGGAGATCGATCTCTCCCGCTACGTCGGATTTCACGCACTCGCATTCTAAATTGCCATACAGGTGGCACAAAGTGATGCGACGCTAGTCGCATGAAGAAATGTCCGATGTGCAAGGAAGTATTGCCGCTCGACGCATTTGCAAAACGCCCTAAGAGGGCGAATCCGAGTGCCTATTGCAGAGAATGTCAGCGCGTTTACTGTCGTGCCCACTACTTGCGAAACTTTGAGTTGCACAACCGTAGGCGATACGTAAATACGAGGAGATACAAAAAGCGTAATCGTATACTGATGACGGCTTACCTCAAAGAACATCCCTGCGTAGACTGCGGTGAAGGCGATATCCGAGTGCTCGACTTCGATCACGCGCCCGGAACCAAGACGGCGAACATCAGTAATTTAGTAGGTCGGGGCGCAAGCTGGCAACGGATAGAAGCGGAGATGGCAAAATGTGTCGTCCGATGCGCTAACTGCCATCGCAAAAAGACGGCAGTTGACTTCGGATGGTATAAAGACAAAGGTATCGGGGCGTAGCTCAGCTTGGTAGAGCGCTCGCTTTGGGAGCGAGAGGTTCCGCAGGTTCAAATCCTGTCGCCCCGACCAATTTGCACGGGCGTGGTATCCTAGCCCAGGGTACCCGCCCTTTGCTGATTCGAGCGCCCGTGGTCTAACAGGATAAGGCACGAGTCTTCTAAACTCGAAGATGGGGGTTCAAGTCCCTCCGGGCGCGAAGCATCGGCCCCTGTAAAATCGCGGTGATTGTAGCTCAGTTGGTTAGAGCGCCGGCCTGTGAAGCCGGAGGTCGGGGGTTCGAGACCCCTCAGTCACCCCAATTCGGCTCAAGAGCCCGTCCGCAAACCGCGTGCGGGCTTTTGCTTATCCAAGACTACGGCGGGAGTAGTCAGCCCCCGAGCGAGAACGTGGCTCCCTAGATGACGCGCGAAGCCAGTCAAAGACCAGGCCCTAGCGATGCGTTGGGCATTGTTGTAACAGTCCTTGCGGGAATCTTACTGGTCCTTGTGCTCTTTCAGATCTTCCGGCTCGGCAACGAAGCCGGACTGAGCCGCGATTCACTTACCCGCGAGCGCGTCGCCGTCGCCGAGACGTCACACATTTTGGCAACGCTCGCCGCGCTCGGCGAGTATCGCTCCGCGTTGATGCTGCGTTCATCGGACATTTCAGGCGCGCGTGATATCGCGCAAGCGCGTCTGGATGCGTTGCGCCGCGACTTCATCAGCGGCAACGCGGCGATGTTCCGACTCCAGGCGCAATGGGCGGTCATCGACCGCGCGTGGGAGCATGCACGGTCCCTGAGTGGCGGTCCCGACACACTTACCACTATGGGTCCGCTCATGAACGCGATCGGCACGCTGCTCTCGTTGCTCGAAGATCGCTCAGGACTCACCTACGACCCGAGCCCAACGGCCGAAAATTTGGGCGACGTCTACATGCAAGAGACCATATTCGGCCTCTCAGCGATGCGCCGGCTCGAAACCATCGGCGCGCTCGCGATGCAACAGCATGGGCTGAGTCTGTCGCAGAGGCTTGACGCCGCCGGAAACTTGATGACCTTGCGCGAGGGCTTTGATCTCGCGCGTGACCAGCTCCCCGCCGCGGTCGCGAACCTCGACCAACTGGCGCCGGCTGGCCGGACCCAGTGGGAAGCCCTCCCATCGCTCGCGCAACGGATGCAGGCGGATGGGGACGCTTTCGTCGACCTCGTGGTCCACAACGTGATGCTTCAACCAACCCCGATGATCTCGGATGCGGTATTGCATCAAAGCGCTGCGCGCGCAATCCGTGCGACCAGTGCGGTATACACGCTTGCAGGACAGATGCTCGAAGCGAACTTAGCCGCGCGCGGGCGGATTCAGGCCGAGCGAAATCGTTATCTCTATCTCGCTTTCGTGCTCGGTGCGATTCTGATCGTTGGGATCATGGTCTCCATCGCGCAAGTGATCGCTCGCCGCGATCGCGCCCTCTTGCGCGAGGCACTTCGCGAAGCAGCGCGGCTTCAGGCTGAGCTTGCGCGACAAGAAGCCGAAGAAGCGCTACGGTTGACCGAAGCCCAGTTCCGTACCGTCTTCGACGGCGCGGCAATCGGCATTGCGGTGGTCGATCGCGCCGGAAACGTTATGGATTCGAACGACGTCTACCGCACGATGTTCGGCGATACGCTCGTGACCGCAATCGACGGGCACGCAGAGAAGCTCGAGTCGCTCTGGACCGGCGAACGTGAGACCTTCGAATACGAGCAGCAGGCGCGGTCCGCATCGGGCCAGGAGGTCTGGACCGACGCGACGGTGTCGATCGTCAACGACGAGAACAAACATGCGCGCTTCGCCATCTGTATGTTCCGCGACAAAACCGAACTCAAGCATAGCGAGCGCCGAATCCAGCACAGCAAAACGCACGACGGGCTCACCGGGCTGCCGAACCGCGCCTTGTTCGAAGACAGCCTGCGCGGTCGCTTCGCGGAGGCCGGTGCGCTGCTGGACTCGTTCTTCGCGGTCCTCTTCATCGACTTGGAGCATTTCAAAGAGATCAATGAATCGCTCGGGCATGCAGCAGGCGACGTCGTCCTCACCCAGATCGCGGGACGCCTGCGCTCGGCGGTCGATGCGCGCGACATCGTGGCGCGACTCGGGGGCGATGAATTTGCGGTGCTGCTGGCTTCGCTGGGCGATATCATCCACGTCGAATCCGTCGCGCGTCGCATCCTGAACAACCTCTCCAAATCGATCCAGATCGGCTCACGCTCGGTCTTTATTAGCGCAAGCATCGGCATTGCCGTCGGATCGTCGTCGTATGAGCGCGCCGAAGACGTGACGCGTGACGCGGAGATCGCGATGCAGCACGCCAAAGCCGGCGGTGGCGCGCGCTTCGCACTGTTCGATTCCACCATGCACGAACGGGCCGAGAAGCGGCTGCAACTGATTAGCGATTTGCGTCTGGGCGTGGAGCGGCGGGAATTCCGCTTGCTCTATCAGCCGATCGTTTCGCTGCATGACGGCGCGGCGTTGGCGTGCGAGGCGTTGATCCGCTGGGACCATCCGACGCGCGGGCTGCTCTCGCCGAGCGAATTCATTCCGCTGGCCGAGCAGACCGGTCTTGCGCAAACGGTCGGGCGCTTCGTACTGCAGACCGCCTCGGAACAGGTTGCCGCGTGGAAGCGCAATCGCCAGGGGACGCTAAACTTCCACATGCACGTCAACGTTTCGGCAAGTGAGCTGAGCGATCCGGATTTCGAGCGTAACCTAGCGCAAATCGTCGAGCATCACGGGCTCGATCCGTCCGATTTTACGCTCGAGATTACCGAGAGCGTCGTGCTCGACGCGGGCACGCGCGCAAACCAGACCATCGGCCGCGTGCGTGAGCGCGGGTTTAAGATCTGCATCGATGACTTCGGCACCGGGTATTCGTCGCTGCGCTATTTGCAGCAGTTCGAGGTCGATGCGATCAAGATTGACCGATCCTTCGTCGGCGGCGCCGATGGACGTTTAGCGAGCGAACCGATCGTACGAACACTCATCTCGCTGGCGGAAGCCTACAACGTGCGGATTGTTGCCGAAGGCGTAGAGACGGCGGAGCAGTGCGAGATGTTGCGCAACGCGGGTTGCCGGCTTGGGCAAGGTTTTCTCTTTGCGCCGGCACTCGCGCCGGCGGAGATCACCGAACGTTATCCTCACGTGCTGGGACGCATCGCGCGCTCCGCATCGGCGTAAGGGGTTGCCAACCTCCGCTCCGAACGCTACAATACGTCGGTCCGCGAGCGAGCGGCGAAACAAGCGCCTTTAGCTCAGTCGGTAGAGCAGCGGACTTTTAATCCGTTGGTCCCGGGTTCGAGTCCCGGAGGGCGCAAGAGATTGCACCGCTAGCTCAATGGTAGAGCAGTTGACTCTTAATCAATTGGTTGAAGGTTCGAGTCCTTCGCGGTGCACCAAGTTTGAAGGTCCGTGGTTGCTTGGAAAACCACGGGCCTTTTTGCGCTACAATGGCACAACGAGCGACACAACGAGGTAGCGAGAGATGGCGATTCAAGCTATTGCGGTTCTAGGCACGGGTACCATGGGGTCGGCGTTTGCGCGGAGGCTGCTCGGCGCGGGAATGCGAGTGAGCGCTTGGGATCCGACTCCCGCTTCGGCCGCGCGGCTCGCGGATGCTGGTGCAACGGCTGCCGCGACTCCGGAGGACGCGGTCCGCGACGCGGACGTCGTCCTGACCATGGTGCCGACGATTGCATCAATCGAGGAAACCATGCCGCGAACGCTCGCGGCCATGCGGCCCGGATCGATCTGGTTACAGATGAGCACAATCGGCGTCGAAGGAACGCAGCGCGCATGTGCGCTCGCCAAGGAACGACGCCCCGATATCGTTTTCGTCGATGCACCGGTGTCCGGCTCAAAGGTGCCGGCCGAACAAGGGAAACTGCTGATCCTCGCGTCCGGACCCACCGCGACGCTCGATGCGCTCGCGCCGGTGTTCTCAGCGTTAGGTCAGAAGACGATGCGTTGGGAACTCGTCGGAAGCGGCTCGCGTATGAAGGTTGTGCTTAACACGTGGCTCGCAGTTCTCGGCGAAGGCATCGCGGAAACAGCGCGCCTGGCGCAGTCACTGGATGTTTCGCTCGAGGATGTCTCGGCGTGTCTGGGGTCAACCGCGCTCAACGCGCCGTGGGCGCTGGCCAAACTCGAGAAGATCGAGCGCAACGCATTCGATGCAGACTTTGCGCTCGCGCTTGCGGCAAAAGATCTTCACCTTGCGCTCGATGCGGCGAGCCAGGCGCATCAACGCCTACCGATGGTCCAAGCGATCGGCGAGCAATGGGACACCGCTCTGCAAGCAGGTTTGGGCAATCGCGATGTTGTCGGCGCCTATCTCGCGCTGACGGCAAACACTCAGCCGGTAGCGAGTGGCCCCCACGCGTAACGCTATTCTGGCGCTCGCGGCGCTCGCGACGTTCTGTGCGTTAGCCGCGCCACGTGCGTCAGCATCTCCCGATCCCTATGAGATCTTTGCCGACGCGCGCGCATACTGGCAGCAGCAGAGCTATCCCATGCGGCTCGACTACGACGTCGCCGTCGACATCACTGAGGGCGGCAACGAACGCGTGGAGCATTATACGTCGCAATACGATGCCGTGCAGGGTGTCGTAAGCGTCGATCCGATGAGCGACTACCAGCTTGCGTATCCCGTCGTGCCGAAAGGCATCGACTTGGGGATCCTCGGCTTTCGGTTGAACAAGCCGCTCCCATCCGTCGACTGGCTCGGCGTTCCGTACCTTGCGCCGACCTATTCGTTCGGAATGGCCCCGTTTGTGCCGGCGCCCACGCCCACGCCGTTCAATTCCGCCGCGCTCGTCGATGAGATTCGCAAGGAGTTCCACGATCCCAATCCACGTTCCACACCGACACCGTCGCCCACACCGAACAGCCTCCAAGAGATTGCCACCGTGTATGCGCACAACCGCGACTACACAATCACGTTGCTCGGGACCCAGACGATCGACGGACATGCGTGCTATCACCTTGGGCTCGCGCCGACGCGCGACCCCGGACGCTATCGCATCCGCCAAGCATGGATCGATGAGCAAACCTTTGCAACGTGGCAACTCCAAGATGCTCTGAACTTCACCAGCGGCCCCGGCACAAACGTCGCCTGGATCATTCATTTTAACGACATTGACGGCGCGCAGTACGTTCGTGAAGAAGACGCGCTCGCACCGATGTCCACCGGTGGCGAGATTTATACGAAGACCGCGGTGCGCTTCGAGAATCTTCGAACGGTCGACGAATCGGCGGTGCGTGCGCCGGTCGTGCAGGGCGGAACGCTCCTTGAAGAGCCTGCCCCAGTGTAAGGGAGGAAATACGGGGGGCGCGTTCTATACTAAGCGGTCGCCGCATCGCGGACGGCTGTCCGGGGGCAAGTGGCGGAACTGGCAGACGCGCTGGATTTAGGTTCCAGTGGGGCAACCCGTCAGAGTTCGAGTCTCTGCTTGCCCAAGGAACCGCGCCGCCACGGCCACGCGATAATATAATCTTTAGTGAGGGGTTCTGGCTTCTGGCCGGGACTATCGTGAACGAAGGTGCGGGCCCTCGGCCCAAACCGTAAACAAGCTTAGGTTTGGAGCCGAGGGCTCCACCTGAGTGGAATGCGGAAGTAGCTCAGTGGTAGAGCATCGCCTTGCCAAGGCGAGGGTCGCGAGTTCGAATCTCGTCTTCCGCTCCACGCATTTACACGGGGCGCGGGCGCGCGAGCGCCGAAGCGCCCCTTCCTATTGTCTCGCGCAACCCAATCGATGCAGAAGGAACGTTGCTACCCGTGAGCACCTCGACCCTGACCCGCCTCGCCCCAACGCAGGTCGAGTTGGAGATCCCGATCACCCCCGAAGAGCTAGCCGCAGCGCAAGAGCGCGCATTCCGCCGGCTGGCCAAGAACGTGAAATTGCCCGGATTCCGGGCCGGGAAAGTGCCGCGCAAAGTCTTCGAGCAAACCTACGGCTCGGAGACGATTGCCAGCGAAGCGCTCGAGGATGTCGTCCCCGAGGTGTACGCGCGCGCCGTTCGAGAGCACGAATTGCTGCCGGTCGACCGGCCCAAGATGGAACTGCTGCCCGCCGAGGAGGGGAAGCCTTCGCGACTCAAGGCCACCGTCGCCGTCCGTCCCGCAATCGAGCTGAGCAATTACAAAGGCATCGAGGTCGAGCGCGAAGCACCGGCCATCGACGATGACGACGTCGAACGCAGCATTTCGGCGCTTGCCAAAGAGCGCGCGACCCTGGTGCCGGTGGAGCGCCCGGCCCAGTTGGGCGACGTGGTCACGCTCGACTACGAGGGCAAGATCGACGGCGTGGCCTTCGAGGGCGGTACGGCCAAGGGCCAAATGACCGAACTCGACGAGAACCGCTTCATCCCCGGTTTCGCCTCAGGCATAGCCGGGATGAGCGCGGGAGAAACCAAGGATGTGGAGGCCGTCTTTCCATCCGATTATCCGAAGGAAGATCTGGCTGGAAAGACCGCCGTGTTTACGGTAACCGTTCACGACGTGAAAGCACTCGAGCTTCCAGCAATCGATGACGAATTCGCCAAGGCGATTTCGGAAAATGAGACGCTCGAAGCGCTGCGCGCCGACGTACGCAAGCGTCTCGATGCAATCGCAGAATCGCGCTCGAGGCGGGCCATCGGCAACGCGCTGATGGAGAAGCTTGTCGACGCTCACGACTTTCCGCTCCCCGACGTCCTGGTCGAACGCGAAGTCGACAACATGGTTAACGACCTCGCAGCACAGGTCTCGCAGGGCGGGGCGAACTTCGACGAATACCTGCAGGAGCAAGGCAAGACGGCCGACGAGCTGCGCGAGACATTTCGCGCTGATGCCGAGCAGCGGGTGAAGGGCACGATGGTGATCGAGGAGATCGCGCGAGCCGAAGGCATCAATGCTACCCCCGCCGATATTGCAGAAGAACTGGCCGCGCTTTCCCGTCAATACGGGCAGCCGATCGACCGGATTCGCAAGGCACTTGGCAATAACGTCGTCTCTCTGATGGAGGGCATCGTGCGAAACAAGACGCTCGAGTTCCTCGTCGACAACGCCAAGGTCGTAGGAAAAGAAGGCAGCAACCCTTAGCGAAACGTCGCGGTTACAAGGCGCGTATCAAATAGGAACCCAGCACACGCAGGAGCATCGCAAGATATTATGGGTCATCTCGTCCCGATGGTTGTCGAGCAGAGCGCACGCGGAGAACGCGCGTACGACATCTACTCGCGCCTGCTCAAGGATCGGATCATCTTCGTTGGCGGCGCGATCGACGATCATCTGGCGAACCTGGTGATCGCGCAGCTGCTCTTCTTAGAAAAGGAAGACCCCGACAAGGACATCGATATGTATGTCAACTCGCCGGGGGGCAGCGTAACGGCGGGGTTAGCGATCTACGACGCGATGCGCTACATTAAGTCCGACGTGGCCACGATTTGCATGGGCATGGCCGCCTCGATGGGCTCGGTCCTTTTGACCGGGGGGGCGGCCGGGAAGCGCTATTCCCTCCCCCACTCGAAGATTTTGATCCACCAGCCCTGGGTCTCACAAATCGGGGGCCAGGCGACGGACGTGGAAATTGCCGCCAGGGACCTGATCGCTACCCGCCAGACGATCGCGCATATTTACGAGCGGACCACCAAAAAGCCGATCGAACAGGTCCTTAAGGATATCGACCGCGACTACTACATGACCAGCGAAGAGGCCAAGGATTACGGGATTATCGATCACGTTATCGAAGATCGAACAGCCTTGTCGCAGCCGGCTTAACGCCCAGGAGGACGCCCGCCCCCGATATGTTCCGATTCGGAGACGAGAAAGGTCAGCTCAAGTGCAGCTTCTGCGGCAAATCGCAGGAGCAAGTACGCAAGTTGATCGCCGGCCCTGGCGTATACATTTGCGATGAATGTATCGAGCTCTGCAATGAGATCATTGAAGAAGAGCTCTACAAGAACGTCGATGAGAACCTGCGCCTACGCAATATTCCCAAGCCCAAAGAAATCAATCACATCCTCAATCAGTATGTGATCGGGCAGGAGCGCGCCAAAAAGTCGCTTGCGGTCGCGGTCTACAATCACTACAAGCGCATTAACGCCGGCGGCGCCGCCGACGAAGTCGAGTTGCAGAAGTCGAACATCTTGCTGGTGGGACCGACCGGTTCGGGCAAGACGTACCTCGCTCAGACGCTCGCCAAGATTCTCGACGTCCCGCTCGCGATGGCCGACGCGACCTCGCTCACCGAAGCGGGCTATGTCGGTGAAGACGTCGAGAACATTCTGCTCAAGCTCATTCAAGCTGCGGACTACGACGTCAAGCGTGCCGAGAAGGGCATCGTCTATATCGACGAGATCGACAAGATCGCTCGCAAGAGCGAGAATCCGTCGATCACACGCGATGTGTCGGGCGAAGGCGTGCAGCAGGCGCTGCTCAAGATTCTGGAAGGTACCACGGCCAACGTCCCGCCTCAAGGCGGCCGTAAGCACCCGCACCAGGAATTCATTCAGATCGACACGACCAACGTGCTGTTCATCTGCGGCGGCGCCTTCGACGGGCTCGAGCGGATCATCGAGTCACGCGTCAGTGCCAACAACATGGGCTTCCGTGCCACGCCCGAAGGCAAAAAAGATGCGCGCACGGGCAAACTGCTGCAACAGCTCATGCCCGAGGATCTGCTCAAATTCGGCTTGATTCCGGAGTTCATCGGCCGCCTTCCGATCGTCGTTACGCTTGATGCTCTCGACGAACTTGCGCTGCGCCGGATCCTCACCGAGCCGCGTAACGCGCTGGTGCGCCAGTTCCAAAAGATCCTGAACATGGACGGCGTCGAGCTGCAGTTTACAAAGGATGCGCTCGTGGCGATCGCGACCAAAGCGCAAGGCCGCAAGACCGGCGCGCGCGGATTGCGCTCGATTCTCGAAGAGACGATGCTCGACGTGATGTACGACCTTCCCTCGCTGCAAGGCGTCAAGAAGTGCATCATCAACAAGGACGTCATCGACAAAAAAGAGCAGCCGACGCTAATCTATCAAGAGCAAAAGAAAGATATGCCCGCGTAAAGCGCTGCGGCCGAGCGCTCTCATGCTGTTAATCGGGTCTTTACCAGGCCCGATCTTTTTTTTGTCTGATCCAGGTCATTTCGGGGCAGAAAGGATCCTCCAGATATCTGGACCTGAAGCCGCGCAGGCTGACCGTGGAGGGATTTCAAACGAGACAACTAGTGGACGACAGCCAGCCTTCATGTGAGCCGGGACACGTATGTGCGCCGAGCGCGCTTATCCCCGCTTGGTGGAGTGGCTTCCTTTTTCATGTCCTCAATCCGCGGCAGACCAGCATGTACATGTATTTGACCATGCTCAGTGACCCGCGCGGTGAGTGCAGCCCCACGGTCGATCAGATTCGCGAGGATCTTGGCCTCTACAGTTCGTCGATGGTCTTCGAGGCGCTCGCGGCACTCGACGACTTGGGATTCATCACGCGCGTTCGGGCGGCGTTTCCCGGCATCCGCGCTCGGCGGAACCTGTATAAGCGCCCGTCCTGCGAGAGCACGCTGATCCGCTTGATCGATCGCGGACGCATCGACGGCCACCTGCGCTCGACCAATCCGACGCGCGCTCCGGCCTCGGCCGAATCACAAGCGCTGACGTACGAGGGGCTCGCCACGCTCCTGGGCGACGATTACGAACTCTATCAGAACGCGGCGACCGAAGAGGAAAAACGCAACGTGCTGCTCGAGCTGCTGGCCGCGCGCGAGCGCGAAATCACCGGAACCGCGGTGGGCGAGGGCTAGGCTTAGGGGGCGCGGAACTACCTGCGCTCGCATGACCTCGCCGCAGAAGTCCACCGATCTCCCTAAAACCTACGATCCCAAGAGCGTTGAACCGCGGATCTACGAGTTCTGGGAGCGCGGCGGATTCTTTCACGAGGATCCCGATCCCGCGCGCCCGCCGTTCATCATTCCGATGCCGCCGCCCAATGTCACCGGCCGCGCGCACTTGGGTCATGGGTCGACCTACACGGCGCAGGATGTCCTCACTCGGTACCACCGGATGCTCGGCGACAACGCGGATTGGCTCCCGGGCCTGGATCACGCCGCGATTGCAACCGAGTCGGTGCTCGTTCGAGAATTAGCCGCGCAGGGGATCTCACGCGAGAGCTTGGGGCGTGAGGCATTCATCGAGCGCGCGTGGGAGTGGTCGCGCACGACCGGTCGCACGATCGAATCGCAGTTTCGCGAGCTCGGGTTTGGACCCGATTGGCAACGCTCGCGCTTCACGATGGACGATGGGCTCTCCGCGGCGGTGCGCAAAGTCTTCGTTGCGCTCTATCGCGAGGGGCTGGTCTATCGCGGAAAACGTCTCATCAATTGGGACCCCAAAGGCAAGACGACGGTCTCCGACGCTGAGGTCGATCACGTCGAACGCGATTCGCATCTGTGGCATATCGCCTATCCGTCGAGAGACGGACAGTTTACCATCGAAATCGCGACCACGCGACCGGAGACGATGCTCGGCGATACCGCCATCGCGGTACATCCCGAAGACGAACGCTACACCGCCTTGGTCGGAAAGAGCGTCGTGCTGCCCTTGATCGGGCGCGAGATTCCGGTCATCGCCGATGCGGCGGTCGAGCGCGGATTCGGCACGGGCGCGGTGAAAGTGACGCCGGCGCACGACCCGACCGACTACGAGATCGGTCTACGTCACGATCTTCCGATGCCGACGATCCTGGATGCCGATGCGAAGATCACCGATGCCGAGATTGGCGTCGGTCCCTACGCCGGACTCGACCGCTACGAGGCGCGCGAGCGTATCGTCAACGACCTGTGCCTCAGCGGCGCGCTCGTGAAAGAAGAAGCCTATCGTCATGCGGTCGCGGTGAGCGAGCGTTCGGGCGACGTGATCGAGCCGCTGCTCTCGTTGCAGTGGTTCGTCAAGATGAAACCGCTGGCCGAGCCGGCGCTCCAAGCCTATCGCGACGGGCGCTTGCGCTTCGTTCCGGAACGTTACGGCCGCACCTACGAGACGTGGCTCGAAAATATCCGCGACTGGAACATCTCGCGACAACTCTGGTGGGGGCATCAACTGCCGGTCTGGTACACGCCGGCCGGCGACGTGATCGTTGCCGAAACGGAAGAAGAGGCGCTGGAGATCGCGCGGACGCGATTCGACGCCGCACCGCTCACGCGCGACCCCGATACGCTCGATACCTGGTTCTCGAGCGGCCTATGGCCATTCTCGATCTTGGGTTGGCCGGAGAAAACGCTCGAGCTGCAGTGCTGGTATCCGGCGCAAGTGCTGATTACCGGATGGGAGATCATCTTTCTCTGGGTTGCACGCATGGTGATGCTCGGCATCCACTTCCTCGGCGAAGTCCCGTTTCCGACGGTCTTCATCGCGCCGCTGATTTTTGATGCGCAGGGGCGCAAGATGTCCAAGTCGTTGGGGAACGCAATCGATCCGATGGATCTCGTCGACCGCTACGGCGCTGATGCATTCCGCATGGGGATCTTGCGGCAGATGCGTCTCGAGGGCCAAGAAACACGTTTTCAGGAGTCGCGCTGCGAAGAGGCGCGCAACTTCAATAACAAGATTTGGAACGCGACGCGCTTCATGCTGTCGTTGCCCGAGGGGCTGCCGCACGCGATGACACTGCCCAAAGCCGGTGATCTGACGGTCGCTGATAAGTGGATTCTTACGCGCCTGCACGATACGATCGCGAACGTCAGCGAGCGTTTCGACGGCTTTGACTTCGGTAACGCCGCCGATGCGGTCTGGCGTTTCGTGTGGTACGAGTTCTGCGATTGGTATGTCGAAGCGACGAAAGTGGAGCAAAATCATGCCACCCGTGCAGCCGTGCTCTCATTCGTATGGAACAACGCTATGCGCGTGCTCCATCCGATCGAGCCGTTCATCAGCGAAGAGGTTTGGCTTGCGCTTCCACACGACGGCGTGACCATCATGACCGCGACGTGGCCGGACCGGCTCGAGGTGCCGGTCGATCGCGATGCCGCAGCAGCATTCGAAACGCATATGACCGTCACCGAGCAGATTCGTCGCCTCAAGCAAGAGCTCGAGTTGCCGCTCGGCTCCAAACCACCGACCCGCGTTCCGGGCGATCTCGGCGCTGCGGCGCTCGACGCAATCGTGGCCTACGCGCCGGCGGCCGCGGGGGCGACGGTTGTAGTAGATCCCACGTTGCGCGGCGGCATCAGCGCAGTGGTGGTCGAGGCACCGCGAACGCTCTTGCTCGAACGCTACCGTAAAGACGCGAAGCGCCTGCGCAGTGAGGTCGAGCGAGGCGAAAGCAGGCTGGGCAACCACGACTTCATCGCCAAGGCGGCGCCCATCGTGGTTACGAAGGAGCGAGAGAAGCTGGAAGGATATCGAAACGAACTAGCCCGCGTCGAGGCTGCGCTGGCCGCCATGGGAGAGACTGCATGACCACCGCGATGCAAAAATCGCGCGTTCTGCTCGAGAGCGACGAGATCGCGCGCGTGATCGCGCGCCTCGCGCATCAGATCCTCGAGCCCGACGACGCGCAGCGCGGGGTGGTGCTCATCGGCGTGCGACGTGGCGGGGAGGCGCTAGCGCAGCGGTTGGCCAGCGAAATCGAACGGATCAGCGGCAAGGCGCCGGCGTTGGGGTTCCTCAACATCAACCTTTACCGGGACGACCGTGTCACCCACGAGATGCCCGAATCGCAAATCCCCGTCGACATCAGCGACCGGCTCGTGGTCATCGCCGACGACGTGCTCTTCACCGGACGCACGATTCGCGCAGCGCTCGACGCGGTCACGGATCTGGGTCGTCCCGCGGCGATCCGGCTCTGCGTGATGGTCGATCGAGGCTTGCGCGAACTTCCGATTCAAGCCGACTACGTCGGGCGCGTGATCCCGACGAGTCGCCGCGAACACGTCAAGGTCGCGCTCGCCGCGCAAGCGACAGCTAGCGATGAGGTCTCGATCCATGCGCACGCGTCGTAGCCTCATCGATCTCGACGATCTCTCCGCCGACGAAATCGAAGCGATCTTCGAGCAGACGCGGTCTTTCGAAGGGCACGCGCCGGGACGATTGCTCGAAGGGGTTGACGCGGTCAACCTTTTTTTTGAGCAAAGCACGCGAACGTTTACCTCGTTCAACCTTGCACAGATGCGTCTCGGCGCCAACGTCGTCAACCTTTCTCCGAAGGAATTGAGCCTCGCGACCAAAGGCGAGACCGTGGAGGATACGATGCTCACGCTTTCAGCGATGGGCATCGGCGTTATCGTCATCCGTCATCCCGAAGCAGGCTTTCCGGCGCGCGTCGCGGCCGCGTTCGACGGCCACGTGATCAATGCGGGCGACGGCTCGCACGCGCATCCCACGCAGGCGCTTCTGGATCTCTTCACGTTGCGCGATGAGTTCGGATCGCTGGAAGGACGCACCATTGCGATCGTTGGTGACGTTGCCCATTCCCGCGTTGCGCACTCGACGGTCCTGGGCCTCGCTCGTCTGGGCGCACAGACGTTGCTCGTCGGGCCGGAATGCTTTCTGAGCGCGCAGGATGCGATCGCGGGAGCGAAAGTCGTCCGCGACCTCGATAGCGCATTGGAATCGGCCGACGCAGTGATCTTGCTGCGTATTCAGCGCGAGCGTTTCGCTCAGATGCCGATCGACGACCGTGAGTACATCGAGCGCTATCAGCTCAACGGGCGCCGGCTCGCGCGCCTGCAACCACATACGATCATCATGCATCCGGGACCCTATAATCGCGGTATGGAGCTCGACGATACCGTGCTCGAATTCGCCGGCTGGCGCTACGCTCGTCAAGTTCACCATGGCGTGTACATACGCATGGCCGTCCTCGATCTCTTGGTCAACGGCACACGCGAGCGCGTTAGCTAAGCGTCGTGCCCCCCAAGTTCGATGCATAAAGTAGCGAGCGCCGAAGTGCAAAGGCGAGGCGCGAGGAAGGAGCATAGTGCACGCTCTGTGACTGACGAGCAACGATGCCAGTGCACTTTCGGCGCCGCTACCGCGACGGCTGGCCGTCTGACGGTCGCGTCCTGCGTCACTCTTCGCTCGCAAAGCGCTGCTTTTGTCGCTCATCGTTCCTTGGGCGCGTGCCACCAGACGGCCAGCTTTATGTACCGAACTTGGGGGGCACGACGCTAGGTGCTCATTCACGGAGGGCGGCTGATCGATCCGTCGCAGCGCATCGATGCGCGCCGCGACGTGCGCACCGCGGGCGGTGCGGTCGTCCAGATCGGCGAACACCTGCAGCCCCAATCCGGCGAAGATGTCTTTGATGCAACCGGGGCTATCCTTGCGCCCGGGTTTATCGACATGCACGTGCACCTGCGTGAACCGGGATTTCCGCAGAAAGAGACCATTGCAACCGGAACCCAGGCCGCGTTGCAGGGCGGGTTCACCGCGGTCGCTTGCATGCCCAACACGCAGCCGGCGCTGGATACGCCCGAAGTACTCACCCAGCTCGCAACCATCGCGGCGCGCGACGCGCGCTGCCGGCTCTACCCAATCGCCGCGATCACGCGTGGGCGCGAAGGAGGCCAGATCGTCGATTTTGCAGCACTCGCGCGTTGCGGCGCCGTCGCGTTCTCCGATGACGGCAACACGGTCGCAAGCGCGCGTGTCCTGCGCGACGCCGCTTTACGAGCTCGCGGTGTAGCGGGCGTGTTCATCTCCCACGCCGAGGACGAGGAACTCAAGGGCAACGCGGTGATGACCGCCGGTCCGGTGGCGGATGCCCTCGGGCTTGCCGGTGCGCCCAGCGTAAGTGAGGACGTCATCGTCGCTCGCGATTTGCTCATTGGATTGGATACCGGGAAAGCGTGGCACATCGCACATCTCTCCACCGCGCGTGCACTGGAGCTCGTGCGCTGGTCGCGCGCACAGGGCGGCACCGCGACCTGTGAGGTGACGCCGCACCATCTGCTCCTGACGGACGAAACCGTTCGCGAACGTGGCGCGGGCGCAAAAGTGAATCCCCCGCTGCGATCGCAAGGCGACGCGCGCGCGCTACGCGACGGCGTGCGCGATGGGAGCATCGACGTATTTGCAACCGACCACGCCCCGCACACAAAAGAAGAAAAAGCGGGCGATCTGCAAAGTGCCGCAGTCGGGTTTACCGGTCTGGAAATTGCGATCGGCGCGTATGCATCGGCAATCCCGGATCTACCGCTCGACCGTTTCGTGGCGTTGCTTTCGACGAATCCGGCGCGGATTCTCAACGTCGCAGGCGGAACGCTGGGCATTGGCTCGCCCGCGGACATTACGATATTCGCCGATCGCGCGTGGACGGTTGATGCCTCGACGTTCGCATCGAAAGGGAAGAGTACGCCATTTGACGGGCAAACGCTGCCGCGGCGCGCAATCGCGACCATCGTAGGCGGCGAGTTACGTTGGCGACTTTAATCGCCTTCGAGATCGCCTTTGACGTCGGGTTCGCTGCCGTAGCGGCTCCCGAAGTCGCGGTGCCAGCGACGAAGCAGGTCAGCGCGCTGATCTGAGTCGATCTCGAGCGTCGGATCGAGGCCGAGATCGTGAATCATCTGTTCCGCGGGCGGATCATCGTTTTCCATGAGATCTCCTCGAGTTCAGTGCCGGATGAGCGGGGTCTGTAAGATACCGTTGATGACGAATTGTACCGCAAGCGCGGCTAAAATGATCCCAAGCACGCGCGTGACAACGTGAATGCCGGTCGTTCCCAAGCGATGGAGATAGCGTGCCGCGCCGCGCATGCAGAGCCACGCGATCGCGAGCGCGGCAGCATAGGCAACCAGCACGAGCGCGTCACGCGCCGGATTGCCGCGCGCCAGGTTAACGAGCAAGAGAACCGTCGCGATCGTACCCGGACCGGCAATCATCGGGATCGCGAGCGGAAAGACGGCGGGGTTCTCGCCTTCGCGTGCGACGCGTTCTTCCTCACTGGTGGCGCGCGCCCCGGTGGGTCGCGCAAAGAGCATGTCGATCGCAATCAAGAAGAGCAGAATCCCGCCGGCGATTCCAAATGCCGGCAGCGTAATGCCGAGGTAGTCGAGCAAATACGGGCCGACGAGCCCCATCGCGAGCATCACGATGGCTGCCACCAGGACGGCCTGATCGACGATGCGATTACGCTTGCCTCGGTCAAAATGTGCGGTCGTTGCGGCCGTAATCGGAATCATGCCGATGGGGTCGATGATCGTAATCGCGGTCGCGAAGGCGGTCGCGCCAAAGTGCCAGTCCATTCTGGGCGCGTTAACTCCAGGTTTGCGGGGCCCCTCTGTATAACCGCCATTGCTTTAGCATGACCATCCCCGCAGCACTGTTCCTCGCCGACGGCTCGCGCTTCGACGGCTTCGGCTTGCGCCACGAGGGTCTCTCCCTCGGTGAAGCCGTCTTTTATACCGGAATGACGGGCTACGAAGAGGCCCTTACCGACCCGTCGTATGCCGGACAAATCCTCACCTTCACGTATCCGCTGATCGGCAACTACGGCATTTCCGGAAGCGCCGCGCAGTATCCGCGCGCGTGCGTGAGCGGTGCCATCATCAAAGAGATCGCGCGCCATCCTTCGCACTACCTGAGCAAGGCGGCGCTGCCGGATTGGCTCGATGATCAAAAGATTCCCACGATGGTGGGCGCCGACACGCGCGCGATCACGATTACGTTGCGCGAACACGGCACGATCTGGGCTGCGCTCGCGGTCGGCGCGGCGGCGCTGGAACGGGCCGAGAGCGAGCTCGCACGGTTCGTGCGCTCGGCAAGCACGGCGGATCTCGTTCCGAGCGTGGCGACGCGCGAACGCCACGTTGAAGGCACGCGGGGCGGCCCGCGCGTGACGCTCATTGACTGCGGCGTCAAGCGCGCTATCCTGCGCGAACTGACCGCGCTCGGCAGCGAAGTCACCGTCGTGCCCTATAACGCAACGCAAGAAGAACTTCTACGCGGTGACCCGGACGCGATCTTCATCTCGCCCGGTCCCGGCGATCCCACCGATCTACGTGAAACGATCGAAACACTGCGCGGGCTCCTCGGGCGAAAGCCGTTGTTCGGCGTGTGCCTTGGACATCAGCTGCTGGCTCTCGCGTGCGGCGCACAAACATACAAGCTTCCGTACGGACATCGCGGCGGCAATCAGCCGGTAAAAGACTTGCTTCGTGACGAGGTCTTGATTACGGCGCACAATCACGGCTATGCCGTCGATGCGCGCTCGATGCCCGACAACCTCGAACCGACGATGGTCAATCTCAACGATGGGACGAACGAAGGATTCCGCCATCGCGAACTTCCGGTGGCGGCCGTTCAATTCCATCCCGAGGCGTCGCCCGGACCGTTCGACGCTCGCCCGCTCTTCGCACAATGGCTCTCTTCGCTCCCATCCGTTCGCTGATACTCGTTGCGCTAGCGCTCGGCGCAATGGTGTCCACCGCCAACGCCCAGAGTTTGCAACGGTTGACGGTGACGCAATTGACGCTTGCCGCGGACACCACCACACCGCAGATCGAAGTTCCATTTCACCTAATCGTGACGGCGCACGTGCGCCAACGCATCGCGGAGCTCGATAACCTCGATCTGCCGATTCTCGCCGAATTGGAACTCCTCGGCAGCGAGCGAACGACGGTTGCATCACGTAGCGGCGGGTCAACCTATCGCGAAACAATCACCGTGGTTGCCCATCACTCCGGCGCCATCACGATTGCCCCGGTCACGCTCGATGCCGTCGACGCCCGTGACGGGAAGGCAAAGCGTTATTTTTCGAATTCACTTACCATCCGCGTAGCCGGCCCCGGCTCGGCCATCGTCGCCGCAGATGATGCGTGGCAAGGGATGCGCGCACTCGGCGCGGCGCTGCTGCGCCTCCTGGTGATTGTGATCGGGATCGTCGGCGTGGTGTTCCTCGTCGTCGCGCTGATTCGGCGTCGTCCCCCGCCGCCGGCGCCAGTCGTTACGCTTGCACCGGCAAAACCGGTCGCGCGCAATCCCAAGGATGCGTTGCGCGAAGCGCTGGAGAGGTTGCGGCACGAGCGCACGCGAGCCGGCGCGATGCGGGCGCGAAGCATCGTGCGGCGAATGGTTGGCGCAAGCGACACGGAGACGCTGGCGGACGTGCTGCAAAGGCCCCTCGCCGCCGATCCAAGCCTGCGCGATCTCTTGCGCGCGCTCGAGCGCGCCGGCTTCACCTATGACGCTGACCTCAACGTGGCCGTGGCGGCAGCAATCGCCCAATTGGAGCGCATGACGCGATGAGCACCATCGGATCCGGACCCGCGATCGTGACGCGTGCCCTCGAACGCACCATCGTCGGACAAGAGGAGGTGATCGAAGGTTTGCTCCTGGGATTGTTGTGCAGCGGGCACGTATTGCTGGAGGGCCCCCCGGGACTGGCCAAGACCCTCGCCTGCCGTAGCCTTGCCGATGCACTGCACGGCGAGTTCAAGCGGATTCAATTCACGCCCGATCTCTTGCCCAGCGACATCGTGGGAACGCGTATCTTCGACCAGCGCGAGAGCGCGTTTACCACGGTGCGCGGTCCGATCTTCGCCAACGTGGTCCTGGCCGATGAGATCAATCGGGCGCCGGCAAAGGTGCAGTCCGCACTGCTTGAAGCGATGCAGGAGCGCCAAGTAACCATTGGTCCGCAGACGCACCCGCTTCCGGATCCGTTCATCGTGATGGCCACGATGAATCCGCTCGATTCCGAGGGGACGTACGCGCTGCCCGTCGCGCAGATGGATCGTTTCCTGCTCAAGGTCGACGTCGGCTATCCGTCGCGTCACGACGAGCTGGCAATTCTCGAACGCTTCGCGATTGCCGATGCCCCGGTCGTTGCACCGGTCGCCACGCTCGATCAGGTGCGAGAGTGGCGCGCGCAAGCCCACAGCGTGCATCTCGACGACGCGCTCAAGCGCTACATCGTCGAGCTGGTCGTCGTCACCCGCGAAGCGCAACATCCCGCCATCGATTACGGCGCAAGCCCACGTGCGACGCTCGCGATCGCCAATCTGGCGCGCGCGAAGGCCTTACTCGAGCAGCGCGACTATGCGGTTCCGGATGACGTTCGCAGCGTAGCGCCGCTTGCGCTACGCCATCGCATCGGATTCAATTTCCGCGTGACTGCCGAGGGCGGCCCCTCGCGCGTGCTCGACCAATTGATCGCCAAGGTGCCTACGCCCTGATGGCGATGCTCACGTTGCGGGATGCGTTGCTGCGCGGAAAGCGGCGTCCGCGGCGTTTTGGCGCGGGTTCACCGACGATGTACCGCGGGGACGGCTATGAGTTTATTGAATTGCGCGAATACGTTCCCGGCGACGACGTGCGGCGCATCGACTGGGCGGCCACGGCGCGCGCGGGAGAGCTGCAAACGCGTGTCGTCCTCGAGGATGTCGCGTTGACGCTCGCCGTCATGGTCGACGACACACCCTCGATGCACGTTGGACGGTCGCGTCGATTAGTCGACGCCGCGCACGAAGCCGCACAGGCATGGTTTGCCGCTGCGCGCAGCGGCGACCGGCTGCTGCGCATCGGGAGCGATTACTTGGGCCCGGCGCATGCTCCGGTCACGACGCCGTTTGAATCGGCAGGTGCCCTCGCGACCGCGCGCACGGCGCTGCGCCGCGGGACCGCGTTGCTGGCCATCGGCGATTGGTACGACCTCACCGCGCAAGACGTCGATCTTCTGGAAAGCTTGGCGGCGTGGTGCGATTGCACGGCGCTGATCGCCCGCGATCCGTGGTACGACGGACTACCGCTTAGCGGCGTGGTGCGATTCGCGGGCGCCGAAGGCGGGCGATTGCGCACGTATATCGGCAGACGGGAACGGGAGTCGTTCACACACGCCGTGCGCGAGCGTGAGGACGAACTCGTCGCGCGCTTTTCGCAGGCCGGCTGGAGAACCGGAATTCTTCACGAGGCGGACGGAGCGGCTTCGCTGCGCGCGGCGTTCGGCGTGGCGCAATGAGCTTCGATGCGCCGTGGGTCCTCGGCGTTGGAGCGTTTGGCGCGGCATTGCTCGCGGTGCTGTATCAACGCGCCGTTTCACGTGCGGACGCGCAGGCGTTGCAGTACTCGAACCTTGCCTTTCTCCAACGAGCGCTTGCGCCACGAGCCTGGATTACAGCACTCCTGCGCGGGGCATGGATCGTCGCCCTGTGCGCGCTCGTCATCGGTCTGGCCGGTCCGCATCTCCGCCTTCCGGTGCCGGTTGCCGACGGAAGCGTTTTTATCTGCATCGATACGTCGGGCTCCATGGCGTCGACCGACGTTGCGCCGACGCGTGCCGCCGCAGCGCAGAGCGCCGCGCGAGCGTTCATTCAAGAAGCGCCGGCCGGAATCAAGATCGGGCTCATCACCTTTGCCGGAGCGGCCGAGCTGATTTCCCCGCTCACCTCAAACAGGGAGACGATTCTCAGCGCGGTCGATCAGATTCCGGCGCCGAACGGGGCCACCGCAATCGGCGACGCGTTGCAACTAGCCGCGTCGCAGTTCCCGCCGAGCGGCCATCGCGTCGTCGTGCTGATCACCGACGGCGTGAATAACACCGGTGTCGACCCGCAGGAGATGGCGCAGTATTTTGCCGCACATCACGTGCCGATTTATACGATCGGCATCGGGACGCCGAATGGCGACGTGATCGGCGGCGAAGAATCGTCAATCGATGAAGGCGCGCTGCAGTCATACGCGCAAGTCACGGGTGGCGCGTACGCCCGGGCTGAAAATGCGTCTCAGTTGCGCGATGCGCTTTCGCGGCTCGGACGGCAAACGACGATCGAGCGCAGGCCCGTGGCCGCAGGCTTCGGTTTCGTTCTCGCCGGCGCGGCGCTTCTGGTGGTTACACTGCTGACCGGCCTGTCCGTTGGGAGATTTCCGTGAGTATCGAGAGTAGCCGCGACATCTATTCGAGTGCACCTTTTCTGGAAGAAGGGCTAGCCAAGAATCCGATCGAGCAGTTGCGCACCTGGCTCGATGAGGCGTACGCGAGCGTCGAGATACGTGAACCCAACGCGATGACGCTCGCAAGCGTTGACGCAGAAGGTGCGGTAAGCGCGCGCATCGTGCTACTGCGCGGATTGGACCAACGCGGTCTGCAGTTTTATACCTCATATTTTAGCCGCAAGGCGACACAGCTCGAAACCAATCCGCGCGCCGCGGCGGCGTTCTTCTGGGCACCGCTGCACCGGCAGGTGCGCATCGAGGGAACGGTTACCCAGTTGTCCGAGGACGAATCCGACGCGTACTTCGCATCGCGGCCGCGCGGACATCAACTCTCGGCCTGGGCATCCGAACAAAGTGCGCCGCTCGAACGCCGCGAGACCCTGGTCGAGCGGATGGAGCATTTCGAAGAGCGCTTTGCCGGTGAGGACGTGCCGCGACCGCACTCCTGGGGAGGCTATGTGCTCTCACCCAACTACGTAGAATTCTGGCAGGGGCAGGCCAATCGACTGCACGATCGTCTCGCGTACAAGCGCGCCGGCGCTACGGGTTGGACCGTGCTCCGATTGCAACCGTGACGACATATGTCTCACCCGCACGATGCGGGTAAGGTTCGGAGCACAGGACGTGCAATGGCCGAAGGCCGACCGAACCACTTCCGCCAATCCCCTCTCCCCAGCATGCCCCGCCGCAATATCCTCGTGATTGGCTCCGGTCCGATCGTGATCGGTCAGGCTGCGGAATTCGACTATGCCGGCGTTCAAGCGTGCCGCGCACTGCGTGAGGAAGGCCACCGCGTCGTCCTCGTCAACTCCAATCCGGCGACGATCATGACCGATCCCGAGATCGCGGACGCGGTCTACCTCGAACCGCTCACCGTCGCGTCGGTGGAAGCGATCATTGCCCGCGAACGCCCCGATGCGCTCTTGCCGACCCTGGGCGGCCAGACCGGATTGAATCTCGCCGTCGAACTCGACGAAGCCGGCGTTCTTGAACGCTACGCCGTTGAATTGCTGGGCACACCGGTCGATACGATTAAACTTGCGGAAGACCGCGAGCGATTCAAAGCAAAAATGCTCGAGATCGGCGAGCCTGTTCCCGAATCCGTCATCGTCACCGAAGTCGAGCAGGGCCTTGCCTTTGCGGCGCAGTCCGGCTATCCCCTGGTCGTCCGTCCGGCGTACACGCTCGGCGGCACCGGCGGCGGTGTCGTGTATAACGAAGCCGAGCTGCGCGAACGGCTCGACGCGGGACTGAATGCCTCGCTGATCCATCAGGCGCTGCTCGAGACCTCGCTCCTGGGCTGGAAAGAGATCGAGTACGAAGTCCTGCGCGACGGCGCAGACAATTGCATCATCGTCTGCAACATGGAGAACATCGATCCGGTCGGCGTGCATACCGGTGACTCGATCGTCGTCGCTCCGTCGCAGACGCTCTCGGATCTCGATTATCAGATGCTGCGCAGCGCCTCCCTCAATGTCATCCGTTCGCTGCGCGTGCAGGGCGGTTGTAACATCCAATTTGCGCTGCACCCCACGAGTAACGAGTACGCGATCATCGAGGTCAACCCGCGCGTCTCGCGCAGTTCGGCGCTCGCTTCTAAAGCGACCGGGTACCCGATCGCGAAGATCTCGACGCGCATTGCCTTGGGTCAGACGCTCGACCAGATTCCCAATCCGGTCACCGGCGTGACCAAGGCGGCATACGAACCGACGCTCGACTACTGCGTGGTCAAGATTCCGCGCTGGCCGTTCGACAAGTTTCCGCTTGCCGATACGCTGCTGGGCACGCAGATGAAATCGACCGGCGAGGCGATGGGGATCGGCCGGACGTTTCGTGATGCATTGATGAAGGCCGTTCGGGGTCTCGACGTCAAGCGCGAACGCCTCACCGGCGGTGAATACGAAGAATGGACCGAGGGTGAGCTCGAGGCGATCGTCGCGCGTCCCACACACGAGCGGCTCTTCGCCGTCGCCGAACTGATTCGCCGTGCGGGATCGGGGGGACGCGACGCCTGCATCGAACGCATCCACGCGAACTCGGCGATCGACCGCTTCTGGCTGTACCAAATCGGAGACATCGTTGATGACGAGACTTTATCCGTCAAAGCTGAAGCTTTGCCGTCTAAAGCCGCGCGGCTCGCTCCGCTCGCTCGCGCTGATATGCTCGAACCAAGTTTTCGAATGGTCGACACGGCGGCGGCTGAATTCCCAGCGCGTTCGCCCTACTATTATCTTTCGCGCGGTGAGATGAACGAGATGCGCCCGACGCCCTGCGAAGCGGTGGTCGTCGTCGGCAGCGGACCGATTCGCATCGGTCAGGGCATCGAGTTCGACTATAGTTGCGTGCACGCGGCGTGGGCGCTGCGTGCCGCCGGCAAATCCGCGGTCATCGTCAACAATAATCCTGAGACCGTTTCGACCGATTTCGACGTGTCCGATACGCTCGTCTTCGAGCCGCCGGGTGCAGATGAAGTCGAGGCCGCGTACCGCGCCACCCACGCGAGCGGCGTCATGCTCGCCTTCGGCGGCCAAACCGCGATCAATTTGGCGCCCGAACTCGAGGCGCGGGGCGTGCGGATCATCGGCAGCGATCGAGCCAGCCTCGACATGGCCGAGGATCGCGCGCAGTTCGATGCGGCGCTCTCGCGCTTTGGGTGTGGCACGCCCCGAAGGCAAAGCCGCCACGAGTTTCCGCGAAGCGCGCGCCTTTGCACGCGAACTGGGATTTCCGGTGCTCGTGCGTCCGAGCTTCGTGCTGGGCGGGCGAGCGATGGAGATCATTTATAATGAAGGCCAGCTCGCCTCATATGCCGAGTCTGCCCCGCCGATTTTGCCCGGCGCCCCGTTGCTGGTGGATAAGTATTTGCGTGGGCTTGAGGTCGAGGTCGACGCGGTCTTCGATGGCGAGGACATTCTCATCCCGGGCATCTTCGAGCACATCGAACGGGCCGGCATTCACTCGGGCGATTCGATCAGCGTCTATCCCACGCAAACGATCGATGCTGCGATGGAGCGGCGCATCGTCGACGTCACGACCGCGATCGCACGCGAGCTCAAGATTCGCGGGCTGATCAACATTCAGTTCGTGGTCCACGAAGGCGATCTGTACATCATTGAGGCCAATCCGCGCGCGAGCCGCACCGTGCCGATCATTCAGAAGGCCACCGGCGTGAACATCGTCGCCGCAGCGACGCGTATTGCGCTGGGCGAGCGCCTGCGCGACATGGAGTACGGCATCGGACTGCATCCGCGCACCCCATATGTCGTCGTCAAAGTGCCGGTGTTCTCGTTCTCGAAAATGCGCGGCGTCGAAACGATCCTTGGACCCGAGATGAAGTCAACCGGCGAAGTGCTCGGCATCGACGAAACCTTTGCGGGGGCCCTGCGTAAAGGGTTCATCGGCGCGGGCGTCCGTTTGCCCGGTTCGGGAGGGCGCATTCTCGTCTCGATTGCCGACGAGGAGAAGGACGAGGCGGTGGCCGTGATGCGGCGCTATGCGGATCTCGGGTTCACGATCGTGGCAACGCCTGGAACGCGCACCGTGCTCGAGGCAGCGGGCATCGTGTGCGAAGCGATCAAAAAAATCTCCGACGGTTCACCGCACGTGCTCGACGTGATCGGACAGCGTAGCGTGGACCTGGTGATCAACGATGCCAAAGGGCCGCGGGAAATGTCCGATAACTACAAGATTCGGCGCGCCGCGGTAGAAGCGAGTATTGCGTGTTTGACCAGTCTGGATACGGCCCGGGCCCTCGCGGAGGCACTCGAAAGCACGGCGGGACCGCCGCGGAGTCTGCAAGAGTATCGCAGCGAGGCAATGACGAGCGAAGCCTCGAGCTGAGCGACGAGCCGCGCGTGTTCGTGCTGGGCGGCAGCGGCAGTACCTTGGGCTTCATCAACAGTTTTCGTACCGACGGCGGAGCAATCACCGCGCGTCTGGTTCCACTAGCGTGGACGCCGGTCGGCGTGGTGATCGGAGAAAGCTGGCAAAACGTTGGGATTGCGCTGGCAAACCTGCTCGATTGGGTCGACCGCACCTTCCCACCCGAAGACGAGCGCGCGTTTGTCGCACCGATGCGCGATATCGAATTGCTCGCGCGCGTGCAATGGCACGCCGAACTGCCCGAGGCGCTCTCGGATGAAGCGGTCCTCAATATCGAGGACGTGCCCGAGGAAATCGCCGATGGTTTGGCGCATCCGCCGGGGCCAATCGTCCAATGCGCCGCCTGCCGCCGGTTATGCGTGCGTGATGAATTCGTGTGGAAAGAGAAGCAGCTTTGCGCTTGGGATTATCACGCGCAGGTCTTCGGCAAACGTGGCCCCTGGCATGACGGACCTTACGAAGAAAGGCACTTCGAGACGCTGCCCTCGTGTGCGTACGTGGCGCCACCCATCTTGAGCGAAATGAAGGTCGACGTCGTACTCGCCGCTGGTGAGATTGCCGACGCAACAGCGCAGCAGATGATCAACCTGTTGCTTTCCTCCGAGCCGGGCCGGGCGCATATGGCCGTGCGTTCCGGCGGCGGATTCAGCGTTCTGCGCGAACGGTGACCAATCGCGCAATCGGGCGGCTGTGGATATTTTTCCTCTGCTTGTTCGCGATTCTCGTGGTTCGCGCGGCGTGGGTAATGCTCGTGGCAGGACCCGAGATCGCATCGAAGCCCTATAATCCGCGTCACGCCTTGCTCGACGCTCGGCGCGGGCGCATCCTTGCGACCGATGGGACGGTACTCGCGCAAACCGAGGGGAACCGGCGCGCCTATCCGTTTGGCGACGCCCTCGCGCAGACCGTCGGGTATGTCTCTGCGCGGTACGGCACGAGCGGGATCGAGGACGCTTATGACCGCGCGCTCACGCCCGCCGACACGACCGGCGATCCGGTCGCGCAGTTCGATGAGATTCTGGACGCGTTTGAAGGGAAGAGCTCGCAGTCGCACGGCGCGGATGTGGTTACCACGATCGTTCCGGCCATCGAACGAACGCTGTGGGATCAACTCTCGCGTCATGCGCGCGGCGGCGGCATCGTCCTGGATCCGGCGACCGGCGCGGTGCTCGCGATCGCAAGCGTGCCGAGCTACGACCCCGCGCGCTACGACGCGGAATTTCCATCTCTCGTTGATGATCCGCAGAGCCCACTGCTCAATCGCGCCACGAGCGGACTCTATCCGCCGGGCTCGAGTTTCAAGGTTTTCACCGCAGGTTCGGCGCTCGAAGCCGGCACGGTCACGATGGATTCGCGCTTCGAAGATCCCGGTTATTTTCAGATCGGAAACTTCACGCTGCACGATAACGAGAGCGAAGCCACCGGCGATCAAGATCTCACCGGCGCATTCGCGCTTTCCAGCAACGTCGACTTCGCACAAATCGCGCTGAAGATGGGCGTCGATCAATTCTACGACTATCTCGGGCGCTGGGGCATCGGAGCGTCGCTCGACTTCCAGCTCCCTGCCGAGACCGACCGCGTTCCTCCCAAAGACACGATCGTACCGGGCGAGCTTGCGCAAATGGCTTTTGGGCAAGGCGCGCTTTTGGTAACGCCGCTCAGTATGGCGCTGGTCACGGCGACGATAGCGAACAGCGGCACGATGCCGCGGCCATATATCGTGCGGCAGATCGTTCGCGACGGCAAAGTGGCGAGCGCGACGCCTCCGGGAACCCTCGAATCGCCCATCTCGGCACAAACTGCCGCGGAGGTGACGAAGATGATGATCGCCGTCGTGCAGCGCGGCACCGGGACAACCGCGCGAATCCCTCACGTGCAAGTAGCGGGCAAAACGGGAACCGCAACCAATCCACACGGACTCTCGCACTCCTGGTTCGTGTGTTTCGCACCGGCGGATCATCCACGTTTCGTGGTTGCGGTCGTGGTTGAAAATGCCGGCTACGGAGCGGATGTTGCGGCGCCCATCGCGCGCAACGTGCTCGAAACGGCGCTCGCTACACCGTGATAGCGACCAGGTGTATGCAGGAAACACCTGCGGCGCGAGAAACGAGTACTCGAACGTGATCGAGCAGCAGACCTTCAACAATCGTTACAAACTCGATCGTAGGCTCGGCGAAGGCGGGATGGCGACGGTCTACAGCGGCACCGACACGGTGTTGCGCCGGCGCGTTGCGATCAAAGTGCTTCGCCCGCAGTACGCGGCCGACGACGAGTTCGTGCGCCGCTTTTATCAAGAGGCTGAATCGGCTGCACGGCTCTCGCACCCCAACATCGTCAACACCTATGACGTTGGGCGCGAGGGCGAAACGTACTATATCGTGATGGAACTCGTCGATGGGCCTTCTCTGGCCGAAATCATCGCCGACGGCGCATTGCCCGAACCGGTCGCAATCGACTATGCAGCACAGATTTGCAACGGTCTGGCTTACGCGCATCGTTCCGGCCTTTTGCATCGTGACATCAAGCCCGCCAACATCCTGGTCACCAAAGACGACGTGGTCAAGCTTTCCGACTTCGGCATCGCGAGAGCGGTTTCGCAGCAGACGATGGCGCTCACCAAACCCGGCCTCGTGATGGGAAGCGTGTATTACATCTCGCCGGAACAGGCGCAGGGTCATGAACTGCACGAGAGTTCGGATCTCTACAGCGTCGGCATCGTCCTCTATCAGATGCTGACCGGGGCGCTGCCGTATACCGGGGAATCACCGGTAACAGTCGCGCTCAAGCACATCGGCGATCCGGTACCCGTCCTCGATACCAACACCTCCGGCGTTTCGCCCGCGCTGGCCGCGATCGTGAACAAGCTCTTGCAAAAGCGTCCGGAGAATCGCTTTCGATCGGCAAGTGAGGTCGCCACCGCGCTGCGCGAGGCGCGCGAGCGTCCCAGCGTTCCGGCGTATCAGATCGCTGACGACGCGCCGACGCAAATGATGCACAGCGTGTTGCCGCCGCGGCGCTCGCCATTACCCGACCGCGCTTACAGCTCGATGAGCGAAGAAGAGGAGCGCCGTTCACGCTTCGGGCTGGGCCTCATCCTTACGCTGGTCCTGCTCGCGGTTGCCGCAACCGGCATCGGCTACGTCATCTTCGGGCATCCGCTGAGCCTGCCCAGCGTCGCTTCTTCGGTGGTCGTCGGCGACTACACTGATATGACGGATACGCAAGCCCAAGCGGCCGTCGTCAACGCCGGTCTCGTCGCGCGCTTTATCAAGAGCGCCAGCGATACGGTGCCCGCCAACCACGTGATTCGTCAAAATCCACAGGCCGGTACGAAAGTGGACCGCAACGCACTCGTGGAGCTCGTGGTCAGCAACGGTCTGCCGCTGGTCGGGCTGCCCGACGTGCGCGGATACAACGTTAGCGACGCGCAGCGCACGTTGCAAGATGACGGCTTCAAGGTCAAACGCGCCGACCGGTTCGACAACGCGGCCAAGGATAGCGTCATCGACCAAAGCCCGGCGGCGCGCTCGCAGGTGCGTAAGGGCGCCGTGATCGCACTCACGGTTTCCAAAGGCCCGCAGTCGATCGCCGCGCCGAATTTCGTCAACATGGGAGTTGCGGAAGCACAGGCGACGGCGTCGAAACTCGGGATCACGCTCGACACGTCGCAACAAACGTCCGATCCAAATTTCGCAAGTGGCGTGATCGACTCGCAAGACGTCCTTGCCGGGACGCCGCTGCAACGCGGTGCAATCATTCACGCGACCGTGAGCACCGGTCCCGCCAACAATGCGCAGGCCGTCACGGTCCCATCGCTCGTGGGTGTCGCGTACGCGCAAGCCGTTACGCAGTTGCAGCAGCTCGGGCTGCAGCCGGCGATCACGTTTTCGACGCAGTCCGATCGGAATGGAACGATCGTCGCTCAAGATACGCCGCCGGGTTCGCAGGCTTCCAGCGGGAAACGCGTCACCTTGACCCTCTCGGTTAACGGGCAAGTACCGGACACTGAGGGCGAGGCGCTGCAAGATGCGCAGGACACGCTCGCCGCCGACGGTTACCAGGTCGGCAAGATCCAATACACGACGAGCGAGGGCGCGAACGGACACGTGATTCGCACGGAACCGGCGGTGGGTGAAACGCTCGCGCCGGGATCGACGGTGACGCTCATCGTCAACGGCACCGGACAATAGTGCGAATCCTCGGCATCGACCCCGCGCTACGTGTCACCGGCTACGGCGTGATCGAGCGGCGCGGACAACGCGTCACCTTGATCGAAGCCGGCGTCGTGAGCCCCGCGCCGAACGGACCGCTCGAGCGGCGTTTAGCGATCCTGCACGAGGGGATTACCGCACTCCTCGCGCAGACTGCGCCCGACGTGGTCGTCATCGAAGAGCTCTACACGACATATAAGAATCCGATGACGGCAATTTTGATGGGCCACGCCAGGGGCGTTATGTGTCTGGCAAGCGCTCAAGCCGGCGTGCCGGTTCAGACGCTCGGCCACGCGCACGTCAAACGCGCCTTGGTCGGCTCGGGGAGTGCGAGCAAGGATCAAGTCAACGCGATGGTAACGCGACTACTGAAGTTGCGTGTCGCGCCCAAACCCAATGACGTTTCCGACGCGCTGGCCATCGCGCTTGCATACCTCAACATGTCCGAGCATGTTTTCGCGCATTAGCGGCACCCTGCTCGAACGCGACGGCGAGCACGTCGTCCTCGAGGCTGCCGGACTTGGCTACGAAATCGTTCTTCCTCCCTGTGTCGCCGACAAGGTTACGGCTGCGCCCGGCGAGAGCGTCGCCCTCGAAGTCTATGCAGCGCTCAACATCGACGGTAATAGCGCGCGCGCAACCTATTATGGATTCACCAACGCGATCGAGCGCACGTTTTTCGAAGCGCTGATCAGCGTCGCCTCGATCGGCCCGAAGACCGCCGCACGCGCATTTTCCGAACCGATGTCTTCGATTGCGAGCGCCATCGATCGCGGCGATCACACCTATCTGCGCAAGCTCCCGGGAATCGGGCAACAGAAGGCGCGTGACATCGTGGCGAAGCTCCAAGGCAAGGTGGCGCGCTTCTTGTTGATCCAAGATCCGTCCCCGCCGCAACCGGCGGCGATGCCGGACTTTGCCGACGAAGCGCTCTCCGTGCTACTGCAACTTGAGTACAAGCGCCCCGAGGCTGAAGCGATGGTTCGCGAAACGCTTGACGCCGATCCGAAGATCGACGATGCCGAAACGTTGCTCGCGCAGATCTATCGCCGCAAGGCGGCGCAAGAATGAGCGAAGAAGGGCGCCGCCCGCTGTACACGGGCGAAGATCAGACGGATCGGATTCTTTCGCCGCAAGAATCGCTCGAAGACGAAGTCTACGGCGCCTCCCTGCGACCGCGAACCTTCGACGACTACGTGGGCCAACACCGAGTCGTCGATAATCTTCGCATTGCCATCGAGGCGGCGCGCGCGCGGCGCGAGCCGCTCGAACATATCCTGCTCTACGGACCTCCGGGGCTCGGAAAGACGACGCTAGCAGGCCTCGTCGCCCGCGAAATGGGCGCGAACTTTCGTCCGACCAGCGGGCCGACGCTCGAAAAACCAAAGGATCTCGTCGGCATCTTGACTTCGCTCGAAGAAGGCGACGTTCTGTTCATCGACGAGATCCATCGACTCGGCCGCGTCGTTGAGGAATTTCTCTATCCCGCAATGGAGGATTTCCAGATCGACTTCGTGGTCGATCGCGGCGCATACGCCAAGACGATCAAATTGCCGCTCAAGCGCTTCACGCTCGTCGGCGCGACGACGCGGGCCGGAATGCTTAGCGCGCCGCTGCGCGACCGCTTCGGAATCGTGCACCACCTCGACTATTACGAACCGGTGGACTTGGAGCGAATCGTCACGCGCTCCGCACTTTTGCTCGGCGCGCAGCTCGATTCGCAAGGTGCGAGCACGATCGCGGCGCGCAGCCGCGGGACACCGCGCCTCGCGAACCGGCTGCTGCGCCGCGTTCGCGACTTCGCTGAAGTTCGCGCGAGCGGAGCAATCACGAGCGCGGTGGCGCAGGAGGCGCTGGCACGCGAGGGAGTGGATGAGCTGGGACTCGACCGCATGGATCGCGCGTTCCTGCGGGCACTGATCGAGTCGTATCGCGGTGGGCCGGCCGGTATCGCCGCGATTGCCGCAACGCTGAACGAAGATACGCAGACGCTCGAAGATGTGGTCGAGCCCTATCTGCTCAAGGCGGGTTTCGTCGTGCGCACCGCGAGCGGTCGCAAAGCGACGGAGTCGGCATACCGTCATCTCGGCGCGATCGCGCCGGGGCACGAGGATCGACTGTTGTGATGACGCGACGCACGTTCGTCGCCCTCACGCTTGCTGCCGCCACGACCGCGCGCGCTCGTGCGCTTCCACAAGATCAAAATGATCCCGCGATGAATGCGCGCACGGCAGAGCTTCGCGTCCTGCTCGGGCGCGGCACTGTTACGTCTCAGGCAGGAGACGGCTTTACCTTCAACGGGCGTGCCTATCGCGGAAATGCCGCGCAGTTGGCCGACGGAAGCATCGTCAACACGCTGCCGCTCGAAGAGTACCTCTACAGCGTCGTTCCCCATGAAATGTCGCCGTCATGGCCCGCGGCGGCGCTGGCAGCGCAGGCCGTCTGCGCGCGTACGTACGTGCTGCAGCGCAGCAATCCGCAACGCGCCTACGATGTCGTGCCGTCGGAACTCGACCAGATCTATACCGGTGTTGCCGCGGAAAGCGCGCCGGGACGCGCTGCCGTCGACGCGAGCGCCGGCATGGTGCTGCGATTCGGAGAGAGTTTTGCCCAAGCGATGTACAGTTCGTGTTGCGGTGGGCGCACCGAGGCTTCGCACGATGCCTGGGGCGGCGCGCCCATTTCGTATTTGAGCGGCGTCGTCTGCACCACGTGTACGGATTCGCCCTATTATCGCTGGAATCGCGAACTCGAACTGTCCGCGATCGAGCAGGATTTTTCGCGCGAGTTACAGCCGGTCGCCCCCTTGCAAGCACTCAGCGAAGCAGGAGTCGACAGCAGCGGGCGCGTCAGCGGTTTTATTCTGCAGGGTCAACGCGGCGCAATACCGGTAAAGGGCAGCGCGTTTCGACTACGCATCGGATCGCGCGTGCTTCCTAGCCTGCTCATCACGAAAATAGGCGCCGGTACGGAGGCACCGGAGCGTATCGTCATCGAAGGGGGTGGGCTAGGCCACGGCGTCGGGCTGTGCCAATGGGGTGCACGCGGCCGGGCGATCGAGGGTGCTTCGTTTAGCGACATTCTGCATTTCTATTTTCCGGGAACAGAGATCGAGCATGACTGACGGGCCGGCGAATAAACCCGCCGGAGAAGACGACGCAAATAGCGACAAGCGTTACGCGCTTCGCTTGCGTAAATACATCGACGTCGTTGTCGAAGACCCGCTCTCCTCGATGCTTTTTCGCGGGGCGGTTGCGGATATTTCACCAACCGGGATGCGGATCATCGCCGATCAGTACCTTCCGGTCGGTACGAAGTACACGTTTACGATGAAGCGAAATCCGTTCTTGCGCCTGCGCGGCCAAGTCCGCTGGATTCGAGCGTTTCAAGCCGAGAACTATCAGGTTGGAATCCTTATCATCGATGCAACCGAAGAAGAGCTTAAACGTCTCACCAACTTCTTGGAACTCGAGCGGCAGCGCCTGACGACGTAGTGAGCTCGCCGCAGGAGTTCGCCTCCGCCTACGATTTCAAACTTCCAAGCGAACTCATCGCGCAGCAGCCTGCCACGCAGCGCGACGGGAGCCGGCTCATGGTGCTCGGTCCCGAGCGGACCGAACATCGCATGTTCTCTGATTTACCGGAACTGATTCGGCCGGGCGATCTGCTCGTGCTCAATCGCACGCGCGTCATCGCGGCGCGACTGTGGGGCACGCGCGAACCCAGCGGCGGTGCCGTCGAGGTGCTGCTCCTGCATCCCGCGCAATCGATGCGCTACGATCCCGCCGCGACGCGCTGGACCGCGCTGCTCCGGCCGGGACGGCGTCTACGCACCGGGTCAGTTATTCGCTTCGACGATCGCTCGCGAGCGCAGGTCGTCGGCGAGGGCGATGAGGGGCTGCGCGATCTCGAGTTCGAGCTCAACGAACCGTTCGAGCATTTTTTGGAGCGCGCCGGCCGGCTGCCGCTCCCGCCGTACATCCACAACGACTCCGACGAAGCGCAGGCGCGGTATCAAACGGTCTTCGCACGTGATCCGGGCAGCGTTGCCGCGCCGACCGCGTCGCTGCACTTTACGAACGAGCTTCTTACCCGAATCGAACAGGCCGGCGCGAGCTTTGCCCACCTCACCTTGGATGTGGGCTTGGGAACCTTCCGCCCCATGAAGACGGCGCGGCTTGAAGAGCACATGATGCATGCGGAACGCTACGTGATCGAACCGGGCGCGATCGAGGCGATCGAACACGCGCGCGAGCGCGGAGGCCGCGTCATTGCCGCCGGCACGACGGTGGTTCGCGCCCTCGAGGGAAACGTCGCGGCCCATGGGCGCCTCGTTCCCGAAGAGAGCACGACCTCGCTCTTCATCCGGCCCGGGTTTGCCTTTGCCGTGGTTGACGCGATGATCACCAATTTTCACCTCCCGCAATCGACGCTGCTGGTGCTGGTCAGCGCGTTTGCCGGGCGCGAACGGATCCTCGCGGCGTATGACCAGGCGGTGGCACAGCGGTACCGGTTCTTTTCATTCGGTGACGCGATGTTGATCGAGGCACGCGAAGGATGCGCGCCGCGTCGGCCCGCACAATAATGCCGTGAGGTACGTCGCGTTCGATCAGCCGGGTGAGCCGCTGGTACTGCATGTCGCACAGGAGCCCACGCCCGTAGCGCGTCCGGGCGAGGTGTTGATCGAGGTCGAAGCCGCCGGCATCAGCCGCGCCGACACGCTCCAACGGCGCGGTCTCTATCCGCCGCCCAAAGGCGCATCTCCCATCCTCGGTCTCGAAGTCAGCGGCACCATCGCACAGCTCACCGGCGCCTGCGAGTTCTCGGTCGGTGATCGCGTGGTCGCGCTCTGCAACGGCGGAGGATACGCCGAGTACGTGAGCGTCCCCGTCGGCCAGGTGCTTCCGCTGCCGGCGCAATGGTCGTTCGTCGAAGGCGCAACGCTGCCCGAAAACGGCTTTACGGTCTACGACAACCTGCTCGTGCGCGCGAAGTTGGGGGTCGGCGAAATCGCGCTGATCCACGGCGGCACAAGCGGCATCGGTACGATGGGCATCATGTTTGCCCGTGCGGTGGGCGCCCGCGCGATTGTAACGGCGGGTTCGGAGGAAAAGTGCCGTGCCGCGCTCGAGATAGGCGCCCAAGCTGCGATCGACTACAAGACTGCCGACTTCGTCGAAGAAGTGCTCGAGTTCACCAACAAGCGCGGGGTCGACGTCGTGCTCGACATCGTCGGCGGCGAGTATCTCAATCGCGACTTACGCTGCATCGCCACGGAAGGGCGCATCGCCTGTATCGCGCACGCGGGCGGGAGCGAGTCGACGATCGACTTGCGCTACCTCATGCAGCGCCGCGCGACGATCTACGGTTCGAGCCTGCGTCCGCGCACGGATGCAGAGAAGGCCGCCATCGCTGACGGCCTGCGCGCGCATATTTGGCCGCTGCTTCCGGCGCGCGACCCGATCATGCCGATCGTCGATTCGGTCTACACGTTTTCACAAGCCGCCGAAGCGCACGCGCGCATGGAGTCGAGCCAACATATCGGAAAGATCGTCCTGGTCCCCGACCCCTAAGGGCTAGTGATAGATCGACTGATGTGGGCCGGTCACCATGAACCAGAGCATGGGGATCGAGAGCATGGTATTCACGCGCGAGGTAAGAAACGCGACGCGGCGCGCTTTGGCTTTCTCTTCATCGGTCGCGGGCTTCATGCCGAGGATTTTTTGCTGATTCGGCCAGATGATGCCCCACACGTTGAAGAGCATGATCGTGCCGAGCCACGCGCCGATACCGATCGGAGCAAACTCGCCCTGCAATCCAAACGCGGCCAGAAAGCCGTTGAGGCCGCCGGCCGACTGCATCGTCGAGAGAAGGCCGGCGCCCACGATCCATGTTGCGAGGGCTGCCCACCGAAAGAAGAAGAGCACGCGCGGCATCACGTATTTGCTGATCGGCGCGCCTTCGCCGGCGGCGCTCGCTTGTTTCATGGCGTCGACGTTCACGAAGTTTAAGTAATAGAGCAGTCCGACCCACATGATGCCGACGAAAACGTGGATCCAGCGCAACAAGGCGCCTTCAAGTGCTTCCCACATGCCGTTAGCCTCCCGCGCTCGTGCGCACCACGAGCCACTGCGCAACGTAGAAGAAGATGACCGTGAGCACAACGCCGCTGATGACGGTGCCCCACAGCGAGTCCAGGGGATTCTTCATGCCGATCACCTCGCAGAAGTCTTAAGAGACGCTTAAGTCCTGTCTTATAGCAAGCGGGCGCTTCGCCCTTTTCGCGCACCCTTATTTTCGTGCAGCCATTCCCATCGAATCCTCGTCTTAGTGGGGGTAGACTACAATGGCACATCGCTAGAACACGGGGTTCTAAATTCGAACATGAGTGTTAACACCGCGACCAAGAGCTACACACCCAAGAAGTGGGATCTCTCGGGGTTGCAAGGCATCTCGGATGACACATTGCAGATCCATTTCGGCTTGTACGAAGGCTACGTGAAAAACACCAACACCATTAGCGAACGGCTCGCCGACATGCGCGCCAACGGCAAGAACGTTGGTGCCGATCCCGGATATGCCGAGCTGGTGCGGCGCCTGGGATGGGAATTCAACGGCATGCGCCTGCACGAATACTACTTCGACAACCTCGCGAAGAGCCCGAAGAACTACACGGGCGGCCGGCTCTACGACTTAGCCGGAGCGACCTACGGGTCGTTTGAGAACTGGAAGAAAGACGTGTCTGCAATCGGCGCGATGCGGGGCGTCGGCTGGGCCATCACGTTCTATGATGAAAAGGCGAATGGCCTCGTGAACGTGTGGATAGGCGATCACAACATCAACGAGCTTGCCGGTTGCGAACCGATCCTGGTGATGGACTTGTGGGAGCATGCCTATCTGCGTGACTATAAGCCCGCCGACAAAGGCAAGTACATCGAAGCGTTTCTCGCGCACACCGATTGGACCGTGTGCGAATCGCGACTGCCCGGTTAGCTTAAGGAGGCGCGGGCTCGGCCACGATGGTACGCGGGTGGGTGTACCACACCAGGCCGGGCGGCGCGTCGCGCTGCGCACGCACGTGCTTGCGCAGCGTATAGTCGATCGCGACTTTGGCGCTCGCCCGCGCTTTTGAAAAATACGCAGCCAGCGATGCCGCCCGCTCGATATCGTCAGCGGGCGGCTCGCTGCGGTCGTCGCGCTGCAGGATCACGTGCGCCCCGGGGACGTTCTGCGCGTGGAACCACCAATCGTTTGGGCGCGCGACGCGAAACGTAAGGTCGGCGTTTTCGCTGGGCGAACGGCCCACCACGATGCGCGAACCACTTGCCGTGCGGACTTCCAGCGGTGCGCGCTTACGGGGCCGCGCGGCTTTTTCCGTCTTCGCCGGGCGGCGATCGAGCAGCGCGGCGGCTTGTTCGACGTCGGCAAGGTCGGTCTCGTCGATGCGCTCGGCCTCCCAACGCAGTTGCTCGACGGCCTGCAGCATCGAACGTAACGTGCGCTCGCGCGTGGCAAGATGCGTGAGCGAAGCGCCCAGCTTCTTGTAGCGGGCAAAGAGCCCACTTGCCTCCTCCTTGGCAACCTCGCGTTCGCCCTCATCGAGCTCGTGCAATCCGCCGTAGAGCGCCTCTCCCCGCTCGCGAAGTTGATCGCGATCTGCGGCGGCGCGCTGCTTTTGCGCAACCGACTCGAGATCTTTGCGAGCCTTGCGCTCACGCTCGTCGAGCCGTTTGAGCAGGGCTTTGCGTCGATGCTCGGTGCGATGGCTTTCGCCGGTGAGCGAGGCTTGCGCGTGGAGGGCGCTGAGGTGATCCAGCACGCTCGCGCCGGCAACAACAACGGTCGGGTCTGAATCCGGAGGCATGCGCGCGAGGAGCGGCGGAAGCGCGTACGGCTGTCCGATCTCGACCGCGCGGGTCGTGTTTTCGGCAAGCGAAAATTCTTTGAGCGCCGCAACGATCCGATCTTTACGCACCAGCACGATGTTTCCGAAGCGCGGAACGAGCTCGATGTAGAGATCGCTTTCGTCACCAACGCCGAAGCGCGAGCGGGTTCCGAAGGTCAGACGCACCAGCCGATCGCCTTTACGCGCTTTGGCGGAGAGGAGCGTAGTACCGCGCAGCGCAGCGCCCGTCGCGCGGATGAAACCAGCCTCGCTCTCGATCGAAAGCTCGCGCGCGTCTTCGACCGTGATCAGCGGCGGTGTGCCGAAGACGTCGATGCACAGCATCCGCTCGTGACCGCGCGACCATAAGACCAGTGCGATGCGACCGTCGGGCAGCCGTCCGACATCGCGAACCCTCGATCCGGAAAAGCGCGCGTCGATCTCGGCCGAAAGCCGAGCGATCAGCTCCGGATCGGTTCGCACTTACGCGCGCGTTTCGAGCTGAACCTCGACGCCGCCGATCCAGCCCGCGACGAGATTATAGAGTGCTCCGCCGATCAAACCATATAAGAAGCCGGCGATGAAGAGAAAAACCGCGAAAAGGATCGGAAAGAGCACGATGCCCAGTGCGCCGACGTTGGGCATGCCATAGCCCGCAAACGCCGAGCCGGCGGTCATGTACGCCAGACCTTCGATGAACCCGATGATAATGCCGAGGAGCGCGTACACGACACCGGCCATGAGCCCAAGCTGAACAACGTTGAACGAACGAACGCGAGTGGTCGTACCGATCATGATACCGTCCTTTGCTGCAAGCGATCGCGGAGTTCTCGTTTGAGCACTTTCCCGCTGGGTCCAAGCGGCATTGCTTGGATGAAATGCACGTGCCGCGGGTACTTGTAGCGCGCGAGATGCTCTTGAGACCAGGCGATGATCGTTTCGTCCGTAACGTCGATTCCCTCGTCGGAGCGGACGATCACGGCAACGACTTCTTCGCCGTGGGTTTCGTGTGGGATGCCGATAACCGCCACCTGTTTGACTCCAGGGTGGCGCATTAAAACTTCCTCGACCTCGCGTGGATACACGTTGTACCCGCCGCGCAGAATCATATCTTTCTTGCGATCGACGATCGTGATGAAGCCGTCGGCGTCCTTGGTGCCCAGATCCCCCGAACGAAACCAGCCGTCGACGATGGCCGCACGCGTTGCGTCGGGATTATTCAAGTACCCTTTGAAGACGCAGTGACCGCGAATCACGATCTCGCCAAGCTGATCCTGCGCAAGCAACTCGATGTGGTCTTCCAACTCGGCGTTAGCGACGTCCACATCGACGCCCCAGATGCCGCGGCCGACCGTCCCGGGTTTGCGGCCGAAGTCTTGTTGATTGAAGCTCGCAACCGGAGACGTTTCGGAGAGCCCATAGCCCTCGTAGATCGGGACGCCGAAACTGGCCTCGAATGCCTCGAGCACGACGAGCGGCAGCGATGAACCGCCGGCAACCGCAACGCGCAGCCGTGGACGTTCGGTGACCGCTTTGGCAGCTTCGAGCAGCGCGATGTACATCGTGGGCACGCCGGCGAAAACCGTCACGTGCTGCTCGATCATCAGATCGAGCGCGGCCGCGCCGTCAAAGCGCGGCATCAGCAGGACGCAAGCACCGGCGCGAAACGCGGCGTTCATTACGACCGTTTGACCAAACGCGTGGAAGAGCGGCAAGGCGGCTAGGAAAATGTCGTCGCGGACGACGTAAAAGAGGTCGTTCACGCAGACCGACGCGTTGAGGATAATGTTATTTTGCGAAAGTACCGCGCCTTTGGGACGTCCCGTGGTGCCGCTGGTATAGAGAATGACTGCGTCGTCGCCGGGCTCGCGCTCGATCAGCGCGCCGATCGGCGCATCGGCCGGAAGCTGCGCTTCGAAAACCGGCACACCGGCGGCCGCGGCGCCTGCCCTACCCGCCGTGATCAGCGGTCCGCCGCAGATCAGGACCTTCGCCCCCGAATCGCTCAGGATGAAGGTGATCTCTTCGGGCGTGAGCAGGGCGTGGACCGGGACCACCACCGCTCCCAGGGCCAGCACGCCGTAGTAGGCACGCGGAAAGTCCGGCGTGTTGAGCACCAAGATGGCGACCCGGTCGCCCGGACCAACGCCCATGGCGCGCAAGCGGGCGGCGTAGCGCCGGGCCTCTTCCCACAGCCGGGCGTAGCCGATCCGCTCCTGGCCGGCCACGAGGGCGGTCCGCTCGGGGTGGCGCGTTGCGCTCTCGGCAAGGATCGATGCAAGCGAAAGCAGTGACATGGACCAGGTGACCTCCCCCTTGGATGGGAACTCATCAGGCTTCGTTTCCAGAGGAGTTCGCGTGATCACCGGCCCAGGGCTTTTATTCGTGGTGTCCGGCCCATCCGGAGCCGGCAAGGATACCCTGGTTGATGCGTTACGCGAGCGCATGCCGCGCATGCGGTACTCCGTGTCGGCTACCACCCGGCCTCCGCGGCCCGGCGAGACTGAGGGCGAGCATTATTTCTACGTAACGCGCTCAGCCTTCGAGGCGCGCCAAGCAGAAGGCGGGTTCTTGGAGTGGCGCGAGTACAACGAGAACCTCTATGGAACTCCGCGCGACTTTATGGAGTCAACCCTCGCGCAGGGGTACGACGTGATCATGAAGCCCGAAGTCAACGGGGCCTTGGCCGTCAAGGCGGCCTATCCCGATGCGGTCCTGATCTTTCTCGTGCCCGACCGGTTCTCGCACTTGCGCGAGCGATTGCTGGCGCGCCGGACGGAAACGAACGAAGAAATTGCGCGCCGGCTCGAGATCGCGCACCAAGAGATGAAGTATATCCGGCAATTCGACTACATCGTGATCAACGAACAGGGGAAGCCCGAGCAGGCCACCGCGGATCTGCAAGCCGTCGTTCAGGCGGAACGATTCCGGATCCACCGATACAGCGACGATTCGCTTGGGGACCTCGAACAGAACTAGCTACCAAAAGGGATTAAAGAATAAACATCGTGAGTAAAACCGTTTTTGGCGACCTCGACGCGCTGCTCAAGCACGCGGATTCGAAGTTCAGCCTCGTCAACATCGTCACCAAGCGCGCGCGCCAGTTGAACAATTGGGTGCGGGTACAGCAGCTGCCGTTTGCGGATCGCCGTGAATTCTTCGCCAGCGAACCCCTGGTCGACCAGGACGAGATCAATCCGAACAAGCCCGTCTCGATCGCGCTCGACGAGATCGCTGAAGGCAAGATCGAATACCACCGTACCAAAGAGGGCATTAAGTAAAACCCACTCATGTGCGGTATTGTTGGGTACATCGGCGAGCGCGATAGCGTTCCGATCATTCTCGATTCGCTCGCGCGCCTCGAGTATCGCGGATACGACAGCGCGGGCATCGCCGTGATCGACGCGAAGGGCGACCTGACCGGCAGCAAGGCCGAAGGCAAGCTCTCGCGTTTGGCCGAGCGCCTGCGAAACGGAGAAGCGCTGCACGGCAGCGTCGGCCTCGGGCACACGCGCTGGGCTACCCACGGGCGTCCCAACGATGCTAACGCTCATCCGCACATGGACTGCAGCGGACGCATCGCGGTCGTGCACAACGGCATCATCGAGAACTACGCGTCGTTGCGGACGAAATTGATCGAGCTCGGTCACGTCTTTCGCAGCGAAACCGATACCGAAGTCCTCGCGCATCTGATCGAAATGCACAACGACGGTGACTTGGAGGTCGCGCTACGCAAGACGCTCGCCGACGTGCGCGGCGCGTATGCGCTGGGCGTCATCTCGAGCGAAGATCCGGGGCGCTTGATCTTCGCGCGCAACGGCGCAAGCCCGCTGGTCATCGGAATCGGCGAGGGGGAGATGTACGTCGCCTCCGACACGCCGGCGATTCTGCCGTACACGCGGCGCGAGATCATTTTGCAAGAGGGCGAGATGGCGGTGGTCGATCGCAACGGCTACCGGCTGATGGCGTACGACGGCACGCCGATCGTGCGCGACGTGATCAACGTCACGTGGGACGCCGCTTCGGCCGAGAAAAGCGGCTACAAGCACTTCATGCTCAAGGAGATCTTCGAGGAGCCTGACGTCATCAAAGAGACCCTCGCCGGGCGCATCGACGAAGACATGCAGGTCGATTTGAGCGGTGAGATCGGGAACATTACGGCCGAGCGCCTGAGCGAAATTTCGAAGATTGCCATCACTGGCTGCGGCACGGCCTACCACGCCGGCATGGTCGGCATGTATTTGCTGCGCTCACTGGTCAAATTGCCGGTCGAGATGGAACTCGCAAGCGAATTCCGTTACGGCGATCCGGTTATCGATCCGACGGCGCTCGTCATCGCGATGTCGCAATCCGGCGAGACCGCCGACACGATCGAAGCGGTGCGCATCGCCAAGGATGCAGGCAGCTCGATTCTGGGCATCTGTAACGTTGTGGGTTCGCACCTCACCCGCATTGCCGACGGTACGCTCTTTACCCGCGGCGGCCCGGAGATCGGTGTCGCGGCAACCAAGACGTACGTCTCGCAAGTGACGGCGATGACACTCTTTGCGCTCTATCTTGCGGCAATACGGGGTACGGTGGAACCCCGGCGCCTAGCCGAGATCGCCGAAAATACCAAGTTGCTTCCCGCAAGCGTCGACGTAGTGCTCGACACCTCAAACCGCATCCGCGAGGTCGCACGCAAGATTCGCAAGATGCGCAGCTGCCTCTTCATGGGACGCTATATCAATTATCCGACCGCGCTCGAAGGCGCGCTCAAGCTCAAAGAGATCAGCTACATCCACGCCGAGGGCTACGCGGCGGGTGAGATGAAGCACGGGCCGATCGCGCTGCTCGATACCGAGACGCCGGTGATCGGCGTGATGACCGACGGCCGCGTGCGGGAGAAGATCCTTTCGAACGTGATGGAGTCCAAGGCACGCGAAGCCCCGATCATTCTGGTTGCCAATTACGGCGACGAAGAAGCGGCGCAGATCGCCGACCACGTCTTCTGGGTGCCCAAGGTCGACGAGCTGCTATCGCCGATCGTCAACGTGATCCCGCTGCAGTTGCTGGCCTATCACATTGCCGACATCGAAGGCAAGGACGTCGATCAGCCGCGCAACCTGGCGAAAACCGTCACGGTCGAGTAGCGACTCACGGCTCTTCGGGCTTGACGGTAACGTCGATGGTGCCGACGTGCGACTCGCTCTTGAACCTGATGACGCACGTGCCGGGGTGCTGCGCGCGCACATCGAGCGAAATCGTCGACGGGTTGCCGCGCGACGAGTTGAGTCCGGTAACCTTGAGAATGTCGCGCGGGGAGCCGGCCGTCGTAAAGCACGTCGAGGGCTCGAGCGTAAGATTCGTACTCGCCGCGCTCGCGCTAACCTTCCCAAAAACCCGGCCGCCGATTTGAAGTGCAAGGGTTTTCGGCGTCACGCTGACCGGTGCGGCCGAGCAGACCATGGGAACGAGCGCGAGCGCCGCGACGACGAGAGAAGAGACTGATCTCATGGTTCCTCCTAGCAGGGAAGAGGTCGCTTTAATGCATTCTCAGCTCGTCGGGCGGAATGCCTGCGCGGTCCGCCAAAGAGAGGCGCGTATGACGCGAAGCGACGGGCGACGACCCGACCAATTGCGCCCGATCACGATCGAACCCGGTTATCTCAAATATGCCGAAGGCAGCGCGCTTATCAGCGTGGGGAACACTCGCGTGATCTGCGCAGCCAGCGTCGAAGATCGTGTCCCGGGCTGGCTCAAGGGCAAGGGACTGGGCTGGGTCAGCGCCGAGTATGCGATGCTGCCGCGAGCGACACAAGAGCGAACGCAACGCGAAGCGGCTAAAGGCCGCGTCGGCGGCCGGACGCACGAAATCCAACGCATCATTGGCCGCGCGCTGCGCGCAGTCACGGATACGACCAAGTTGGGCGAACGCACGGTCTGGATCGACTGCGACGTGCTCCAGGCGGATGGCGGCACGCGCACCGCCTCGGTAACCGGCGCGTACGTGGCGCTCGCGCTTGCACTTGGGGCCATTCCCGAGATGAAAGGTGCGAAGTGGCCGCTCACCGGGATGGTGGCGGCCACCAGCGTCGGGATCGTCCACGGCATCCCCATGCTCGATCTCGCGTATGACGAGGATTCCAGCGCGCATACCGATATGAACGTCTTCATGACCGACGCGGGCAAATACGTCGAACTCCAAGGAACCGCAGAAGCCGCGCCCTTCGATCGCGCGGAGCTCGACCGCCTCCTGGCACTGGCCGAAACCGGCATTCGCGAGCTGTTCGTGCGCCAGCGCGAAGCGATTGGTGCAAGCCCGTCGTGAGCGATGAGCGCGTGAGCGCACTGGTCGCGCACGTGGGAGCGTTCCACATCACCGACCGTGCAATGCGCAAGGCGCAAGAAGCAGCACAGCAGGCGCTGGCCGCCGGACGGCTCGAGGCCCGCGCGCTCGACGACTATCTTACGGCCGTGCGGCGCTACTTTACCGGCTTCGAGCACGAGGCGCGCGGCCATCTTCGCGACGTTGACCGGCGCCTCGAGCACCTCAACCAGGTGCAGTTCAATCTGTCCGCGGAGCGCGGCGTTGCGGTCAAGCGGATCGAAGCGACGCAAGCGGTACTGCACGATCTCGAGCTCATCGGGGCCAGCCCCCAATGAAGGTATTGGAAAGCGTCGGCCGCGCAACGGTCGGACTCTTCGAATACGCCGGCGGGATCGTAGTGCTCGGAAGCGAGTCGCTGGGATTCCTAGGCCGCTTACGTATCCGGTTCATTGAGACGATCAATCAGTGTTATTTTCTCGGCGTTCAATCGCTCTCGATCGTCCTCTTGACCTCGCTTTTCACCGGCATGGTCATCTCGCTGGAATCAGCGGTGCAAGCGGTGCAGTACGGCTTCGGCAGTATCGTCGGCGGTGCTGTTGCATACAGCTCGGTGCGCGAACTTGGCCCGATGCTTACCGCCGTCGTCGTGGCCGGACGCGCTGGAGCGGCGATCGCCGCCGAGCTGGGATCGATGGTCGTCACCGAGCAAATCGACGCGTTAACCTCGATGGGCTTAGAGATCCCGCGGTTCCTCGTGCTGCCGCGGCTCCTCGCGATGCTGGTGATGCTCCCGCTCTTGACCATCTGCGCCGACGTGGTTTCGATCGGCGGCGGGATGTGGATCGCACAGACCTACGCCCACATCTCGCCCGACACGTTCCTCTCGTCGGCCCGCCAAGCCGTCGGCTTCGACGACGTGGTCAAAGGGCTGATCAAGTCGCTCGTCTTCGCGGCGATCATTGCGCTGGTGGGTGCGTATCAGGGACTCTCGGCGCGAGGCGGAGCCGCAGGCGTCGGCGCGGCGACGACCGGCGCCGTGGTGATTTCAATCATCCTGGTCTTCGTCTCGAACTTCGTACTCTCGTTTTTCCTTTTCGGCGCACATTGACGTGGCAGACATTATCGCGCGTTTGGACGACGTGACGCTCGCCTACGGCGATCGCGTGATCCTCAAGAATTGCAGCCTCGATATCGTCGAAGGCGCCATCACCTGCATTATCGGCCTCTCGGGCGCGGGTAAGTCGACGATTTTGCGCTTGCTCGACGGCCTGAGTAAACCGAACGCCGGGCATGTTTACGTCCGCAACCGCGACATCTGCCACATGCCTGAGAACCAACTCAACGACATCCGGCGCTCGATCAGCATGTCGTTTCAGTTCGCGGCGCTGCTCGATAGCTTGACCGTCGGAGAGAACGTCGCACTGCCGCTGCGCGAAAATACGAGTGACAGCGACGCGAAGATCGTCAAAACCGTCGAAGACGCGCTCGAATCGGTTGGACTTGGCCACACATACGACAGCATGCCGAGCGAGCTTTCGGGCGGTATGCTCAAACGGGCCGGCTTCGCGCGCGCGATCGTGACGCGCCCGGATCTCATTCTTTACGACGAGCCGACGACCGGCCTCGATCCAATCGTTACCCACCTCATCACCGATACGATCATCCGCTTGCGCCAAAAGCTCAACGGCAGCGCGGTCGTCATCTCGCACGATCTGCAATCGATCTATACGATGTCTGACTACGTGGCGATGCTCTTCGAAGGCGCCGTGATCGCGTACGGCACGGTGGATGAGATCCAGAAGTCGGCCAACCCGATTGTCCAGCAATTCATCGCAGGCAGCGAAGTAGGCCCGATCCCGATATGATGCTCGACGTAGTCCCTATGCATCATCGCTCTCGCGAAAACGTCGGTTTGGCGCGCCCTAGGGGAATCTCTAGCGCACCTAGATGTGTCGCGCGCCATGGTTTTGGGGGCCCCACGAAGTGGGGGGCGCGGAGCCTAGGGCGAAGCGCCTTTCAAACTAAGCCAGGCCCTCGCGTCAAAGGCTCTCGGCTGGTAATGAAAAAGATGGGATACCAATGAGTAGACAGGCACAGGTGGGAGCCTTCGCGTTGCTCGCGTTGTTGCTACTTTTTGGTGTGTTCTACGTGATTACTGATTTTGGTACTCGGCACACCGGGTATCGGGTTGGGATTCATTTTGTGTCGGCCGCTGGTCTTCACTCTGGAGCGCTGGTCTACTTTTCCGGTGTCACCGTGGGTACGGTCGATACGATCACGCTGTTGCCGGACAATACGGTCGATGTCATTCTTGCGGTCAATCGCGACGTGGATATTCCGCTGGCGTCGCGCTTTTTGATTCAGGCGCCCTTGACCGGCGATCCCAATCTCATTATCGTCCCACCACGACCGGTGCTGGGCGCACCACCGCTCCCCATGCTCGCGCGCGAGGTGCTGCCGATCGAGAAGCAGCCGCAGGGTACCAACACGGCAACCATCGCCGATCTATTGGAACAAGGTCAAGGCGAAGTCGTCAAGCTGGACGCGATGCTCAGCCAGTTGGAGAAGCGTGAGCCCAAGCTTCTCGATACGTTGCAATCGACGCTCACCAATGCAAACGAGCTCACGCTCTCGATGAAGAATTCGATCGGCTCGCTCACCAGTCAGCTGCAAACCAGCCTGGCGCGCGCAAGCGCGAATTTAGTCGCGCTCACCGGCACGTTGAACGACACCACGCAGCTCAACTCCAAGAAGATCAGCGACATCGTGGACAACTTCGATCAAACGTCGAAGGCACTCAATCAGTCGATGGCTTCGCTGGAGTCGATTGCGACCGACAAAGACTTGCGTGGCAACGTCCTCGCGACAACCAAGAACATCGCGGACACCACCGCGAACATTGCGGGTATCACTCACGACCTGCGTAACGTTACGAGCGATCCCCAGACGCAAGCACAGCTCAAGAACACGATCGCGAACCTCGATGCGACGATGCAGCGCGCCAACTCGCTGTTAGCGCAATTTGGCGGCACGAGTAGCGTCTATGGCGTCGACGCGAATGCGACGCCCTATCCGGTCCCCAGCGTTTCCCTTGCGCCTGGCGCAGGTACTTCCCCACTTCCCTCCCTCTCGCAGATCGACGCGTCGTCGCCGGCGCCGATGCGGCCGGCGCCGACTGCGCAGTCGCTGCACTTGCAGCATCGCCTCGCGGACATCGCGAGCAATCTGATCTCGATTCAGCTGCGGATGAGCGAGCTTTCCACGCAGACCGTCTGCTGTCCGAATCCGCTCTACAGCGCCGATCGTGGACCCCAGAGCGATCTCAACGCAGTGATCCTGCCCAACAATGGGACCAGTTTGCTCGTAGGCGCCAACGACATCGGTTACAACACGACGACTAACGTGGCGCTGATCCAAAAACTCTCGCCGACATTTCGGATCGGGGGCGGCGTGCTGTATTCGCAGCTCGGCTTCCTGGGTGCATACAGCGACGGAGTGTTCGGCTTCGATACCAAGATCTACAATCCGCAGCGGCCGGATATCGACGTGTACGGCAATCTCCACGTCGCGAAGAACTGGGAGCTCTTCATTGGCGAGCGCGCGCTCAATCACGCCGAGCGACGCTTTACCTACGGCTTCCAAACCAAGATCCCGTAGCGGTGACCTCGGTGAGCACGGAACGACTCAAGATCGGCATTATCGGCGCTGGTTCGATGGGGACCCTCTTCGGTTACCATCTGGCACAGAACGCAGACGTCACCGTCCTGGAAGCCAACGCGCAAACCAGCGATTCGATCGCCCAGCGCGGCTTGCAAATCAACGAGGAGGCGCCGCGTCGCGTGCACGTCGCAAGCAATGCGCGCGAGCTCTTCGGATCGCAGATGCTCTTTCTCTTCGTCAAAGCGGTCGACACGTTGCGCGCGCTGCGGCCGTTCGCCGGTGAGTTGAATCCGGCGACGCCGGTCATCTCGCTGCAAAACGGGGTCGGCAACGAGGATGCCATCAAGACCGCACTCGGCGGCGCGGTGCCCGTGGTGCTGGGTGTGACGACCGAGTCGTCTATCACCGTGGGGCCCGGCTGGGCGCGCAGTTCGGTGACCGGAACGACGCTGATCGGCTCGGCGTCGGCGGCCCCGGCAACGTCGCGCACGATCGCCGATGTGCTCACGCGCTCGGGGCTGCGGGCGTCGGTCGTGTACGATATACGCCCGCATTTGTGGGGCAAACTGGTGGCCAACGCAGCGATCAACGCGATTTCGGCGCTGCTGGACTGCGACACTGGTGAGATTGCAAAAAACGCGAACGCGGCGCATTTGGCCGAATCACTGGCTGAAGAAGCGGCCGCGGTCGCCGCAGCGCTCAAGATCAACCTGCCCTTCGTCAATCCTTGGCAATACGTCACGCAAGTGATCGAAGTCGGCGCCGATTCCAAGAGCTCGATGGCGTTCGACCTCGAATCCGGGCATCCAAGCGAGATCGATCACATCAACGGCGCCGTCGTCGCGTTTGGACGGCGCACCGGGGTGGCAACGCCATACAACGACGCCATGGTACGCCTGGTGAAGGCAAAGGAAGCTCAACGCGCCCGGTCGGGCGCGTGAGCGACGCGCTCCTTACTCGGCTCGCGGGAATCTGCGGCCCGGGCGGGCTGCTCGTCGAGCCAGCCGATGTCGCACCGTTTGTTACGGACTGGCGCGGTGCGTTTTCAGGCAGAGCCTTGGCCGTGGTACGGCCCGATACGACGGGAATGGTGGCGCAATGCGTGCGCGTGTGCGCCGATGCCGGCGTCGCGGTCGTCCCGCAAGGCGGCAACACCGGCCTTGCGGCCGGCGCAACGCCGATCGGCCTCGAGCGCGCGGTCGTCCTGAGCCTTTCGCGCATGCGCCGCATACGCGCAATTGACGCACTCGGTTTCACCATCGCCGTCGACGCTGGTTGCGTGCTCGCCGATGTGCAGGCGGCTGCCGAAGACGCCGGGCGATTCTTTCCGCTCTCGCTCGCGGCGCAAGGATCGGCGCAGGTCGGCGGATTGATTTCCACCAACGCCGGCGGCACCGCGGTGCTGCGCTACGGATCGATGCGCGCTTTGGTGCTCGGTCTCGAAGTTGTGTTGCCCGACGGTTCGATCGCGGACGGCATGCGCGCGCTGCGCAAAGACAACGCCGGGTACGATTGGAAACAATTGTTTATCGGCAGCGAAGGGACGCTCGGCGTCGTCACCGGCGCCGTTTTGCGGCTTTTCGCGCGTCCCGCTCACCGGGCGACCGCATTGCTCTCCGTCTCGAGCGCGCAGGACGCGGTCGCCGCGTTCGGCGACGTGCAAGAGGCTCTGGGCGAATCACTCGTGGGATGCGAACTTTTTAGCGACCGCACGATCGAACTGCGATTGACGCACGAGCCACAGCTCGTGCGGCCGATCGCCGCGCAGCCGTGGTATCTGCTCGTCGAGGCGGCATCGGCCTTGGCGGGCCTACGCGAGGGCGCGGAGGCGGCGCTGGCGCTCGCCGTAGATCGTAGTCACGCCGTCGATTGCGTGCTGGCCGAGAGCAGCACGCAGGCGCACAGCCTCTGGAGCTGGCGTGAAACGATCACCGAGAATGAACGTCGGGCCGGACCCAGCGCCAAGCACGACGTCTCGGTCCCAATTTCCGCTATCCCCGGATTTCTCGAACGTGCGACGCGCGAGGTCGAGCGTACGCATCCCGGCGCACGGGTACTCGCCTTCGGACACGTCGGTGACGGCAACATTCATTTCAACGTACTGCTCGCGCAAGGGCAGTCCGCCCCCGAGATCAATCGCACGGTGCACGCGATCGTCGGGGAGTTCGCAGGCAGCATCACCGCCGAGCACGGCGTCGGACGTTATCGCGCCGCCGAGCTGTGCGAGCATCGCAGCGCAACCGAGATGGCATTGATGCGCGCAGTGAAAGACGCGATCGACCCGCACGGGATAATGAACCCAGGAGCAGTGCTGACGCGCGAATCCCGTTAGGCTTGCGGGGCGAGGCGCAAGAGCCGCACGGTTCCGCGCTTGCTTTCGAGATTCACACCAAACGCGCTCCCGTTATTCACCGGCGCATCGATCGTCTCGTTATTTCCTTGTGAGGTTCCGCGCAGGTTAAAGTCGCTAAAGAGCGTTCCGTCATCGGTGTGAAGGTACGCATGGAATGCCGCGGTCTCGGGGACGTAGACGGTGACGTCTCCGTTTTGCGCGGAGAAATGAAGCGTTCCGGGCCACGACGTCGCTCCCATCGTCGCGTCAATCGAGCCGTTGGTCGTACTCGCCTGAGCTTGACCGGCCACCATGATCTTCACGTCCCCGTCGGCGGCTTGCACGTTGACGTTTCCGCTGATGTCGGTCACGTTCACGTTGCCGTGTTTCGAATGCACGACGAGATCGACGCCCTGCGGTACGCGCACGAGAAGGTTGGCGAGCGTGCCGGTAGCATCGACGGTGATGCCTGAGCCGCTCGGATGAATAACCGGTGGCGGGGGCGGAGTAGCGCCGGCCGTGGCCGTTGGAGCGATCGTGTAACGATCCGTCGGATCGCTTTGCGCCGGCTTAAAGGCGTTGATCACGCCGCTTTCGATGTTGACCGTCATCACCGAGCCGGGCTTGAGCGCTCCGACGATCGTCGCATACGGCGTCGGTGAGGACGAACATGCGACAAAAGCCAGAACGAGGAATGGAGCGAAGCGTTTCACCTAGCGTTCTTCGCTGCGGTCGCGCGGGTGCGCCTCCTCATAGCTTCGCCGCATGTGTTCGAGTGAGACGTTGGTGTAGATCTGCGTCGTCGAAAGGCTTTCGTGTCCGAGCAGCTCTTTGATCGTCATCAGGTCCGCGCCGTTTTCAAGCAGATGGGTTGCGAAGGAATGGCGCATCACGTGCGGCGTCACGTGCTGACTCAAGCCGGCTAGTTCCGCAAACTGCCGGAAGATCACCCACGCTTGCCGGTGCGACATGCGTGTCTTTCGGCGGGAAATGAAGAGCGCCTCATCCGCAGTCCGCGGACGTACCCCAAGATAGTTGCGGATCGCGTCGGCCGAAGCTTGATTGATAAAGACCGTGCGCTGCTTGTTGCCTTTGCCGATCACGCGCATCAAGCGCCGGTCTAAATCGACATCGCTGATATTGAGCCCCACGAGCTCTCCCCGCCGGATTCCGCTGGCATAGAGCAGTTCCATCATCGCGAGGTCGCGCAAACGGGCGAACTCCGTTTTTCCAGCGACGCGCGTGCGCAACAGCTTGCCGACCTCACGTTCGCTCATCACATGCGGCAAACGCTTTGCCGCTTTCGGCGGCGGCACGTCCTGCGCCGGATTGTCGCCGCGACGACCTTCCCGTTTTTGGAGCGAGAAGAAGGAGCGAAGTGCGGCGATCTTACGCCGAACCGAACTCGCGGAATACTTGCGCGGACCCATCAGTTCCATCACGAAACGGCGCACATCTGAGACCGTTGTGCCGGCAAGCGTGGTAAACGGCGCTTCCTTGCCGTGTCCAGGCTCCAGAAACTGTCCGAAGAGCTCAACGTCGCGCGCGTACTCTTCGGAAGTGCGCGGAGACTGCCCGCGCTCGAGGCGCAAGTACGCGGCGAATTCCGCGATCGCGGGGTCGGAGGGAATGTACGAGCTCACACAATCATTCTACGGCAGCGTGCGGGGAATCGGAAATCGTGCTGTCCACGAGATGCACCAGGGACGAGATCTCGACTGCCGGGGAGAAGAAGAAGCCTTGCGCGTGGTCGACGCCGAGGCTGGCCAGCAGTTGGAAATGCTCGAGGGTTTCAACCCCCTCGGCGATCGTTGTCAGTCCAAACGAGCGAGCGAGGACGACGATACTTCGCACAATTTCGACCGCCTTGGGGTCGCTTAAGAGGGGTGCGACGAACGAGCGGTCGATTTTTATGCCCGCGATCGGGAGCGTTTGCAGATATGCAAGCGACGAGTAACCCGTGCCGAAATCGTCGAGCACGAATTCGATACCAAGATCGCGCAGACGTGCTAGCGTGCGCTGCGCTCCCTCGGAGCTCGTCATCATCGCTGTTTCGGTGATTTCGAATTTGAGCCGGCTCGGCGAGACATTGTGCTGACGAATCAAGGTCTCGATCGTCGCAGACAGCCCGGACGTCGCCAGCTCCGCAGCTGAGATGTTCACCGAAATCTGCGCCGAGGGAAAGGAAGCAAAGATTGCTTGCGAGTGCGCGCAGACGGCGCGAAACATCATCGCGTCGATCGCCGCGATGAAGCCGTGCTGCTCGGCAAAACCCATGAACTCAGAAGCCATGGCGACCGATCCGTCGTGTTGGTTCCAGCGCGCGAGCGCTTCAAACGACACGATCCGGCGGGTGGTCAAGCTTACGATCGGCTGATAGTACGGCACGAGCTCGCCACGTTCGATGGCTCGGCGCAAGTCGTCTTCAAGCTGCGAATCATCGGCGATGCGACGGCGCATCTCGGAATCGAAAATCGCAAACTGCGCCCGCCCTCGGTGCTTGGCCTCGTACATCGCGATGTCCGCATCGCGAAGCAATTCGGCGGGTGTCGTATACGAGTCGTCGACCGCAACGACACCGATCGATGCCTCGGGATAGATCGTGCGTCCGGCGACCACGATCGGTTCGCCTAAGTGCACCAACAGAAGCGCGGCCGCCTCGTCGAAGGCGCCCGATTCGACGTTGGCAACAACGACGAACTCGTCGCCACCGAGGCGCGCGACCAAATCCGTCGGCTCTACCAGTGCCTGCAAACGCGCGCCGATGGCGCGCAACAGGTCGTCACCGGCGAGGTGCCCGAGTGTTTCGTTGATGATATTAAAGCGGTCCAGATCGATGAAGAAGACCACGTGTCCGTCGCGGTCGCCGCCCGAGACTATTGCGCGGGCGCGCTCGATAAACGCGGCACGATTCGGAAGGCCGGTAAGGGAATCGGTGAACGCCGCCTTGCGCAGCTCGGCCTCAATCGTCTTGGCAAGCGCGATCTCGGCTTCCAGGCGGCCTTGGTCAACCTCGAGCCGGTGGGCGCGCTCCTGGAAACGCCAACGCTGAAAGACGCCGGCAGCGAACAGGGCGGCAAGGATCCAAATCCCAACGATCAGTCCGATACTCCACACGATGATGCCGGCATTGGCGCCGTCGACCGCGGTGCTGTCGGCGAGCAGGCTGAGAATCGCGCGGTGCGTGTAGCTCAACGGGGTCGAGCGAATAATCTGGTGCGCCATTACCGGCGGGATCGGTCCGGTGGCGAGAATCGGCAATTTCCTGGATCGTACATTGACCCAGGCAACGTCCCCGCGGCCGAGTGACGAGTGCAGGATCGATTTGAAATCCGTCTCGAGGATATCGACCGAGGCGACGCCGACAAAACGGCCGTCATGTTTGAAGGCCTTGAGCATGCTGATGAAGTTGCGGCCGCTTTCAACGAACGGCCCGATAATCACGCGCTGGCCTCGCGCCTGCATTGCCACCAAAAACCAGCGCGAGCGCGTGTAGTCGTAGTTTGCCTTGGAAACGTTGTTCGCGTTCTCGACCTCGACGGTACCGTCGGGAAGCCGGCGATCGAGCGGGCCCAATCCGAGGCGCGGATCCCAGCGCCGCTCGTAGAGGCTGTAGTATTCGCCCGGCACGCCGAACCCGCCGCGCGCAAAGAACGGCCCGAGGCCATAGATCCGTCGATTGGGGCGCGCGGCGAACAATTCCGAAGCAAGGCGCTCGGTCAACGCGCGATCGCCCGTTGCGTTCGAGAAAACCGCAGCCGACAGATTGACCAAGTTCAGCGAGTCGTCAAAGAGACCGTTGATCCCGCCCGCCATGCGCGCCAAACGCAGGTTCACCGCACCGACAAATTGCCGTTCATTTTGCTCAACGCGCGCGCGCGCATTGAGCCCCACGAGCACACTTGCAAGCGCCGCACCAACAAACAGTACAGCGAGCCAATACCAGGGCCGCTTGAAACGCGGCGCCTCAGCACTATTCGAGTGCGCCATTAAGGTAGCTATTCGAGGCTTACTTAGCCGGTCATCCACAGGCTGTACACATCACCAAATTGCTGTTTGTGGATATACGACCGGCGGTGGATGAAGGCCTTTGCCGCATATTCGGCTTCTTGCGCTAGGGCTTGCGGTGAGCGGCCGCAGGCGACGCGGTGCTAATCGGCGTGGGCGATCCGCCGCCGTTGTTATTGCCCAGAACGCCCGCTGCGGGCAGAACCGCAACGCTGATGCTGACCGGAAGATTTCCACCGCTGCTCGTGACGAACGGCGAGGGCGACGGAATGGGGATCGTGGTGCCGGCGGCGTAGCTCGGTGACGAAAGCAGCGCGATGCTATCGCTGGACGAGCCCTCGTAGGCGGCGTAGACCACGCCGTTGCCGTCCACGGCAACGCCGTTGACGGTCGTGCCGAACGACGCGCTCGCATAGGTATTGAGCAGCACGCCCGCCGGCGACCAGTTCCATAGCGCGCCGTATTCCGTCGAATTCTGACCGCCCGACGTCCAAATATTCGGTGGGGTCGACGGCGAGGGCTGGACGTCGATTGCGATCCCACTTCCGACGTAGTACGCCGAAGGCCCAATCGTGGCGAGCGGAGTGACGGTACTCGAACTCGTCAGGCCGCCTTCCACACTCTGCGTTTGGAAGAGTTGGAAATAGCCGTCCGCCGCCACCGCGATGTACAGGTTGCCCGCATTGTCGGCCGCGACGCCGCCGGGCTGATAGCCTTCGAAGTTCGTGAGCGTGGCGAGCGGGTTACCGAACGACCCGGACAAGGCCGGCCCGAAGGCCAAGACCTCATACGGCGACGCGTTCGCGACGTACACGTTACCATCGCGATCGAGCCCAACGGTGTAGGGCGATGACAAACCCGCCGCTGCGCCGGCCGACGCGATCGGCGCCGGATTGGTCCCCGGGGCCACCGGGAACTCCCAGAGGGTCGTTCCGTCGGCCACGTAGAGGTTCCCCGCGTGATCGGTCGCGAGCCCCGGGGCTCCTTGGCTGCACGTCGCAAGGCCGCTATTGATGGTGAGATCCGGCGAAGCCCCAGTGGTGTTGCCGTCGAGATAGCCGAAGACGTTCGCCACGTTGGTCACACCGCCGCACACCGCGGTGAAGATCCCGCTGTGCGCGATCTGGATGGTAAGTGGAAACGTATCGGTGATGCTGGTGTTCGGAACCGCGATGCTCAGGGTGACGGTGTAGCTTCCGGGCTGGACGTAGTTCCCGCTCTTCACCGCCGTCCACGTGATCTGATACTGCCCCGGCGTCGGCGTCGCCACCGCAGCGGTGAGTGCGGCGGTATTCGACGAGGCTGCGGTGACCGTCGGCGCACCCGGCGGAATGATCACGTTACCGTCCGCGTCGAGGAACTCGGCGACGCCCATTTGCGGCGTCGGCCCGTAGATGGTCAACTGACTGTTGTTATTGTTGTTGCCGCTGCCGTCGACGTACCCGGTGAGCGCTTTACCTTGCAAGTACGCCGGAATGCCGCCAAGGGTTACTGCGACCGGCGTCGCGCTTCCCACGGTAATCGTCTCGGGGAGCGTTGCAAGGCCAAGCAGATTGCCCGCGCACGCCGGGGTCGACGCTGCCCCGGGGAGGCAATTCGCGCTTTGCGCGGAGTCGTAGGTAGCGATCGAGACGTTGTAGGTGCCGCTACTGGACACCGTCGCCGAAATCGTGATCGTGCAGACCAGGCCGTTGCTGCTGCTCACGCAGGGCGACGGCGACGCGCCAACGTTCGCGTAGTTCGTGCCGGACACGAGCGACGTCGTGCCGGTCGGCGTCGTGATTTCGTAGACGATCGAGGCAACGGCAGCCGAAACGTATTGCGGGCTTCTTCGTCCGCGCCGACGTGATCTGCGTCGTGTTCGGAATCACCATGCGCAGCGTCACCGCCGGGCGGCTCGATGATGATTGAGAGCCGCTGTTGCCCGGAATCACGCCGCCCCCGCGTCCTCCGCCGCCGCATGCAATGAGGGCAGCACAAAGGGCGCACGACACAAAAAAGAGTCGGGGTAGGCGCATGGATGGGCAACCTCCGGGTAAACCTAGCTCCGGTGGCGTTTTCAAGCTGGCTGGTGATTGTCATCTCGGTCGCAGCCGTTATCGGTATGATCCTGCGGCCCCAGCGCTCTGCGGAATGGGTCTGGGCCGTCGGCGCAGCGCTCGCGCTTCTGCTCATCCGCAGCATCTCGCCGGCACAGGCCTGGTCGGCGGTCCTACGCGGCGCGGACGTCTATGCCTTTCTCCTCGGGATTATGGCGCTGTCGGAACTCGCTCGTCATGAAGGCCTTTTCGAATGGATGGCAGCACGCGTTCTCGCGCTCGGCCGGGGTTCGCGGCAGCGGCTCTTTAGCTTGGTGTATCTGCTCGGTATCGCCGTCACCGCGCTGCTCTCGAACGACACCACGGCGATCGTTTTGACGCCCGCCATTGCGGCGGCGCTGCTGCGCACCGATGCCGATCCGCTGCCCTACCTTTTTGCCTGCGCCTTCGTTGCAAATGCTGCGTCGTTCGTCCTACCGATTTCCAACCCGGCAAATCTGGTCGTCTTCGGCTCGCACCTTCCGGCGCTGCACGTGTGGCTTGGCGCATTTGCGCTGGCGGCGATCGCCGCACTACTGTTTACCTATCTCGGGCTGCGCTTCTTCTTCCGCGGCGCGCTGCGCGGGCATTATGCCGACAGCGTGCAGACGCCGGCGCTCCCCGTCGCTGCGCGGCTCAGCGGCGTCGCGATTGCTATCGCTGCGCTTGCCCTGATCGCCGCTGCCGCACTTCGTATCGACGTCGGTTATACCGCGCTAGCTGCGGGCGCGATCGCGCTGCTCGTCGTCTCGATCCGCGAACGCGGCGCCGCCGCGTTTGTCGCGCGGCACATCGCGTGGCAGGTCGTACCACTCGTTGCCGGGCTGTTCGTGGTGGTCGGAGCGCTCGACCGCAGCGGAACGATCGACGTGCTCCGTACTTTTCTGCAACACGCGCAATCACTTGGGAGCCTCGGCAACGTTCTCGCTGCGCTGGTGACCGCCGTCGCGTGCAATCTGTTCAACAATCTGCCGGTCGCGCTGGCAACCGGTTTTGCGCTTCAGTCGACGCCTGTAGCGACGCCACTCGCGCACGCAGCGCTAGTGGCCGTCGATCTTGGCCCAAACATCTCCGTCACTGGATCTCTTGCGACCCTGCTGTGGTTGATCGCGCTGCGCCGTGAAGGCTTTGCCGTCGGTCCGCTGACGTTCTTTCGCATCGGCGTCGCGATTACGATCCCCGCGCTGCTCGTAAGCGTGCTGCTCGTGCGTTAGCGCTCGAAGGGGACGTCTTCGATCCAATTGCGGGTGATGAACAGCCAGAAAGCTAGGCCGGCATAGGGCCCGTAGCCTTTAAAATCGCGGACGATCGTTTTGTCCGACGCGCGCTTCTTCTTCGTCAGTTCCAAATATTTCGGGCGGGTGGCGGAGTCGAGAATCAAGCGATGATGGTAGCCCAGGAGCTGCATGATATGCGCGGCCGCGTACGGGCCGACGCCGGGAAGTTCGCGCAGTTCGTCTTCCACCGTGTCCTCTCGCGCTTCTTCTTCCTCCACGCGGTGCGGAAGAAGCGATTCGAGATCGAGCCGGCCTGCGTGTACGTCTTTTGCGATGGCCTTCACGTACGGTCCACGGTAGCCCATGCGCGCCACATCCTTGAACCAGCGCTCCGGCGTCTTCGCCAGCAACGCCGCGTCGGGAAACGCGCCGCCGCCCAAGTCCACCAGGGCGCCGATCATGCGTCGCGTCCCCGCCCAGGTGGTGTTGGTCGTGCAAATCGTTTTGATCACGTCTTCAAAGACGGTAGGACTCGCGAGCAAACGGCCCGCACCGACCGCCCATGAGAGGCGCGGATCGTGGGCGATCATCGCGTAGAACGGCGCGAGATTTTGGTCCAGGCGAAAAACCCGCCGCGTAATCCGCTCGGCAGTGCGTAGATCCGCCTTGGTCGTGCGACCGTCGAGATCAACATCGAGGTGACCGTCGCTCGAAGTGAAACGCAATCGGCGCACACGCTCGCCGATGCGCACGCAAAGGTCGTAGATGTACTTCTCTTCGTCGATCGATCCGGGCGGTAGAAACGGCAGCCCGTGCGAGAAGATCGTCCGGACGAACGAGATTGGCTCGCCGCCCGCACCGATGAGCGGCAACTGGAACGACGCCATGCGTCGTTAGGAAACGTAGCTTACGTTGACGGCGAAGCCCGCTGCTTCGGCCCGCATGAGCACCGCGTAGACCGATTCCAGCTCGTCTTCGATCGCCGAGATCTCGCGTGCGCTAACCGGAAAGCGTGAGGCGTGATTCCACAGCAGCGCACGCGCGCGTTCGAGCGCCGTGCGCAGACGGCGCGGCGTCACTTCGAGCACCGGCCAATCCAAATCACCTTGCGCGGGAACGATGCGCCAGCCCGCGCCCGAGAGCGCCGGCACGTCGTCGTCAGCATCGAATGCATGCGGAATAGCGGCGAGAATCTCGACCGCTTCGCGATCGAGGCCGGTCAGGGGCAGCCCGAGTTCGGTCAGGCGCACGATGTAGCGAAAGAACGACGCGTTGCCGACCGTGTAGGCACCAGCCGGCGACGCGACGTTAACGTGCACGAGATCGATATCGGAATGCCCGTGGCCGCCGTTCATCGACTACCGGCCGAGATCAAAGGCGATCCCGAGCTCACCGCTGAGCTTCTCGAGTTCGTCCCAGACTTTGACGTGAACCGGCACGCCGTTTTTGCGCGCTTCGAGTGTCTTTTCGTATTCGATCTCACCGGCAACGTAGATGCGGTCTTGTCCCGGCGCCTTCTGGCTCTCTTTGAAATAGCGTAGCTCCTTGTCCATATCGGCTTTGAATTGCGCGACGTCGCGAAACCCGTCGACGCGAAATGCGCCGAACCAATGCGAGATCGCGCCTTCCTTCGTTTCGGCTACCGTCGGAAGCGTCGGTCCGAACGCGCCGCCGGAGAGCACGCCGCAAAGAATATCGACCAGCAGCCCAAGACCATAGCCTTTGTGCCCCGAGTGATCGGTGCCCAGACCGCCAAGCGGTAGGAGCGCGCCGCGCAACGCGGCATCGGGATCGGTGGTGCCGAAGCCGTTTTCGTCGATCGCCCAGCCGTCTTTGAGCGGCAGGCCTTTGCGCTTGTACACTTCGAGCTTGCCCTTGGGCACGACGGTCGTCGCAAAATCAAGCACGAACGCCGGCTCTTTGCCCGCCGGAATCGCGTACGCGAACGGATTGGTGCCTAGCAGCACGTCTTTGCCGAAGGTGGGCGCGCCGTACTTCACCGAGTTGGTCGAGGCAATGCCGATCATATCGTGCTCGAGCGCCAGCATCGCGTAGTAGCCGGCGATGCCGAAATGATTTGAATTGCGCACCCCGCCGAACGCCGAGCCGTGCTTGCGGGCCTTTTCGATGACCGCGTCCATCGCGAGCTTTCCGACCGGATGCCCGAGACCGTTGTCGGCATCATACAGCACCGTGGTCTCGGTCTCACGAACGATCTCGTAGTTCGGTTTGGGGTTGAGCTTGCCGGCGCGTATCCGGCCGACATAATACGAATTCAAACGCGCGACGCCGTGCGATTCGACGCCGCGTTCATCCGCGGCGACGAGCACGTCGGCGACGACGCGCGCGTGATCGCGCGCAACGCCGACCTTCGAAAGAATTTCGACGGTGAGCGCCTTGAGTTTGGCTTCGCTCGAAAGCTTATATTCAGTGGTGGCGGTCTCGGCCACGAAGGTTACCTCCAACTATTGACCCTAACCCTTCGCGCTGGGAATCCACGCTCATGCAGGGGATGGCCCTTGGCGCTACTGATTAGGATGCGATGACGGGTTACGAAGCGTGCGTTCGGTGCGGATTATGCCTTCCAGCCTGCCCGACGTACCTGGAGACTATGACAGAAACCTCCGGCCCTCGCGGTCGGATTAGTCTGATTAAGGCGGTCGACGAAGGCGAGCTCGATCTCCTCAGCCCCGGTTTTGTCGAGCAAATGTCGCAATGCTTGGATTGCCGCGCCTGTCAGGCTGTCTGCCCGTCGGCCGTTCCCTATGGGCCAATGCTCGAGGAAATGCGGGCCCGAATCGAGCACGCAAGCGCCCCGTCGCGCTCAGCAGGAGCGCGTACGGCGCACTACATCTTGCTTCAATGGCTCTTCGCTGCGCCGTCGCGCTTGCGTGGCGCGGCGTCGTTGCTGCGCTTCGCGCAACGCAGCGGCCTCAGCGCGCTTGCGTCGCTGTTCGGGTTGCGCGATACCATGCGCCTCGCGCCGCAGATTTCCGATCGCTTCTTCCCCGTCGAGGACCAGCAGTACGCGGTCTCGCGCGCCGCCGGAATGGCGATGCTGCATGCGGGTTGCGTGATGCAAGTGGCCTTTGCGAATGTGCACGAAGCGACGGTCCGCATGCTCAACCGCGCGCGTCTCTCGGTCGTGGTTCCACGGGCGCAGGGCTGCTGCGGCGCCCTGGCCGTTCATGCCGGTGACCCCGAATTCGCTCGCGAGCTGGCGCGCGTGAACATTGCCGCGTTCGAGCGAAGTGGCGCAGACGTGTACGTGGTCAATGCCGCCGGCTGCGGCAGCGCACTCAAAGAGTACGGCGCATGGCTCGACGACGATCCCGCGTGGCGCGAGCGCGCGCAAGCCTTCTCGTCTCGGGTGCGCGATATTACCGAGGTGCTCGACGCGATGGAATTAGCAGCGCCGCGCGGACGGATCAATGCACGCGTGACCTACCAAGAGCCGTGCCATCTGGTGCATGCGCAACGCGTCAGCGCCGCGCCGCGCCGGCTGCTGGAAAAGATTCCTGGCCTCGAGCTGGTGGAGATGAATGAAAGCGCGGTCTGCTGCGGGAGCGCCGGTATCTACAACCTCACCGAACCCGAGATGGCGCAGCGCCTCCAGGCGCGCAAGGTCGGGAACATCGAGGCAACCGGGGCGACGATCGTCGCTACCGCCAATCCGGGCTGCGCACTGCAAGTTGCGGCGGGCCTGCGCGCCAGCGGTGTCCAGGCCAGCGTCAAACACATCGTCGAACTGCTCGATGCTGCATATTCAACGAACGCGGAAGTCGATGCCCGTTAGGATCGTCGGATCCGGCGGCAGCGCGATCGCACGGCGCTGCACCGACGTTCCACGACCGACCACAATAGTGTAGGTCCCCGGCGGCAGATTGCGCAGCGCGTAGACGCCGTTGCTGTCGGTCTTCGAGACGATATCCAGCTGCGGAATCGAGACTTCGATTCCGGCTGCCGGGGCAAGCTTTGCGCGCCGCGGATCGAACATCGTGACCGTACCGGAGACACTGCGTAGCGCGCGAACCGAGAGGTTCAGCGGCTTGGGCACACCGTTCGTCACGTCGGCCGGCATCGTCGATAAGTTTGAAAGATCGTATCCCGTCGGAAACGAGTCGGGCGAAGCAGATACGACGTAGTGGCCTGGCGCTATGCCCTCGAACACGAACCGCCCGTCGCTTCCGGTCGTCGTACTCTGCTTTGATCCCGCAATCGCCACGATGACTCCGCCAACTCCTTGGCCCGCGTCATTGACAATATTCCCGATGATTTTTCCCTGGAGCGAATTCACGCCGAAATCGACATGGCTTCCGATCTCTGCCGTCGCGGGGGAATCGGTCGTGAAGTATGAAGACCCCGTACTTGGGATCTCGGCTTCCACCTGATGCGAGCCATAAGGAACACCGGCGAACGCATAGTGACCCGCCGAGTCGGTACGCGTCGAACGCTCGCCGTCGAGCTTTACCTCGACTCCGCCAATCCCCGGGGTGTTGGTCGAGAATTTCCCACTGGAATCGTCGTCACGGAAGACGTAGCCGTCGATATTGCCGCGTCGGGTTGGGAACAGAAACGCCGGAACCGACGAGAAGCGGTGTGAGAACGTTAGACCGTACGACACCTGCGAGCTGACCGAGGGCGCGCTTGGGCCCGTCGTCGTCGCCGAGGAATACTCGCTGCTGCGCAGCGTCGTCACCGATGCGGTCATGTCGGTTGACGCATTCAACCGGCGCAGGTAGGTCAGCGTGGCCAGACGGAAATCGAACGCTCCCTGCGCGAGCTGCGCATCGCTGCTCAGGTAACTCAAACTTAGCTGCCCTCGCGATTTGCCCGGAAAGAGCCAGTTGATGTTCGCCCCGACGTTGTTTTGAGCCGGCGCCACGTTCAACTGCAGCCCGGTGAATCCCAAACTCGCGAGCAGCGCCGTATTGTTGAGCAAGGCTGCAAGCTGCGACGGGTTGGTGATCGTAATCCCGGCTTGCTCCAGAGCAGCTTGCAATCCGGGCACCTGGTTGAAAAGCGAGGATACCGTGGGGATATCGACGCTGTGCTGGTAGAGCGCGCTGATTTGGAAACGCGGATAGTTTAGGCCCACGTTTGCGCCGTAGCCGTTCGCGTGGGTGCCTTGAAAATCGCTCGTCGGTTGATCCTGCAGGCCGGCTACAAAATGTTTGCCGTTGTAGGCGATCGAGAGCGGAATCGCCAGCGTCCGAACGTTAAACACGGTTGGATATATCGAATCGAAGCTCGAGTAGAGCACACCGGCGCTCGTCGAGAAGTCACCTTTGAGCTGATAGTTCGCGTTCCCCTGAGCGGTAAGCGAATCTTCGCGAAAGGTCGGGAGGCTGTAGTCCGTTTTTGAAACCGTTGCATTGGCGTTGAACGCGTTGCTGAAGGTTCGGCTGTAATCGGCGTTGCCGAACAGCCCCTGCTGAGCGTCGGTCGCAAGCGAAGCGAACGTTGCCGGCTTCTCAACCAGCGATGCATCGCCATGTTGCTTGGTGTCGTCGTAGACCGTCGATACGTCAAACCCGATCGAGCGGCTCAGACCAAGCTCAGCCTGCACGATGAACTTCGGTTGAGGCTGGTAGGTGTAGAGCAGGGAGCCAATGACGCCGCCGTTCGTCGAACTGACCAGCCCTGGCGTGTTGACGATATCGTACAAGTTCGCCGAGATGGTGCTGCTGGTCGAAAGTTTGAACGCGCGCGTCACGCCGGCCATCCACTGCGGGTTGGTGGGGATGAAGTACGATCCGAACACACCAACCGACGACGCGCCCACGTGAAACGTCCAGGGACCCTCTGCAATGTGAAAGCCACGAACAAGCGCGTCGTTAAACGTCAACGGCGAGATCGTCACCACTTCGTCGAGAAAGACGATCCGCTGCCCGGGGCGACTGATTTCGTAGCTGAGCACGGGGAAACCGCTGCCGGCCTGTCCCGCGCTTGGCGACAAGAACGTCGCCTCCGTTACAAGGACCTGTCTGAAGGTCTGCCCCTGTTGCTGCCATAGGTCGAACGCGTTCGTCACGGAACCGCCCTCGGAGTTGTACGTCCCGGTGTAACTCCCGCCTTCAGATTGGCGCGACGTCGCTCCGCCTAGGTCGAGCTGCACCGGCGGTGCGCCCGTCACCGTCACAGCGACCGTTGTTACGGCACCTCCAGCGATCAACACGACGACGTTGGTCACGCCGGTCCCGACGCCGCGGATCGCAACTGCGCCCGCGACAACGTCGGCTGCCACGATGGATGGGTTCACCGGGTAAGCCGAGGTCGCTCCCGGCACGTTAAGGGTTATCGTCTTGTCGTAGGCGACGGTCAACATCTCTTGTGCCGTAACGCACCTGGGCACGAGAAGCGCCAGGATCAGCAGCGTCGCGGCGAGGTATTTCAACGCACTCGCATCTCCGCGCTATTGGTTAGCGCTTTGCCTTCATACGAAAAGGTGCAGAGCACGTGATATGCACCGGGTTTCAACCGTCCCGCATATTCAGCCGTGAACTCGAGACCCTCTCCCGGCAGAAGTCGCTGGGATTGAAAGGGAATCTTGGCCACGAGTGAGCCACTCGCGTCGAGAAAGGCGGCAACGCCGTCAGGAACGACCGGCTCGCTACCCGTGTTCTTGAGCGTTTCGACAATCTTCAAATTCTCGCTTGCCGTCGCCGCATGCACGCGAACGGGGTCGGCCTGCACCGCAATGTTGTCGCTCAGAATAAAGGTGATCAGCGCTCCCACGGTAGCGGTGATCGAAACCGTGCCGTGCTCGACAACCACGTGTCTGGAGCGGAAGTAAATCGCTACGGCGCGGATCGTTGTTTGGTCGGGGATCGTCAAGAGCACTTGTATCGCCTGGGTGGCACCGGCCGCGACGTGTCCGGACCGCTCGGAGAACACGGCCGTGGAGGCGATCGAATGCGGAAGCTCGCCGGCCGCGACGAAGACACGCTTCCCGTTCTTGACGATCACGTCGTCGGCGATCATCTCAAAGTCGAGGCCTTGGGTGGTGCCGTTGTTGAGCCCGATCGATTGTTTGATCGTTTGCCCGAACGCCGCTTTGAGGATCACGACGGATGGAGAGAGCGAGAGGCTCGGCGCGCTCTGCGCTAGCGACTGCGCCGTCGTAGCGATTACCAACAGCAATACTGCCGCAAACTTCATCATTATTCTTCCTGTGCCTGAAATTCGACCGGAATTTGGGACGGAATTAGTTGGGGGCTCATCGCGTTGGGAATTTCGACCTCGAGCTGGTGACGCGAAACGATGTTCAGCGGAACGTGCGCAGCAAAAAGCTGCGGAAATGTCGAGAGGTCGACCCCGTCGAGCCGGACGGAAACGCCGGGAATCGGCGCGTTGAGATACGCCTGAAGCGCGACCGTCCCCGAAGCGCCCGAGCTCGTCGCGCGCAGTCCGATGATCGTGACCACGACGTACGACGTGGCGTGCCGCAGGATCCGAACGCCCGGGCTCGTGGCACGCACATTCGACGAAACGGTGCCGAGTTCGGCAATCGCCGTGTTGGCAGCGCCCGAAATAATTGCGCCTTCGGGAAGCTGTACTACGGCGACCGCGATCGAGCTGCCGGTCGTGGGCACGCCGGCCGCCGATTTTGCGGCCCCGAAGAGCAGCAACGAAGCCAATAAGAAACAGATCTTGCGCATACTAGTTCGCCGTCGCCGTAAAGTCGATCGTGTCGGAGAGCAGCGAGCCGACGGTTGGACCCCCAGATCCCGGTGCCTTCGTCGAGATCAGGATGTCCAACGTGTAGGGTTGGTTCGTGTTATACGTTCCGGTACTCGTAATCGTTTGTGCCGACGTCGTCAGCGTGACGCCGTCTGCCTGATAGGCCAATCCGGTGGGCGTGGCAGCGGCAAGCGCGGCGCGCATCGTGTAGTTGCTGCTCGAAAAACCGCCGCTCTTTTCCACGTCGATGTCGACGATCGTCGCAACCGTGAACGACGAAGCGGTCACCGTCGGGCGCGTGACGCCCGTGGGCAACGAACCAACGGCAGCAACGGTACCGAAATTCAGCGACGCGTTGAAGGCGCCGCCGGTCACGGGAGCGCCGCTCGCATCTGCCGCAAGAAAGATCGAGATGCCGGGCTGGTTGATCTCCTCGACATTGAGCGTTGCGGTGGCCGTCGCGGACACGCCATTGGCAGTCGCTGTTATGGTGATCCCCTGCTGGAGGGCGCCGGTCGGAGCACTTGACGTATTGACGGTAAGGTCGACCGGTCCGTTTTGGAGTGACCCATATGCAAGGTTACTCCCAATGGTCTGATTGGTTGTGGTGAGGTTAGAGGTTCCAACAAACCAGGTTGTGCCGGTCTGCGCCGCGGAGTTGAGCTTCGCGCTCAGATTCCAGGTGGTGCATGTTCCCGAACACGTCGCTTCGGCTTCTAGACTCGTTGAGAGCTTGTAGCTGCTGCCGTTCGAGTAGGTTGCGCACGATGTATTTGTGCTCGAGCTCGCCTGGCCGAGATCCATCGCCACGGCGTTCGAGTTCGAATTCACCAGCGTACAGGCCCCGCTGGTAGTCAGCAGCACCAGGGCGATCGTCGTGCTGACATCGACGTGAAGAATGAGTTCGGTGCTCTGTGACGGCGAAGCAACGGAAGCAGCGCGCCCCACTCCGCCAAGAAGAAGCGCCAAGAGCAGTATCATTGCGCATTGGCGACCCATAGTTTGGCTCCAGGTTGGCTGATCTAGCCGGCGCAGCCTGCGCCGGCTCTCTCGCAAGCGAACGCTTTCTTAGTTCGCGGTCGCCGTGAAATTCACGTTCGAATTGATCACGGTGCCGCTCGCAACGCTGAACGGAACCGTTAGCGCGAGCGTGTGGACCGCATTGGTGGCGTAGGCGCCGGTTGCGGTAATCGTCTGCGACGAGGTCGAGAGTGTCGTAGCATCAACTGCGAAGGTATCCGGGCTCGTTGCGCCCAGCGCGGCAGCCAGCGTATAGGTGGCGCTTGCTGAGTTCTCTTCTGCGACGTTGATGTCGAAGGGGCTGCTGTAGGTAAAGCTGGTCGTTCCGTTCACTGTGCGCGTGGCGTTGGTCGGAACCACGCCGCCGTACGCTTGAATCGAGCCGAAGGCCAATGTTGCCGCGTTCGTTCCCGTGCCGCCCAGCGCGACGCCGGAAGCGTCGGTGACGAAGGTCATGCTGATCGAGCTAGCGACCGTGGCGCTGACGCCCAGTGTGCCGCTCGCGGTCGGGTTGCTTGCCATCGCCGGACCAGAGACCGCGAAGACTCCGGCCATCACGAGTGCCGGTAGAGAGATAAGAGCTCTGTTCAAGTGGGTTCATCCTTTAGTGCATTGCCCGGGGAATTCCGAGCTCTAACGTCCCATGTGGGCACACTAGTTCTACTTCATACTAGCGGGCGTTTGAGACGGAAGGTCACCCTGCAGTCGCAGGGCACGCAACGCTAACAATCGACGGGCTTGGGTGCGATAAAAGGCGCTTTTAGTTGGCGATCGCCGTGAAATCAACGGTGTCGCTGATCGTGCTGCCGCCCACAGTGTTGTACGGAACGGTTAGCGCGAGTGTATGTTGTGCGCTGTTCGCGTAGGTACCAGTTGCGGTTATCGTCTGCGAGTTGGTCGACAGGGTAACTGCATCGACGGCGAACGTGTCCGCGCTCGAAGCGCCTAGTAAGGCAGCAAGCGTGTAGCAGCTGCTCGACGAGTTCTGCTCTGTGACGGTGACGTCGAACGGGCTGCTGTAGGTGAAACTGGTCGTCCCGTGGACAACGCGCGTGGCGCCGGTAGGCACCGTTCCGCCGTGAGGAGAGATCGTGCCGAAGGCCATCGTTGCAGCGCTCGTGCCCGTGCCACCCAAGGTCACGCCCTCGGCCGAGCTTGTGAAGGCCAGACCGATGGAGCTCGTCACCGTCGCACTTACGGCGAGGGTCCCGCTTGCTTTAACCGCGGCGGCTGCCGGACTCGAGACCACGAGGAGTCCGGCCATCACGATCGCCGGCAGAGACATCGGAACCCTGTTCAAGAGACCCGACCGCCTGCTTAGTTCGCGGTCGCCGTGAAATTCACGTTCGAATTGATCACGGTGCCGCTCGCAACGCTGAACGGAACCGTTAGCGCGAGCGTGTGGACCGCATTGGTGGCGTAGGCGCCGGTTGCGGTAATCGTCTGCGAACGAGGTTGAAAGTGTACGTAGCATCAACTGCGAAGGTATCCGGGCTCGTTGCGCCCAGCGAGGCAGCCAGCGTATAGGTGGCGCTTGACTGAGTTCTCTTCTGCGACGTTGATGTCGAAGGGGCTGCTGTAGGTAAAGCTGGTCGTTCCGTTCACTGTGCGCGTGGCGTTGGTCGGAACCACGCCGCCGTACGCTTGAATCGAGCCGAAGGCCAATGTTGCCGCGTTCGTTCCCGTGCCGCCCAGCGCGACGCCGGAAGCGTCGGTGACGAAGGTCATGCTGATCGAGCTAGCGACCGTGGCGCTGACGCCCAGCGTGCCGCTCGCGGTCGGGTTGCTTGCCATCGCCGGACTAGAGACCGCGAAGACTCCGGCCATCACGAGTGCCGGTAGAGAGATAAGTACTCTGTTCAAGTTAGTTTTAATCCTTAACTCACAATGCCCGGTGAAGATTCCGAGCAACACCAACGAACCGTTCGGACTCGTTAGGTCTCGTTCATAATAACGAGGGTCGCGAAAAGGGGATCAGCCTGCAGTCGCAGGGCACGCAACGCTAACAATCGTCAACCTCGATACTCCCGCCATTGCGCGACGAGGCTATCCTTGCGGAGCACGAGCGCGCAACCGCCGCTTCGTTATCCAAACGCCGTTCCGGTTGACGCCGAAACGATAGGCGACTGCCGCTCGCTCGCCTTCAACGATGATTTCTTCGATTTCGAAACGCCAGGCCGGCCCATCGCGAAAAAATCGCGCGAAATGCGTGAAGATCGCGTCGCGCCCAACGAGGGGTTCTTCTCCTGATTCGTGATACACGCCGTCCGGTGCGAAGAACGCCGCCGCGCGATGCGCGTCACCGCTTTGCCACGCGCCGACCAATTCTTCGATCAGCTCGCGCAGGCTCACGGCACGAATCGCCCTGCGTCGTCATTCCAACGGTACGCGTGATCCGCAGTAAGATGCACGCCGCCGATCCAGCGATCCAGTGGCTGCAGCGCGAGCCAATCTTCACCGCCGGCGAGCGTCGAGCGACCGCGAGCGGTCGGCTCGAGCGCTCCGTCTTCTCCTTCAATAAGCGGCGCCGGGCCAGTTTGTAAATCGCGCACGATCGCGGCGAAGGCGAGATCCCCAAGGAAGGGAGCTTCTTCTCGCGACTGCGCGCGGCGAAACAACTCGTCGGCGTTCGTCGGCCCAAAAGCGACGGCTTGTAATGCGTGGCGCTGCGAACGGGAAAGACCGTCCTCACTCCATGGATACTCTTGGCACAAACGGCGCAGCGCGCCGCGCAAGTGGGGCAGACCCTGCGCGTCGCGCTGCGTGCAGGCGAGCAACGCATCGGGCTCTTCCGCGCGTAGCGCGTCCCAGGCCACGCGTGCTTGCTCAAACGTCGCTGCACTCACGTTTTTGCGTCTGGGGTAGAGTGCGAGCAACTCATCCACCGTCATGCTGCCGAGATACACGTCACTTTGCACGAGGCTGACGCTGCCGGGCTCGAGACCCATCGCATCAAGCTCGGCCAGCACCTGCACCAGTTGCAACTGATCGTAGAGGTCGTGTTCGAACCACAGCACGACCTCGGAGAATTCCGATGCACGACGCAGCGCAGCATCCCGCGAGGAAAAGTCGTGCAGCAGTTTGATCGGCTTCCCGAAACCGCGCGACGCCAGATACTCGCCGCGCACGCGGCTGAGTTGTTCGAGCGTCGCGCCGGCGGGGACGGGCCCCTCGTGCAGAATATCGCGCCACGGTACGTGCGTGCCCACGACACCGGCCTTCTTGAAAAGATAGACCACGGGGTCGCCGTTGGTGACGTGAAGCGTGGCGGCTTGTTGCGGGCTCATACCGAATGGAGCGGTTCATGGCGGCGTTGCAATTTCATCCCGGCGGCTATCGCGACGAGCCCGATGCGCGCGATCGGCGCTTTGTTCCGAAGCTCGAGCGGCTTCCGCAGCGGGCCGACCTCTCGCAGTTTTGCGGCAAAGTCTATCAGCAGTACCGCATCCAGAGCTGTAGCGCCAATGCGCTCGCCTCGGCGATGACCCTGATCGCCAATCAGCTCGACGAGGCGATTGCGCCGCCGTCGCGACTTTTTATGTATTACAACGCGCGCGCGCTTTCGAATGCCCAGCGCAAAGACTGCGGCACCACGATTCGCCTCGCGATCAAAGCCCTGGCCCGCCAGGGCGCGTGTCCCGAGCGGCAGTGGCCGTATCGCAAGGACGCGGTGACCCAGCGCCCGCTGCGCGCCTGCTACGCCGATGCGCAGATCCGGCCGATCCGCTATCACTGCATCGCTCAGGAGCTGGACCTGCTGCACGCGGCTCTCGCGCAAGGCAGCGCGTTCGTCTTCGGCATCCAAGCCTACGGCGACACGTTCACGCAGGCAGCGCGAACCGCGTACTTGCGCCTGCCCCGAAAGACCGACACGCCTTGGGGCGGGCACGCGCTGATCGCCGTCGGCTATGACGCCACCAAGAAGACGTTCATCGCGCGCAATTCACTGGGAAGCGCATTTGCGAAAAACGGCTTCTTCTCCATTCCTGACGCCTATTTCACCAATCCCGAACTCACCTACGATTTTTGGACGATCGGCGGCAAGACCGGATGGTGATCCGGATATGCCGGCGGCGTATAGTGCGGAATCGGATGCTCGCGTAGCTCCTTCATCGCAGTTGCAACCGCCGCTTCGAGTTGCGGATCGTGCCCTTCGCGCACGAGCTTGGGATCTTGCTGCACCTCGATATCTGGTGCGACGCCGTGGCCTTCGACTTCCCAATGCCCGTGCAAACCACCGATCGCCACGCGTGGCGCCATGACACGGCCGCCGTCCATGAGCGTCGGATAGCCGCCGATGCCGACTAAACCACCCCACGTCCGAACGCCGACGAGCGGGCCGAGTCCAGCTTTTTTGAAAAGCCACGGCATCGCGTCGCCGCCCGAGCCCGCGTACTGGTTGATGATCATGACCTTCGGCCCAAATACGGCCAGCGGCGGATCGATGTACGGCATACCCTCGCGTCCAACGATGATCGCACGCTGCTTGCGGCTGAGCACGTCGATCACGTAGTCCGCAATTTGACCGCCGTGATTGTAACGCTCGTCGAGAATGACGCCCTCTTTGTTCACCTGCGCGAAGAAGTAGCGGTTGAAATTGGTGAAGCCGCCGTACGCGGTGTCGGGCATGTAAACGTAGCCGAGTTTGCCTCCGCTTAGGCGATCGACTTCATCGCGGTTGTGTGCGATCCACGCGAGGTTGCGCAGAGCCGCTTCGCTCGCAAGCGGCACGACCACGACGTTGTGCGAGTCAGTCCCCTCGGGATTGGAAGCAACGGTGATCGCCGTTTGCTTTCCGGCGGTTTCCTGGAAGTAGGCGGAGACCTCGCGATCGGCGTGCACGCCGATCCCGTTGACCGCGATCAGGTAGTCCCCGACCTTCACGTTGACGCCGGGTTGGGTCAGCGGCGCGTGCAGAGTCGGATTCCAGTTTTCACCGTTGTAGATTTTGGCAAAGCGGAAGCGATTGTGATCGACGGTGTAGTCGGCGCCTAAAAGGCCGACGTTCACGCGATCGGTCTTCGGCGGGGCCACGCCCGGATAGACCCACAGATGCCCGACCGAAAGATACCCGATCATCTCTTGGGTGAGATAGGTGAAATCCGAACGGGAGGCGAGCCCGGGTAAGAACGCCGCGAATCGCTTTTCCGCTGCCGCGATGTCGAGACCGTGATAGTGTGGATCGTAGAACCAGTAGCGTTCGATGCGCCACGTCTCGCGGTACATCTGCGCCCACTCTTCGCGCGGCACGCTGCGCACTTCGAGTCCGCTGGTGGCCAGCGCACCCAAACCTGCCGGAGGTGGAACCGGGAGCTGCGTGGGCACGATCGACCACTGCGGAACGAAAAGGCCGCGCCCGATCAGCATCTTCTTCCCGTCAAACGAGACACCGGCAAATGCGCTCACGCCGTCGACGTACGGCATCACCTTTCGCGATGCGTTGTCGTAGCGAAAAATCGTAAACGTTGGCGGCAACGGATCGACACTAACCAGCGGCGCTTGCGCGACAAAGATCGTGCCGGCGGTTGCCGACGCGATGCCCGCGTAATTCGCCTCCGGAATCGGCAACGAGACAATGCGCTGTCCGATCTGGTCGAAGTCGATCGGAGCGGTCTTTGGCGCGCCGGCCGCCGACTGGGCCGGGGGCTTGGGCGTTGCGCTCGCCGGCGGCGGCCCGCTCACCGGTTCGTCGCTGGTGACCGGTTCGTCGTCACTTTGCAATGCCACCGGCGACGCGTCGCTCTTGTGCAGTACGGCGGCATAGACGTAGTTCGAGGTGGCGTGCTCGTCGCTCTCCATGTCGAGCGGGTACGCGGTGAAGCCCGTGTTCGTACTCGAGAGGAAGTACAAGTACTTTCCATTCTTATCGAAGGCGGGGCTGGTGGCATCGTTCATGCCGTCCGTGATCTGGTGCGCTTGGCCGTCTTGCGTATCGTAGATGACGATCGCATGAAGAAAGTTCGTCAATTGTTTATTGTACGCGAGGTAGCGGCTGTCGGGCGACCAAACGGCGCCGAACGCGTTCTGACCGAAGCCCTCGTAGGGCTGCTCCGCGACCTTGACGGGCTGCGGGTGCTCGTGGCTTACGTCGATGTACCAGAGATAGCCGTGCTTGTCTTCGAACGAGATCTTTTTGCTGTCGGGCGCCCACGTCGGCGTGTAGTAAAACGTGGGTTGCGCTTCGAGCTGGTAGACGCGCTCGGGCAAAAGAGCTTGCTGATCCCGTAGGCGCAGCGTGTACTCGCCGCTTGCATCCGAGAAGTACGCGATCCACTTGCCGTCGGGCGACCAAGCCGGATCGCGTTCCATGACGCCTGGTGTTTGCGTGAGATTCCGCACCGAGCCGTTCTGGACCGGGACGGTCAAGATGTCGCCGTGCGCCTCGAAGACCGCGCGCACGCCGGTGGGCGAGATCGCGGCGTTCTGAATTTGATTGGCCACCGGAACCCACTGCGCGCGCAGGTCGGGCATGTCGGCGGCGATCGTAATGGGCACTTCGCGATCGGTGCGCGACGACGGATTGTAAAGATGGATCGAATCGAACTTTGAATAGACGATCTCGCCGTCGTTGGCCGACGCCGAGACAATGTCGAACCCGCGCGGGTTCTCGACCAACTGTTTGACGTCGCGCGTCTGCGGATCGTAGACAAAAAGCGTGTAATGTCCGTTGCGGTCGGAAACAAAATAGATCTCGTTACCGATCCACATCGGAAAGCGATCGTTCGAGTTGTTGCGTGGGATGGAGGTTACCGACGAATCGGCAAGGTTTGCGATCCAAATCGGCGTCGTCTGTCCGCCGCGATAGCCCTGCCAATACCACTCCCATTGGCTGTTGGGCACGTAGGCGAGGTGGGTGCCGTCGGGCGAGTACGACGCGGTGGTGCCGTCGGGCAACGGCAGCATTGCCGGAATGCCGCCGCCTCTTGGAATCGTATAGAGCTGCGTCGCGTCGTTCTGGCTCTCGCGGTGCGATGAAAAGAGAATCTTGCTGCCGTCGGGCGTCCAGCCGATGACCACGTCGGCGCCCGGATGAAACGTCAAGCGTACGGGTTCGCCGCCGGATGCCGCGACGGTGTAAACGTTTGTGCTGCCGTCGTAGTTCGCGCTGAATGCGATCGTTGAGCCGTCGGGCGAGAAATACGGCGCGCCGTTGAGACCAAATCCGGTCACTAAGCGTCGCGCGGGACCGCCTTCATGTGACACGACCCAGATGTCGCCGCCGTAGACGAAAGCTATTTGCGTGCGGCTGACGGTTGGGCTTTGAAGGATGAGCGGATCGGCGGCGCGGGCAGGTGCAAAGGACACGCCCAATAGCAAGGCCGCGAGTGCGAACGTACGAGCAATCGACATTCGTCGCGGATTGGGCTTGCCGGCGGTCGGTCCCTTTATGTCGTGATTCCGGCACTCTTCGGCCCCATTTTCGGGTACCATACGTGGTACTATGCCGAAGATTTTGATGATCGTCACCGGGCACTCGCAGATCGACAGCGAGCATCCAACCGGCCTATGGCTCGAGGAGTACAGCATCCCGTGGCACGCATTTCATGACGCTGGATTTGAGATCGTTACCGTCACACCGCACGGCGGCAACGCGCCGATCGACCCGCGCAGCCTCGAAGGTGCCGACGCGAATGATCCTGCGCGCAAGGAGCTCGAAGCGACGATGACGCTACGCGAAGCGGGCGACGCGGAAGATTACGACGCCGTCTTCATTCCCGGTGGACACGGCACGATGTTCGATCTTGCGACGTTCGATCCGCTCAAGACGTTGCTGAGCGAATTCGACGCGCAAGGCAAAATAATCGCCGCGGTCTGTCACGGCCCCGCAGCCTTCGTCGGCGCGATTCGTACCGGCGAGGCCGAAACGCTGGTCGCCGGCAAACGCATTACGTGTTTCACCGACGATGAAGAGCGCGCGGTCAAGCTCGACACGTTCATGCCGTTCCTGCTCGAATCGAAACTCCGCGAGCAAGGCGCAAACATCGTGGATGCGCCGAATTTCTCGGATCACATCGAGGTCGACGGCACATGGATCACGGGCCAAAATCCACAATCCAGCGCAAGCACCGCGAAAGCCGTTATCGAAGCGTTAAAAACCCGCGCCCGCTGATTTGTCCACAAGGCGGCCATATGGGTGCAAAGAACCTTCGGTACAATGAGCTGCATGGAAGACGCGCAGTACAATCAACTCTCCAGCGCAGTTGCCGATCTCGCGGGCGCCGTGGGCGCGGGCTTTGCACGGGTTGAAGGCCGGCTGGATCGCGTTGAGTTTCGACTCGACCGCGTCGAGGATCGCCTTTCACGTTTGGAAGTGCGCGTTATCGACGGATTCGCATCGCTGGACGAGCGCGTCGCAAAGCTGGAAAAACCCCGCCGCCGTTAAGTCAGGGCCTCACCGGGCCCGGCGCGATTCAGGTGATAGCTTGGAAGAAGGCAGGACGCCAGCCACCCGCCGGCGCCAACTCGATTTGCCAGCATTCGCCGCGTTCCCATGAACAGAGCTTTGGATACGGCTCGCCGCCGACCGCGTGATTCGCGAAGGTGTGAGCGCTGCGGAGCAGCGCCACACGACTCTGGACCACAAAGCTTTAGCTTTGAGGGACAGAGTCTTCTGGGGTGGCTGGATTCGAACCAACGCATGGCGGATTCAAAGCCCGCTGCCTTACCGCTTGGCGACACCCCACCGTTCGCCACTCCGTGGCGATCGCGACGTCCTGGCGACCGACGCCCTCAATACTACTTTCGGACGGAGGTCCCTGTCAGACGCGCGACCCAGGGCACGTCGAAGAGGTCGCCCCGGCCCGCTCGCTGACTATAGCGTACCGCAAGGAGCACCCAAAGCACCAAGAGGGCGAGATCGACGAGCATGGCGACCCCATAGATCCAGAGGGTCGCGACGACGTTGCTCACCAGCATGCTCAGGATCAGGGGCCACACGAAAGCGGCAAGCCCTATGACGCTCGACAGGATGCCGAACCCGAGGGCTTGCCGCATGTGGAAACGGAACCAGCTCGACGTCTCCGAACGCGGCGTGATCAGCTCGATCAGCGCCGTCGGCCAGAACAGGTAGGCCAGTGATGCGCTCCGCGATTCCGCCGCAGCGCGTTCCGTTGGGGTGTTAATTTACGGCTTTGGCGACCAAGTGTTTGGTGCTGATAAAGCGCTTTGCCCCAATAAACCGGGCGTGCCAATAGGAATCCGAAAGACTGGACACCATCACGCCGTGGCTGGAGCTCGCATGCACGAACTTGCCGTTGCCGATGTAGATGCCCACGTGCGACGCACCGGCCGCGTAGGTTTGGAAGAACACCAGATCGCCTGGTTTCATCCCACCCACGATGCGATGACCCGCGTCGTATTGGGCGTCGGCCGTGCGCGGCAAACTGATGCCGAGCAGAGCGAAGACGTGCTGTACGTAACCCGAGCAATCAAAACCGTTCGTGCTTGTCCCGCCGAAAACGTACGGCACACCCAAGAAGCGCAGCGCGCTGCGGGTTAATTGGGTCGCAAGCTTGGACGTTCGTGCGAGCACGCCGCCCGCGAACGAGCGGAATTCCGCGTTTTGATTACCGCGTTGCGATTTGGTGGTGACGATGAGATGGGACGTCCACTCTGCGACGTCCGGGCTCGTTACCGTTTCATTCGTCGTCGACGGGGTAAGATTAGTGCGAGTCGATGTCGCGGCGCTCGCATTTGCGAATGATCCGGCTAGCAACAGGGCAAATGCCCCGGCAGCTAACGCATGGCGCAAGAAACGCTCCTCTTTCACGACACTTGCGAGGTTAGTTGACGGGTTCGGGCGGGAAAGATCGCCCTAGAGCCGACCGGCTCATTCACCCCTAATCCCGGGAAAGTCCCCCGCTCCGGCTGCCAGGCCGGATTCAGTGTTACTTGTGCAGGCGTAGGGCCCACGGGCATGCCCGCGGGATGGGACTTTTGGTTTACCGCAGGCCGGACGTCTCCTGCAGCGTTTTTTCTCAGGCTTTACAATAAAGCGGCGGCTTGCTCTATCTGGCGAGCCAAATCGCCCGCAATCCGCTCGATTTCCTCGCGGTCGTCGCCCTCGGCCATGACCCGGATCAGGGGCTCTGTCCCCGAGGGGCGGATCAGCAGACGGCCGGCCCCGGCCAGCTCGCGCTCGGCACGGGCGATGGCCTCTTGCACGGCTTGGACCTCCAAGACGGCCTTGTGGGGGGTGCGGACGTTCACCAGCACTTGCGGCGCGACCACGACCTCGCCCACCAGATCGTGAAGCTGCGCATTTTTCTCCCGCATGATCCCAAAGAGCGTCACCGCAGTCATTAGCCCATCGCCGGTCGTGTTGCGGCGCAAATCGATGATGTGCCCCGATTGCTCGCCGCCCAGCGTGAAACCGCCGGCCTGCATACGTTCGAGCACATAACGATCTCCGACCGCGGTGCGAATTAGCCCGATTCCGTGCCGCGCAAGCGCGCGCTCGAAACCGATATTGCTCATCACCGTGCCGACGATCGTATCTTGCGCGAGCGCACCGCGTTCGTGCAGTGCACGCCCGATCGCAAACATCACGTGATCGCCGGAGACAATTGCGCCGGTTTCATCGACAAAAAGCGCGCGATCCGCGTCACCGTCGAACGCCACGCCGATCGCAGCTCGATCGCCGGCGGCGGTAGCCCGCTCGACTTCGGCTTGCAGCGGGCCCAGGTGCGTGGCGCCGCACTCGACGTTGATCCGCGCGCCGTCGTTTTCGCAGTTGATTTCGATCACGTCGGCGCCGAGTTTGCGCAGCGCATAGGGCGCCATCGCATACGCCGCGCCGAACGCGCCATCGACGACGACGCGTAACCCGCGCAAATCAATGCCCGTGCCGAACAGTTCGTCGTAGTAATGCTTTCCCAAATTTTGAGCCGTGCGCGCGATTCCGACGCCTGCTCCGGTGGGGCGTGGAAGATCCTCGCGCTCCATCAGCGTTTCAATCTCGTGCTCGAGATCGTCCGATAGCTTGAATCCGTCGGGACCGAAAAATTTGATGCCGTTGTCCGCAATCGGATTGTGGGACGCGCTGATCATGACGCCCGCCGCCGCGCCTTCGGCAACCGTGACGCGCGCGACGGCGGGTGTCGGCACGATGCCGATCTGCAGCACGTCGCGACCAACCGACGTGATGCCGGCAACGATCGCGGCTTCGAGCATGGTGCCCGAAAGTCGCGTGTCGCGCCCAACGATCACCGGGCGATGCCGCTCGCTTTCGTGCGCGAGCGCGGTCGCACCGGCGCGGCCGATGGCAAACGCCAACTCCGGCGTTAGGTCGTCGTTGGCGACACCACGAACGCCGTCGGTTCCAAAGTGGGCCCTCACGGTTTCTTCGGGCTCGTTCCCGCAACGAAGTCAACGCGCACGCGAACCAGATCCGGCGAGACTTGCAGCTCACCGACCTCGTTGCCGCTCGCGTCAACCGGCACTGGGCGCACCATCAAGTCAAGCGACTGGGGCGATTGCGGCACCGTAATGTCGACACGAATCGCGCTCACTTGCGAGAGTTCATCCTGCGGACCTTGCACCAGCACTTGCGCCGGCATGAGTTGCGCCTGATTGACGACCACGTTGGTTTGTTGCGGCCCCATATAGTGAAAAGCGAGTGGGAAGTTGCGCTGATCGATCTTTTCGATGGTCAGGCTCACCGACGCCGGGCTCAAACTCTGCACGACGACGTTTGGCGCAACCAATTCGACCGGCACGTTGTAAACGCCCGCCGTTTTGCCATAGAGGTCGAGTACGGCCTTGATTTCGTCGGGTTTTACCGCCGGTTCGCCGCGCCGGCTGCTGACCGTGACGACCGCCTCTTTGTCGGTGAAGCGAGAAATATAGCCAACCGGCAAGTTCGTCGTCACGATCGGCACCGAGAACTGTTGATCGAAACGCGCCGCAAGAACGGGATTGGTGGCGTAGCGGAAGTAGGCCCAGCCGACGATCGCGAGCGCGAGCGCGAGAAGTTTAAGTCCGAAGTTCTTTCGGATGATCTGCACGCAGGCTCTCCTGGTTCTTGTGCGGCGCGAGGCGCGCGCGCAATTGTGAGACGACGTCGTTGCGGACGAAGCCGCGCCGGTCGCGCGGCGGACGCGTCACGGCGAGCAACACTTTCACGAGGCGCGCTTCTTCTTCTAACGGACGCGAGAGCTTGCCTTCGCGCGCGATCGAGATCGCTCCGGTCTCTTCCGAGATCACCACAACGACGGCGTCGGTTTGTTCGGTGAGCCCCAGTGCCGCGCGGTGGCGCGTTCCGACGCGACGTTCGGCCAAGCGCTGCTCGGCGAGCGGTAAGAAGCAGCCCGCTGCTTCGATCGTGTTCTCGCGCACGATCACTGCACCGTCGTGCAGCGGCGAGCGGGGCATAAAGATCGCCAGCAGCAATTCTTCGGAAAGCTCGGCGTGCAGGACCGTACCGCTCTCGGCAAACTCTTTGAGACCGCTCTGCTGCTCGATCACGATCAAGCCGCCCAGTTTATTACGCGAAAGCAGAAACGCGGCGTGCGCCAAGGTCGAGATCGACTTGTCCTCCGGACGCATCCAATCGGTCGTCTCGTTGCCGATATGTAAGAGGCCACCGCGCCCGATCTGCTCGAGCGCGCGACGCAGTTCGGGCTGGAAGACGATCGCCAGCGTAACTGCGGCACCGAAGAACAGCAGTTGCAGAATCGCACCGAGCAGATATAGGTGCAGCAGGTTGGCAAGGCCCAACAGTCCCGCGAGCACGAATAGGCCGGTAAGGATTTGCACGGCGCGGGTGCCGCGAATCAAGAGCAGCACGTAGTAGATCAACACGCTCGTCGCGACGATGTCGATGACGTCGGTGATTCCGATGTAGCCGAAGACGACGTTAATCCAGGACACCGTGCACCTCGAGTTGCTCTTCGAGCACGCGCTGCGCTGTGATCTCCGGCGCGTGCAGGCCGGTCGCAGCGATGCGCGTCCACCACGCAAGCGGTAACGGTGTGAGCAGCGCGTTCACGCGCGCAGCGTGGAAACGATCGATTTCGAGGTCGACGAGATTGAGCACGATTTCGAACGGAGAAACGTCGAGATCCCACTCGACGACTGCGCCGTCACCGCACGGCTCGCACGCGAGCACGCCGGCCGGTCCACCCGGCCCGCCAAGCGCATGCATGACCGGCGGCAAGGCTTCTCGCACGCTAGGGAAAACAGCAAGGGCGATGACCGGCCGATCGAATACTGTTGCCCGTGTTGCTTCACGCAGCGAGGTTGCACACGCGGCTCCGGCGTTTTCGACCAAGCCATACGTGCGCTTGCATGCCGCAGACTGCTGCCACGTCACTTTGCCGCCGGATTGCTGCACGATGGCCTCCGCCGCGGCGACTTCTGAGTCGTCGAGTTGGGGCTGGAAGCGTAAAGTGAAGGCGGACATGGTGGGCACGATACCTTCTACCTTTTTAGGCGCGATGCACTCGCAATCATTGTGATGAATGGCCTACGCCGCGCATTAGTTGTATCCAATGGGAAAAACGCGGCGTGGGTCTGCCTCGACGGCGAAACGGCGCCACGCCTGGCTCAGCTACGGCGTCAGACCGGGAAACGTTTCATGCCCGTTCCTGGTGACGTCGTGTTCGTTCGCGTGCTTGAGGATGAGAAAACGGTGGTCGATCAGATCGAACCGCGCTCGTTTCACCTCGAGCGGCGAAGCGCCGGCGGCCGTGCCAAGACCATCGCTGCCAACGTCGATACGATGGTCACGGTGACGGCCCTTGCGGACCCGGCGCCGCGGTTGATCGTTTTGGACCAGCTGCTCGCCTTCGTGGAACTCGAGTCGATCGAGGCGATCGTGGTATTCACAAAACCTGATTTGAGCGATCCGGCTGCAACGCGCGCGTTGCGCGATCTCTATGCGGGCTTGGGGTATGCCACGCTAGTGCTTAATCCTAAAGCCGGCGAGAACGTCGACGCTCTGCGCACGGCGCTCGGCGGGCGTCATGCCTTGCTCAGTGGGAATTCGGGCGTCGGGAAAAGCTCGATCTTCCGGGCCCTCGGCGGCGAAGCGGTCGTCGGCGATGTCTCACGCCACGGGATGGGCCGCCAAACGACCACGGCCGCGCGCCTCTACCGTATGCCCGGCGGCTTCCTTATAGATAGTCCGGGGGTCAACGAGTTCGGGTTGGGCCAGATCACGCCGTCCGAGCTGGTCCAGGGTTTTCGCGAGATGCGCGAGCCGGCGACCACCTGCCGCTTTACCGACTGTACGCACCTGGTCGAGCCCGGGTGCGGCGTGGTGGCTGCCCTTGCGCAGGGGCGCATCGCGGAGAGCCGCTACCAGAGCTACAAAAGTCTCCTCGAGGCTCCATAGCGCGCTTGCGCGTGACTCCGCCCCTCTGCTATACTGCGAGCCGTTGCCCCCGAGTCTAGCGCACGTAGGAGTTTCTTTTGCCGAATATCAAGGCCGCCGAAAAATGGGTCCGCCAGAGTGAAAAGCGCACGGTCGCCAATAAGGACCGCAAGACGCGCTTGAAGACCATCTTCAAGAAGGCGCTCACCGAGCGGGACGATGCGTTCTCGAAAACCGTTGAGAGCGAATTGGACAAGGCCGCCAAAACCGGCGTCATTCATAAGAACAAGGCGGCCCGCAAGAAGTCGCGCTTGGCCAAGGCGCTTGCAAAGGCAGTCGTTGCGCCTACCAAGGTGAGGTCGGCAAAATCCACGGCAAAGTCCGCCGCAGCGAAGACCGCCACGCGCAAGGCCGCGACGAAGAAGTAATCGCTTCTTCACGAATGTTCCAAAAGCGCTCCGTATGAACGGAGCGCTTTTTGATTGTATGAACGAACAGCAGCCTCCCGCGATTTCCGCGATTGCCGACGATCCCAAAGCCGTCTTCCTCGCGACGATGGCGCGCGAGCTCCATCAGGCCGGTGTGGCGACCGACACGCTTGAGGAGACGCTGGCCGACGTCGCTTCGGCGATCGGATTGACCACGCAAATCTTCGCCTTGCCGACGCAGATTACGATTGCCGTTGGCCCCGCATGGAATCAAAAGATCGTGCTCATGCGACTGCCGCCCGGGCGCGTCAATCTGCGTAAGCTTTCGCAGCTCAATGCGGTCTACGACGAGCTGCTCTCCGGCAAGATCGATTATCGCGAAGCCAGCGTTGCGGTTAGCGACGTCGATCGCCGCTGGCCTGGACGCAATGCACTCTGGGAGATTCCGGCGCTCACGCTGCTCGCCGTCGGCGTTGCCATTCTGCTCGGTGGCGGCGCGCGCGAACTCACCGTCGCCGGCTGCATCGGCTTCTTCACCGGCATCGTGTCTGCCGTGGCCGAGCGCGTGCCGATCGTAGCGCGGCTCTTCGAAGCGATTGCCGCTTTCGCAGCCACGCTTATCGTCGCGGCATTTTCCAAGATCTTCGGCCCGACGAACATCTTCATCTCGATCGTCGCCGGGGTCGTGGTGCTTTTGCCGGGCTATTCGCTGACGCTTGCGCTGCATGAACTTGCCAACGGCGATTTGGTCGCCGGGATGGCGCGCCTTGGACGCGTGCTCTCGGTTCTGCTGGAATTGGGCTGCGGCGCGTTTCTCGGTTTTGCCGTGATCGGGCCGTCGCTGCTGCGAACCGGCGACGTGACGCCGCACGCGGTGCCGAGCCATCTCTGGATTCTCGCCGCGATCTTGATGGCGGTCGGCATTTCGATCGACCTTGATTCGCGTGCGCGCGACTTCGTGTGGGTCTTCGCCGCCTGCTTCGCTGCGCTCCTCACCTCGCATCTGCTCGCCGGCACGCATGTCCACGCGATCTCGGCGTTCTTATCGGCGTTTCTGTGCGGCATCGTGGCCAACGTGGGCGCGCGCGTGCTACGCGTGCCGCAAGCACTGATGCTCGTGCCCGCGCTGCTGGTGTTGGTTCCGGGGAGCTTGAGTTACGAAAGCGTCCTCTTTGCCTTCCAGCACAATATCTCGAGCGCGTTCACGTTTGCGAGTAACGCGACGTTTGCCGCGGTGCAACTCGTCGCCGGCCTTCTTCTGTCACAGTTGGTTTTTCCGGCCAAGGCACTGCAATTACAACGGGGCCCCGGTCGAGAACGCTAAAATATCGTTCGCCAAAACAGGATATTGGCGCCTAGGTCCCGGATTCTTGGCGCATGCAAATCAAGACGTCGCTCCTAAATCTTCCGATGATCCGTCCGTTTCGCATTACGCGCGGCGTTATGACCGACTCCTCGACGGTACTCGTCGAGGTGGAATCCGGCGGGATCACGGGGTACGGCGAAGCGGCGCCGATCGCGCGCTACGACGCTTCGGTCGAGGACGTCATGGCGTTCTATCGCGACTACGAGCCGCCGTCGAATGACCCGTACCGCATTGAAGCGCTGCTCGAGGGAGTTCCCGAAGCGGCGCGCTGCGGACTCGACATCGCGCTCTACGACTGGATCGGCAAAGATCTCGGCAAGCCCATCTGGCAACTGCTCGGGCTCGATCCGTCCAAGGCCGGGGTGACGTCGCACACGATCGGTATCGAGGATACGATCGACCTGCTGCTCGAACGCGTGCGCGCGCTCGCGCACGTTCCGGTACTCAAGGTCAAACTCGGCACTGGAAAAGAGGTCGAAACGATCGAAGCCATTCGGACCGTCTACACCGGAGCGATTCGGCTCGACGCCAACGAAGGCTGGACTGCCGAGCAAACGGTGCAACTGCTGCGTGAGCTGCATCGGTACGAAATCGAGCTGTGCGAGCAGCCGATTCCCGCAGGTCACCCCGAACAGCTGCGTTACATTCGCGAGCGCGTGAAGATTCCGATTGTCGCCGACGAAGATTCGATCGTCGCCGCCGATTTGCCGGCGTTGATCGGCTGCGTCGACGGCGTCAATCTCAAGCTCGCCAAAGCCGGCGGCATCCGCGCCGGCCTGGTCTTTATTCACACGGCGCGTTCGCTGGGCTTTAAGATCATGCTCGGCTGTATGCTCGAGACGGAAGTATTGTGTTCCGCCGCAGCCCAACTCGCGCCGCTGGTCGATTGGCCCGACATCGATGGACCCTTGTTTCTGGCTTCCTCGCCCTTCGACGGCGTCGACGTCTCGACCGGAAAGATCGTTCTTACCGATAAGCCCGGACTCGGGGTTAGCGCGCGAGCGCGCGTCTAGCCTTTGGCGTAGTCTGCAGCGCCTTCTCAATCGCGCGCCACAACGCGGCTCCGCCGCTACGCACCGGATCATCGACCGGTAGTCCCGTTTCTTGCGCCGCCTGCGCGATCGTTCGGCGTGCTTCTGCGCTGTCGAGCGCCGAGGTATCGAGGGCGACGGCGATCACGCGAGCGGGCTTGATACGTTCGACCAGCGCTTCGTGTGCCGCAATGAGCTCAGGGAGCGACGGGAGTTCGACGTCAAATCCGTCGATGTGCGTCTTGCCGGCGCGATGGCAAAGTACCATCGCATCGGGAGCGCTGCCGTACAGCAGGCCAAACGTGACCGGCGCGTAGGCGGGATGCAGAATACCGCCCTGTCCTTCCACCAACACGATGTCGGCATCGGGCGAGGCCGCAAGCACGAGCTGTTCCGCTGCGCCGGTGACAAAATCTGAGATCACTCGATCGACGGCGATGCCTTTTCCGGCGATGAGGATGCCGGTTTGCCCGGTCGCGACGAAATCGATCCGCGCACCGGCAGCCTTGGCGGCGCGCTCGACTTCGAGCATCGCGGTCATCTTTCCAACCGCACAGTCGCTACCGATCGCGAGCACAACTTGTGCGGGGACATCATATGCAGCGCCGCTGAACAGCGGAATGTCGTCCGGAGGAATGCGCACGTCCCACAAGCGGGAGCCGGATCGCTTCGCACGCGCCACGACCTCGGGATCGTCGCGTAAAAACTCGTGCAATCCGTTGACGATTTCCAATCCGGCATCAACAGCGGCGAGCAGCGTGGGCCGCATCGCCGGCGGCAAATGGCCGCCTTCGGTGGCGACGCCGATCAGCAAGGCCGTCGGCGCGTAGGCCATCGCTTCCTCGAGCGACGCTACGATCGGCGCTCGCGACTCGAGCCACGGCAGCACCTCGTCGACGCGCTTGCCGGCATAGTTCGAATCGATGACCAGCGACAACGGCGTCGCTGCGGTAGCGCAGCACGCCGTGCGCGGTCTTCCCGTTCGTTCCGGTTAGCATCCCCTCGGTCAGGATCGCGTAGCGCACCTTTATCTCCACGACGCCACCGAATTAAATGGCGAGAGCATTGGGCGCTGATAGCCTTGCAGGCTCATTGGGATAACGTCGACCTCGCTGACTTGGCAAATGAAATAGTACGGAAGATCGCTTACAATCTGGCGCGCAATGGCGTGGTAATCGGCGATTCTCGTGGCGCGATCGAACGAAGCCGCCGCGTGCTTTAAGAGCGCGTCGACGGTTTGGTTGCAATAGCGCGACAAATTGAACCCGTGCGGCGAACGCTGATCGCACTCGAGCAGCCACGAGACGTCAGGGTCGACCTGCGCTTGATAGTCGTAGAGCGAGAGCTGATAGTGCCCTTGCATGAGCGGGCCCTTCGTTGCTGATCAATTGCGTGCGCGGGTATTGCCGCAGCGTCACATCGATGCCGATCACCCGTAACTCTGCGGCGATCGCGGTCGCGAAGTGTGTCGTGATCGAAAGGCCGGTTGCAAATGCCAATTCGAAGTGCAGCCGCTGCCCGTTCTTCACCCGGATGCCGTCGGTACCGGGAACCCAGCCATCGCTCGTAAGGAGCGCAGCCGCACGTTTCGGATCGTAAGCGATCGTGTCTGCGCGCGGATCAAAGGCCCACGTGAAGAGACCGCGCATCGCCGTGTCCGCGTCGTAGACACCCTGGGTGATTTTGCGCGTGAGCGTGCGCCGATCGATCGCAAGCGCAATCGCTTCGCGAACCGCGTGATCCGAGAGCACCGGATCCTCCAGGTTGAAGCCGAGCGCATAGTACCAGGGCACCGGTGTCACGACCACGCGATGGTTGGGAATCGCGCGCAGCTCGGCGATGCGCGACGGGTCGAGCTGCATCGCTGCGTCGATCTCGCCGGTCTGCAATTCGTTGATCGCGGTCGTGTCCTGCGAAATAAACGGCAGGACGAGATGCTCAATGTGCGGCTTCCCGCCGAAGTACGACGGACTTGCGTCGAACGTCAGGCGATCGCCGCGCTCCCAGCGCACCAGGCGATAGGGGCCCTCTCCGATCGGCGCACCGTTGAACGCGGCGGTGTTGATATTCGGCAGCGCCGCAAGCAAGTGCGCAGGAAGCACGGGGTAATTGCTATCGCCGCCAAAGAAAAAACTGATGATCGGTGAGAACGCACGCTTTAAGCGCACGACCACCGTATACGCGTCGGGAGCTTGGACGGATGCGACGAGGTCGTAGCCGTAGCGTTCGGGCAGGTTGTTCGCGGGGTTCATAATCGCCCGGTAGGTGAAGATGACGTCCTGCGCGGTAAGCGGCGTACCGTCTTGCCAGCGAACCCCACGCCGCAGATGGTAGGTGACCCGCTTACCATCGGTAGCTACGCCGCCGTTGGCAAGACTCGGCACTTCGGTCGCGAGATCGGGCACCGAGCGGCCATCCGCGTCATATTTGGTCAGATTTGCATACACGATTTCGCTGTAGGTATACGCGTCGATGCCTTCGAGCAGCAGCGGGTTGAGCGAGATCGGCTCTTTCTGCACGGCAAAAACAAGCGTCCCGGGCGCGCGCACGCCACGGGCGTCCTGCTTCGTGCACCCGGCAAATGCGAGCGCGACCAGACACAAAATGACCGCCGCGCACTGCTTCATGCGGCGGTTTACGGGGGGTCCGCGAATAGCCCCTCCCGCGCGGGAGCAAAATTTTGCTCCCAGAGACAATTTTTTGGAGGAAGCTCATAATATGGCCTTAAATGGCGAAATTTAATCTCGGTGCCCTGCTTACCGTTCTATGGAGCAAGTGCGATGCGTCAATTGATCTCACGCGCGACGACCCTCATGCTGGCGGCTATTTTCACGCTAGCACCCCTCGGAGCAAACGCCGCAACGACCGCCGTTGTCACCGGCGTGGTGCACGCTTCCAGCGGAGCGCCGCTCAGCGGTGCGCAGGTGGAGCTGACCGGACCCACCCGACTGTCGATGACCACCGACGCGCAGGGCAAGTTCACGTTTCCCGCAGTCCCGTCCGGTCTTTATTCGCTGCAGGTCACTAAGGCCGGCTACACCGTCTATCGCGACGACAACGTCGCCGCGTTCATCGGCGAGACATTCACGGCGAACGTGACGCTTGCCGCGTCCTCGTTCTCGTCGCTGCAGACGATTGCGTCGGTCTCGACACATGCTGCAGGCGTCGCGCAGATCAACACGTCGACCGCGGCGATCAGCACGATTAGCGCGCAGACGTTCGAGGATCAGGGTAGTCAGCAAGTCACGGACGTGCTCAATGAGACGCCGGGCATCTTCACCACGCCGTATTCCCCAGGGAACGGAAATCCGAGCAACGGCGCATCGCCGGCTTCGTTGCAAACGCCGCAGATTCGTGGCGCGCTGCCGTACGAGACCGAGTCACTTATCGACGGTCACCCCGTCTCGGTTGGTTCGGCGGGAACGTACTCCCCGGGGCTGATCAACCCGTTCCTGCTCCAGAACGTTGAACTCGTCAAAGGTCCGGGCTCGATGCCGGCGGAGATCAACTACGCGATCAACGGTACGGTGAACTACATTACGCTCGAACCCACCGCGCAGAATAAAGAGTCGGGAATGTTCGGCGTCGATAAGTGGGGCGGCATCTCCGTGGGGTTCAAGGCAACGGGCTCGACGAAGAACCACAAGATCGGATACGCGATCGGCTACGTGACCGACGGCGCACCCGGACCACTGCAAAACTTCAAGATGACCGGCTCGCAGATTCCGCTCGATGCCGGGCCGCCCGGCGGCCCCTATTACGTGAACGGCCAACAACTGGCCATGCTCGCTCCGGTCGGTGAAGGCCTTGGACCCGCGGCTTTCTCCCCCTACCAGGGCATGGGAATCGTTTTTACCGAGCCGCTCATCGGCTGCTGTTATTCAATGGACACCGGCTACCACTCCACCTCGGAGTTGGCGAAGCTCGTCTACAACTTCTCGAACAATACCTCGCTGAAACTCTCGTACCTCGGCGGACAGTCCATCAACGGGAACGGGGATGTCGAAGCGTATGACACCACGCCGGTCGGCAACACCGGCCTGCCTGCATTTTCCTATCAACCGTGCGGCGCCGCGAATCCGAATCAGGCGCTGACCTGCAATCCGTTTGCGACCGGAAGCGGTACCTGTCCGAGCGCGAGCGGCCCCGCATGCGGCACGCCGATTCCCTTCGACCTCAGTTCGTTTAACGGCCTCGGCTACAATTATTATCAGCAGAACCTCTTCCAAGGCGAGTTCCGCACGACGCTGGGCCAGACGGGAACGGTGCTTGCGCGTTACTATACCGGCTCGTTGAACAACTACGACACTGAGGGAGCGCAAGGGCTGGACGTAACGCTCGGCAACGTGTACGGTACTGTTCCGCTCTGCCCGACCGGCGTAGCGTACAATCCAGCGACCGCGATGTGCGGTGCCGGCGCCGGCGTCGCACCAACGAACACCACGTTTACCGGCCAGAACGCCACCTTCCAAACCGCCAGCGCAGCGAATTCATTTTTCACCACCGACACGATGAACGGTGGGACGCTCGAACTGCAGGAGCAGCTCGGACAGAATACGTTCACGCTGGCCTACGATCACTCGGCGCAGTTCTCGTCGGAAACCGCGGATGAGCCTTCTGTCGGCATTATCGTCCAGAGCCCCGTTGACGGGTCGAAGCAGACCGTTAATACGCTCTCGCTTCGCGGCACCATCATCCTCACACCGAAGGTCTTGTTGAACTTCGGCGACTACGCGATCAACTATACCAGTCACTACTCGCTTAACGCCGGCGCGACGTGGAACGACGCCTCGCACGCGTACAACGAGCCGCGCGCCGCGCTCACGTGGCAACCGAACAACGATACGATCTACCGTCTTTCGGCGGGCGGATCGGTCGCGCCGCCGTACATCAGCCTGGTCTCGTCGGGCGGCCCAACGTGGAGCCAGATCATTGGCGGCGTGCCCGCTGCGGGGTACGTGCAAGACGCCAATAATGGTGACATCGCCGCGGAGACAGCCTTCAGCTACGACCTCGGCTTTGACCACCGCATCGCGCGCTCCACCTCGGTCTCGATGGATCTCTACTTCACGCAATTGCACAACATGTTCTTCACCCAGTCGTCAACCGTCACCGGTGCGGCTGCGGGAGACTGTCCCGGAATAGCCATTGACGCGCCATGCGTGGTCCAAGAGACCGCGAACCTCGGCCAGGCGCGCTACGAAGGCATCGAGTTCCAGGTGAACCACACCCCGCAATTCGGTTTCGGCTGGAGAGTTCAGGGCTCGCTACAGCGCGCCTACACCTACAATCTGCCGCCGTACTTCTACTGCGCCGGCACAACCGATCCAGCCACCGGCATAACCACGCCGCCGGGACCGGGCTGTATCTACAACACGAACCTTGCCGTCCTTCCCAATGCGAACTTCGGCGGTCAGCCCACGGCAATCGCCGGGGCGCCGAACGGTGTCGCCGGCGCGCGCGTGCCCTATGCATCGGGCTACGGTGAACTTAGTTGGCTTGGGCACTACGGCCAGTACTACAATCTCGGACTGAAGTACTTCGGCAACAACAACGCCTACAACGAGCCGGCGTTCTACGTGCTCGGGGCCAACGTGCGCTTCAACATCGGCAATCACGGCACGCGATTGCAGCTCTCGGCCGACAATCTTCTCGGCGCGAATTCGCAAGCGTATGCCGGCTTCTTCAACGGGATTCCGTTGCCGCTCGTCAAGGGGGCAACGCAGACCAGCCTTCTTAGCGGTGAGCAGGTGCCGGTAGCGTACGCGGCGACAGCGGCCGGTAACTACGGGCCGACGACTCTACGTCTCATCCTCACGCAAGACTTCTAGGGGATTATGAAACGATTTGCCTTCGCACTGCTGGCAGCACTCTTGGTGCTGCCGGCAGTTCCCGTTCGCGCTGCCGGCGCTGCTGCGCCGGCGATGACGTCGCAAGACCTCAATGCATTCTTCGGCGGACTGATGCCCTACGCGATTCATCGCGATGACATCGCGGGCGCGGTGGTCGTCGTAGTCAAAGACGGTAAGGTTATCTTCAGTCAGGGCTATGGCTACGCGGATCTGGCCAAACGTACGCCGGTCATTCCGGATCTGACAATGTTCCGCCCGGGCTCAGTATCGAAGCTCTTTACGTGGACCGCGGTGATGCAACTGGTGCAGGCCGGCAAGATTAACCTCGACACCGACGTCAATCAGTACATCGATTTCAAGATCCCCGAGAAGTTCGGCAAACCGATCACGATGCGCAACCTGATGACGCACACGCCGGGTTGGGAAGACGTCGCGGGCGACCTCATTCTCCAGAAGTCGAGTCAACTCTATCCGATACGCGAGTATCTGATCAAGAAAATGCCTAACGCGATCTACCCGCCGGGTACGGTGATCGCGTACTCCAATTACGGCGCTACGCTTGCCGGATACATCGTGCAGCGCGTCTCGGGCGTTCCGTTCGATCAGTACGTCGCTGACCACATCTTCAAGCCGCTACGTATGGCGCATTCGACCTTCGTGCAGCCGCTGCCGGCGTCGCTCGCGCCGGACATGGCCCAGGGCTACCGTCAGGCTTCGAGCGATAAGCCGATCCCCTTTGAAATTGTCGAGCCGGCACCAGCGGGCTCGTCGAGCGCGACCGGCAGCGACATGACGCATTTCATGCTGGCCTATTTGAACGGCGGGACCTACAACGGCTACCAGCTGCTCAAACCGGCGACGATCAGCGAAATGTGGACGCGCCAAATCGAACCTGCACCCGGAACGAACCTCAACGGTTTCGATTTAGGCTTCTATCAAGAAAGCCGCAACGGGCAAACCGTCGTCTCGCACGCCGGCGACCTCGAAGGGTTCCACAGCGATCTCCATCTGCTCCCGGCGGATCACGTCGGCATCTTCTTCGCCTTCAATAGCGCCGGCAAAGCAGGCGCGGTCGAGGGCGTCCGCACACAGCTCTTCCGCACGTTTCTCGATCGCTACTATCCGTACACGGCAAAGGTCGAGCCGACAGTGGCGACGGCCAAGGCGGATGCTGCGCGGGTTGCCGGCTGGTATGAGTCGAGCCGTCGCCTCGATCGCGCTTTACGATTCATCTACGTGCTCGGTCAAGGCAGCGTGGACGCGCGTCCCGACGGCACGATCACCGTCAGCATGCTCAAAGACGCGGCCGGCAATCCGTTGCGCTGGCACGAAGTCGGCCCGCTCTACTATCAGCAAGTCAACGGCCAGGCGCATCTCAAGTTCAACACCGGCGCGAACGGCAACGTAATCTCGTGGACGAGCGACGACTTCATCCCGGTGGAAATGCAAATGCGCGTCACCGGCCTGCAGACGATGGGCTCGGTCAAGACGTTGCTGCTCTGCACGATCGCGGTTTTCGTACTCTCGCTGCTGATCCGTCTCGGCGCGTGGATTGCGCGGCGTCGCCTCAAGCTGTCGCTCAACCTCTCACGCCGCGAGCAATGGGTCCATCTGGTCGCGCGCATCGGCGCCGCGATGTTCATCGTCACGCTGCTCGCCTGGGTCATGGTCGTGTCGAACCCCGGTGCGCTCTTAGAGGGATCGTTTGCCGGCAAGCTCATGGTCCTCTACGCACTCGGTGTCGTTGCCGTCGTGGGGTGTCTGGGCATTGTGGTGGAAACGGTCGTGCGGGTCACGCGCGGCCCCGGCGGCTGGCTCGTGCGGGTGGGTGAGGTCGTCGTCGCTCTCGCCGCGCTCTACGCGATTTGGTTCATGCTCGCGTTCGGAATGATCAACTTCGTTACCAACTTCTAACTCCAACTCCGTCGCGTACTCAGAGGACTTTTAGCACATGATTCGATTCGTCTCGGCACTGCTGGTTGCGGCGAGCCTTCTCGGAGCCCCCGCGCAAGCGGCTACCGCCGGCGCGCAAAGCCCGCCGGCGATGACCGCGCAGGATCTCGACACGTTCTATGCCGGGCTCATGCCCTACGCGCTGCATCGCGCGGATATTCCGGGCGCCGTGCTCGTCGTCGTCAAAGACGGGAAGATCCTTTTCGCTAAAGGTTACGGCTACGCGGATATCAAGACGAAGCGGCCGGTCGATCCCGCGACGACAATCTTCCGCCCCGGTTCGGTCTCCAAACTCTTCACCTGGACCGCGGTGATGCAGCTGGTGCAAGCCGGGAAGATCGACCTCGACGCGGACGTAAACAAATACATCGATTTCACGATTCCACCGTACGACGGCAAGCCCGTCACGATGCGCAATCTCATGACCCACTCGGCCGGCTTCGAGGAGACCGTGCGCGATCTGCTCGTCGATACCAAAGCGCAGGTGTTACCGATCGACGTGTATCTCAAACGACGCCTGCCGACGCGCATCTTTCCGCCGGGCGAGATCATCGCGTATTCGAACTATGGCGCGACGCTGGCGGGTTACATCGTGCAGCGCGTTTCGGGCGAGAAGTTCGAAGATTACATCGCCAAGCACATCTTCACCCCGCTAGGGATGCTGCACTCGAGCTTCGTGCAACCATTGCCGCCGAATCTCGCGCCGCTGATGGCAACCGGCTATCTCAACGCCTCCGAAGGCAAGACCAAGCCGTTCGAGTACGTCGACACCGCACCGGCGGGCTCGTCGAGCTCGACCGGCATCGACATGGCGCACTTCATGCTTGCGTATCTCGACGGGGGCACCTACAACGGCTACCAGATGCTCGAGCCCGCGACGATCAAAGAGATGTGGACGCCGCAAGTCGCGCCGGAGAAGGGCTTGCCGAGTTTCGATCTCGGCTTTTACCAAGACGACTTCAACGGTCTGCCGATCATCGGACACGGCGGCGATACCGTCGCGTTCCACAGCGACCTGCACTTGATCCCGACGAAAGGCATCGGCTTCTTCGTTTCGTTCAACTCGCCGGGCAAGGAAGGCGCGGTTGAAGACGTCCGCAACAATCTCTTCAAGCTGTTCCTCAATCGCTACTATCCGTACACCCCGAAAATCGAAGCCACCGTCGCCGATCCGCAGAAAGATGCGGCCCGCGTTGCGGGCTGGTATGAGAGTAGCCGACGGGTAGCGCGCGCGCTCGCCTTCGTCTATACGCTCGCGCAGAGTAACGTGACCGCAAATCCCGACGGCACGATTGAAGTCAGCGCGCTTAAGAACGCGGCCGGTGAGCCGTTCAAGTGGCGCGAAGTCGCGCCGTTGCGTTACCGGCAAGTCGGCGGCTATGCGTACATCGTCTTCGGTACCGACGCAGCCGGCAACGTGATCTCGTGGTCGACGGACTATTACAACCAGGTCTCCGTCGAACAACGCGTGGCCGGACTGCGGACGCTCGCATCAGTCAAGTTGCTGCTGAGCATCTGCGCAATCGTCATCGTGCTCTCGCTCCTTATCCGGCTCGGTGCATGGATCGCGCGCCGCAAGCTCAAGCTCAAACTCAACTTGAGCAGAGGTGAGAACTGGCTTCACCTGGTCGCGCGCATCGGCGCGATCGCCTTCCTCGTCGTGCTGGTCGGCTGGCCGGTGCTGCTTAGCTCGGAAACAGCGATTCTATCGCCGTCGCTGCCGGGGCAGATGATGGTGCTCTACGTCATCGGGGTGATCGCACTCATCGGCGCCGTTGCCATGATTGCCGAGGCCGTGGTTCGTGTGTTGCGCGGACCGGGCGGCTGGCTCGTGCGCGTCGGTGAAGTGATCGTCGCACTGGCCGCGCTTTACGCGATCTGGTTCCTCTTCGCCATGCAGTTTGTGAACTTCGTCACGAACTTCTAGTCGATTGCTCCACCTTCTGCTGGCTGCGAGCCTCTACGCGGTGCCCGGCCGGCGCGTGAGCGTCGACGGGCATCGTCTGAACCTCGTTTGCCGAGGCTCGGGGCGTCCGGTGGTCGTGCTCGATGCGGGACTGGGCGATTGGTCGCCGTCGTGGATTCCGATCCAACAGCGGCTCGCGTCGCGCACCACGGTGTGTGCGTACGATCGCGCGGGCTACGGATTCAGCGATCCGGCGTCCTCGCCGCGCACCTCCGATGCGATCGCGCGCGAGTTGCACGGCCTTTTGCACGCCGCGAATCTGCCGGCGCCCTACGTGCTGGTCGCGCACTCGTTCGGCGGCCTCAACGTGCTCGCGTTTAGCGAGTTATATCGCCGCGAGGTAGCCGGTCTGGTTCTCGTCGACGGTACCGCCCCAGATGTTACGATCCCCGCTGCGGTGCAGACGTTGATGGACGATCAGCTCGCCGCGGTGAAAAAGTGTGCGTCGGCGCCTCGCCCGAGCTGCTTCGACGTCTTGTGGGGCATCAGCTCGCAACCGAACAACGGCGTGACGCCCCAGCTCCTTGCCGCGGTCAAGAAGCAAGCACAAAAGCCCGCGCCCTACCTCGCAGTCGCGTCCGAAATGCAGAATTTAACGGCGAGTCAGCGTGAAGTGCGAGAGCAAGAGCGTTCGCTCGGCGATCTGCCCTTGGTCGTGCTTACGGCCACCACCCACGGTGAAGACCAAATGCCGGCGGCGTTGCGCACATCGCTTACGCAATTCGAGCCCGCGTGGCGCAGCGCACACAAACGCATCGCCGCGCTCTCGACACGCGGCCACTACGAACTGGTAAAGAGCGGGCACTACATTCAGTTCGACCGCCCGAACGTCGTGATCGACGCGGTAGACCAGGTCCTGTCCGAGCTTCGTTAGTACATCCGCCCGGTGGTCAGCGACACGGCAGTCGCGCGCCGGCCGGAATCATTACGCACCAGGTGCGGATACGCCGCCGAGAAGGCGCAGCAGTCGCCGGCCGCCATCGGATAGTCAACACCGTCGACGACGAGGACGATGTTGCCGTCGATCACGTAGACCACGTCGATGCCCTCGTGCGCCATTTCATTCTTGAACTGCGAACGCGGCTCAAACTTGACCATGATAAAGTCAAGATCGATGCCGGGCAGATGTAGCGCTTCGTAGTCGACCCCGCGTCCGCGCGCGACCTTCTTACGCGTCTCGGCCGTCACGAAGTTCGGTCGCGAAAGCTGCGCAGAGTACCCGAGGAACGAGCCCAAGTCGTATTCGAAGAACTGCGCTAGGCGCGCCAAACGCCCGAGCGAGATATCCGAATCGCCGCGTTCCACCGCACGAATGAACGATGCCGAGAGTCCGCTGGCCTTGGCGAGATCGCGCACGGTTACGCCGTTGCGATCACGCAGCCGCTTGAGAATCGTGCCGACGTCGGGCGCGGGTGCGGCCTTGGTTTTCGGGACTTCCTTTGCAGGCCGTCGTGGCATTAGTTCATCTCCATATCGATCCGAGGCCAATAGCTCAGATCGCGCTTCTTGTACCCGATTGCGGCAAAGTCGACCGAAAGCGCGCCGGGAGCACTGACGTGAATCACTCGTTTCGCGAGCGGCGCGAACTTCCCCCAGAAATGGTGCGAGGACTTGACGACGATGAGCTTCTTGCCGTCGAGCGAGATGCCGAGACCGGTGAATGCATTGGGCGCAAAGACCTGGGTGCGCGCGGAGACCAGTACGATGTCGATGCCGCTTGTGCGGATCCACGCGCTGCGCCCGAACGCTACCGGCCGCGAGTCGTCCATGTAGTCTTGTTCGTGCGCATCCAGGAGACGCATGACCGCGACGCGGGCATCGATCGGATCGCCGGACGCGGTGCCGAGCTTTCCACCGAAGCGCAGATCGATCGTCGCGCCCTCTCCCGCTTCGAAGCACGCGTCGACCGCCATCGGATCGTAGTAGGTTCCCGTCACCGCATTCTCGATGCCGCGTTCGAGGAGTGCGCGCAGTACGTAGGTGCTGTCGCCCGGCGCGCCGCCGCCGGCATTGTCGGCGACGTCGGCAAGCACGATTGGACCACCAGGCGTCGCCAGTGCCGCATCGAGCGCTTCATCCAGCGGCGTCGCGTGCAGCAACGCTTCTTCGCGCATGACCCAAAAACGCTTTCCGAATTCTTCCGCAGTACGCGCCGCGAGCGCGCTGTCGCCGTCGGCAATGGCCAACATTTTCACGCCGGACTCGAGCACGTCGCCCCACGGAAAGCCGTGAACCAGGCTCAGCGAGAGAATACCGTCCCGCTCGCGCGCCGTCATCTCGTCGACCAGTGCACGTAGCGGCTGCGCCGTGGTTGGAAACATCCCCACGATCTTGCAATCGTAGGTGGCCATCACCGGCCGCGTGCGACCTTCTGCCGCATCGACACAGATGCGGTACAAGTCGCGGGCGCGGTCGACGATGTCGGTGTGCGGATATTCCTTATATGCGACGATCGCGTTGGCATTGGTCAGCATCGCTTGCGTAAGGTGCGAATGAAGATCGAGCTCGGCGCCGATCACGGTTCGCTCGCCGGCAATCGCGCGAGCGCGCTGCAGCACATCGCCTTCGCAGTCGTCGCAGCCCTCGGCGACCATCGCGCCGTGCAGGTAAAGCAAGACGACGTCCACCGGCAGCGCGCGGTGCAAGTCGTCGAGCAACTCGTCGCGCAGGGATTCGTAAACGGCAGCGACGGTAGGACCGGCCGGTTGCGCGATCGCAATGATGCTCTCGGTCACCTCATGCCCGTCGCGCTCAGCCGACTCGCGCCACATCGACATCGACGCCACGTCCGATTGCGAGCGACTCCGATCGAAGGCCGTCGCACCGGTCGGGATCGGTGAGAACGTATTCGTTTCGGTGAGGAGCATCGCCGTAAAGATGCGCAAGGGCTTATTGGCCATCGAGCAGACGCGCAATGCGCAGTGAGATCGCTTCGGGGTCGGCCGTCGTTGCGTTGGTGAGAATGACGATCTCCAGACCATCGTCGGGGAAGACCGCGTTCATCGCTCGCGCGCCGATCAGCCCTCCGTTGTGCCAGACGATCCGGCGCCCTTCGTCGTGTCCGGTGACCCAGCCGAAGCCGTAGCCCTCGCCGATCGTACTCTGCGTATTCCCCGAGTGCAGGCCGAGCGTAATGCCGTGCGGCGGTGTGGTCGCGATCTCGACGTTGCTTTGGGAGAGCACCTTACCACCGAAGAACGCGCCGTCCCATTTCACGAGGTCCGACGCATCCGAGGCGATCGCGCCCGCCGCACCGCCCCAGGTCATGTCATAGCGCGGCACGAGCGTAAATGCACCCTTTGCGTAATTGTACCCGCGCGTGACGTCGTTGCCGGCCGGAATCGACCAGGTAAGATATTGCATCGAGGTGAGGCCCTGCGCCGAGAAGATGTTTTGCGTGAGGAATGTTGCATAGGATTCGCCGCTGACGTTTTCGACCAGCATGCCGGCGATCGCGTAGTTGGTGTTGCTGTACTCCCACTTCGTGCCGGGCTTGAATTTCAACGGATCGCTGCGAATGAGGTTGACGTAGTAGGCGAACGGCTCGTGCGTCGTCCAGGTGCCGCCAAAGATCGCGGTGATCAGCGGCTTGTTCTCGAGATAATCGGGGAGCCCCGAGGTCTGGTTGAGGATCTCGCGGACGCTGATCTGCGACGCGTGCGGCGCGTTGGGCAGATAGGTCGCGAGCTTGGCATCGAGATCGATTTTCCCTTGCTGCACCAGCAGCATCGCACAGGCCGCGGTGAATTGCTTGCTGATCGAGCCGATGGGGAAAACCGTACTCGCCGTGACCGGAAGATTCTTCGCCTGATCGCGCAGCCCGTAGCCCTTGGAAAAGAGGGTCGTGCCGTTGCGCCCAACCGCGACTTCGACGCCGACCAGATGCTGCTGCGCCATCGCCGTCTGCACGATCGTCCCGATCTTCGCGACCTGCGCCGGGGAGAGGGCATCGGCCAGAACAGCAGCCGGAGAGCCGGCCAACAATACAAGTGCCGCCAGCGCTGCCGAGAGCCGGGTGTGGAACAACGAGCCCAAGGGTGCCTCCAGACGCAATCAAGCGGAGCAATATACTGCTCCACCCGACTAAATACTGTTTTGCCTCAGGAGGCTCCTATCCCCTGTAAATCAAGGCGCGTTTAGCATCGTATCAATCGCCGAAAGTCTTGCCTCACTGAGGTTGGCTTGCCGGAAGATCGTGTCAAGCGCGGCACAATCGGGCGGCGCACCGGCCATTTCGAAAAGCCGTAGATCAATCCTCACGTTCGCCATGGCCAATTCGTCAAGTTGGTGTACTTGAAGGTAGTGTTGCGAGCGGGCGATTTTAACATTATTGGCTTGAACTGCCGCCTGGTAAGCTGGCTGCTCGTCCGCTGTGGGGCTACCCTGCGGAAACGTACAGGGAACGCAGTCTACGGCCCTCTGGCGTGGATCGTTTGGATCGTAAGTCGGATCGTATGACTGTTCGATCGTCTGCAGTATCCTTGCCCAGGCCTGCATCAGGCTGCGGCGGGACGTGACGAAATCTTCCGGAGCAATGGCATGTAAGTCTGCCGCACGGCCCAAGGTATCTATCGCGGTTCCTAAGGTGCTGAGGGAGTGGGTGGAGTTGAAGCTCTGGAGCTCCCGCATGGCAGTGGTAACCTGCGTCCCTGGCTCAGGGTTCGTTGATGCGGATGCTGCGGAGTTGTGGGAAAGAATCAAACCGAGCACGAGAAGAACGCCTTGGTGCCAATGCCGTTGCGGCGATTTGCCGCAAAGTAACGGGTGTTCCACGGCTACGTCCCCGCGCTGTTCACGGTTAAAGGGGGGGTCGAGGCGAGGCTCTTAGTTAACGTCAGATTTCCCTGGGCATCTTCCGTCGCGGTTTGCGCTACGCTGCCGATCTGACTTGGCGCTCCGCCAGACGTCAATTGATATTGCTCGGGAATAGCCACGGTTTCGAGGTAGGCGGCCCCCTGGCTAGGGAGGTTGGGGGACGATCGTGTTTGTGCTCGGGTCGTAGTTTGCGGCGCTTGGCAGATTTAGTATCGGATAATACTGAGATAAGCCCTGATTTCGTGCTCCGACATCGGGATCGGCGAAAAAGATAATGAAGATTTTCGGCCGCTGCGGGCTCATGAAGGCAATGGTATAGCGAACTTTACCGCGGTCGGCAGGCTTCACGGAGTGTAGCGAATCCAGTATTTCACGCTGATGTTGATGACCGAATGCTGGGGCATATTTTGAACGCACGTCTATGGCCGCATATCCGATGTAGAGCGACGGGGTCGACATTGCAGCCGGCGAAACCCCAGTCGTCGAAGTGGCCGCCAACAGAAGCAGGGTTCCGTAGAGTACGCAAAGCGAACTCGCGAACGCCACGCGTATAACAACGGGCAGAGTGCGGCTAAGGGAGCCCAATGATGTTCACCCACACCTTCGCAACTGGTTGAATCCACGTCGAGCGAAACCCCGCTTCATTATAGCAACGGGAGCTTTGACGCATCAAGCCACGCGTTATGGTCCTTTCAGACCACGCTCGAACGGTCGGCGAATAGACGGCGTATGTGACCGCGTCGCCCGTTGGGCCACGGTATGCGAAGCTAAGGACGAACGAATAAGGGATCGGCTCAGCGTGGTCCAAAAAGGAGAGAGCACGTCTCTCTGGAGCCAACCCGGACCGATCGCTGATCGACCGAGACACGCGGATCAGCGTACCTAGCTGCGGGCGCGTTCAAAAGGCGCGAGGTGAGCTCGTAATGCGGCTCCGCGCCCGACAGACGTGGCGTACAGCGGTCGCCGCACTTGCGTCTGACTCGCGCTGCGCACCGGATGGCGCGATTCGTGAAAGCGCAGCACGGCGTCGTCCCAATCCAGACCGCAATAGCGTAGGATGCGCTGTGCCTGCGTCTCGATGTCGCCGACGATCTCTTCGTACTCCACGTCCAGGATGCTGCCGTGCGGCACGATGTTTTGCCATGCGGCCATAAGCCGTTCGTACGCACAGTAGTAGTGGCCGAGCTCAGCCAGATCGTATGAAAACGGGACGTCATCCACGAAGTGCGTCGCAAAACAGGAGTACGCTACATCCAACGGATTGCGCCGCATGCGAATGATCCGGGCGTTGGGAAGTGCTGCGTGCATAAGCGGTACGAATCGAAAGTTAAAGGGCATCTTATCGGTCAGATGTTGCGCGCCATGTGCGATTGCGTCGGTGTCCGCGAGGTACGCCGCTCCCAAGGAGTTCAGCGCGGCCCGCAGCTCAGCGAGCGGACTGCCCGGCTTGATCTTCGGCATGGCCGCAATGCAGTTCTCCAAGGATACGAGCTCGCCGCCGGCACGGACGTTGGGATGAGCCGCTAGGAGCGCTTCCACCAGCGTGGTTCCCGATCGCGGCATGCCGATGATGAAGATTGGACGCGTTGACGGATGACCGCTGTTTCGCACGGCGTCGACGAAGGCACGGCCAAACGTATCGATCAGGAGATCGAAGCTCCGCAGCATCCCGCATTCATCGTAGACAATGGTCTTTCGGCGCAGTCGATTGGCGCGTTTGAGGACGGCGAACGCCTCCTCCAAACGTCCCAGGTCCTCCAGCACCCTTGCATGTGCGAACAACGCTTCGATGCGCAGATCGAGGGGCAATTTGTGGGCGACTGAAGCAACGCGTTCCACGTGCCTGACCAGCGGACTCTCCGCGTCAATGGGCTCGTGATCGGCGAGATGCCGAAGAAACCGCCCGTTGTGCGGCTCGAGTTCGATCGCTCGAAGAAACCAGCATTTTGCCTCGGCCAGGTCACCGCGTTCGCGCAAGACGACACCGAGGTTATCGGCGGCTATGCCAAAGTCGGGATCGATTCGCAATGCCGCGCGAAACGCCTCAATAGCCCCATCCAACTCGTTCTTTTTGTGAAGAGCCGCACCGGCGTCATTATATTCCGCGGCGATGTCACGTTCGTTGCCCATACGGTCAACAACATAGTCATCGCTATACCTTCACGCTTGCTGTGAACCCGTGGGCAACGTGTTTAAGGGTTGACGTTGATCGCTATTCGTGTGGTCGTGTCCGCACGCGCCACCGGCAGGAGCTTCTCGCGGATCACCGTGCGCAGCGGCTTCGGCGTGCGCGTCTTTACCGCGACGCGAAAGCGCCACTCGTTGTTGACGCGCGCAATCGGATACGGCGCCGGCCCGAGAACTTCGCCCACATTCTCCGCTCGCAGCAGTTCAGCGTAGCCTTCCGCTGCATCGTGGGCACTCTTGCGGCTGCGGCCGATGACGCCAAGATAGACCAGGCGCGAGAATGGCGGATACTGGAGTTCGCGGCGCTGCGCGAGCTCGCCGCGAGCGAAACCGTCGTAGTCGTGGGCGGCTGCGTACACGATCGCGGGATGAGTGGGCGAATACGTCTGTACGATCGCCTCGCCCTCCCGCGCACGTCCGCTGCGACCGCACACTTGCGCAACCAAATCGAAGGTCCGCTCTGCCGCACGAAAATCCGGGATATGCAAGCCGACGTCGGCCGCCACGACGCCGACCAGCGTCACGGTTGGAAAGTCGAGGCCTTTGGCGACCATTTGCGTCCCTACCAGCACATCGCCGCGTTCGCCAAATTCGGTGAGCAACCGCGCGTGATCGCCCACCCGCGTCGTGGTATCAGAATCCATGCGCACAACGCGCGCATCGGGGAAGAGGCGCGCCACTTCTTCCACCACGCGCTCGGTGCCCACGCCGAACTCGCGAATCGTCTCGAGCCCACACTCCGGACAGACCTTCGGCAGCGGCATTTGGAAATCGCAGTAATGGCAGCGTAACAGCCCTTCGCTGCGATGCGCGGTCAGTGAGGTATCGCAGCGCGGGCACTGCGGCACGTGACCGCAGCTTCGGCAGAGCACGAACCCGCCGCTGCCGCGCCGGTTGACGAAGAGCACGCTCTTCTCTCCGCGCTCGATGCGGACGCCCAGCGCTTGGGCGAGCGCGGTTGAGAAAATCCGCTTGTTGCCGGTCTCGAATTCCTTCGCTAAGTCGACGATGTGCACGTGCGGCATCGGCTGCGCCGTCGCGCGGGTGCGCAGCGTTACGAGTTCCACCTTCCCGCGTAGCGCTGATTCGTAGCTTTCGAGCGGCGGCGTCGCACTGCCGAGCACCAGCACGCCGCCGGCGGCACGCATGCGCTCGCGCGCGACCGTCAGGGCATGATAGCGCGGCACCGTCTCCTGCTTGTACGAGGTCTCGTGCGCCTCATCGACCACGCAGAGCCGCACCTTCGGCAGCGGTGCAAAGATCGCGCTACGCGCTCCGACCACCACGTCGATCTCACCCCGCGCGCAGGCCTGCCACGCATCGAAGCGCTCGCGCTCGGACAGCGCCGAATGCAGCACCGCCACCCGGTCGCCGAAACTTTCTTCAAAACGCCGCGCGGTCTGGGGCGTAAGCGAGATCTCGGGAACCAGCACGATCGCCCGCCCGCCTTCGCGCACGACCCGCTTGATCGCCTCGACGTAGATGTACGTCTTGCCGCTGCCGGTCACACCGAACAGCAACAACTCGGCGAAGGCGCCTTGGTCGAGCGCCGTGTTAACCCGTTCGAGCGCCGTGGCTTGTTCCGTCGTCGGCGGAAACGGCGCGTCGCCGAGCGGTGCGTACGATCGCGCGTGCGCCGGCTCGAAGTCTCGCTCGCCGATCGCGCCGGCTTTCACCGCTCGTGCGATCACCGCGCTCGAAAATCCGGCAAGGAGCGCATCGGCGCGCGGGACGCCGGGCTGCTCGCGCACGAATGTCATGAGCGCCTGGGCTTTGCTACCACGAATCGACGCGTCGCCCGGAAAAAGCACGCGGATCCGATAGACGCTGGTTTTTGGCTGGACGAAGCGCCGCTCGCGCCGTAGCTCACCGCTACGCGTGAGGGCTTGCAGGTGTCGTAACAGTGCGCTACGATCGCCCGCACGCCGTGCATCCGGATGGCGCAACAGCGTTTCGAGCGCAAAGCCGTCCCCGAGTTCGTCCCAGATCAATCGTACTAGGCGCGCCGGCACCGAGGGATAGCGCTGTGGATTGGGCTGCGCGACGGCGCGCACGAAGCTATCGATCGTACGCGGGACCGCGCCCGCGAGCACTACTGCGGAAAGCGCTTCGCCAAGCGTGCAGATGTAGTACTCCGCGACGAAGCGTGCCAGATGCAAGCCGTCTTCATCGAAGGCGCGCGGCACGTCGAGCCGTTCCAGCACCGCTTTGCGCTTGGGATCCGGCGACGCGTCGTAGACGTCGCTGACGATATAGGCCAGTACTTCGCGGTTGCCCAGCGGCACGCGCACCACGTCGCCGATGCGCACCTCGAACCCACCCACATCATACGTCAGGGGCAGATTGAAACGCGACGAACGAATCGTCGCGAGCGCATCCACGACGCGGGGCATCGTTTTAGCCGAAGGATTCGGGCGAGCGGCGGAGCTGGGCGAGCACGCGGCGCACCGTACGCTCGGGCACTTCCACGCCGTATTCCACGTCGCCGATCGTGCGCGGCACGACGAAGCGCAGCTTGCCCGCGCGTTTCTTCTTGTCGCTCTGCATCGCGGCGATCGCCGCATCGACACCGACCGACGTGCTCAGCGGCATGCCTAGCAACGCCATGGTTGCCAGCACGCGTAAATGTTCTTCTTCGGAATACCGTCCAAGGCGCAGCGCGAGTATTCCGGCGGCGCGCAGCCCGAGTGCGACACCGACGCCGTGCGACACGCGATACTGGCTGGCCGTTTCCAGCGCGTGACCAAAGGTGTGCCCGAGATTAAGCAGCTCGCGCATGCCGGCTTCTTGGCGATCGTCCGCGACGATCATCGTTTTGATTTTGACCGCTTCGGCCACGATCTCGAGCCATGGCCAACGCCAGAACGCATGCGGCGCGAGCGACTCGATCGACTCGAAGAACTCGTGGCCTTCGATGATCGCCGCCTTGACGACTTCGGCCAAGCCTTCGCGCAGTTGCCGGTAGGGCAAGGTTTGTAATGCGCGCGCGTGGGCGAAGACCGCGACCGGATCGGCGAACGTGCCCACGATGTTTTTTCCGGCGCGCACGTCGACCCCGGTCTTGCCGCCGACGGCCGCATCGACCATGGCGACGAGCGTGGTCGCAACGTGCATGTAGGGAACACCGCGCATGTAGGTCGCGGCGCAAAACCCGAAGAGATCGCTGGCAACGCCACCGCCCACACCGACGATAAGCGTGTCGCGTCCGACGCCCGCGGCGAGCAATGCGTCCTGCACTTTTTCGACGGTCGCCAAGCGCTTGCGGCCTTCCCCGAGTGCAAATGGGAGAACGCCCATCGCGCCGGAGAATCGTCCGATGTCGCGAGCCAGCCGAGACACTTCGCGCTGCGCGTCGGTCAGCACCACAAAGCGCTGCGCGCGGTGGTCGAGGAACGAAGCGATCGCCGGACGCACGTCGTCACCGATGCAGATTGGATACCGCAGATCGGTGTTGACGATAACGTCTTCGGCTAGATCTCGATCTTCTTCTTGTGCAACCACTCGACAATCGCATTGACGACTTGAGCCGTGCTCATGCCGTCGGCTTCGATAACATAATCCGCGTGGGCGTACTGCGGCATCCGTTTGATATAGAGCGACTTGATACGCGACAGGGTTGGGGTGGGGCCGAGCAACGGCCGCACGTTGCGACTGTTGCGCAACCGCTCGAGTACGAGTTCGGGCGTCACCTTGATGAAGACGCGATAGGTCTTCTTCTTGAGCAGCTTGGCCGACGGTTCGAAGCTGAGCGCCCCGCCGCCGCAAGCGACGACCCCCGGGTCACCCTCGCTCACCACGTGCGCGAGCGCGTCGTGTTCGTAGTTGCGAAACGCCGCTTCGCCTTCGTTATAGAAGATGTCGGAGATGGCACCGTGCTGCGCCACTACCAAATCGTCGGTATCAAAGAAAGCGCACTTGAGCTTGCGTGCGAGGCGTTTGCCGATGGTCGACTTGCCCGACGCCATGAATCCGACCAATGCGATGTGCTGTTTCACACGCCCTCGTTTGCGGGCGAGAAGAGCGCACCCGCCGCTTGGTTCGCGCGGCGTAAATTGTCGAGCGTCTCCTCGATTGAGTCGCCGCCGTATTTTTCGAGCACCGGCGCAACCAGCGCCAAGCGCACCATCGCTTCGCCGACGATACCGGCCGCCGGCACCACGCACACGTCGCTGCGCACGATCGTCGCCGGCGCATCGGTCTGCTCGTGCAGATTCACCGACGGCAGCGCTTTCATCAAGGTGGGAATCGGTTTGACCGAGACGCGGAGCACGATTGGCTGGCCATTGCTCATACCGCCCTCGATGCCGCCCGCGCGATTGCTGCCGCGCACCACATCGCCATCCGCGAGCGCGAACGTGTCGTGGGCTTGCGACCCGGGGCGCGCCGCGACGTCGGCGCCAAGTCCCACCTCCACCGCTTTGACCGTCTGCATGCCCATTAACGCGCCGGCCAGCACACCGTCGAGTCGCGTTTCGGGTTGGCGATTGCTGCCGATACCAACCGGAAGGCCGTCGACGCGCACGACGAACACCCCGCCGAGCGTATCGCCCGCGGCTTTCGCGGCATCGATCGCGGCGATCATCTTCGCTTCGGTGGCTTGATCGGGATTGCGAACGTCGCTCGCCTCGACGTCGTCCTGGCTAAAATCTTCCAGCTCGGGTGACACGACTTCGCCGATGCGATGCACGTAGCTGCGCGTACGAATCCCCAGCGCCTCGAGGAATTGGGCGCAGATCGCCCCGAGGCACACGCGCATCGCGGTTTCGCGCGCGCTCGCACGTTCGAGCACGTTGCGCAGGTCGCGCTGACGATACTTGAGCGCGCCCGCGTAATCGGCGTGACCGGGTCGCGGATTGGTCAGCGGTTTACCCGCGCCGGTAATCGGATCCATCAGCGCGCGCACGTTTTCATAGTCACGATTGCGTACCATCACGGCAATCGGTGAACCGAGCGTCTCGCTGCCGCGCACACCGGAAAGAAATTCGACTTCGTCGCGTTCGATTTTCATGCGGCCGCCGCGGCCGTAGCCGCCCTGGCGCCGCGCCAGCGTTTCGTTGATGCGTTCAACGTCGAGTCGGAGATGCGCGGGCAGCCCGTCGAGGATCCCGACGAGCGCCGGTCCGTGGGATTCGCCCGCCGTGAGGTAGCGGAACACCCAGGCTCTCTTAGCGGCATGTTCAGCGTGCGCCTGCGGAGCGGGCAGCACAGCGCCTGCCCGCGTTGGTCCACCGCGGGGCCGGGTACGATGTCTGCACTATGGCTAAAGAATTAGAAGGACTGCGCGTCGCGATCTTGGTTGAAGACGCATTCGAACAAGTCGAAATGACCGCTCCCCGTAAGGCACTGGACGAGGCCGGTGCGGAAACCGTGCTGATCTCGCCTCGCACCGATGGCGTGCGCGGCTGGAAGCACCTCACGCCCGCGGACGTCTTTCCGGTCGATCTGCCGCTGGCGCAAGCCAACAGCGCGGATTTTGCCGCACTGTTGCTGCCCGGCGGCGTCATCAATTCCGATACGCTGCGACTAAATCAACAGGCGGTCGAATTTGTGCGCGATTTCGCCAGCGCGGGAAAGCCCATCGCGGCGATCTGCCACGGCCCGTGGATGCTGGTGGAAGCCAACATCGTGCGCGATCGGACGCTCACGTCGTGGCCGTCCCTGAAAACCGATATTCGCAACGCCGGCGGCAATTGGGTCGATCGGATGATGGTGGATGACGGCAACCTGGTCACCAGCCGCAAGCCCGACGACCTTCCCGCCTTCAACGTCGCCGCGATCGCGCTCTTCGCACGATCGCGACAGGCCTTGAACGTCTCGTCATAAAGCAAAAGCCGCCCTTTCGGGCGGCTTTTTCAAAGGACGAAAGCGCTGAGCGTTTACCGGCCTTTTTTGCGGGTGGTCTTCTTCGCAGCTGCTTTGCGAGCCGGCGCGGCCTTGCGGGCGGGAGCCTTTTTCGCCGTCGATTTTTTGGCCGCCGGCTTCTTGGCCGACGACTTCTTGGCGGCGCCGCGCTTGGCGGTGCCGACGGCTTCCTTCAACGTGCGTCCGGCAATGAATTTGAGCACCTTCTTGGCCGGGACTTTGATCGGCTCGCCCGTCTTCGGATTGCGCGCGATGCGAGCCGCGCGGTCCCGAACCTTGAACTGGCCGAAGGGGGTGAGCTGGACTTTATCGCCCGACTTGAGCACGTCGGTGATCTTCTCCAGCATCGCTTCGATCAGGTCGACGACCTGGCGGCGCGGGAGTTCCAACTCTTCGGCGAGCTCACGAGCTAACTCGTTCTTGGTCATACTGTCCTTTCGGAAATAGGGCAACTAATTCACGAGCGGATTATCGAAAAAACCCCGCTTTCCTTGTGGAAATGGGCAAAAAACGGCCCGGAAGCGTCCGGGCAACAATCGCATGCTAGAATCGATTCGCGGGGTACAGCATTTAATCGCCAGCATTCGCGCCGACGTTGCCGACCTGCACGGCGCCGTATCCCATGGTTTTATTCAGGTAGATAACCGCCTGGATAAGCTCGACCTTCGCATGACCTCCGTGGAGGCCGAGATGCGCGGACTGGGTACACGCATAACTTCTTTGGAGACTCATCAGGCCTAAAGCGTTTCCGCTCACGGCTTCTTCGGCGTCGGTAACTCCGGATAGATGACGTGCGGTGTGATGAGGAAAACGATCTCGTCGCGCTCGTGCGCGGTTTGCTTGTTCTGAAAGATCTTGCCGAGGATTGGGATGTCGGCAAGGCCCGGCACTTTCGAGATCGTTTCGCTTGAAGTATCCATCATCAAGCCACCCAACACGATGGTCTGCGAGTCGTTGACCCGAAGCGTCGCGTCGATTTTGCGATTCGTGATGATCGGGTAACCGGTCGACGTGATCCCCTCGATTTCGCTGTATTCCGGGTGTAGTTCCGCCGTCACGGTGCCATCGTCGCCGATCGTCGGCGTCAGGCGCAGTTTCACGCCGACGTCGACGAACTGGACGTTCTGGCCGCCGAGCACCGAGGTGTTGAATACGATCGGGTACGTCTCGCCAACCAACAGATCCGCTTCTCTGTTGTTGAGCGTTACGAGCTTCGGCGTCGCGAGAATTTGCGCACGTCCCAATGAGATCAGCGCATTGAGCGTCACATTGACCGGAATCACACCGCCCGTAAAAGCATAGGAGGTCGAGCCTGGCGTCACGGTTCCCTGGAGGTTCGTTCCGCCGAATTCAAGGCCGAAGTTGCTCGTGTCGTTTTGTGGCGTCACATCTGCGACTTTGACTTCAAACATCACCTGCGGCCCGGGGCGATCGATTGTCAAAAACAGGCTCGCCGCCGTGCTCTGCACGTTGTCATTGCCATCGACGACTACTTCGTTACGCTCGCTGTCGGCAATATAGGATCCGTCTGCCGTGAGGATCTTCAGCTCTTTGACAGCGTCGTCCGCGCGAATGTAGTTCAGCCGATACGCGCGCGTCTGGCTTCCGCTCCCGCCGCCAAGAGTAGCCGCATCGAGCGCCGCGATCAAGCGCTGCGCACGCGCCACGGTATCCGCGTCGCCGGTGATCACGACCGCGCTTGTCCGACGATCCGGAACGATCACGGTACCGGTCGCAAGCGCCGGTCCAATCTCCTTAGCCACATCGTCGGCATTCGCGTGGGCCAATCGCAGTACGATGGTCTGCGCGCCGCCGTTCGATTGGTTCTCGACATAGCGGCGGTTCATTGCGTCGGCGGCACCGACGATCAAGACGTTCCCGACGCGGTGCACCTGAAGTCCGTTCGCCGTGACCAGCACCCCGAGCACGCGATCGAAGGTGACGTTGCGCAGGTGAATCGTCACCCGCTGCGGCTTGACCGTAGCATCGGTCATGATGTTCTCGCCCGATTGTGCGGCGAGGAGCGTAATCACATCACTGATGTCCGCATCGTGCACGTCAATCGTGATCAGATTACTCGAGCTTCCGAGCGCCCGCGCACACAGGAACATGCTCAACGCGCAGCACAGCAGCGGTCTCATGGATGAGCAACGTCCAGCGTCAATCGCGACCCGTCAGAGAGCGTAATCCCGTCAGCGGTTATGCCCGCGACCGCAAGCTCGCCGATTCGATCCCCGATGCCCAGCACGCGTACGGTGCCGCCGTCTTCCACGAGCGCGCGCGGCGGATTTCCGAGAATGATGGCTCGAACGATTGGTGCACTTGGCGACGCGCCGATCAGAGGTGGAATTGGACCATTTTGCAAGGCGCCCGCGTTTGGCGGCAAAACCACGCCAATCTCGCTACCTTGCCCAACGCGCAATGCGCTGCCTTCGAGCTTCGCGCGAGTCGGTTGTTCGGGCACAAATGGATCTCGGCTGATCGAATACTCCGGAAATGTCAGGCGTGGCGGTAGGGCAAGGCCCGATTTGTAGCTCTGCGCTCGCTCATCGGCAGCCCCGGCCACCGATGAACTCTGTGTGGTCAGCGGCAATATGCCAATCGCTCCGATGATCAACATCGATGCTAGCCGCCCAAGCGAACGCCGCTCGTCGTCAAAGAGTGCCGGAAGCATGCTGCGCCTCCTCTTCCGCAATGCCTCGATAGCGGAAAACAATAGCGTGGATTTTAGCGTTGAGAATTGGCTTCACCGAACCGTCCCCATCGTCGGCAAGACTAACGTCGCGCACATCAATGAGGACATTGTGACGTGGCAAGTCCGCGACGAAAGCCAACACATCGCGAAATCTCCCACGAATATCGATCTGAACGGGGCTCCCGGCGAGCGCGCTGTTCGCGGTGGTTTGCCCTAGCGACGGCGGTGAGGGCGAAGGCGCCGGTGCCGGCACGATCGACCGCACATCGATGCCGAACGCACGCGCCTCTCGATTGAGCAAGCTCAACGTTGCCGCCGTCACCGCGCTTTGCGATTCTTGTCCGGAGAGCAGGCGCACTTCGTCCGACACGCGCTTGGCAAGCGAGTGCAGCTCTGCAGCGTGTCGGACATCGCCTTCGTTTTGATTCGCTTCGTCATACAGGTTTTTCGCCTGCGACTTGAGCACCGTAATGGTCTGGGATGTGGGCCACCAAACGAGGCCGACGCCGATGCCGAGAAAGATCGCCGCGCCAAGCGATCCAGATGATCCGGACTCCGGCCGACATTGTCAGAGTCCCTCCTGCGTTCATCGAGTCGCCTCCACGCGAACTTCAAAAGAGATGATCACGCCCGACCGATCGCGGTCTTCCTTACTCGCGCGAATGAGGTCCGGGGATCCCGCGCTTGAACTCGACATCATATCCGCGACCGTGTCACTGAGACCGTCGAGTCCTTCGGCGTTGCCGTCGATCTGAATGCCGGTATCAACGTGCGCAATGCTGGTAAGCCAGGCACGCGCCGGGACGTGATTGGCAATATCGGCAAGTCTGCTTGAAAGCGCCGCTCCCGAGCGACGGATTTCGCGTAGACGCAAATCAATGGCGAGCAACTCCTCCACGCGGGTCCTGCGTAACTTGAGCTCGCTTAGCTCGGCTTTACTGGCATCAAGTCGCAAAGTTTGAAGCTGCAGTTCATCGCGCGCCTGGCCAAGGAGCATCTGCTCGATAGCGCACCACACACCGACGACGAGCACGATCGTGGCTAGCGCTGCAAGAGGCGTCCGCAGAGGCTCGGGGATCCGGCCTGGCCGAAGGTACTCAAATGCGTCGGGTGCACTGTCGCGCAAATAGTTGAAACGCACTACGCCGCGACGCTCCACAGCGCAAGACTCGCAGCTAGTGCCCAATCCGGCGTCGCAGCACGGACAACGTCGACGGGATACGCTGCGGTGTGCAGGACGTCCGGAACGGGCATCTCCGTGATAGCGCTCGTGGCTTCTTCCAAATCGCGCGCAAAGTTCGGGAGACGTGCACCATTGCCGGTAACGGCGATGCGCTCGATAGTAGCACGCAAGCGGGCTCGATCGACTAACGCCGCAATTGCCGCTATCACCTCATCGCTCGCCATCAGTCCCGCGCCGGCACACCCGAGGATGCGCTTACGACGTTCCGCAGTAGGCATGTCGATCGAAAGCTCGGCGGCGATACCACGCGTTACGGCCGCCCCGCCCGTTTGCGCAGCAAGAGACATCGGACCGTGCGCTCCAAAGCAGTGAACGCTGGATCGCTCCGACCCAACGTCGACGATCGCATCGCAATTGGGAAAGACTCGGCGCATCGCGAACGCGTCGTGGTCTATTGCGACCGCACGCAGCCCAGCAGACCGAACCGCGCTCAGGCGTGAGTCGATGCTCAACGGATGCGCTACGCCGATCGCAAACGCGCCGCTTCCCCGATCGACCAAATGGGTGCGCACGATCGAGCCGTCATCGTCCAGATCCCAGCCGGCAAAACGCTGCGCCTCAAAGCGCGACGCTCGCAGACGCTCCGGCCAGCTCATTTTGGGAAAGCGCACGGTGCGCAGGACACAGGCTGGAGCGCCAACCGCAAGCACGCAGCGCCGCTCGCGCGTTCCGATCTCCACAATCATCTCTTCGAGTACGGCAGCAACGAGTTCGGGCTGCTCGATCTGCGACGGCGAAACGGCGTCATCCGGAACGTCACGCGCGACGATGGCTCGAATACGAACTGCTCCCTCGCGATTGAATTCACCGCAGGCGATGCGTGCTCGTGTCGATCCCAAATCGACTCCGAGCGGAAGTAGCTTCCAATCAGCCATCGCCCATCACCAGCGCAACGCAATACTTGCCATGGCACCTATGGCCAAAAACGGCGCGAACGGAACACGGTCGCCGGGCCGCGCTCGCTTGAAGATCAAGAGCGGGATCGCCCAGACCGCGCCGGCGACAAATGCTGCGCCGAGCGCTCCGAGGGATGCTAGTCCACCAAGCCCGGCGCCCATGACGCCACTGAGCTTCACGTCGCCGATTCCGATTCCGCGGCCGCGTGTTGCCGCATAGAGTGTCAGCGTCGAACCTGCACACGTGCCCGCGCCGATCGACGCAACCGACATGTCGCGGCCGAGGATAGACCCGAGCACTATCGCAATCGTTGCGAGGATCGTTACCTGATCGAAGACCAGGCCGGTTTCGATGTCGCTTGCAGCGCAAACGACGACGCACGCCAGGGTCACGATAGCGCAGACCGAGATCGGCGTGCCGCGGCGATCCGCCGCGATGATCGCCAGCACCGCCCCTGCGGTCAGGATCATAATGGCCGGACGACGCAGCGTGACCGCATCGCTGCGCACGCGCGCCACTGTCACCAGCACGAGCAGCGAGACGCCGAATAATGAGAGCGCAGCCGATGAACCCATTAGGGAATTCTCGCCAGTGCAAGCTGGACCGGCGCGTATCTAGGGTCGATCCGCTCCGCCTGGCGTAATAATCGCTTTGCCTTTGCTGCATCCGAAGACCGCGCCGCATCCGACGCCGCCAACGCGAGCGCCTGAACGTCCCGGCGCTCCTCACCGACGCGTTCGAAGTCGCGCTCGGCAGCCGCGTACTGCCTCAACCGTTGAAGGCACAAGGCGCGATCCATGCGTACCGCCGTCGCTTCCGGGTTATCGCGTAAAACAAGACCCGCTACCTGAACTCCCTCCTCGAGCGCAGCACTTGTCCGCTCGAGAAACGTGGCGAAGACATAGCGGTCGGCGGCAATCACATTTCCGGGATCGATCTGCAGCGCCAAGCGATATTTTATCTTCGCGCGGTTGTCGCGAGCGTAGAGCAGCGCATCGCCTCGCGTCACCAACGCGGAGGAGATCGCAGGGCGAAGGATCGGGCATGCGCCCAAAAGCGCGATCGCCACGAGCGCCAGCCTGCGCAGCGAAGTCTTCCACGCCATCATGCTAAAAGTCCATAATAGCCGGCGAGGGCGAGCGATAATCCGCCTCCGATGACGCTCGACGCGTTTTGGAGCGTTGGATCCTCAGCAATCCGCGCAACCCACCGCAGACCCAAACCAAGGCTCGCAAGCGGCGCGATGTGTCCCATCGCAAAAGCGATCGCTACGCTGAATGACGCAAGCGGCGAGCCCGACAATGAGGTTACACCGGCTATCGTCGCAACGACCGGCGTGCAGCACGGCGAAACGACTAGACCGAGTGCACCGCCGGCGAGCAGAGCTGTACCGCCCGAGCGATTGCGCTCGTGCTGATGCAAACATCCCTTATCGAAGGCGAGCGCTCGAAGGCCGAAGCACAAGAAGGCCCCCGAAAGTCCGAGATAGATTAGCTGCGAGAAGGCAACCAGCGTTCCGATCAGCGACGCGGTTAAAGCCAAGACGCCGTAGCAGAGCAGCAGTCCCGTGACAAACGCTGCAACGCGCAACCATTTAGCGCGTCCACCCGCATCTGCTACGATTGCTGCTAGCGCGAGGTAGCGCGGCGCTACGCAGGGTCCAATGCTCGTCGCTAAACCCGCGCCGAATGCCGACGCCACAACCAGCGGACTCATCCTATTGGCTCGCAACGGCCGTGAATCCAGTCGCCGATGCGTACTGGATATGCGTCGCCGACGTCCCCCCACCGACCGCTGCTAGTGTCGCGGGGTCGTGTTGCCCGGGGCAGATGATCGTGTAGCTTGCGCTCCCCGTGTTGTAGTTCGCGACTTGGTACTGGTAGAAACCGCTCGGATCAACCGGATCGATCGGCGTTTGGCGCAAGTATTGGCCGAGGTTCGTCTCCGTCGAGGTGACGTTCGTTGCAGCGGTAACGTCGGGATATGCCTCATGATCCGTCTCGTATTCCTCGAGCGCCGTGGCGATCTCTTTGAGGTTTGCCTCGCATGCAGCCGTCTGCGCTTGAGCGCGAGCGCGCATGAAATTCGGGACCAGGATCGCAACCAGAATGGCGATGATCGCCACGACGATCATCATCTCGATCAGCGTGAACCCACGCTCTCCCGTACGTAACATCCGCTCTCCGTTTCCGGCGTGCGCCTTCAACGAAGTTCAGTGCCACGATCACGCGCTGATGGGACTTGCGTGCGGTTGTAATTTCCGCAAAGCTCCGCGATGCAAACGCGTGATATGGCGACGCGAATATCCCAAACGCTGCGCAATCTCTCCGACCGGTGTGTCGTTTTCGTAAATCTCTCGAAGAATATCCCGCTCTATGTCTGAGAGCATAGCGAGTCCTGATTCGATGAGGACGCGGTCGAGCTGACGGTCGATCGTGTACGATAGCGCGAGTTGTTCGTAGGGGCGCAGGGCGTCCACCGACAACGGCGTGGCTTCGTCACGGTAGCGCATCATCTCGCGAAACTCGCCTTCACTCACCCCGAGGTACTGGGCCAGTTCCGGCGCCTTGGGTTCGCGCCCCAACCGCGCCCAGAGCTCGCGTTCGGCAGCCCCGCATCGACGTTCGAGCTCTCGCATCCGCCTCGGTGCGCGAACCGCTCGCTCGCTATCGCGCACATAATGCATGAGTTCGCCGAGCACCAGCATCCACGCATACGCCTCGAACGGCGTGCCGATGCTCGGATCAAAACGGTCAGCGGCCTTGATCAACCCGATCGCGGCGACCTGCTCGAGATCCCTCCGGTCAATTCCGTCGCGCATGAATTTTCTGGCGCCGCGTGCGCAAAGGTATCGATACTCATGAATCGTTCGTTCGCGTTGAGAAGCAACGTCAATCATTTGATACTTCCGATCATTGAGTAGAGAGGGATGAGGATTGAGGCCACGATGAGCCCGACGAGCGCGCCAAGCCCGATGATCAGAATCGGCTCGATCACGCTGCCAAGAGTTGCAACCGTGGTTTCTACGTCGAGCTCGTAGTAGTCGGCGATGCGCAACAGCATTGCGTCGAGCGTTCCGGTCTCTTCGCCCACTCGAACGAGTTGAAGAAAGAGGCCGTCGAACAGGGAACTGCGCTCTAGCGCCGTTGCGATAGCGCTGCCCTCGCGCAACGCCGCCGAGAGTTCGCGTGTGAGGCACGAATACACGGTGTTCTCAACGACGTCATTTGCCGCGTCGAGCGCTTCCAGCAACGGCACGCCGGATCGCAGCAATGAGCCGAGCGTTCGCGAGAACCGCGCGACCACGGCTTTGCGCAGTACGCCGCCGAAGACTGGGGTTGCGAGCGAGAGCTGGTCGATTCGTAGCGCGATACGCTCCTCCCGTCGTCCAACCCGGATCAGCGCGATAATCGCGGGCGGAAGTGCCGCAAGCGCAACCCACATGAGCGGATTTTTCAGTGCGTTTCCGCCTTCGATGAGGACGCGCGTCGACCACGGCAGCGTCACGTGCATCTCTGCGAACATCGACGCAAACGCCGGCACTGTGCTGCCTACTAGGAAGAGTACGAGCGCGAGCGCCGCAGTCGCAACAATAAGTGGATAGGCCAGCGCAGAGCGGACCTTCTTGCGTACCGCGAGATGACGCTCCAGCAGCGTCGCCAAGCGTTCGAGGATCTCGTCCAGCGCACCGCCGAGTTCACCGGCCCGAATCATAGCGACCAAGAGCCGGGAGAATTCGTGAGGTCGTCTCGACATAGCAGTCGAGAGCTCGCTGCCAGACTCGATGTCGCTAGAGACCGACCGCAGTGCTTCGCGCAAACGGGCGTCCCGGCAGCTCTCGATGACCACGTCGAGTGCGCGTCGAATCGGAACTCCGGCGCGGATCAAGGTTGCAAACGCGCGGAAGAACGCGGTGCGAGCGGCTGACGAAATGGGCCACCCCGTTATGATCGATCCGATCATCCCGCGCGCTGAATCCGCCGGAGCGATCGATGTCACGTACAGGGTGCGAGTGCGCAGATGCGCAAGCGCCTGCTCCCGGTTGTCAGCCTGAAGTGAGCCGGCGACGAAGCCACCTTCGCCGTTCCGTGCCGTATAGGCATAGATCGATGCCACCGTCGATCAGCCCGCCTGCCGGCCTGTCGCAGCGTCTTCAAATCGCTCGCTCAGGCGGCGCGCGGCGTCGCGGTCGATCTCGCTACCCAGCACGAGTTCGCTCAAATGATGTTCGAGCGTCTGCATGCCTAACTGGCGTCCCGTGGTCATTGCGTTGCGAATGAGGTGCGTTTTGGATTCGCGAATCATCGCCCGTACCGCGTCGTTGACGAGAAGCACTTCGACCGCCGCGCGACGCCCGGGGCCGTGTTTGCGCGGAATAAGGCGCTGGCAAACGACGGCGGTCAGCGACTGCGCGAGTTGCGACCGCACCTGTGATTGCTCCGCGCCGCCGAACGCATCGATGATACGCTCGATCGTTTGGACGGCGCTCCCCGTATGGAGCGTTGTAAGCACGAGATGTCCGGTTTCGGCCGCGGTAAGGGCCGCTCGCATGGTGGGGCCATCGCGCATCTCCCCGACCATGATGACGTCCGGATCCGCGCGGAGCGTCCCCACCAGGGCCGCGCTGAATGATCGCGCGTCCCTACCGACCTCACGCTGTGTGATGAGCGATCGAGTGCTTTTGTAGCGGTATTCGATCGGGTCTTCGATTGTAATGATCCGGCGTGCCGAGGATGCGTTGATTTCGGCGATAAGCGCCGCGAGCGAGGTCGACTTCCCGCTTCCGGTCGGGCCGGCGAAAATCACCAATCCGCGATCGTGGTGTCCGAGCGTTGCCACGACGGCGGGCAGGTGAAGAGATTCTAGCGTGGGGATGCTCTTGTTGAGCAAGCGCAGCGCGAGCGTGCACCCCTGCGATCCGCGAAACGCGTGGATGCGCAGCACGAGTCGCTCGTCGGGGAGCCGCGTTGCGGAAACATCGTCGCCGGTCTCGAGACGCGCAAGTGCCTCCGGTTCCAACAGTGCACGCGCGATCTCCATCGTATCTTCTGCTGTCAGCGGCGAACCGGTCAGAAACTGCAACTCGCCGTCGACGCGAAGCGCCGGACACAGCCCGGGAACAAAATGGATATCCGATGCGTCTTTCTGTAGACCGACATGGAGCACGTCAACCAGGCGAATGTGCGGTACTGTCGCGCTCATTGCGCATCACCTGATCCCAGGACACGCTCCAATTCGCTCCGCGACGTCTCGCCGCGCGCTACGAGTTGCAATCCCTCGGTCAACATCGGTTCGTATCCGGCACGCGACGCCAATTCCGCCAGCTCGAGCGCCGTCACCGCTCGCGCGATCGCGGTTCGAACCGCGTCGGTCATCGGTAGGAATTCGAAGATTGCGACACGTCCGCGATAGCCCGACCCATCGCATCGGGTACAGCCGGTCGACTCAAACGCGGGGCCTCGAGCGCTCGGAGCGGGACGCCTGCAACCCGTGCAAAGACGGCGGACGAGGCGTTGTGAGACGATCGCCGACAGCCCCGCGGCAAGGGTGTGGCGATTCAAACCGAACTCTACCAGACGCTCTACCGCGCGCGGTGCGTCACCGGCATGCAGCGTCGTCATAACGAGTTGACCCGATAGCGCTGCCGACATGGCAACGCTCGCCGACTCAGCATCGCGCATCTCGCCGAGCATGATAACGTTGGGATCCTGTCGCAGAAAGGCGCGCAGCGCCGACGCAAACGTAAGGCCCGCTTTGATGTTGACTTGCACCTGCGCCACGCCCGCCATTCGAACTTCGACAGGATCTTCGACCGTGCAGATGTGTTGGCCATCCAAGTTTCGCTCGGCCAGCGACGCGTAGAGTGTGGTAGTTTTTCCGCTGCCGGTCGGACCGCAAACCACGATGAAGCCATGCGCAGCGTGGATCGCTTGCCGGTATCGCGCTAGCATCGGTGTGCTCATTCCAAGCGAGGCGAGCCCGGGAACCTCCGCCTGCATGTCGAGCAGGCGAATTACCAGTTTCTCTCCGGCGATCGTGGGCATCGATGACACGCGCGCGTCGAGTGTCCGGCCGCCGCGCTCGAGCAGGTAGCGCCCATCTTGCGGCAGGCGGTGTTCAGCAATATCCATTGCCGCCAAGAGTTTGACGCGCGAGACCGTCGACTGAAAAAGGTCGCGCGGCAGTTGATCGCTCTCGCGAAGGATGCCATCGACCCGCAGCCGCACGCGACCCCCGGTGCGAATGGGCTCCAAGTGAATATCGGATGCGCGCAGCTGCACAGCAGTTTCGTGAAGCCGGTCAACCGCGCGTATCGCCGGGGGGTCATCCTCGCCTTCGTTCGAGCCCTGGTCCTGTTGTGCGTAGTATCCGGCGATGCGATTGCGGATAGCTTCGCGCGGCGCCTCGATCGCAACGATGCGTAACCCCGTGAGAGCTTGCACCCGATCGATTAGGCTATCGTCGGCGGGAGTCGGGACGATGATGTGTAGCTCGCCGCCATCCACGCGGCTGGCAAGAACTGCGTGCCGGACCGCGACAGCGTGCGGTATTAGCGCAAGCGCTTCTGGTGAGCTAAGGGGAAATTCACCCTCGAGCAAAGCCCGAGGCTCAGCGTAGAGAGGCACACCTGTCACCCCACCTGGCGATGTAAAATTTCCCGGAGCCGCGGCAAGAACGACGCTCGGGCCACCTTTATCGCATATTGGAAACGAGTTTGCAATATGCCGGAAACGAAGGCGACCTTAATGTCCGAGTCAATACGCTGCGGGGCACTGACGCCATATTGCGGCCCTTGGCCGGTAGCCCAAAGCCGACTACCTTGTCATCTTTCCTCCCGCGCGTGATGGATGCGCCGGTGGGGAGATTCGATGGTGTCGACGCACAGCTCTGACACACCAGTGCGCCGCGAGTTCGATTCTCGCACTCTCCACCCGCAACAATCGTTGCGAAGCCGAGAAAACGGTGATAGACTGGTGTGGTGTCAGGCTGTGCGTCACCGGGGCCGCTCAAACGAGCGGCCCTCGGCATTTAAAGCTCTCGGCTTTGTTCTTCGAGCTCTTTGCGCATTTGTCGCCAGCCGCGAAAATTCGCGTGAAAGTCGGCATCAGCGCTCGGGGTCGCGACGTGTTCGAACGGGCTCATGTGGCGATCGCTCAACAGACGCTGGCACAGCTCAACGTCTTTTTCGATGTCGCGCTTGCCGTCGTGCGTGAGGTACGAGACGCGGGCACAGCGTGCGGCGCTGACCTTCTTCAGCTCTTCGATCGGCATCGCGCGCTCGTCGTCTTGCACGAGCGGTAGATGCCAAGCGCCGATCTCGACCGGCGCTGGCTTTGAAGCATCGATCGCAGCCCGCATATGTTGCGCGGCGACGCGAATCTCCGGCTGAGCATTTTCCGCGAGACGAAGGCTGAAGAAATTGTCCCATTCCGTCGCCGTCACGATTACCGTGTGCCACATGAATGGTTCCATGATGCGATTGATGACTTGCTTATGGACGTTGAGCCTTTGCAAATCTCGTACGTGCTGCACGGCACTGTCGCGCGCACGCAGCCATTCGGCTTTGCCTTCTTCGGCTTGTTCCGGCGTCAGCGTTTCACTTGCCGACATGCCCGCCTTATTCACGCCCCATTCCACCGGCATCGCGGGATGTTCTAGCACTCGGTCGACCATTTTATTGGTTGGCACGGCCCGGCTGCTCGCCGAATTTCGGCTGAAAACGCGGTGCGTGTTGAACTCACTCAAGATAAAGCGCGGGAAGCGCACCTCAAGCGTCGTCAAACGGATACCCGCGGGGCTGATCGAGTCGGCCAGCACCCGGGCATTGAAGCCCTGGTCGTCCATGGTTCGCTTGTAACTAGCCGCGATACCGCAAGAAGGCCGGCACTTCGATGTCGTCCATGTTCACCGGCGTCACCGCATCGAGCTTGCCGCTTTCGAAGGCGTGACCGGCTTGCGGGCGATAGCCACGCGGCGCACCGAAGCCCGCCGCCAGCACCGTTACGCGAACCTTGCCGGTCATCGCCGGATCGATCGAGGCACCAAAGATAATCTGCGCGTCCGAATCGACCGCGCGGCTGATCATCTCGGCCGCCTCATTGACTTCGTACATCGCCATATCCGGGCCGCCGGTGATATTGAAGATCACGCCGCGCGCGCCTTCGATCGTCGTCTCCAGCAGCGGCGAAGCTATGGCCTTTTGCGCGGCGTCGGCGGCGCGATGTTCGCCCGTGCCTTCGCCGATGCCCATCATCGCGCTACCCGCATCGCTCATCACGGTTTTGACGTCGGCGAAGTCGAGGTTGATCAACCCTGGCTGCGTGATCAAATCGCTAATGCCTTGGATACCTTGACGCAGCACGTCGTCGGCGTAGGCGAAGGCTTCATTGAGCGGCGTGCGCTTTTCGATGACTTGCAAAATGCGTTCGTTGGGAATCGTGATCAGCGTATCGACTTTGGCTTCCAAGTCGGCGATCGACGTTTCGGCGGTTTGCATGCGCTTACGCCCTTCGAACGCGAACGGCTTGGTGACGACGGCAATCGTCAGCGCGCCCGAATCGCGCGCGAGTTCGGCAATCACCGGGGCTGCGCCGCTGCCGGTGCCGCCGCCCATTCCCGCAGTGATAAACACTAGATCCGATCCGTCCAGTACCATCGCGAGATCTTCACGGGAGGCTTCGGCAGCTTCGCGCCCCAGCGTCGGATTCGCACCGGCGCCCAGGCCGCGCGTTTGTCCGCCGCCGATGTGCACCGTGTTCTCGGTGCGCGAATTGCGCAGCGCCTGCACGTCGGAATTCACCGCATAGAATTCCACGCCGGTAAGGCCCGCTTCGATCATGCGATTGACGGCATTGCAGCCGCCGCCGCCGACGCCGATTACCTTAATCGACGCGGCATGTTCGGGTTGAAAGCGCCGTGCATCTGCCATCTGAGCTTGCTCCTCGATGAAGGTGAGTTGTTTCGGGTTCTTCTTTGGGGACACGTCAATTCCAAAGATCCGAGAACCACTGTCGGACTTTGGTGAACATCGATCCGCCGCTGCGTCGCACGCCGTTGCTCTCGTCTAATTCGCCGTTTGCGCCAAAGAGCACCAAGCCGATCGCGGTGGCGTATTGGGGTTGGCTCATCGCCTCGGTCAAGCCGATCAGCGTCGAAGGCGAACCCACGCGCGTCGGCAGGCCGAAGACGTCTTCGGCAATCGGCACAAGGCCCGGCAAGAGCGCGCCGCCGCCGGTAATGACCACTTCTCCGAGCACCAGATCGCGCGGCACGTTCTCGATGATCTTTTGTTTGGCCATGCGCAACGTTTCGAGTACGCGCGGCACCACGATCGCGCGCAGTTGTTGCGTGGTGAATTCCTTATTCGTGCGGCCGTCGAGCCCATGCACCGAGAACGTCATCTCGCCGTCGTCCGCCACGCCGGCGCCGAAATGCTTCTTCACGTCTTCGGCTTGCGCGAGCGACGTTTTCAGACCGAGCGAGATGTCGCTGGTGAGAATGTTGCCGCCCACGGGAACCGTCGCGGTAAAGATCGCGCTGCCCAATGAATAGACCGCGATATCGGTTGTGCCGCCGCCGATGTCGAGCAATACGACGCCGACTTGTTTTTCTTCGGGCAACAGCGTGGAAGCCGAACTCGCCAGCGGCTCGAACACGAGTCCCGCCGCTTCAAGTCCGGCGCGATGCACGCATTTGAGTACGTTGGTAATAAAGGTCGATCCGCCGGTGATGATGTGCGTATCGACCTCTAAGCGCCCGCCGGCCATACCGATCGGATCGTCCACGCCGTCTTGTCCGTCAACCGTGAAGTAGCGCGGCAGCGCGTGAATGATCTGACGATCGGCGGGAATGTTGATGATCTTGCTTGCGTCGATGACGCGACGCACGTCGGCACTGGTTACTTCGCGATCGTCACTCGTTGTTGCAACGACGGCGCGATTGTTGGTGCTACGAATGTGATCGCCGGTAATGCCGACGTAAACGTCGGCAATGTGCACGCCGGCCATCCGCTCGGCGCGTTCGGTGGCTGCCTCAATTGACTTGATCGTCTCATCGAGATCCACCACCACGCCCTTGCGCATGCCAAGGGACGGGGCCTCACCTACGCCCACGATCTCCAAGCCGCTCGGACCTTCCACGGCGACGACCGCACAGGTCTTGGTCGTCCCGATATCGAGCCCGCAAACGGTCTCGTGCTTCATAACCCCCATATATTGTGCCGGCGACGAGCAATCCCTACTACATGAGGGCATCAAAAGTAGGGAACCGAGAGGGCTTGGCGCCCCAGGCGTCGACTCCTTGAGGAAAGGATGCGGATGGGCTGGGGATAGGCTGCTAATAATAAATACCCACCCCAGGTCGGCCGATTAAGCTAATGATGGAACAGCGCCGCACAAGTTTAGAACGCGGGCTCATGATGGCCTTTGGCCTCGTGATCCTCGTCATGTTGCTCATGGGAGTGGTTATGTCGTGGGCCCTGAGCGGGATCTCCGATCAGGCCGCCGTGTTGAGCAATCGCGTGATCGCGGGGCAACTCGCCTACGCCAAGGTTGCCAACGATGCCGATAGCTTGCGCGCGGCAACGCTTGAAGCCGCTACCTCCACTGACCCTGCCGCAGCCGCCAAACAACTTGCGCTGGCCAACACGCTGGTCAAGCAGTTCCCCGACGACTCGCGCAAGATGGTCGAGATCTTCTGCCCCGTCAAGAGCGCAGCCAAGGGCGGCACCGACCTCACGACATCATCGTGCGCCGGCAACAGCGACGACATCGCCAAGCAAATCGGTTCGAAGGTGGACACGTTTAGCTCGAGTGCAAGCGGCTACGACTTCCAAGCGCTCTCGGCGGTGAGCCTGCTTCAGGGCGGCAAGAACAAAGACGCGCTCGCGCAGATCAACGGCCCGTCGGGCCTCGCGTACTCCAAGCAAAGCACCGATGGCCAAGCGATGCTCGATGCATTGGTCGCGCTCGCCGGCGATCGCTACCAGAAATTGCTCGCGGCGCGCACGACCAGCTACATCGCCTTGGGCGGCGGCATCGCGATCGCGATCATCCTCGTCGGACTAATGTACGGTTGGCTGCGCACGATCGTGCTGCGCGGCATCGGCCGGTGCGTCGAGATTTTCGAGGCGATGGGCAGCGGCGATCTCTCGCAGCGCATCAACTGGCACGGCCACGATCTCCTCGGCCGGCTCGGTCAGGCGATCGACCAATTCGCCGATCAGATGTCGGGCATCATCCGTCGGATTCAGCGCGCGTCGTTGACCGTTCAAACCCGGTCCGAGCAAAGCAGCCATATCGCGCTGCAAGTGGACAGCCGCGTCAAAGAAGAGCTGGCTGCGCTTTCACAAGCGCTGCAATATTCCAACGATCTTGCCGGCGCCGCGGGAACCGTTGCCGATAACGCCGAGGCCGTGGCTCGCCGCGTTTCGGATATCTCAAGCGCCGTTGCCGAAATGACCGCCTCGATCCAAGAGATGGATCAAAACCTCTTGAACCTCGCAACCGTCGTCGAGCAGGCCGTGGCCAACACCCAAGAGATGTCGGCTTCGATCGTGCAGGTCGCCGGCAACGCCGACCGCGTGCGTTCCGAATCGAACGTCACCGACCAGCAAGTGCGCGAAGGCCGCAACGAAGTGCTCGCGCTTTCCAAAGGTATGGGCTCGATCAGCGACACCGTGGCCGACGTCGTCACCGAGATGCAGAGCCTCGACGGCGCCTCGCGCCAGATCGGCGAGATTCTCGGCCTCATCGAAGAGATCGCGGACCAGACGAACTTGCTCGCGCTCAACGCCGCCATCGAAGCCGCGCGCGCCGGCGAGCACGGCCGCGGCTTTGCCGTCGTTGCCGACGAAGTCCGCAAGCTGGCCGAAAATTCCGCCAGCTCCACCAAACAAATTGGCCAGCTCGTGGCCGACATTCAGCGCCGTACGACCGCCGTGCTCGACCGCACCGCGCGGGCGAACACGCTGGTGCAAAACAATGCCGAATCGGCGCGCAACGTCACGACGATGATCGAAACGATCAGCACCCGCGTCACCGAGGTCGCGCAGCTGGTGAGCGAGATCAGCGTCGCGACGACCGAGCAGGCCCGCGCCTCAGAAGAACTTGCCCGGGCAAGCGAACAGATGGGCGCGATGACCCACGAGGCCGCCGCGACCATGCGCGAGCAGGCCATTACCTCCAACCAGATCCTCGAAAGCGTCTCAGAAATCGAGAACCGCACGGCCCAGGTGGCGCGTGCCTCCACCGAACAAGGTGGCTCGATCAAGGCGCTGGGTACCCGCATCGAGCAGTCGAGCGAACTTGGGGAAAAGAACTCCGAGGCGATCGGAACAATGGCCACCAGCGCCGACGACGTCCAATCGCAAGCCAGCGAGCTTCGCGAGATGGTCGGACAGTTCCACACTGGCCAACTGGCCTTCGAGGACGGTGCAACTTCTGGCAGCGGGGCCCTAGAAGACCCCCACAAGATTGCGCTATCATCTTAACCCAATAACCTAGGCTACCTACCCCCTTCTACTGGAGTAACCGTGCAAAAACAGCTCAGTCTTGTCGTCCTATTCCTTGCGGCCTTCGCGATGCCGGCCAGCGCGCTAGCCGCGGGCATCGACGCCTCGCTGATCCCCGACGGGACGTATACCGTCAAAATTGCCAAGCTGGTCGATGCCAAACACATTGAAGTGACGATGGACAACGGCGCGGAGACCACGCTCGCCGCGGGGCGGGATACGGTCGACTTCGGCAAGTGCAAAGCCGGCGATCAACTCAAACTCTCGTTGATCAAGGGCGCCGTGATGGTCTATCTCGATCTAACCAACCACTAGCCCCTATGCGGCGTTCGATGAGAACGTCATGAGAAACCGCAAACGGGCGCACCGGAAATGAACGGGCGCCCGTTTCTTATTGCATGAAACGAAAAATTGTCGTGACCCTCGCGTCGCTTGCCCTCTTGATTGGCCTCTCGGCAACCTTCACGCCGAATGCGTCCGCGCAACAATATGGAAACGGACCCGTCTACTCGACCTGGCAGCCGCAATGGGATCGTTTCGAATACGATCGGCGCCACGTCATTCTCGGCGAAGTCGTCCACTTTCGCGCCTATCGCGTCGAAATCCAACGCCAGAACGGTGACGTTCAGACGATCGATCTCAAGAACGGCACCGTGATTCATCCCATCGGTGCGACACCGCATCGCGGCGACCGCATCGCCATCTACGGTTACTACAGCAACGGTACATTCATCGCCAACGGCCTCGTCTTGCGCTAAACCCTCATTCCCCGTCCAACAAGCGCCGCTGCCACCTCGCAGCGGCGCTTATAGTTTGCAACCGAACCGAGTCAATTCTTCTGGGGTAACCGCTCGAAGCGTCAGCGTATAAAGTCTTTTGGTCCGAACCAACCCGGAAACGATCCACTGTCCCTCGCGGAAGACCCCATGCGGTGCGCCATGCACCCGGAATATCAGAAGATCATTCGCAGGGTGAGTGCACGCTCCGACCTCAACATGTAGAACGAGCACATTGTCCTCAATCCCCGTGTCGACAACGTATGAAATGTTTTCTGGAACGACGGCAAAAGGTGTCGTAGTGTACGTGTAATCCTGGGACACGTACGTTACTCTGTGGCCTAAGCACGCACAGAGAGCGATCACAACGATGAGAATTACGCTACTTAGGCGGAACATCGCAATCGGCCAGGTTCAATCGCGTTAGTGTTGCCGCCCGTGGGCGTTCGCCCGCGCTTTGATGTGCAATCGCACGATGCGGCCCACGGCGAACAAGGCCGTGCCTACAAAGGTGCCACTTGCGATGTACGCATTGCCGCCGGTAATACACCACGTGAGGATACCGCTCGCAAACGGCACCCCCAGCCACACGGGGATGGTGTCCCACTTGCCGTTCATGATTTCAGTTCTCTACCACCGTCACGGTCACGATGTTCGTACCGGCGTCAAAGGTTCCCGTGGCGCTAAAACCGTATGGGCCTGCGCCCGTAACACCATCCCCAAGATCGACAGCCTCGTAATAGCCGGTGTTGGGGTCGTAGAATGCAAAATACGCATCCGAGCCCAGTCCACTGAAGTAGCCGAGCGTACCACCGCCAACAACGCTTCCGAAGGCGGCGACGACCGGACCACCTGTGGAGCCGACCGCGGTTCCGATCAGTCCCCCAATCACGCCGCCTATGGTTCCCCAAAGATTGCTGCCAGGAGTGGGCGGAATATATCCCAACGGCTGGTAAGGGCCGGGGTCGCCGGGCGGAATATAGAGTGGCGGGGCAGCGGATTGCGCTGCTACGGCGCGCGCCAACACGGCCGACCACTGCACCGGGCCATAAAACGCCTTTGCAGCCGTGATGTAGTCGAGTTGGGGATTCGTGAATTGACCGATCTGCGCACTCGTCAGACTCCCGATTTGCGCCGCCGTGAGCGCCGCGACCTCCGGATTTGTGAGTTCCTAAATATTTCCCACGCCGCATGTCGCAGTGGCGGGGGAGTTGCGGGCTGCAATTAAAGGCTCAATGCAGTCTTTATGGGCCGTTGATTGCTGGGGAGCGGTGCTAACCAGAGGCAGAGCGCTTCCACCGCAAGACGCAAGCAGCAGCGTTCCTGCAGCCCCAATAAAGCCTTTGCGACTAGATATCGGCGTGAACTCTCCAAGAGTGTTGTGGCCGCTCACCTTACTCATTCTCTTTCCTCCACGGTTCAACGTCAGCGCGTGTGCGTCGTAAACAAGGAATCCGAAGTTTTAGGAGGCGAGCCAGTATTTTCGAATAGTTTTTCGGGAGAACGAACCAAATGCCCAACGCCGAAAATCCAACATGGACCGCCCACTCCTGTTTGGTCCCTCAACCATAGCACTGGCGTAAATGGGCCTAAAGTCTCGGCTTACGTGGGCGCGACTATAGTCTCGGCACCTCATTTCGCGTAGACGACCACTGGTGTGGTCATCGCTCGCAAATCGAGCGCGGCAACTCTACGCTTGCCGCGCTCGACCTTTTCTAGAATCGGTCGTATGAGCGGCACCTTCTGTTCACTGCCGCTGCGATCGCCGAGCAGCACCGTAATGCCGCTGCGCAGTTGCACGGTGACATCACCGAACCGATCGAAACCCAGCGAGCGCGCATCGAGGTGCGCTGCCGCGAGTGCGTCTGCGTCGCCCACGAGGGTTTGCAGATCGGGATCGTCGATCGTATTGCCCACCACGGCGGCCTGGGGCAGCACAAGGGCAAACGCGGGCAGCGAGTCGGCAAGGTCGGGTGGCGCACCGTCTTGCAGCACGCGGCGGCTGTGATCGATCGTGACGCGCGTTCCGCGATCGTCAACGAACGCATACGGCGTACGCTCGGTCACCGTGATGACGATCGTATCCGGCGGGCGCCGGTGGATCACGGCGCGATCGATGTAAGGAAGCGATTCGATTCGTGCCGCCATCGCGCCGGTGTTCTGAAGCCACATGTTTTTGCTCAGATCGATCTGGGCACGCCCAACGATGGCTTCTTTCGAGACCGTGCGATTGCCCTCAACTTCGACCGTGTGCGGATAGAGCGCGGGCCAGGTCGCGAGCAAATAGGCACCGATGCCCGCGAGCACGACGGCGATCGCGATGAGGAACCAGAACGGGCGCAAGCGCCGCGCCGGCGATTTACGGCGGCGGCGCGGTTGCGGGCGGCCTTTTTTCACGCGAGCACGTAGCGCTCGATGGCTTCGGCAACGCCGTCCGCCTCCACGTCGCTCACCACGGCCTTGGCCACCTTGCGCAGCTCATCGGGCGCCGAGCCCATCGCGATCCCGAATCCGGCCGCTTCCAACAGGGGCGCGTCGTTCCACGAGTCACCGATCGCCGCGACGTCGCCCATCTCGATGCCCAGACGCGCGGCCACAAAGCGCAACGCCTCACCTTTGTCGACGTGTGGATCGAGGATCTCCACGAATTCGGGATAGCTGCGCGTGACGTACGCCTTCTTACCGAGCCGTTGCGCGAAAAGCGCCGCCATCTCGGCAGCGCGTGGCGGATCGTCGATCGCGACGGCTTTGGTTGCGGGGCTAAAGGCAAAGGCCTCGCGCAGCGACGGCACGATGATCGGGTTCACACCCGAGAGCTGAGCGTAGAGCTGCGAAAACCGGTTCTCTTGCTCGCAGTAGTATTCGTCGTTGCGATAGAGCTGCAAGTGGACGTTGACGTCGGCGGCGATCGCAATCACGTCGATCACCGTCTCGTTCTGGAGCGGCGTGTCGCGCAGCACGTCGTCGGTCGTGGGATCGACAATCGCCGCACCCTGATAGCACACCACCGGCGCATCGAAGCCGAGCTCACGCGCATAGGGAACCGCGGCCTGATACATCCGCCCGGTCACGATGCAGCCCTGCACGCCGGTTTCGAGCATCTTTGCAATTGCCGCGCGGACGCGCGGGCGTATGACGAGATCCCGGCCGACCAGCGTCCCGTCGAGGTCAAAGGCAACTAATCTCATTCCGCTTCCGTCACCCGCCGCTGCGCATCCGCGAGGTTTGCGCGTGATGCGGAAGATCTTCGAAATCGCACAGCGCCGCAAGCGGCAGCGCGTCATGCAGCATGCGTTCGCGTGAATTCTCGACAACGCTGAAGCTGCGAAAGAAATCGTCGAGGCGTAGACCCGACGCAAAGCGCGCGGTACCCGAAGCGGGAAGTACGTTGTTCGTGCCGGCCAAATAGTCGCCCGAGGCCAGCGGCGTCATGTCGCCGACGAGCACGGTCCCGACCCGCCGGACGCGAGCGAGATAGGGTTCGGGTTCGCGCACTTGGAGCGCAAGGCGCTCGGGTGCGATCGTTTCGATCGCTTCGAGCAGCTCGGCCCGGTTTTGCGCGTGGAGAAGGTAGCACGCGCCTTCGATCACCTGGCGCAGCGTTTCACCGTGCGCGAGGGTGCGCACGTCGAACGTATCGAGCAGTTGGGCTACGGCTTCTAAGAGCGGACGCGATTCCGAGAGCACGGCGACCCGCGCAAACGGCTCGCGCTCCGCTTGCGCAAGCAATTCGCCGGCGACATATTCGCTGCTCGCGCCGTCGTCGGCAACGACCAGCACTTCGGGTGGACCCGAGAGCCCGTCGATGCCGCACACCCCGTAAAGCTGGCGCTTGGCCTCGCTAACGATCGCCCCGCCCCAGCCCACGATTTTGTCGACGCGCGCAATCGAGTCGGTGCCGTATGCGGCGCCCGCAATCGCGTGCGCGCCACCGACGGCATAGAGCTCGTCGACCTCGCACAGACTGCATGCGTAGAGCACGGCCGGATGAACACTTCCGCCGTTGCGCGGCGGCGAGAGCACGATGGTTCGCGATACGCCGGCGATCTTAGCCGGCACGGCGCTCATCAACACCGCCGATGCGGTAGCCGCGCGTCCGCCGTGCACGTAGGCCGCGACCGAATCCAGCGGGCGGTAGCGCAGGCCGTAGCGCGTGCCGTCTTCATCGACGTACGAGAGATCCGAGGGCCGTTGGCGCTCATGGAAGCGCGCGATGCGATCCTTGGCCAGGCGCAACGCGTCGGCAATCTCGGGAGGCACGAGCGCGCGTGCGCCCTCCTGCATCGGAATCGCCACCCGCAATTTCGAGAGATCGTAGGTGGGATCGTCGTAACGCCGCGTGTAGTCCACCAGCGCGGCGTCGCCGCGTGCGCGCACCCCGGCGAGAATCTCCGCAACCGACGCGATGAGCTCCGCCGACGGCGTCCACCCGTCGCGCCGCGTTCGCGCCGAGCGCATGCGCTCGGCGGCCGGCATCACGCTAAGCGTCATGCCTCACGTTCCCGCGTCCAAAGATGCGCTCGAGTTCGCTACGCAGCCGATGATCCGCCGCGACCGTGCGCGTGAGGCGGTGCGAACGCCCGCTCGCATGCATCGTCACCGGAACGTGACCGGGCCAATCGTCGACCAGTGCGGCCAGGCGATCGATCTGATCGCGCGACCCCACCTCGACGTGCCATTCCCGCACCGCCGCCGACGGCGCCACCCGCGCCGGAATCTCGAACACGTTGACTTCATTTGCGCTCACCGAAAGCTCGACCGGTCCTTCTTCGCCGGGGGCGGCGCCGGGCCGCTCGCGCAGCCGCAGACGTCCCTTCACGACCAGGATTTCATCTTCGGTGAAGAGCCCTTGCACGGCCGGATACATCTTGGAGAACACGACAACGTCGCAGGCACCGCTGGTATCTTCGAGTTGCGCGATGAGCATCTGCTGACCCGACTTGGTGAGCGTGCGGCGCACCGAGGTGACCATACCGGCAACCGTCACCATCGCATCGTCATCGACCGCGCGCAGGTCTTTCATCAGCGTAGCCCCGCCGCGCACCAGTAGACTTTGGACATCGGCGAGCGGATGTCCGGAGACGAAAATCCCCAGCGTCTCCTTCTCCCACGCCAGCATCTCGCGCGTGGTCGGCGCCGATATCATCGGCAGCGTCGGCGTCAGCGACGGTGCATGCTCCGATGCGTCTCCGAAGAGCGAGACCTGCCCGAGCTCCTTTTCGCGCGTGGCGTGCGCGGCAAGATCGAGCGCCACGTCGAGCGCGGCGAGGTTCTGCGCGCGGTTCCCGGTCAGCTCGTCGAGCGCGCCGCACTTGATCAACGCTTCAAAGACGCGCCGATTCACTTGCTTGGAATCGACCCGTTTGGCCAGATCGAAGAGATCGGTGAACTTTCCGTCGGCTTCGCGCGTCTCGATGATGCTGCGCACCGCGCCTTCGCCGACGCCCTTGACGGCTGCAAGCCCGAAACGAATGCGATCGCCTACCACCGCAAAGTCGGTCAGTGACTCGTTGATGTCGGGCGGCAATACCGTGATACCGGTCTTCTTGGCCTCGTCGATATACTCAACCAGCTTGTCGGTCTTGTCTTTGACCGACGTCATCAGGGCGCACAGATACTGCAGCGGATGGTTGGCTTTGAGATAGGCGGTTTGATAGGCGATCCAGCCGTACGCGGCTGCATGCGATTTATTGAAGCCGTAGCCCGCGAAGGGCTCGATAAAGGCGAAGATCTTATCCGCGAGATCGCGGTTGATGTCCGACGTCGCTTTGGCGCCGTCGATAAACTTCTTGCGATATTCGGGGATCTTCTCTTTTTGCTTCTTGCCCATGACCTTGCGCAGTTCGTCGGCTTCGCCCAGGGAAAAGCCGGCGATGTCGCGCGCCATCTGCATGACCTGTTCCTGAAACACTGCCACGCCGTACGTTTCAGCGAGAATCGGCTCGAGCTTCGCGTGGAGATACTTCGGCTTCGTGCGCCCGTGCTTGTTGCTGATGTACTGCGGAATCCACTCCATGGGACCCGGGCGATAGAGCGCGACCAGTGCGATCACATCCTCGAAGCGCGAGGGTTTGAGCTCCGTGCAGACACGCTTCATGCCGTCGGATTCGAATTGGAAGACGCCCATCGTTTCGCCACGGCTGAGCATCTCGTACGTTTTCTTGTCGTCATCGGCGATTTTCGCAAGCTCGAAGTTGCCGTCGACCGTGCGACGGATCTCGGCGACCGCGCTGTTCATCACCGTGAGGTTGCGCAAGCCCAAGAAATCCATCTTGAGCAGGCCGATCTTCTCGACCCAGATCATATCGAATTGCGTGTTGACGCCGCCGTCGTTGAACTTCACCAGCGGCGCGTAATCGATCAGCGGTCCGGCCGAGATCACCACGCCGGCGGCGTGGGTGCCGGCGTTGCGTGCTAGGCCCTCGATGTCTTTGGCGGTGTCGAGGAGTTTGCGAATCTGCGGACTGCTCGCGGAGGCCATCTTCAGTTCCGGAATCTGTTCAAGGGCTTGCTCGATGGAAAGCCCGCCTGGGCCGGAGGGAATCATCTTCGCGACTTTGTCGACGTCGGGAAGCGGCACGCCCAGCGCGCGTCCCGCATCGCGCACGGCCGCGCGCGCGGCCATCGTACCGAACGTCACGATTTGCGCGACGCGATCCTTGCCGTACTTTTCGGTTACGTAGGCGATCACTTCATCGCGCCGATCGACGCAAAAGTCGGTGTCGATATCCGGCATCGAGATGCGATCGGGGTTCAAGAAGCGCTCGAAAAACAGGTTGAACTTGAGCGGGTCAAGGTCGGTGATCTTCAGACAATACGAAGCCACCGAGCCGACGGCCGAACCGCGCCCCGGACCGACCGGAATCTCGTGATCGCGCGCGTACTTGATGAAATCCCAGACAATAAGGAAGTACGAGGCAAAACCCATCGTGTTGATGACGTTGAGTTCGTAATCGAGCCGCGTGCGCAGCACGGCATCGTTCGCGGCGCGTTCGGCACCGTAGCGGTCGATCAGCCCCGCTTCACAGATCTCGCGCAAGTATTCTTCGGCACTGCGCTCGGGGGCTGCGGGCGTTTCTTGCGGCACGGGAAACTGCGGCAGATGAAAGATCTTTTCGGGAATCTTGATATCGACGCGATTGGCGATCTTGACCGTGTTCTCGCAGGCTTCGGGCAGATCGCTCCACAGTTCGTACATCTCTTCGGCGGATTTGACGTAGAACTGATCGGAGTAGAACTTCATCCGGCTGGTATCCGAGACGGTTTTGCCGGTGCCGATGCAGAGCAACACGTCGTGCGCGGGCGCATCGCGCTGATCGAGATAGTGCGAGTCGTTGGTCGCGACGATCGGCACACCCAGTTGCCGCGCGACTTTCACCAGACCCGTGTTGATCACGTCTTCTTCGGGCATACCGTGGCGCATGACTTCGATGTAGAACCGGTCGCCGAAGATGTCGACGTAGGTCTTGGCGTTTTTGACCGCGGTCTCGTAGTCGTTTTTGAGCAGCGGCGCGGCGACCATGCCCGACATACAGCCTGAGAGCACGATCAAACCGTCGTGATGCTGCGCCAAGAGATCCAGGTCGATGCGCGGCTTGTAATAGTAGCCTTCGAGAAAGCCCTTCGAGATGAGCGCGGTGAGGTTTCGGTAGCCGATCAAGTCGGCCGCCAGCAGCGTCACGTGGGCCTCTTCGCGGACCGTCCGGTCGAAGCGGCCACGCGGGGCGATGTAGGCCTCGCAGCCGATGATCGGGGTCAGCCTGGTGTCCCGGGCGGCGTAGTAGAACTCCATCGCCCCGTACATCACGCCGTGGTCGGTCAGAGCCACGGCAGGAGCTCCTCCATCGGCAGTTTTCCGGCACAGGCGGTCGACCCGGCAGGCCCCGTCGAGCAGCGAATACTCAGAATGGACGTGAAGATGGACGAACTGTCTCAAAGTGGTATGTGCCTGACCTAAAGAATACCGGAAAGCTAGACGTTACCTTAAACGATGAGTCGCAACCTGTCCGCTGGTCCTCCGGACGCCGCAGAACTCCTTGATGAGCTCGAGCGGCTGCGTGGTCGCATCGCGATCCTCGAGGCCGAGCGGGACGAGTACGCACAACAGAACGCCGAACTCTTCGTTCTGCAACAGGTCTTTTCCACCATCAACTCGACCCTCGAGATCAACGACATCCTCTCGATGGTCTTGCGCGGTGTGGTTGAGGCGTTGAAATTCAAACGCGTCGTCCTCTTCGACGTCGGCGAAGACGATACGATCATTCGCCGGCTCGAATGCGATGAAAACGGCACCGTGAATCACGCCGTCGATCCGGAAGACTTTCGGCCCGACTCGGCGCTTGCCGACGTCTCGCAAGGCAAGCTGCAGCTCGCCTACGGCACCCAGGACGATCCCGATTCGCCGCTCGAGGATTCGCGCGGCGCGTTTTGCGTCGCACCGCTGGTTGCGCGCGATGTCGTGCGCGGCATGCTTTACGCCGACGATCCGCCGGGCAGCGAGATCACCGAGAATCAACTGCGCGTGCTGCTCGACTTTGCGTCGCAGGCCGCGATCGCGGTTGAGAACGCGCGACTGTATGAAGAGACGCGCCGGCTCCTGGAAGAGACGCAGCGCCTGGCCAACACCGACAGCTTGACCGGTATCCCGAATCGGCGAGCGATGAGCGAGCTGCTCGAGCGCGAGCTCCACACGTCGGAGCGCTACGACACGCCCTTTGCGTTCGTCATTCTCGACTTGGACGACCTCAAGAAGATCAACGACTCAGGCGGGCATAGCCTCGGTGACTTGGCGCTCAAGCGCTTCGCTCAGGTGCTCAAAAAGAATGCCCGCAAGGGCGACATCATCGCCCGTTATGCCGGCGACGAGTTCGTGCTGATCATGGCCCAAAGCGACCGTGACCAGACCGGCCGGGGCGTGGAGCGCATCATGTCGGCGCTGCGCCGCAACGGCCTGGCTAGCTCAATCGGGGTCGCGATGTTCCCCAACGACGGGATCGACGGCCAGACCCTTTTCTTCGCGGCCGACGAGGCGCTCTACGCGGCCAAGCAAGCCGGCAAGAACCAGTACCGGTTCTACTCCCGGACCAAGGGCGAGGAGCCTAGCAAGGTCGAGCAGCCTCCCGAACGATAATAGTCATGGGACCCCCCTCCAAGCACGGATAGTATAAAGAAGCAATGATCAAACACGACGTCGTCGTTATCGGTGGCGGCCTGGCGGGCATGCGTGCGGCAGTGGAAGCTGCCGAAGGCGGGGCCGACGTCGCCATCGTTTCCAAGATGCATCCGGTGCGCAGCCATTCCGGCGCGGCCCAAGGCGGTATCAATGCCGCGCTGGGCAACCGCGAGGAAGATACGCCGCAAGCGCACGCCTTCGACACGATCAAGGGCTCCGATTATCTCGGCGACCAAGATGCGGTCGAAGCCATGTGCGAAGATGCGCCGCACCAAATCATTTGGCTCGAACACCGCGGCTGCATCTTTTCGCGCATGCCCGACGGGCGTATCGCACAGCGGCCATTCGGCGGCGCCGGCACCCCGCGCACGTGCTACTCAGCCGACGTTACGGGCCTGGTGATTCTGCACACGCTCTGGGAGCAGCTCGAGCGCTTCGGCGTCAAGGTCTACGAAGAATATTTCTGCACCGCGCTTGCGATTGACAACGGTGTCGGCACGGGCGTCGTCGCCTATAACATGCGCAACGGCGAGCTCGAACAGATCGTGGCCAAAGCGACGATCTTCGCAACCGGCGGCGCCGGACGCATGTACCTCAAGACAACCAACGGGTACGCGTCGACCGCCGACGGCATGGGCATCGCCTATAAGGCCGGCATCCCGCTGATGGACATGGAGTTCATGCAATTCCATCCCACCACGCTCAAAGAGAACGGCGTGCTGATGACCGAAGGCGCGCGCGGTGAAGGCGCCTACCTGCTCAATGCCGCGGGCGAGCGCTTCATGTTCAAGTACGCGCCGAACAAGGGCGAACTCGCGTCGCGCGACGTCGTCTCGCGCGCTGAGTGGACCGAGATTCTCGAAGGCCGCGGCGTCGACGGCTGCGTGCTGCTCGACATGCGCCACCTCGGGCGTGAAAAGATCCTCGAACGCTTGCCGCAGATTCGCGAACTCGCGCTAGATGCCACCGGCAAGGACGCGGTCAACGAGCCGATTCCGATTCTGCCCGGCGCGCACTACACGATGGGCGGGATCGAAACCGACAAGTTTGGCGCGACGCGGGTGCCCGGCGTGTATGCCGCCGGCGAGTGCGCCTGCGTCTCGGTTCACGGCGCGAACCGCCTGGGCGGCAACTCCTTGCTCGAGACGATCGTCTTCGGAGCACGCGCCGCCAAACACGCCGTTGAGTACATCAAGAAGATCGGCGACGTCACGCCCTCCGACAAGACGCTGCGCGCCGAGCAAGATCGCGTAAACACTCTGCTCGCCCGCTCGGGCGGCACGCGCGCACCCAAGCTGCGCCATGCGATGAACGAGACGATGAGCGAGAACACGTTCATCTTCCGCGACGAGGCGGGCCTGGCCAAAGCCGTGCAAGATCTCGGTCGCGTGCGCAAAGAGTTTGACTCCAACGTGTACGTCATGGATAAATCCAAGACGTTCAACACCGATCTCGTCTCGACGTTCGAGACCGATTTCCTCATCGACACCGCGTTTGCGCTGGCCAAGGGAGCGCTCGAGCGTAAGGAATCGCGCGGCGCGCAGTCGCGCACCGACTTCCCCGAGCGCGATGACGCGAATTGGATGAAGCACACGCTTGCGTGGCGACAGGCCGATGGGTCGCCGCGCCTGGACTATTCGCGCGGCGTCACCATTACCAAGTTCCAGCCCGAGGTGAGAAGCTACTAAGTCATGGCCAAGATCAAACTCGATCTTTTCCGCTTCGACGAAGCCGTCGACACCGTTCCGCATCGCGACCTCGTTGAAGTCGAGGTTCCCGAGACGACCACGGTGCTAGATGCACTGGAGTGGGCCAAGGCCGAAGTCGACGGCTCGATCAGCTTCCGCCGCTCGTGCCGCTCGGCGATCTGCGGCTCGTGTTCCATGAACATCAACGGTGTCACCGGACTTGCCTGCAAGACCAACTGCAAGGACGTCATCAAGGCCGACGGTTCGATCTCGGTGGATCCGATGCCGAACTTTCAGCCGATGAAAGACATGGTCGTGCATATGGACCCGTTCTGGGACAAGTATTCACGCCTCAAACCCTATCTGCAGCCCAAGGATGCGGATGCCGATCACGCGACCGAGCGCCGCGTTTCGCCCGAAGACATGAAAAAGCTCGTCGCGGTCGCGAACTGCGTGATGTGCGCGACGTGTTATGCTCTCTGCCCGGTGGTCAGCGTGGATCCGGCCTTTGCCGGACCGGCCGCGATCGCGTACGCCTATCGCTTCATCGAAGACGTGCGTGACGGCCAGCGCTCCGAACGCATCGCGCAGATCTCCGAAGATTACCTGTGGCTGTGCGCGCACTGCTACGCGTGCTCGTATTGTCCGAAGCACGTCGATCCCAACGATCGCATCATCGACGTCAAACGCGCCGCGATCAGCGACAAGGTGATGATGCACGAGCGCGGTCCGCGCCACGCCCTCACCGTGTCGAAAACGATCAAACAGACCGGCATGCTGGCCGAGACCGAGGTCGTTCTCGGCACGGTCGGACGCTTCAACGTCATCGCTCAGATCAAAGTTCTGCCGCTCGCCCTGCGTTTGATGTCGCGCGGCAAGCTGACGCCATTTGAGATGGCCGCCGGGGGAACGGCTCCCATGCTGGGGCTTCCTTCGCTGAAGCCGATTCCCAAAGTCGACGAAGTTCGCACTATTTTCGAGTCCCTGGAGGTCCCGGTTTAACTCATGTCTACGACACTTCTTCCCGAAGAGCAGGCACTCGATTCGCATAAGAAGACCCACTCGCGCGAGTCCAAGCGCTACGGGTTCTTCCCGGGTTGCGTGGCTAAAGAGTCGTGCAAAGAACTCTTCAATTCCACGATGCTGCTGGCCGAAAAGATCGGCATCGAACTGATCGAACTCACCGCGGCGTCGTGCTGCGGCGCCTCGGTCGTCAACGACGTCAATCGCGATGTGGCGCGCGTGCTCAACGCGCGCACTTATGCGCAAGCCGAAGCGCTCGGCTTAGATGACGTGATCACCATCTGTTCGACCTGCACCGGCCACATGCGCGCCGCCAACAAAGAACTGCTCGAGAACGAAGAGCAGATGAATCAAGCCAACGCGATCCTAGGCAAGTTCGGCGCCAAGTACTCGGGCAACGTGACCGTACGCCACCTGCTCTGGCTGCTGATCGACGACATCGGTCTGGACAACCTGCGCGCGATGGTCGTGCGCCCGCTCAATGGCCTCAAAGTTGCGCCCTTCTACGGCTGCCACATCATTCGCCCGGAAAGCGTCAATGGCTGGGAGTCGGCGCGCAATCCGCATTCGCTCGAAGATATCATCAGCGCGATCGGCGGCGAGCCGATCGATTATGCCGGCAAGACGCGCTGCTGCGGCTTCCACATTCAGCTCGAGAAAGAGAACGTCGCGGCCGACATGGTGGGGCAGAACATGCGCATGGCCAAGGATCATGGCGCCGAAGCCGTGCTTACGCCCTGTCCGCTCTGTCATCTGGCGCTCGACGGATATCAGCAAGATTCAGCTTCCCGTTGGGGCCGCACCGATCTGCCGACCTTCCATCTTCCGCAGTTGGTGGCGTATGCGCTGGGCGTGCCGGCCGATATGCTCGGCCTCCAGAAGCATTTGATCGACCCGCGCACCGTGATGGTGGAGCGCGAGCTGATCAGCTAACGAATCAGTTTGAGGTGGCGGTCGACGGTGACGCGAATGCAGGATTCGAAGTTGCGTTCCATGCCATGCGTCGTATGCACGCGGGTGCGGACTAAATAGTCGACACTTCCATCCGCGTTCCTCGTCGTCGCTGAAAAGTGCATGAGGTGGCGTCCGGCGCGCTGTTCGAGCCGTCCGTGCTGACACAGCAGAACACCGATCGCGTGCTCGAGATTGAGCGGCGGATGCGCGGGAACCGCCGGGCTTTTCGCCGGCGCGGTGGACTGCTTCGAAAACCATTGATTCACACGCCTATTATTTCAAGTACGCGGCGTCTTGTGGTGCCGGGATGGTAAAGATCGCCGCGACTTGACCGCGACTTAACGCAAAAACCCGTCATGCTGGACGCTTTTAGGACGCTTTACCCGTATTGTAAAGGGGAAGAGGAGGGACGGCATGTCCTGGTTCAAGGGAAAGGCCTTAGAGAAGGCTGCTATAGCGGCCGTGAAGCCCGCGCTTCACCCGGCGGCCGAAATCCAGGAGAAAATCGCCCAGTTCCTCGTTACGCACGAGCGAGTCGAGCTGCGCAACGGCCATCCGCTAATGCATTTCCTCGGCATGTCGCGCAATCATCACGACGGCAGCGTCGACTACGCTGTGCGCTCACACATGCGCGGCATCGACGGCAAGAGCCACCGCTTCGATTCACACGTGCGCATCTACGCAACCGGCCACCTGAAGCTCGTTCGCTAGCCTTCGCGCGCGGAGCGCAAAACCAGATCCCGAAACGCCGCATTGGCCGCAATCGCCGCGTTGCGACGCGCGATCGACGGATCGTCGGGCCCCGGCACCACCGCACGCATCGTCGCGTTGGCCTCGAAGAAGAGCGCGTTCCCGTTTTGGTCGAGCGCGAAATCGATTCCGAAGTACTCCAGCCCGATGCGCTGCGCAGCCGTTTCGATGGCGGTCATCGCGCGTTCGCCGATCGCGGCGCGCGGATCCGTGAGAAACGCTTCTTCTTCTGCGATGGCTTCGGGCGTGCGAACTTGATCGGCAGAGAAGTAATGCACCTTCCACTGTGACGACCGCGCCAGATGCACCGGATAAAGTGCGCCCCCGATCGAGAGTAGCCGATACTTGCGATACGCACCGTCAGCGCCGCGCGCATCCAGTAGCTCGATCGCGAGGAGGCGTTCACCGGGAAGCGCCGCTGCGACGCGCGTAAGCTCATCGCGATCGCGGGCCACCTCGAAGAACTCGCCGGTGTGATAGCCGGGCGGCCGTAGCAAGACGGGGAACTTCCGCACGCGATCGAGTTCATCGCGACCGAGCTCCTCGATACGCGGCACGATCAACCCCTCGATGCCCTGCAAGCGCTGCGCCATCGCCACGCGCCCGGTTCCCAAGACGCTCGCCGGATCGTTGATGGCGTGCGCGTCGTTTGCTTCGAGCAATTGGCGCGCAGCCTCGAGCGATGTACGGCACAGATCCGCGTCGCCGATGCCGTTGAAGATCACGTCGTGCGGCGGCAGTGGCAAATCCGTTTCGTAGTAATCGGTGAAGAGCTTGATCGTCAGGAAGGTCTGGTCGTCGAGCGGAACCTCGACCGGCACGTTCCCGCGAAACGCCGAGGCGAGCAGCAGCAGCGAGACGGGAAGCCCCTCGCCGCGAAAGGCGCTGATGACAACCGGCATCGCTTCGAAGCCCGCGCGCCGGTGCTCTTCCGCAAGCGCGTGTTCGCCGAGCCGGCCGAGCGCGTGGCTCAGCCCCTGATGCGCCGGGGACGATTGCGGATCGACCTCCAACGCACGCTCGTACAAATCCCGCGAGCAGGCGAGGTCGTTATTTTCGAGCAGTGCGTTGCCGAGATTGATCAGGGTGCGCAGATCGCGCGGATGATGTTTGAGCGCTTCGTTGTAGGTTAGCCGCGCCGCGCTGCGATAGCCCGCGTTGTAGAGCCTGCGAGGTCATGCAAGCCGAGCCGCCCGAGCACGTGGCTGAGCCCCTGATGCGCCGGCGCTGATTGCGCATCGACCTCGAGCGCGCGCTCATACAAATCCCGCGCGAATGCGAGTTCATTCGTTTCGAGTAACGCGTTCCCAAGGTTGATCAGCGTGCGCAGATCGCGCGGATGATGTTTGAGCGCCTCGTTGTAGGTCAGCCGCGCCGCGCTGCGATAGCCCGCGTTATAGAGCAGCGTCCCCAGGTTTCCCAGCGCTCCAATGTGCGTGCCGTCGTGCTTGATAACTTCAATGTAGGCATCCCGCGCTTCGTTATTGTGCCCGAGCGAATCGAGCAGGCAAGCGCGCGAAAAAAGCAGCGAAACGTCATCGGGAGCCTGAAGCAGACGCTCCTCGATCTCGGTCAATTCGTAGGGATTACCAAACGCGGGAAGCACGAGCGATTATACGCCACGCCTACTGCCACTATCCGCTTTTGGCCCCGGTCACAAGCTGTCGTGGTTGCACACGGCTCTATTTCTTGTAGGCGCCGTAGCCCATACCAACCGAGTAACCGAGGATAAGGCCTATGAGCGGGTGGAGCACTAGGTAGCGAAGCGCCGTCACCTCGAAAATTTGATTTGAGGGATTCGTTGGGTATAGGGCCGGGTTGGCAGAAAGGTCAATTCTTAGACCGATGATGCCCTCCGCAATGCCCAGTAACAGCCCAACCACGGCGCAAATCAAAGGGCGGACCCTCAATAGCATTCTCACTTCGCTCCGCACCTAGAGAATTGGCGTACTGTACTGGGAGCCATCGGGTGACAATGACTCGTGCGATTGAGTCGGCCCCACCGAGTTCTGCAACTCAATTAACGACTGGGGATCGTCAAACCCGCTGTTGTTTTCCCGTCCTCGCCAGAACAGCTTTTCGCTCCAGGTTAGCTTGTTACTGACGTTTGCGATGACCTTAAATCCATCTAAAACCCCCTTAAAATCCGCAACAAATCCAGCGCCGGTCCAAAAATCGGGCCACCAGCTTGGGAGTGCCGAGCACGACGCCATATAGCCGCACCAGTACCGTGCGACGAAGGTCGCATCCTTTTCACTCGCATATGCTCCCGCTCTTCCCCCAACAACAGACACAATGGCACCGGCGCCCGTTGCGTCCAACGCGTACGCGGTGCCAATCCCGCCGATGACATTCGCTGGCCCCGCAACCGCTAATTGCCCGTTTTCGGAACTCTGCTCATCGATCGGGGGAAGCCATGGCATAAAGGTAGCATCTCCCGCGCCGTCATAAAACGTCATGCCGCTGTCGTTGGCCTCCACATCGTTAGCGTCACCCGTGACATTAGCCCGAAGTTATGCCGCAGATAGGTAGAGAGGTAGTTAACTGCGTCGTCCCCAGATTTTTAGTCCGCGGGAGCACCGGAAATGGCGGCTTGTGATGTGAGATTAGATGCACGCCCGGAGAACTCTTAGGGAGAGAGATCGCAAGCGAACTGTGTGGATAATTCGTATTGTAGTAGATGCGACACGCCGCAGCTTGCAGGAGTGCATCTCGAGCGATCGGAACCAATACGGATAGAGCATTCCTGACGCACGCGGTAGTAGAAAGATTCGCAGAATGCTTTCGGACGGGCGTACGGGCAGCGAGAATGCGAGCTTTACGCGCGTCAAATAGGCCCATTGGTCGAGGTGCAAAGATATCAATTCTGGGCCGTTGTCGCAGTAGATACGCTCGGGAGCTCCGCGCTGTGCAACGGCACGCCGCAGCACCTCAACGACCTCCGGCGATTTGAAGACGTAGTCGAGCTCCAAAGCGACGCTCTCGCGACTAAAGGTATCGACTATGGTCAGCAGTCGGATCTTTGTGCAGTCTGCGAGGATATCATGCATGAAATCCATCGCCCAACTCTGGTTTGGCGCAGTCGGTAGTGCGATGACCTAACGCACCATCGGCGCACGCCACCGGCGCGGAGTTTTCGTGCGTATTGACAAGCCTTCGGAACGGTATATACGAGCAACGCGTTTGATGTTGACGTGACAACCCTAGCGCCGCAGCAAGACGTAAATGAGTAGTTGGCTGTAAAGTATGAGTGAGGAGGAGATGTCTTTGATTAGAATGAGAAGAGCTGAGTAGTAATTGCTTAGAAGTGACCGATAGAGAACGGCGAGACGGTTCACAGTGAGGATCGCACAGGCTCGACGTTCGCTCAAGCGACAGGTCTTGCGGATTTCGGGCAGCACCGTTTTGAGACGTAAAAGGCTCACCACTTTTTTTTGAGGACGTCTTGAAGCACGTGCCGATCGAGTGTTAGATCAGCAACAACCTCTTTGAGCCGCGCATTTTCCTCACGCAGCTGACGTAGCTCACGGATCTCGGGTGTACAGAGCGAACCAAAGCGTTTCTTACACGCATAGAACGTCGCTTCGCTGATGCCTAGCTTGCGCGTGATATCAGCGATAGGCGTGCCGATTTCGGCTTGCCGTAGGGCTGCAGCGATCTGTTCGTCGCAGTAGCGGGACTTGCGCACGGGCGGACCTCCTTGGTCGGTGAAGTTCGCCGCGATTTTCCAGTTTTCCGTGGACTAACAAGTTGGGAGTGAAACACACATATTGAGCGATTCGTTTGACTGACGCCCATCAAGGTCGTAGCTCATCGCCCCCTGACCCCAGATGTCGTAGCCCGGGCAAGTCGTCGTACTACGGCGTCTTAAGTAGACGACGCGAGTCCCGCGACAAGGCGCGCTCATTGTTTTAGAGCAGCGCACTGACGAGGTTGATCAGAGTAAGCAGATCGCGCGGATGATTTTGAGAGCTTCTTGTAGATTAGCCGCGCCACGCTGCGATAGCTTGCATTATAAAGTAGCGTCCCCAGGTTCCCCAGCGCCCCAAGTGCGCGCCGTCGCGCTTGATAACTTCAATGTAGGCATCTCGCGCCTCGTTATTGCGCCCGAGCGTATCGAGCACGCACGCGCAAAAAGCAGCGAACGTCATCAGCAGCCAGACCAAGCCGCTCTTCGATCTCAGTCAGTTCGTACGGATTGCCAAACGGCGGAAGCACGATAGGTTATACGCCCCGCGCTGGCCTATAGGCCCCGCAGATGGGCTACGAAAAATCGCTCGGTAGTCAGCTATCCCCGCCAACGGCAAAGGTCCTTTTGGGGCGCTCATCGTTCACGTCGACGGCAAAGACAGCGAGCGCGGTATCGAGATCGCAATGCTCACGGCACCATCCTCTCGATTGCTCGATCACTATCTCAATCTCCGACGATATCCCGGAGGCAAGGACGCCCGTCATGACGCCGGCTCGCCGGCCCTCGTCAAGGAGCGCACGAGATTTTAGAGAGCCTTGCACGCCCGCTCAGGAAGACCACAGCTAGCCGCCAAACCGCCCGCGAAATCCAAAATCCGATGATCATCAAAAATCTCGCACCAAAATTCTGCCATGGGATAAGAGCTCAACGCGAGATTTGCGTAGCCCGGATTTTGAACAAGCTGTTTGAACCCAACCAGCGTGTTTAATAGCCCACAAAGCTGCGCTAAATCTCCTGATTGCTTTTCGATCATCGTCATTTCTCCCGATGTCGCGTGCCCGAGAATTTACTCAAGTCAATGCATTCAGTAAGTTGCCACGTTACAATTGAGTTCCGCTAGGCGTACTCGCGCTGGTCTCGGTACCACTTGAGCTACCACACGCACTACTTGAGCTAGATCGGTTTGAGGAACTCGATGGATCGCTCGCAGATCCCCCCGAAGTCTCCGTGCGGAATTTGAATTGATCGGCTGGAATGTGCGAGTCGGGGCTGTCATTGGGGACCACCTTACCATTGACATCGGTTTCTTTCCGTCGATTTGCTGCTTATAATACGGCTGACGTTGCGCGGGGTTAGGGCTATCAGCTTTGCCAGGCATGTACCGCACGTTGTTATTTTGGTTATTCGGGTCCTGCCAACGATTGCCCCCGCCCATCCTTGTCGGATTCTCTTTCCAGTTGGAAGACATGCTCGCGGGGCGGTGCATGCTATCGTCTCCGCCCTTCCCCGAGATGGTCAACACCAGAATCAACATTATGATGCCGGCTGGCGAACCCGCGACAGCGCCTCTCCGCCGAGAGTTAGCACGACGGCCGCAGGATCATAGCCGCTTGGATCGGAGTACGCAATCGGGTTGTTGTTGTTCCACATGTAGCTGCGTTGCGACATAGGATCGTGCACGTCGCCTTTATAGGCGTCGGGCGTCGTCCATTGCTCGGTATTGGAATCGTACGAGCGCACCCCTTGAATCATGAGCCCGCGAACGGCGTAGCCATCTTCTCTCGCGGCAGCCAGCACAAGATTATTGACACTGTTAACGCCGTTGCCATTGACGAGGTCATCCCCGTTCACCCAGCCGCCGGACTCTACTAACGCACCCTTGCCGATCACGTGCGAATACAATTGACCATACTCCCAAGGATCGTCGTCGCCATTGGAATTATGGGCGGACACTTGCTGTACCGCTGAAGTCGCGGTCGAGGACGACGAAATACGCCAGACTCTGACAAGCATAGAAGGTTCCGCCGAGCGTTTCGACGCTTAGCTGTACGAGCGCGCCGGTGGAATCCGTGATAAACAGCGGACGATCGCCATCCCAGTGAATAGTCATCGCATTAAGGTCGCAGGCACTGATGTTGGTAGCCGTGCGCAGTTTGCCCGTGGGTCTCCACGCAAGGTTCGCCGTGGTTCCGCCGAAATTGCTTGCTCGGAGAACACGCCGGGATGCTCACGCCGGTGCCGGTGCCGGCGTTCGCGCAGACGTCCTGAGTCACGTGGCCTTCAGCATCGTACGTACGTGAATTAACGCTTGAGATACTGACACCGCAGCCAGAGTTAGCTAGAGCTTAAGTTGAAAGTGATAGCTTGCTTTGACAATCAGCGGTCGTGACGTTCCGGTACGTGTTTAATCGTGGCGCTCAACAAAGCAATATTCGTGATACGCTTCGAAGCCCGCGCGCCGGTGCTCTTCCGCAAGCGCGTGTTCGCCGAGCCGGCCGAGCGCGTGGCTCAGCCCCTGATGCGCCGGGGACGATTGCGGATCGACCTCCAACGCACGCTCGTACAAATCCCGCGAGCAGGCGAGGTCGTTATTTTCGAGCAGTGCGTTGCCGAGATTGATCAGGGTGCGCAGATCGCGCGGATGATGTTTGAGCGCTTCGTTGTAGGTTAGCCGCGCCGCGCTGCGATAGCCCGCGTTGTAGAGCAGCGTCCCGAGGTTCCCGAGGGCGCCTAAATGGGTGCCGTCGCGTTTGATGACCTCAATGTAGGCATCCCGCGCCTCGTTATTGCGCCCGAGCGAATCAAGTACGCAGGCACGCGAAAAGAGCAGCGACACGTCATCGGGAGCCTGCGCCAGTCGCTCCTCGATCTCGGTCAGTTCGTACGGATTACCAAACGCAGGAAGCACGTGCGTTTATACATTGGGCTGCCCCGCCTTGCCTCCCGCTCTCCGGCAGAGTCAGCTCTCGGACTCAGCCTCGTGGCCAGGGGCTCCCAATTTTTTAGCAATTCGCAGAAGCCGCATTTCCTTTGGTGTCAGATCTGATTCTGCCTGACCCAACAGATCAATTAGTCCCGCGTAATCGCCATCTCCGTACAGCCGTTCAGCTCTCCCTAGTCGCTGATCCCGCAATAATTTCCTAAAGTACTGTGCATCGTGTTGCGCATTGAAGTTTTTAAGTTTCTCAAATAATTCAGGATCTCCATCCAGAAAGCTGCGAGCTGGGCCTACAAAAAAACCGAGCAGAGCTTCGCTTGCGCGCCGTAACGCCTCAAGATCTGAGCCGTAGCGCTGGGGATTCTTCTCTCCAAGATAGCGGGCTATCTGTTCAGCGTCATATGACGTCTCATCACCCGCTCGGGCGAGACTCGCGGTAACGACATCACCGGGCTGATCCTGGTGAACTTGGAGCTCCGTTTGATTGTTTTCTAGCCGCAAGGACAGATAACCGACGCTGACGACGCCGAAGCCAAGGTCGGCTAGCCCAGCAATTAGGGGATTTGCCGCGGTCCGGAAATCATTGTCGTAGGAAATCATTGTTTCGGAGGTGGGGCGGCCACCGGCGCTGGTTTCTGCGGAGGAGGGTTCCATGTCTGGGTTTTCTGATCATAAGTCCATCCCTTATTGCTGAGCAAATTCCGTTCAGCGCTTAGAAAGCTAGTACCCGCGTCCTTCAGGCTTCCGTCGGCATTGACATATGAATCTCGAATGGGATTAGCATCGGACATCGCGCTTCTTAATTTCCCCATATTTCTTGCCATGTACTGCTGCGGCGTCCAGCCGGGCATCGGCGGTAGGTCCAATATACGCTCCCCGCCCTCCAAGGCGGGAAGCGCGCCTTTCCAGAGGACCAGACGCGCTGCCGCGGACTCGGCTGCAATTGGGCTTGGGGCGCCAGGATTTGACAGCGACTCGATAATCTCCGGATGAGTCGTCAGGAACCCACCGATCGCGAACAGCGCATATAACCCTTCGCCGATGCACAAGTCTTCTATGCAATATCCGCTGGGGTCGCTGTACGCTACGGGATTGTTGTTGTTCCACATGTAGCTGCGTTGCGACATGGGATCGTGTACGTCGCCTTTGTAGGCATCGGGCGTCGTCCATTGCTCGGTGTTGGAATCGTACGAGCGCACCCCTTGGATCATCAGCCCGCGCACGGAGTAGCCATCTTCTCTCGCCGGGGCCAGCACAAGACTATCGCCGGCTGCGTTTGTCGAGCCGACCCAGCCGCCGGATTGTACTGTCGCACCCTTGCCGATCACGTGCAAATACAACTGACCGTATTCCCAAGGGCCGTCATCACCGTTGGAATCATGGGCGGACACTTGGGTCCCGCTGAAGTCGCGGTCAAGGACGAAGAAGTACCCCGAACTCTGGCAAGCGTAGAAGGCTCCCCCGAGCGTTTCGACGCTGAGCTGCACGAGCGCCCCAGTGGAATCCGTAATAAACAGTGGTCGATCACCGTCCCAGTGGATAGTCATCCCGTATAGGTCGCAGGCACTGATGTTGGTGGCCGTGCGCAGTTTACCCGAGGGCCCCCACCCAAGGCTTGCCGTGGTTCCGCCGAAATTGCTGTCCGGCGAACACGCCGGGATGCTCACACCCGTGCCGGTGCCGGCGTTCGCGCAGACATCCTGCGTCACGTGCCCTTCAGCATCATACGTACGTGAATTAACGCTTGGACTACTCACACCGCAGCCAGCGTAGGTCGAGCTCACGTTGAGCGATTCGTTTGACTGGCGCCCATCAAGGTCGTAGCTCATCGCCCCTTGACCCCAGATGGCGTAGCCTGGGCATGTACTCGATCCGCGGCTCTCGTAAGTCGACGAGCCGGTGAGCGTCGTTCCGGTGTAGGGGTCAACGCTGTTCGCTGCAATCAGGGTTGTTTGGTAGCTCGTGCCGACAACCGTATCCTTGACGCCAGCGCAATCGGAAGACGGCGGGTTTCCATTGATGCCCCATACCAAGCCCGAACAGCTATGCCCGTAGAGGTATGTTCCGGTCGTGTACGCTCCCGACGCGCCCTCGTAGGGCGGTATCCCGCCTAGGTAGGTCCCGGGCGTTCCTATCGTCGACGTCTGTTCACCGCGCACGTCGTAGTTCAACTGCATCGCGACAACCAAAAGCCCTTGTCCCGTGGCAAGATCGCCCGCTTGTGCCGTATATGACGTGAGGTTCCCCTCAATGTCGTGTCCGATATTTGCATAAGTTCCCTGATTCGGGAGCTCAAGCGATGCAAGGCGACCGAAACTGTCGTATGCGCCGGTGCGCGCTACCTCGGTGTGTGGCGCAAACTGCGGATAGGCCAGGCCATTTGAGCTCACGCCATTGGCGCCAAGACCCGTCATCGGATCGCTTTGGGTCAACTCACGCCCGGCGTTGGTGTAGGTCCAGGCGAACGGTTGCGCCCGCCCAGCCACGGCCAGATTCGTTCGTTTGCCGTCGTTACGATAGTCGTAGGTGAATTCGCTCTGCTGATTGAGCGCAGAGGACGATATCGAAAGCGCTTGTCGCCAGCCATTAGGATAGTAGCCATAGGTGAGCGTCGCCGGCGACGACACACCGCCGCCCGAGCCCTCAGCATACTGCGTCTCGCGACTGTCGGCATCGTAGAGGTAACTGTCCGTACCAAACACTGTCGAGTTGATGCTGGCCGTCCGGCCATCGGGATCATAAGCGTAGCTGCGCCCTGGCGTTACGCCATCGCTAAACGTAATCGATTGCTGCCGATTGAGATCGTCGTAGGCATACGTCGTCGTCACGTTCATCGGATCGGTTTTGGAGGCCAGGAGCCCCTGGTACGGAGCTGTGTCGTAGACGCTCGTCCATGCCTCCACGCCGTTGCCCGGTGAGTACTGATACCGCGTAACGCTGCGGTCCAGCGCGTCGAAGGCGTTGCCGTTCACGTCATTCCAGGACAATGTGGTAGCGCCACTAACCGGGAAGTAGTTTTGCGTCTTGTAGAGATTGCCGTGGGCTAAATACGACGGCGATTGATTCGTACCATAGAACGAAACGTTCGTATCGTCGGTGAGGTCGTAGATGTAGCGAGTCCGCCAGGGAACGGAGTTATCCGTACTTGCGTCAGACGGAAGCTGGACCTCAATCAGGCGATCTTCACCGTCGTACCACTTTTGGGTGATTCCAGTAACGACGCCGTTGGTCGGCGTCTGGCCATGGTGATGCGTCTCTGAAAGTTCATTGGCGTCTGGATCGTAGGTATAGTCTTCCGAATACGTTCCGCAAGCCGCGCCGTCGAGCGAGTACTGATAGGCGGTCTGTTTGCACTCTACCGTGCTGTCCGGATTGTAGTACGTGCGCGACGTGACGCTGTCGGGGTCCGTCACCGACGTCATGCGATGCATCAAGTCATAGGTGAGCTGATAGCTCCCGTAGCCTTTGCTGTAGGTTTGTAGATCGCCATACGCATCATAGGTGAAGCTTTGCTGCGGCTGGGCATTCGTTCCGTTACTTTGCGCGAACGAGGCCCCCACAACGCTCGACGGCAGCCCGTAATTATCCGAAACCCCGCCGCCCGTGTAAGCATACGTCCCTTCGTACCCAAGCGGCGTGTACGAGTTGATCAGAAGGCCGAATGGTTCGTAGCTATCGACATAGTCCCACACGTATTGCGTAGCGCCCGTTGCGCCGGTGCCCGTGGGACAAAGCGTATCACTGGCTGCCGGCGTGCCCGTCCAGTTCAGACCAAGCGCGTTGGTCTTCACCTCGTCGCAGTACGATAGGACGTTATTAAACTGGTCGTACGAGAAAAGTTTGGTCGGCCGGAACGTCCCGATGGAGGTGGTAACGGACGGCTCGCCCACGGCGATCGCGTTGCCACTAGCATCATACGCGTAGTTCGTTTCGTCGCCCCGCGGATCGACGCTCGCGGTGAGGTCGTTGTCCGCATCCCAGGTCGCGGAGGTGACCAACCAATCTCCCGCCGCAGCAAACTCCGATGTCTCGGTAACGCGACCAAGCGAGTCGGGCTCCCATTCGATTTCGTGCCCCTGCGTATCGGACATCACGTTGAAGCCAGTCGCGTTATAGTTGTACTGGAACTCTGTCTGTCGCCATAGCGAATTTCCGGTCATCGCTGCGCCCGATTGTAGCTGCGCGCTAGTGCCGTCGTTCGGTGTGAAATTCATAATGCCGTAGTCACTGATCCATGTCAGACGGCCGCTTGTCGTGTTGGCATCGTAGGTGAAAGCGTAGTTGCTGCCGTCGTTATACGAACTTGACACGAAACGCGGTCCCCCAACCCAGCGCATCTGGTGTGTGCCCGACCAATACCAATACTCCTCGGTGAGATTCGTTATGGTTGCAGTCTGCGTCGCGTCATCGGTTGCTTTACCTGGCCGCGTGACCTCAAGTAGATCTCCGCTCGCGTCGTAATTGTAAGTGACCGACAGGCCATCGGGTCGCGTGATCGATGAGAGTTCGGTGTAGCTACCAAACGTAGCAAAGTTAAGCGTCAGCGTTTGCCCATCGCTGTGGGTCGCGACAATTTGCGTCAAATTCTCGGCAGTGTTAGAATTGCCATTCGCCCAAGAGTAGGCAAACGTGATGTAGTTGTTGTGATTGCGGCCGATGATCTGGTACAGCCGGCCCAGGTATCCGGCCCCGTAGCAGCTCGGATTTGTGGTGGGAGCCCAGAAATAGTAAATCGTCCCCGTTTTCTTCGTCCATTGATAGCCGCAGCCACCATCGTAAATAAGCGTCGTGGCTTGTATCCCAGGCGGCGGCGTCCAGCCACCGCTGCCGTTGGCCGTGAAATCGTACCGCGCGCCATCGATATCGTAGACAGACATAACATTCGCGGTACTGTTGTATCCCATATGCGCGTCAAATGTGTTGGTCCATCCGTTGCCGTAGACGCTTGCGGCCGAGCCGTCCGTGCCCGTGACGTCATGCGCGCTCTGCGAGTTATAGGTGCGCCGGAGCGCCAAATCAATACCGCGCTCCGGCACGTCGATGTCGTTAGCCTGAACGAGCAGATTGCCATTCGCGACATTCACCATCGCCTTGCCAACGCCCGCGATCGCCTTCTCCTCGTAGGTCCACCAGGGGTTGATACCGGTTGATGCGGGAGCCAATGCGCCAACCGGTGTCGCAGTAGGAACAGGTGTCGGCGTGACCGGAATCGGTGTCGGCGTTGGAACAGGCGTAGGCGTTGCGGTCGGAATTGGAGTCGGAGTCGCGGTCGGAATTGGGGTCGGCGTCGCGGTCGGCGGGGCGGTTGGAACCGGGGTCGGGGAAGGCAGCTTGGAACACGCGATCATCGGCCGCATTGGATTGCGCGGCCCGACAGCCAAGCAGGTGATCTGCGTTGTCTTCGAAGGGCCGCTCGTTGGACGGCTCATTGCCAACGGATCTCGCGGTGCGTTCTTCGGCAGCAGAACCGCGCGTAACATCTCCGGTGGCCGCCCAGGCGATCCGTAGCGATCGCTACGGTGCGCGAATCGGTTTGAGCTCAGATTCGGTCGCTCGTAATTGTCTTTCAAGCGCGGAAACGTCGGCGCCGGTGCATGCATCGCCGCGTAGCGTTCAGCTTGACCCGTGATCAACGCGAAGACTTGCGACGCCTCGATCGCGGAGACTAGCGGCTGCATATTCGGCGTCTGCACCTGGCCCGGCGATGCGGCCGACGCCGTGGCCTGCAGCGAGAATACGGCCACGAGAACAAACGCAAGAAGACGGCGCATACAACTCTCCCAAATCCACGTGGAGCTGTGATTTCGCACGTTCAATGCGGTTGTGGGCCTTTTTCTCCTCGCAAATCGTGGCGCTATTACTGACTATCAAAAGTGATAATCACTTTTGATAATCAATATCCGTAGCTTGCCGCAGGTCCGAGTGACCGCGTTCGGTCAAGTGTACGAATCGCTTCATGCGCAGGTTCATCTCGCACGCGTCGATCGTCGCGCTGCTCGCCGTTGCATCCCTCACTGCGTTGGTCCCCGCCGGTGTTGCCGGGGCGCGCGCGCTGCCAACGCCTACGCCATCGCCCGTTCCCGCGGTCATCCAAGTACAAGTCATGCCGGTCGCTCGCGCGGTCGCGACCGTGCGTGAACTTTTCCCCCGCGTTCAGGTCCATGCCGACGCGAATGCCAACGCGATTGTCGTGATTGGCTCACCGGACGATGTGCAAACCGTGCGCACCGTGATCTCGGGGCTCGACGTGCGCAATCCGACCCAGCCCACCGTGGAAGTCATTGCGCTCCACACCATCAAGCCGGATGCGCTCGTGCAGCGCGTTGCGCCGCTCTTTCCAAGCGCGTCCCTCACCGTCGCTTCAAAGAACAGCGTGCTTCTGCGAGCGCGGCCACTCGACGCTACGCAGGTCAAGGCGCTGATCGCGAGCCTGGATGCGCCACTGCTCGCCTCGCCGCCGCCCACACCCGATCCGGTCGAAGCGGTCGACATTAAACTGGCGCAGCCCGCCTACGTGGCGCGCGCCGTCGTTCGCTCGATTCCGCACGTGCGAATCAGTGTCTCGGGCGCCTCACTGCTCATCACGGGCGATCCGCAATCGGTCGCTGCGGCGAAAGCCCTGGTCGCACAACTCGACGTGCCGGCCGCCGGCTCGAGCTTCAGCCAGCTCTACCACCTCAAGAGCGTCGACGCCGCCTCGGTCGGAGATCTGGTCCAGAAAACCTATCCCGATGCGAAAGTGGTCGTCGATACCGAGCTCAACGCGATCTCCGTGCGCGCAACGGCAACCGAGCAAACGCGCATTAGCGACGCGATCGATATGCTCGACGGAAAAGGTGGCGCACCCGGCATGATGGGGCAGTCGGGCTCGGGCGCCGCCGTGAGCGACGGCAACATGGTGGTCATCCAACTCAAGTCCGCGATCCCCGGCGTCAACGGCGCGCCCTCGACCACCGCGCAAGATATCGCCCAGGCGGTGACCCAGGCGCTCGGCCAAATGGCCGCGGGGCTGCACGTCACCGTCATGCAAAACTCCAGCTCGCTCATCCTCACCGGCGATCCCAACAGCATTCGCCTCGCAAAAGAACTCATCGCCAAGCTCGACGTCGTCCCACCGCTGGTCGAACTCGATACCGAAGTGCTCGAAATCGACGGCAGCCTCGCCAAGAACTTGGGCCTCGAGCTCCCCACCGCGGTGATAAGCACGACCTTCGAAGAGGTGCAGCCCACGCCCGATCCCTACGGTAATCCGGGGCGCATCGCGAAGATTCAACCGATCACGCGTACGCCGATCCAGCTCACCGCCGAATTGAATCTGCTCATCCAGCATGGCGATGGCCGCGTACTCGCCGATCCGCGCATCGTGACCCTCTCCGGACACGACGCGAATTTCCAAGCCGGTGACACGCTCTCGATTCTCACCACAACCGGCGGGGGCGTCGGCACGGTGGTCACCACGCAGTTGCAATCCTTCAACACCGGCGTCACGCTCGACATCACGCCGATCGTTACCGCCGATGGTAACATCACGGTCACCGTTCATCCCACCGTCAACAGCCTCTCGGGCGATCCCAACGGTGTGCCGGAAATCTCCACGCGCAACGCGCAGACTGTGGTCACGCTGCACGACAATCAAACGCTCGTCATCGGCGGATTGATTCAGGAAGAGGACACGCGCACGATCACGAGCCTGCCGCTACTGAGTCAGATTCCGGTCATCGGTGGCCTTTTCAAGAATAACGACACTAACAACACCAGCAACGAGCTGGTCATTGTCGTGACGCCGCACATCATTCGTGACGGCGAGCCGACACCGCCGCCCGGCGCCACGATGGGTCTCCCGACGCCGCAGCCGCTTCCCACCGTCCCGCCGGGAATGGCGCTCCCGACGGTGCGCCCGAGCGGCATGCCGTCCCCGGGCGCGCCGGCCGTGCTCAATACGCCGGTGCCAAGTTCGTCGCCGGCGCCGCAGCCAACACCGTCCGCCTTTGCCGCATCGAACGTGTTCGAGTATGGCCACGCGCCGCAAAATAACTACGCGCAGCCGCAAGACGCCCCACAGATTTTCTATGCTCGGCTCGCACCAACGGTCCTCAGTTCCGCCACCACGGCAAGCGTCGACGTCATCACGACCACGAACGTCACGCGCGTCCAGATCGGTACGCCGAGCGCAAGCGTCTCGCTCAGTCAGGTTGGGCCCGGCAAATGGCAGGGCACGTTCCCGGCCGGCCAGTTGGCGCTGGGACCCGCACAGCCGGTGCAACAGCTAACGCTCAACGCGTATCGAAACGACGGATTTTCGGCGACCGTGCAAATCCCGGTGAGTTCCCGCTAGCCGGTTGCCTCCAGCGGAAGGTTAATCTCTCTGCGCTCCATCGCGATTGCGACGAGCTGGGCTCGCGATCGTGCATTCATCTTCGCTAAGAGAAGGCGAATGTGGAGCTCGACGGTTGGCTTCTTCCGCCCGATGCATGCAGCGATTTCCTTGCTCTGCATACCTTGAGCAAGGCACAAAAGAATCGCTTTATCTAAATCGGTCAGGTTCATCCGATGGCACCCTGAAGTCGCAAGCACCCTCCTCGCGAGCCATTTAGTCCGTTTGGCTCTAATCTACGCGCGTGTTGTTATCTCCTGTTACAGACACTAAGCATAGCTGTAGTCCAAACGTCCTACAAGCTACGGAAGTGACGAAGACAGTTTACCGGTACTTCTAGTTCCCCGATTTCGCGAAATGGAGACACGGTCGGTCCCTCGACTACGCTTCGCTACGCTCGGGATGACAAGGCATTAGCCCGTGAGCGCAATAGCCAGTCCGATTGTCATGAGGAACGGAGCACTCAATCCGGCAAGCCAAGGCGCGAGAACGTATTCAAAAAGCTCTAACCGCTCGTAACTTACAAAGCCAATTCTGCGCGCAAACTCTTCGTGCAGGTCTACGTTTTCGGGAATCGCGCGCTTACCGGTGAACGTGAGCACTGCATACGCCCATGCCGCAGCGCCATACACCATGAACATCGTAACCCCGGCAGCTTCATGCCCCTTGACGAATGCGATCAGCACGGTCGTACCGCAAAACACGGCGACAACGATGATGGAAGACCACGCTAGTTTCCGCGCCATAGGAGACTGCTCGCTTCAAGGCTAAGGCTTTCGACCCCACTCGGAGGAGACGCCGATGCAGCTTGAGCCGTATATCTTTTTCCACGGAACCTGCGAGGAAGCCCTTAACTTCTATGCCGCGTGCTTCGGCGGCGAGATCGTTCAACTCAGCCGCATGTCGGACTCACCGCCCGAGCACCAGGGCGATCCGTCCTGGGCGCACAAGGTCATGCACGCGACCTTCGTTGCCGGCGATTTGAAGTTCATGGCGTCCGACGGGCGTCCGGGCACCCCTCCGGACGGCGAAGACGACATTGCCCTCTCGATCGCAACCAAGGATGTCGCCGAGGGCGAGCGCGTCTTCAAAGCGCTCGCGCAAGGCGGCACCGTCGAGATGCCGTTCGACAAGGCGTTTTGGGGCGGTCGATTCGGACAGCTCGTCGATAAGTTCGGCATTCAGTGGATGGTCTCGGCGCACGAATGACCACGCTCGTTCACCCGGCGACGCCGACCGAGATCGAGCAATCGCTCATCGAATTGCGCGAGGGCGCGAAACGCTGGGTTGCGCTGCGAACCGCGGCCAAAGCCGAGCTGCTCATCGCGGTCCGGCAATCCGTCTACGACCAAGCATCGCGTTGGGCGCAGGCCGCAATCGAAGCGAAAGGCCTGACCGGCACGCCGCTCGCCGGCGAGGAATGGGTGAGCGGACCGTGGGCGCTGCTCTACGCGTTCAACCGCTACATCCGCACGATGCACGATCTGGCGCGCGACGGCGCGCCGCGCATCGATGCATCCCGTGTGCACGAACGCGCCGACGGTCAAGTAACGGTCGACGTTTTCCCCAACGCCTTTTACGATCGTCTTCTTCTCTCCGGCGTTCGCGCGCAAGTATGGATGCAGCCCGGTGTCACGCGCGACAATCTCAAATCCACCATGGCCGTATGGTACAGGCAATCCGCGCCGCAACCGCGGGTTGCGCTGGTGCTCGGCGCGGGCAACATCGCGTCGATCCCGCCGCTCGACGTGCTCTACAAGCTCATCGCCGATGGCGCCGTCTGCGTCCTCAAGATGAACCCGGTCAACGAATATCTCGGCCCGATTTTCGAAGACGCGCTCAAGCCGTTGGTCGATGGCGGATTTCTACGCTTTGCGTACGGCGGTGCCGAAGTCGGCAAGCAACTCTGCAACCATCCGTTGGTTGACGAAATTCACATCACCGGCAGCGATCGCACCTTCAATGCGATCGTCGCGGGCGGCGTAACCAAGCCGATCACCGCGGAGCTGGGCAACGTCAGTCCGACGATCGTTGTGCCCGGCCCGTGGACCGACGCGGACTTTCGCTTCCAAGCCGAACAAATCGTCACGCAAAAATTGCACAACGACGGATTCAACTGCATCGCCTCGCAGGTGCTCGTGCTGCCCCGCGATTGGGACGGCACGCCCAAGCTCATCGCCCAGATCGAATCGGTCATGCGCGAGGTGCTCGATCGCCCGGCGTACTATCCGGGAGCGAGCGAACGCTGCGAACGCCTTGCGACTGGGCACGAATCGGAACGCTTTGGTCGCAGCGATCAAGGCTACACGCCGCGCACGATCGTGCGCGTCGATGCCAGCAGCGAAGATCCCAACTTCGAGATCGAAGCCTTCGCGAGCGTGCTGGCCGTGACGACGCTTCCGGGCGATGCGCCAACCTTCTTGCACGACGCCGTGACATTCGCAAACGACCGCTTGTGGGGGACGCTCGGCGCGAATCTCGTCGCGCATCCCGTGACGATGAGAACCTACGCAAGCGATCTCGATGCGGCGATCGCCGCGTTGCGCTACGGCTGCGTGGCGGTCAATGCCTGGACCGGCGTCGGCTTCTTGCTCACCGAAATGACGTGGGGCGCGTATCCGGGCCACACGATCGACGACGTGCGCAGCGGCATCGGCGTGGTACACAATAGCTATCTCTTCGATCGTGCGCAAAAGAGCATCGTCTGGGCGCCGTTTGCGCCGTTCCCGCGCAGCCTCTTCGGCTACGGCGCGACGCTGCTTCCCAAACCGCCGTGGTTCGTCACCAATCGCCTCGCCGATAAGATTGGCCAGGCGCTCATCGATTTCGAGATGCGCCAAACGCCGTTCTCGGCGATGAACGTGGCGATGCTGGCTATGCTCGCATGACCTCGTTCACGCGTGTAGCGTTCTTTTCATTGTGTCTGGCCTTTACGATGGTAGGCCAGGCATATGCATATCCGGGCTATTGCCAAATCGAACTCATTAACGACAGCCACGAAAACGTCATGGTGCACGCTGCCTTTGACGACGGATCGTCATCAGCTTTCCCAATGCAAGCACGTGAGCATCCGCACTACATCAGCTTGTTTTATAATCATTACTGTCATTCGGGCGTTGAGGTGCGCGTGACCGATCCACGTGGGATACTCTATCACGCGTGGACACATGTGAGCGCGACCGTTCGAATCGTCCCACATTAATCCACGTTGGGATCGACGTCGCTTGCGAGCTCGTCGCGCAGTTCCTTTTTCTTGCGTTTGCGGTTGTAGCGGGTGAGCGTCTCGTGCGCGCCGGCCGGCCGCAGGTTGGTCGGCGGGCCCAGGCGCGGCACCAGCTTCATCTTGCGCCGCTTCTTCTTAGCCATGACGCTCATAGCGTAACACGTCGGCACCGCGCTGCGCACGCTTCATCCGCACCACGCGATCGAAGCGCATGCCCAATTTATTGACCAGGGTGACGGCCGGCGCGTTGAACGGGTCGACCAGCGCAATGATCGAAGGCGCGTGGAGCTGTTGGAACCCGAAGGCGAGCACGCCTTGCGCGGCCTCGTACGCGTAGCCCTGTCCGTGCGCTTGCGGGGCAAACGCGAACCCCAGCTCGAGCACATCATTGCGTTCCGTCTTCATGAGCCCGCAGCTTCCGATCAGCTCCGAACTCTCCTTGAGCACGACCGGCCACATCGAGCAGCCGTCACGTTCCTGCGCTTCGGCCATCTGTAGGATGAGCGCGCGCGTCTGCTCCAGCGTCTTGGTTCCCGAGAGAATGTACTTCATCGTTTCCGGATCGCCGTAGATTGCGGCAAGCGCCGGCGCATCGCCGGACATCCACGTGCGCAGAATCAACCGCTCCGTTTCGATATAGCTCATTGCGAAATCGCGCCGGCACTCCGCAACATCTGCAGCACGCGATCGCCGGGCAAACCATAGACCGTTGCGCCGCCGCGGCCGGTCATCGTCGTCGCCTCGAACAGCGCATCGTAGATGGCGGCCTGCGTTGCTTCGGCGGTCGCGCGATACAGCGCGTTGAGCACGCTGTCGTCTTCAACGATCCGCTGCGTCGGTGCGCTTACTTCAAAATCGGCGGTCCGTTCGAAAACCTCACTGGTCGAAAACCCGACGAACAAATCGCCGCTGCCGACGTCCGACGTCAATCCGGTCCGCCCCATGCCCAGGCCCGCGCGCAGTAAGAGCGCGCGCAGCTCGCGACTATCCAGCGGCGCATCCGTCGCCACCACGATGATGATGCTGCCGCTCTCCATCCGCCCGTGCAGGTCGGCTTCGGACAGATGCTTGGGGAAAACGGTACGGTACTCGCTCTTCAACCGTTCGCCCACCGGAACGCCGACGATGGTGAGCGCTTCGCGCGAACTGCCGGTGTTGTCGTTGACCAGCACGCCGACGGTGTAACCGCCAAGCGACGCCGGCAACACGCGCGATGCCGAGCCGATCCCCGCCTTGAAGCCGAAGGCGCGCATCCCGGTACCCGCGCCGACGCTGCCGCGCGCGAATTGTCCGGTACGCGCCTCGTTGAGCAACTTGTGCACGTCGACCGGCCCCACCGCGCGCCGCTGAATGTCGTTGAGCAGTTGATCGTCGCATTCAGCTACCACCGGCAGCGGCACGTCATCGGTCACGCCGATCTGCGGGTGGTGCTCGATAACCCAGTCCACCACCCCGTCATCGGCCCGGCCGATGTCCAGCGTGTCGGTCAGGACGACCGGTTCTTCCAGATAGCCGGCTTCCTCGATCCAGTGGGTCCCGGTCATCTCGCCGTTGCCGTTGAAGGACAAAAAGGCGCCGGCCACCTTGTGATTCCAGGGGTCCGCGTTGGGAAGCACCGCCGTGGCCCCGGTCCGGATGTCTTGGCCCTGGATCAGGGTCAGGTTGGCAACCCGCACGCCTGCGACATCAGTGATCGCGTCCAGCCGTCCAGTAGGGAAGAATCCAAAGTGGAAGGGCAGTACGGCTGCAGCCCGGCCCCCGGCCGCCAAGGCGATCGCGAGGCAGGCAACCAGAGCCATCGGAAAACGGTTTCTCATGCAGGCACGCTCTTCTTATCTCAAAAAGTAGATTCTAGTAAATTCGCACCGACGAACGCAAACGAGGGACACAACCATTCTTACCGTTCCGCAGAAACTCAAGGCCGCCAACCTGTGGGAGAACCTTACGCCACCCGAGCTCATCGAGCATGCACTGCGGCATCGTGAGGGCGTCCTTGGGCGCGACGGGCAGTTCATCGTCGATACGCGTCCCCACACCGGGCGTTCGCCCAAAGACAAAGCGTTCGTCAAAGAACCGTCGAGCGAACAATATATCGACTGGGGCGACACCAATCGCCCGATCGACGAGTCGGTCTTCGATGCGCTCTTCGAAAAGGTCGAAGCCTACCTCTCCGAGCGCGACGTGTATTCGCTGGATTGCTACGTCGGCGCCGACGAGCGGTATCGCGTGCCGATTCGCGTCTACAGCGAGTTCGCCTGGCACAACCTCTTCGCGCATCATCTTTTCATTACACCCGAGAATCCGGTGCCGGGATTCAGCCCGGAGTTCACGGTGGTCGATGCCGCGCTCTTTCAAGCCGATCCCAAGCGCGACGGCGTCCCCAGCTCAACGTTCATTTTGGTCAACTTCGAACGGCGCATCATTTTGATCGGCGGCACGCGCTATGCCGGGGAGATCAAGAAGTCGATCTTCACGGTGATGAACTATCTGTTGCCGCTGCGCGACACGCTGCCGATGCACTGCTCGGCCAACGAAGGCCGCGACGGCGACGTCGCCATCTTCTTCGGCCTCTCGGGAACGGGAAAGACGACGCTTTCATCCGACCCGCACCGTCCGCTCATCGGCGACGACGAGCACGGCTGGTCGAACGATGGGATCTTCAATTTTGAGGGCGGCTGCTACGCGAAGGTCATTCGTCTTTCGCCGGCCGCCGAGCCCGAGATTTGGGCCGCGACGCACCGTTTCTCGACCGTCATCGAGAACGTCGTGTACGACGACCGCACGCGTAAGCTCGACGTCGACTCCGAAGCAAAAACCGAGAACACGCGCTCGGCCTATCCGCTCGAGTTCATACCGAATATCGTGCCCGGCAGCAAAGGCGGTCAGCCCAGTACGATCATCATGCTCACCGCCGATGCCTTTGGCGTGCTGCCGCCCATTTCCAAACTCAGCCGCGATCAAGCGATGTATCACTTCCTTTCGGGTTATACCGCGAAGGTCGCCGGTACTGAGCGCGGCGTCACCGAACCGACCGCGACCTTTTCGACGTGCTTTGGCGCGCCGTTCATGGTGCATCATCCGACCGTGTACGCGAAGCTTCTGGGCGAGCGGATCGATCGTCACGAGGTCGAGTGCTGGCTGGTGAACACCGGGTGGAGCGGCGGCGGCTACGGCGTCGGAAAGCGCATGTCGATCGCGCATACGCGCGCCATGGTCAACGCCGCAATTGAAGGCCGCATTCCGGCTGAATTTGAAACCGAGCCGTTCTTCGGCTTACGCATTCCCAAGAGCGTGCCGGATGTTCCGTCCGAGGTGCTCAACCCGCGCAATGTGTGGGCCGACAAGAACGCGTACGACGAACAGGCGCGCAAACTCGTCGGGCTCTTCTACAACAACTTCAAGCGTTTCGAAGCGCAAGCATCGCCGGCCGTGAACGCCGTCGCAATCAAACCGGCCGCAAAGTAGCCACACCTTTCCACATGGAGTTCTACGGTTTCGATCATGTCGACTGTCGCGTGCGCTCGCTCGAGGCGGTTGAGCTATTCTACGACGACCTCATGCCTGAGATCGGGCTGACTGAGAAACGCTACGCCTTCGTCGATTCGGATGGCGAATGGCACACCGAATTCGATGACGCGTACAATGCGATCGAATACTTCGAACCGCAGCATCCCACCAAACCGCGCCGCTTCTTCGGCTTGATTGAGAACCCGTTGCATCGCAACAACGACACCCGCATCGCCTTTCGCGTTGAGTACAAGCGCATGAACGAGCTGATCGCTTTGCTGGGCAAAATTGGCGCCACCAATATCGAGCCCAGCGACACGATGGAGACCTACCCGGCGGTCTTCTTCGAAGATCCGGGCGGCACGAAGCTCGAGTTGATCGGCCGCGAAGTTTAAGCTCCGTCTAATACGTTTCCCAGGAAGCGCTGAGCGCTCTCCCAATAAGATGGGGCCTATGAAACTCCAAGCCACCGTACTCGCCGGCCTTATGGCCGCGGGCCTCTCCCTACCGGCCATAGCCCAGGTGCAACAGCAACCCGCGCCGCCGGCACAATCCGAACACGGCGATCGCATGATGCGCCGCTTTAGCGATCTCAACCTCAGCGACCAACAGAAGTCGCAGATCAAGACGCTCATGCAGAGCTATCGTCAATCGCATCCGAAGGGCAGCGCGCCCGACCCCGATAGTCGCAAGCAACTGCGTAGCCAAATCGATGCGATCCTCACGCCGGATCAACGCACGCAGCTCCAGAGCGACGAAGCAAGGTTCCGCGCGCAGCGTCAGGGCAGCGCGACGAACAACGCTCCGCCGGCGCCCGTCGCCACGCCTAACTGATCGAACCGCTCGATGTAGTAGTCGGCCCGTGCGCATGCGCTCGCGGGCCGTCCGCGTAGCACGTAGACGGCTTCCATACCGGCTGCGTGCGCAGCATCCACACCCGACGCCGAATCCTCAATAACCAGTGCTTGCGCGGGCTCAATCTGCAACCGCTTGGCCGCAAGCGCATACGGATCGCCCGCTGGTTTGCCGCGCATCACTTCGTCGGCGCTTACCAGTACCGGGGGCATCGCAAGGCCGGCCCGAGCAATGAGCGCAAGCGCAAGCCTGCGTGGTGCGGAGGTAACGATCGCCCAGCGGCTTGCGCCGAGGCTCGCCAGCGTTTCGCGGGCGCCCGCAATGGCCGCGCCGTCTTCGCTTACCAGCGTACCGAAGAGATCGAAACAGATGCCCGCGTAGGAAAGCTCCATGGTATCAGTGCATTTCTCCGCACATGAGCGATACTCTCGCAATCCTCGTGGGCGGTGGGCCTGCGCCCGGCATCAACGGCGTTATTGCTTCCGCCACGATCGAAGCGATCAACGCGGGCTTGCGCGTGGTGGGCATTTATGACGGCTATCGCGATCTGGCCGCTGGAACACCAGTGAAAACCACCGCGCTAGGCATCGACGATGCGGCGCTGATCCAGTCGAGCGGGGGCTCCTTCTTGCGCACTTCGCGCACGAATCCCGCCAAAGATGCCGCGACGCTGGATCGCACGATTCGCTCGCTCGAGACGCTGGGCGTTCGCTATCTGATTTGCATCGGCGGCGATGACACCACCTTCGGCGCCGCGCGCATCGCCGAACGAACCAAGGGGCGCATCGGCGTCGCGACCGTCCCGAAGACCATCGACAACGACCTTCCGCTTCCCGACAACGCTCCGACCTTTGGCTTTGAAACCGCGCGTTCGGTGGGAGCGCAAATCATCGAGAGTTTGCTCGAAGACGCGCGCACAACCGTGCGCTGGTACATCGTCGTGAGCATGGGCCGTAAATCGGGCGCGCTTGCACTTGGAATGGCGAGCGCAGCCGGTGCAACCTTGGCCGTGATCCCTGAAGAATTTCCGGGCGATACGCTCGCCATCGAGACCGTCGTCGATGTGCTTGCCGGCGCGATCGTCAAGCGACGCGCGCAAGGCCGTGACTACGGCGTCGCCGTCGTGGCCGAAGGCATTGTCGAGCGGATCTCCGCCGACGCGCTCAAAGGCCTAGAAAATGTTGCACGCGATGCCTACGGGCACGTGCGTCTCGCCGACGTCCCGATCGGCTCGCTGCTACGCGACCGCGTACGCGAGCGCTTGACGGCGCTCGGCATCGAGGCGACCGTGCTGACCAAAGACATCGGCTACGAACTGCGCTGCGCAAAGCCGGTGGCATTCGATGTTGATTACACGCGCACGCTCGGGTATGGCGCCGTGCGCTATCTGCTCGCCGGCGGCAGCGGCGCACTGATCGCGCTCTCCGGGGGACGCGTGCAGCCGGTGGCGCTCGAGTCTTTGGTCGATCCGCAAAGCGGGCGCATTCGCACGCGACAAGTCGACGTCTACGCCGAAGCCTATGCCGTGGCGCGAGATTACATGGTGCGGCTCGAGCCGCGCGATTTCGAAGCGCCGCAGCTCGCTCAACTGGCTGCACAGACCAATCTTCCGCCCGCGCTGTTCCGCGAACAATTCGAGCGCTCGGTCGTTTCGCGTATGATCCGACCAGCATGCGCCGTTCTGCTATTTGCTTCTGTTCTTGTCGCTGCATGTGGCGGCGGCGGAAGCGCGGCGCCCGGAAGCATTGCCACAAATCCCGGCGCAACCGCAACAACCCCGCCACCGCCGCCTAATACAAATGCGGCGGGCTGCACGGGCGCAACCGCTTCGACCTACACCACGACCACGACGCTCTCGACGCCGGCGTTGACCGTACCGAGTGGTTTGACGATTCAGACGATCGCCAACGTCGGCGGAGCGCGCGAACTGGTCGCGTTACCGAACGGCGATTTGCTCGCGGGTACCGGCGGCTCGAACGTCTACATCGTGCCGAACGCTGAAGCCAGCGGCGCGCCGGGAACACCGCAGATCTTCGCAACGATCAGCGAACAAGTGCCGTCGGGCGAACCGAGCACCGGCATCAACAACGCCGAAGGCGTCGCGTTCTCTGCCGCAACCTGCACGATCTTCGTCTCGAGCGAATACCACGTGTGGTCGACGCCGTACAAGGACGGCGATCTCAGCGCGGAAAATTTGCAGCCGATCGCAACCGTGCGTACCGGACCGACGGCGAATCCGGGCGACGGTGACTATCATACGTCGACCTCCGTTGCGGTGTCGGGATCGACCCTCTACGCGAGCATGGGCTCCTCATGCAACGGATGCACCGGCGAGACCGATCCGCAGCGCGCGGCGATTTGGAAGATGAGCTTGAACGGTGCCGGCATGGCGCTCTTCGCGCAACACATCCGTAACGCGATCGCGCTTGCCGTCAATCCGACCAGCGGGCACCTGTGGGCGGCCGGTGCCGGCCAAGACGATTTGCCCACTTACCATCCCTACGAATTTGCAGATGACATCACCGCAGCAGCGACGGCCGGTGGTGGCACGGCTAGCTACGGCTGGCCGTACTGCGAAGAGAATCACATGCTCTACAACACCGGTAGCGGAGCCCCAGCCAACTGTAATGCGCAAGCGCAGCCACTGGTTGAATTCCCAGCCTACATCACGCACATTGGGGCGACGTTCTATCCCACCAATCCGACCGGCGCATACGCCTTTCCGACGCAGTACCGCGGCGCGCTCATCGTCACCAGCCACGGTTCGTGGCACACACCGGCGGGTAATGGATGCACGCTCGCACCAGAAGTCGACTACGTTCCGATGAATGGCGACACGCCGGCGACGGCGATGACCAACTGGGGCGTCAACAGTCCGACGAGCCAATATTCATCGTTGGTTTCCGGATTCCAACCGGGTTGCACGAGCCGGATCGGCCGCGCGACCGGCGTGGCCGTCGGCGCGAAGGGCAGTGTGTTTATCGGCGACGACCAGGCCGGAGTAATTTACCGCATCCGTCCGTAGGTTGCTTTAGCTCGTCGGGCACACCAGCGGTGTCGCCACCGGGGAGGGAACCGGCGTGGGTGCGCTGACTGCCGGCGGAATGTTCTGCACGGTAATCTGCAACGCTGGACCCGACACGGAACTCGGCCCGGTGAGCGTCGGCGCCAAACCACCCGGTTCATCGTACTGCAGCGCGTACGAGTTGTTGCCCAACATGGCTTCGTGAACTTGTTGCGCATAGAGGTCGAACACCGGATCTAAATAGTACGCGCTGAACGGCGGAGGCATCGGTGTGGTAAAGGGTGCCCCAGTTTGCCATGTGCTTATCGGATGTCCGTACGAGACCGACTGCAGCGCGGTTCCGCGCGCGAGTTCGATCACGAGTGCCTTCCACAAGTAAAACGCGTTGTTGTCGGCCAGCGGCCCTCCCGGGCCACCTGCCGGCATGGAGAGGACCGCGCTCAGACACGTGGATCCGCCCGTATTGAAGGCTTCCACCGTGTTGTATGCCTGTAGGGTGTATGAATTTCCGCCAACCATCGCCGTAGTCGACGGTGTGCACGTCGTACTCGTACCGATTTCGACGAACGTGAAGCTCGCCAAACCGTCGGATTGTGCGCAATAGTAATCGTTCGTTGTCGGCGTGGCCGTCGAGTTCGTGCCGTACAGCGAATAGAGCTGCGGAGTCGTCTTATACGTCTGGAGAACGTACCCGATGTAGCCGCGGTTGGGCGGGTTCGGCGCGTATGACGTGTTATAGGTTGAGTTGTAGAACCAATCTTGCGGGAATCCCCACGCCGCGCCCTTCGCCGGCGAGATGACACGTAACACGATGCCTCTGCCGTTGAACGTCGAGTTCACCACCAGCTTGCCGTAGTTCGTATCCTTCGAGAGATTGGTTGCGAGCTGGCCGTAGCTCGAGCCGGATCCAAACCCAACGGAGGTGCTGCCGCTCTGCGAGAGCTCCAGCGGAAGTCCGACTTGATCGACCTGCGTGACGTCAGTCACACCGCTCGGTAAGGTGAACTCTATGAAGTCCCAAGGCGTCGATGTGTAGAGTGGCGTCTTGCCGTCGGGATAATCTCCGCCGCCGTTATCCGGAGGAGCGTAACCGCCGCCGTTATTTCCCATGAGAATCAACGGATTGGGTGGTGTCGTCGCGCCCGACGGAGGAGGCGTTGCAAGGGCGATAAACATTCTGCCGGCGCTTGCGACGGGAAGCTCAAACGTTGCTCCGCTGCCGCCGGTACTTCCCGGGAAGCAGGTCAACGGGAACGGCTGCGCCGTTGCAAGGTTGGACCAGTTCGTCATCTGGCCTTGCGCATTGAGATATTGCGTTGCGGTCGCAACATAGAGTACGGGAACGCCGCCGGTACCTGAGCTGTCGGTGAACGTCACCTTTTGACCGGGTGTTTGCGCCGCCGAAATTCCTTGGCAGTAAGCAGGCACGCTACTCGGCGACGCGGACGGCGCGACCGTCGGCGTCGGAGTCGGTGCCGGCGTTGCCGTCGGGACTGCTTGCGATGAAATTGCTAGCGCGTAGATGTACTGCGCGTTTGCATTGAGCTGCACGCCGGTTGGCACGCCGGGGAAGGTGACTGTTTGCCCACTGACCGTGCCGGGTCCAAGAAGGTTGATCCAGCCGTTGATCGGTCCGACGTACGGATCCCAGAACAGCAGGTACGCGTACTGTCCGGCCGCGATCGTCGTTCCCGCCGGAAGCGTAAACACGAAACTCGGCGCTGAGGAAAATCCAACCGATTCCGTCGTTGAGACGATAAGGTAAGCAGACCCCGTAAACGTGGTCGCGATGCGCTTCACCGGCACGATATTCGTGGCTCTCGAATGCGCTTGCGGTGCATTCACACCGGCCGGCAGCGTTGTCTGTAGTACTGCGCTCATCGTTGCCGAGCTGCCGTTGGTAACGGGCGGAACAGTGAACTGCAGCGTGTACCCGCCGCCCTCTAAGAACACCACTTGCGGCGTCGCGCTCGGATTTACCGGAATATTCGTTGGCCCTGAGTTCGGTGTCGATGATGCCGAAGGCCCCGGATTCGGCGGTGCGACGCTTCCGCCCCCGCATCCCGCGACGACGATCGCGGCCAAGAACAAACACGGGAAAAGATAACGCAGCATAACACCCGCCTACGGAGCAGCAATAGAAAGCCAACTCTTTGCAGTGTCGGCAAAAAACTGCGTTCGCCTGAACAGCAGGGCTAGCTGCGAAAAACAATTCTGTGTAAAAAGGAAAAAGGTAGCCGCGTTTTCTACAGTAGCACCACACGGAAGCGAGAGAGGGTTCCCATGGGTAGCGATCGGCTCGCCGGCCGCACTCGGCTCGAATCTTGCCGACAGTACATCGGCAACGTCGATTAGCCTCACGACGACGCAAAGCGCGCCGGCAGGCTCGGCGATCATCGTCATTGCCTCAGAAGCCAGCCTCGGGACCACGCCCACGAGCGCGAGCTGTTCGGACAGCGCAGGGAACACCTACAGCACCGACGTCACGGAATATTACGCCGGCTATGCCATTCTGACGATCTGTTCGGCCCACGCGATCTCGGCGCCGCTCGCCTCGGGCGCGACGATCACCGTGACCTCGGTAGGCGCTGCCGGTCCCCAAGTTCTCCGCATTCAAGCTTGGTCCGTGACAGGGCTCGCCGCCCTGCCGCTCGACCAAACCGCGTCCGCAGCGGCAGTTAGCGCGTCGCCCTCGAGTGGCGCAGCGGCGACGACAGCGCAGTCTACGGAACTACTCTTTGGCGCCATCGTCGACAGTAATCAAACCGTTGCAGGCTCCGGGTTCACCCCAGGGACGAACGGCACGTCAAACGTCTGCACCACAACCCGCACACCGAGCTACACCAACCTCGGCGGGATCGGTTCGGCAAGTGGCGACTCGCTCTTTGGAATGTACTGCGTCGTCTCTTCGACCGGAGCGTACGCAGCATCAGCCACCATTAGCGCTCCCTACCTTTGGGAGGCGGCGCTCGCGACGTACAAGTGAGGCCTTAGCGAAATAACGAGAGCCCGCGACATTGCTATCGCGGGCTCTCGTGTTAGCTAACGGCCGGCTTAGAAACGCTGAACCCTGACCATCACGTAATTCTCGCCCTGTCCCTTCAATTTGAAGTTGTTCGACTCCGGTGAATGCTGTATGCCGGTGTCATACCGATCTGCGACAAAGCCGCCACTGCATTCATTGTTCCGGTAAAACTGCGCGCGAATCTTGATGTTCTCGTCGTCCTCACCGGTGAAGACTTGAAGTTTGCCGCTCTTTAGTATCGTCCCTCGTATGTTATGCCGGCTTACTGCGCCGGCGTCGACCGTGATCCAGGCGCACGTAGCGGTATCGTTCGCCACGTTTATACTCCAGTAGTGCCACAACGCCGTAGAATCTACGCGTTGCGGCAAGGCAGTCGCAAAAGCTACTGCTAGTAGCGCGCTCACAAAAAGGCGCATGGTCATACCAATTTTCTGCGGGACGTTGTCCCGCACGGGTTCTGTTGCGGCCATCACGAGCAAGCACCTCTTCCCGTGCTAAACGACGAGAGCCCGCGACATTGCTGTCGCGGGCTCATCGTGTCTATAATCTGGCGCCGACCTACTTTCGAGGGACCCTGCGGTCCGACTATCATTGGCGCTGGCGGGCTTAACTGCCGTGTTCGGGATGGGAACGGGTGGGGCCCCGCCGCTATGGACGCCAGAAACTGGATCCCCACACGCGATGGCGAGCCTGAGCTCCAGCCGATCGCGGGTGGGAAAGCTGTACAAAGAAGAACTTCCAGGTGCCAAACTTTTAAGCGTAAGCGTAGTTTAAAATATCCGAGCGATTAGTACCGGTCAGCTCCACACCTTGCAGTGCTTCCACCCCCGGCCTATCAACGTGGTAGTCTACCACGGCTCTTCACCCTTACGGGATTGAAGTCTCATCTTAGGGTCAGTTTCGTGCTTATATGCTTTCAGCACTTATCTGATCCGAACATAGCTACCCGGCTATGCCCCTGGCGGGACAACCGGTTCACCAGCGGTTCGTTCGACTCGGTCCTCTCGTACTAGAGTCCACGCCCTTCAAACTTCCTACGCCCACAGCGGATAGGGACCGAACTGTCTCACGACGTTCTGAACCCAGATCGCGTACCGCTTTAATGGGCGAACAGCCCAACCCTTGGGACCTACTACAGCCCCAGGATGCGACGATCCGACATCGCGCGTCATTCCATCATTACTGATGGCGCAGACTATATCTTCACCCTGCCCGATTCCTCGGGCGAGGGGCCGGCGTGTGATAGCGGTCATAGATTTACTCGATTGCTCGAGCAGCAACGCACTATCTCACCATCTCATATCGAGATGGATCAGTCGTTACGGGGTCATGACGGCAACTTATACCTGAACTCTGGCCTCAGATGAGGGTCGATGATCCGCTTAAACCGAGGCACGCTAGAAACCGCAATTCGGATGCGGCGATAGCTTTTATCTCGATTTAGAGTGGCTTCGATTTGCCATTGTTCCAGCAGCATGTCCAGCATCCGCATTTGGCTGCCTAGATCAAACTGCTGCGTGTTGAGGTATATTGATCGATGGCTCTTGCATCCATCGTCCATGAACCACGTCGCTAAACTAAGCGGCGTAATTTCAACCTTCGGTACGATCTTGCGATTCCCCAAGTAGAACGAGTCATAGTAACGCGTCAGCTCGGGCAAACTCAATGTCGTAAACCGGTAGGCCTTTCGTCCAGCATTTCCGTCGCGGGCCTTTGGAGGCGCCGCGACAAGATTTGAGAGCACGCGATATTTCCAATCGACGTATTCTCTCTGGGCGCATGAATGATTGATCTCAAGAAGCGCATTGACTTTGCAACGCATCGCTCCATCACCGAGTAATGACCCGACGATGACCGATCGCTGTGTTTCCGTCAGACTTCCCACGGTATTGTCCTTGCGCCAGTCCAAGCGCGTTAGGAGTTCACCGTTATAAGCCGGAACTTCAAATGGTGTTTCCACCATTTCACCCCTTATGTTGAGGTGCCAAACCTCCCCGTCGATGTGGACTCTTGGGGGAGATAAGCCTGTTATCCCCGGAGTAGCTTTTATCCGATAAGCGACGGCCCTTCCATTCGGAACCGCCGGATCACTTAGCCCTGCTTTCGCACCTGCTCGACTTGTCTGTCTCGCAGTCAAGCTCCCTTATGCCTATGCACTCTGAACGAACGGTTTCTGACCGTTCTGAGGGAACCTTTGGGCGCCTCCGTTACTCTTTAGGAGGCGACCGCCCCAGTCAAACTGCCCACCTGGCCATGTCCTACAGCCGGATAACGGCTGCTAGTTAGAATCCCAAGACTATCAGGGTGGTATCCCAACGTTGTCTCCCCAACGACTAGCGCCGCTGGATCATCGACTCCCACCTATCCTGTACGGACAATCTCAAAACCCAAGACCAGGATACAGTAAAGCTTCACGGGGTCTTTCCGTCCTGCTGCGGGTAACCAGCATCTTCACTGGTACTGCAATTTCGCCGAGTTCCCCATTGAGACAGTGTCCAAGTCGTTACTCCATTCGTGCAGGTCGGAACTTACCCGACAAGGAATTTCGCTACCTTAGGACGGTTATAGTTACCGCCGCCGTTTACTGGGGCTTCAATTCGCAGCTTCGCTTGCGCTAACCACTCCTTTTAACCTTCCAGCACCGGGCAGGAGTCAGCCCCTATACGTCTGCTTTCGCATTCGCAGAGACCTGTGTTTTTGTTAAACAGTCGCTTGGACCTATTCTCTGCGACCACCCTCAGCTTACGTGGTAAACACTTCACCAAAGGTGGCACCCCTTCTCCCAAAGTTACGGGGTCAATTTGCCGAGTTCCTTAACAGGGATTCTCTCGTCGCCTTAGCATGCTCTGCCAGTCTACCTGTGTCGGTGTACGGTACGGGCACCTATGATCCTTAATAGAGGCTTTTCTTGGCAGCGTGGAGTCAGTCACTTCGGCTCCGAAGAGCCTCGTATTCGCCTCTCGTCCTTGCAACGCGGATTTACCTACGTTACGGACTACTGGCTTAAACGCCCACATCCATCCGGGCGCTGACCTATCCTCCTGCGTCACCCCATCATTTCATAGACTTTGACAGACGATATCGAACAACAAAAAACATCGAGTTTAACCTCGATGCGTTCGTCGATCGACATTGTCCGGCAAAGTCTAAACGGTCATCGGTGGTAGCAGAATATGAACTGCTTGTGCATCGCCTACGCTTCTCAGCCTCGGCTTAGCTCCCGACTCACCCTGAGACGATTGACGTTGCTCAGGAAACCTTAGACTTCCGGCGTGCGGGGTTCTCACCCGCATTTGTCGCTACTTATACCTGCATTCGCACTTGTAGTTCGTCCACACGTCCTCACGGTCGTGCTTCAGCCTACGCTACAACGCTCCCCTACCGATTAGTTTTTAATTAATCCCAAAGCTTCGGTTATATGCTTGAGCCCCGTTGAATTTTCGGCGCCCCATCACTCGACTAGTGAGCTATTACGCACTCTTTCAAGGGTGGCTGCTTCTAAGCCAACCTCCTAGTTGTCTATGCGACGAGACTTCCTTTACCACTAAGCACATATTAGGGACCTTAGCTGTTGATCTGGGCTGTTTCCCTTTTGACCATGGAGCTTATCCCCCACAGTCTGACTGCTGCATAATTCGCCAGGGTATTCGGAGTTTGATGGGGTTCGGTAATCTGGTAAGACCCCTAGCCCTGTCAGTGCTCTACCCCCCTGGGTTAACGTGCAACGCTAGTCCTCAAACTATTTCGGGGAGAACCAGCTATCTCCGAGCTCGATTGGCTTTTCACCCCTATCCACAAGTCATCCAATGTTTTTTCAACAACAACAGGTTCGGGCCTCCACGTGAGGTTAATCACGCTTCACCCTGCTCATGGATAGATCGCTCGGTTTCGGGTCTACTGCAACGGACAAATTCGCCCTATTCAGACTCGCTTTCGCTACGGCTCCGGCTCAACACCTTAACCAAGCCCGTTACAAGTAACTCGCAGGTTCATTCTTCAATAGGCACGCGATTAGCCTTGTCTTACGACATGGGCCTTTCACGGTTTGTAGGCATACGGTTTCATGTTCTATTTCACTCCCCTCCGGGGGTTCTTTTCACCTTTCCCTCACGGTACTAGTACGCTATCGGTTTCCACAGAATATTTAGCCTTGGAGGATGGTCCCCCCAGCTTCAGACAGGGTTTCTCGTGCCCCGCCCTACTCACGAACGACTCCGCAAGACCGATTGATTTTGTCTACAGGACTATCACCTTCTATGGTGCGGCTTTCCAGCCGGCTTCTACTATCGATCGGTTTGGTAACTTGCGCACAGATTTTCGGCTCTGTGACGGTCGTCGTACAACCCCGCTCATGCAACGCCCGAACGCTTGCACATGAACGGTTTAGGCTAGTTCCCAGTTCGCTCGCCACTACTACGGGAATCTCGTTTGATGTTTTTTCCTCCGGCTACTTAGATGTTTCAGTTCACCGGGTATGCTCTCTCACGACTATTGAATTCATCGTGGAGTCCGTGCCCATGACGGCACGGGGGTTGCCCCATTCGGACATCGCCGGATCATAGCTTCTTAGCAGCTCCCCGACGCTTATCGCAGCTTTGCACGTCCTTCGTCGCCTGTGGAACCAAGGTATCCACCTGTATGCCCTTATTAATTTTCGACTACGCAAAATTGCACCAACTCATTCAGGTTTAAAAAATGAGTTGGCCGCTTTCATATGTTTGACACATGAAAGTTCTTCTTTATACAGTTTTCAAGGATCAAGGGACGCAGCCACGATCTTGATCCGAGTCCAACGCAATGTGGAACTCGGCGATCGAGGTTCGTTCCCTCAAAGCTGAACAGTACAGTCCATTACTGGAGACCCCCACTGAGGGAGCCGCAAAACGCTATGACCTCTGGCCGTACACGCTTTGACGCGTGGCAGACCCCTTGGCCGGCACTTCCCCCACTTGCGTGAGTCATGGCGCCGTTTTCAAATAGCTCATCTGTGGTCGACTTAGAATGAATACGCCATCGCGTTCATACAGAGTATGAATCGATAGCATGTTCTCCTTAGAAAGGAGGTGATCCAGCCGCACCTTCCGATACGGCTACCTTGTTACGACTTCGTCCCCCTTACCTAGCATACCTTAGACGCCTTGTTCCTTGCGGTTACACGGGCGGCTTCGGGTACACTAAACTCAGGTGACGTGACGGGCGGTGTGTACAAGGCCCGGGAACGTATTCACCGCAGCGTAGCTGATCTGCGGTTACTAGCGATTCCGACTTCATGAAGGCGAGTTGCAGCCTTCAATCCGAACTGAGCGCCGGTTTAAGAGATTAGCTTGCCCTCGCGGGTTCGCGACTCGCTGTCCGGCGCATTGTAGCACGTGTGTAGCCCTGGACGTAAGGGCCATGCTGACTTGACGTCATCCCCACCTTCCTCCGGCTTGTCACCGGCGGTCTCGTGTGAGAGATCTTGTGGACCAACACACGACAAGGGTTGCGCTCGTTGCGGGACTTAACCCAACACCTCACGGCACGAGCTGACGACAGCCATGCAGCACCTGTCTCTCTGTCCGGTTGCCCGGAAACCTAATCTCTTAGATGTTCAGAGGATGTCAAGCCCAGGTAAGGTTCTTCGCGTTGCGTCGAATTAAACCACATGCTCCACCGCTTGTGCGGGCCCCCGTCAATTCCTTTGAGTTTTAACCTTGCGGCCGTACTCCCCAGGCGGGACACTTATTGTGTTAACTGCGGCACAGATGGAGTCGATACCACCTACACCTAGTGTCCATCGTTTACGGCTAGGACTACCGGGGTATCTAATCCCGTTTGCTCCCCTAGCTTTCGCTCATCAGCGTCAGAACAACCCCAGATGATCGCCTTCGCCACTGGTGTTCCTCCCGATATCTACGCATTTCACCGCTACACCGGGAATTCCATCATCCTCTGATTGCCTCAAGATAAATAGTATCCGTGCCGTTCCCTGAGTTGAGCCCAGGTCTTTCTTCACGGACTTAAATACCCGCCTACGAGCGCTTTACGCCCAATGATTCCGGACAACGCTTGCCCCCTACGTCTTACCGCGGCTGCTGGCACGTAGTTAGCCGGGGCTTCCTCCAAGGGTACCGTCAATATCGTCCCCTTCGACAGTGGTTTACGACCCGAAGGCCTTCTTCCCACACGCGGCGTCGCTCCGTCAGGGTTGCCCCCATTGCGGAAAATTCCTCACTGCTGCCTCCCGTAGGAGTCTGGACCGTGTCTCAGTTCCAGTGTGGCTGGTCGCTCTCTCAAGCCAGCTACCCATCGGAGTCTTGGTAGGCCGTTACCCCACCAACTAACTAATGGGACGCAGTCCCGTCTCTTAGCGCATTGCTGCTTTCAGCGTCAAGCGATGCCGCTCGACGATCGTATGCGGTATTAGCTAACCTTTCGGCTAGTTATCCCCCACTAAAAGGAAGGTTGACTACGTGTTACTCACCCGTCTGCCACTAGGTATTGCTACCTCGTTCGACTTGCATGTGTTAGGCACGCCGCCAGCGTTAGTCCTGAGCCAGGATCAAACTCTCCATAAAAATATTTTATGGAGCGCATGACTAGCATGGCTCTATATTTCGCTGTGCTTTTTCAGATGTAACTGCGAATCACATCGCTACAAATCTTGCGATTCATAACAGCTAGAATTGTACGTTCTCGCGATTCTCAAAAGACTTGACCATTTGCATGACCTTGTCTTAGAGGTCGGAGACCCACAGACTTATTTGCTGCTGTACTGTTCAGTTTTCAAGGAGCGAACGACTTGGACGCACCGGCAACCAAAACGCGCATCTTTCGATCGCGCTTTAGTGGGGGGTACTCCAAGCCAACCCGGCTATAGTATCGAAGCGCGTGACGCGTGTCAAGCGCGATTTCGTACTTTTTCTCCAGCGCCGCGACAAACGTCGACAGCCGCCGGACCTGGACTATCAGGGTACCATAAAGGGTCGCAAGGCGCCAGAAGGACTCTCGCTACGTCCCCGTGCGCTCGCGCGCGCGCGCCGGCGCTGCGCCTTCTCCCGATTGCCGCAGGTATCCATGCTGCACCAGGCACCTGAGCCGTTCTTCGTCTTATCGTAGAAGGCAAATAGGCAACTGTGCTTGCGGCAGGCCTTGAGCCGCGGCCACGTCCCGTCGCGAACCGCGTCGTAGATCGCTGCCGCCAGACTATCCCGCAGCTCCCAGCCCGAATCTCCGGGGCGCGGCTCAAGCCGCACGCCGCCCTCGGGGGCGAAGACGATTTGCGCGGCAGCCCCGGCCAGCGACTCCACCAAAACAGGCCAACTCTCCTGAGTCGAGCCCTCGCCATTGTGCGCGAGGAGCTCCGAACGCAGCGCCTCGCGCAGCGCTCGAAGGCCCGGCAGCTCGGCTTCATGCACGTGGCCGGCACCCAAGCCGGCATCGGCGAGCCAGACGCGGGCGGCCCCAAGACTGGAAAACGCGTCGAGCGTCTCTGGGCGCTCGAGGTCGATGGAGTTTACGAAACCACGCACGAGCTCGAGGGAGCCGGGCGCCGAGGCATCCTTGGGCACGGCATCAGCATAGCACCGGCAAAACGGATTGACAAGTTACTATCACCGACGTAACATCTTAGGTAGTTACTCCACAGAAAGGTTCCCGTCGTGATACTGCCTACGTCGTCCTCGAATCGCCCAGTCGTCCGGACCACGATCGATCTCCAGCTCGAGCGGCCCGACCGCCGGCCCAGCGACCTCTTCCAAGGATGGGGCGTCAGCTTTTGGAGCGGACGACTCTTTTAGCTCGCATTATCCACAGAGCACTTGCTCGGCATGCCTTGCACTCGCCCAGGATCGCCCGGTATGATACCGGCATCATGCGGCGCCCAGTCGAGACGTCCGTCGCGCGGACCCTCCCCTTTAGCTCCGACGCCGGCCTGCGCCGGAGCTTTTTGCTGACCGACGAGCCGCTCAAAGCCAACTTCCGCTTCGGGTTACTGCTCGAGACGCTGGATACCATCGCCGAGCAAACGGCGCTTGCATACGTTGCGCAGAGTCACCCGGAGGCGCGATTCGTCACCGCCGCAATCGACAGCATTCGCATTCGCAACGCTCCCGACGTGAGCCGCGACATGCATCTTCTGGCACGCGTGAACTACGTCGGGCGCACGTCGCTCGAAGTCGGCGTGCGCGTCGAACAGGCCGGTGACGATGGCCCACATCATCTTGCATCGTGCTACTTCACGATGGTTGCCCGCAGTGGGACTGGTGACGACGCCCAAAGCATCGAGTTGCCGCCCCTGCGCTACGAGGATGAGTATGAGTTACGGCGCGAACGCCGCGCCGTCGACCGGCGCGCGAGGTACCGCGATTCGCAAAGCGAGGCGATCGAACCGCCGACGCGTGAAGAATACGCGTTGCTACAGAGCCTTCACGCAGCGCAGGATCGTCCGGACTTCTCCGGCGCTCTGGCGCGCGATCTGGTGACGAGCGGGTACGATCTCACCTACCCCGAGCATGAGAACGTGCCCAAGAAGATCTTCGGCGGCTACGTGATCCATCGCGCCTTTATGTATTCGTCGATTTGCGCCGAGTTGATCGCTCCCGACCGGCCGACGATCGTCGCGGTCAATCGCATCAATTTCCATCATCCGGTGCGGATCGCGGACAAGCTCCACTTCACCAGCCGCGTGACGTATACCGGCAACTCGTCAGTGTCGGTCGAGACCGATATCGTGCGGATCAGCCGCGATCGCACCAGCACCTCGCTGTGCAATACATGCATCTTCACCTTCACCAACGTTGACGCCGAGCTGCGCCGGCGCTTCGTGCCGCCCGTCTATCCGACGACGTACGCAGAAGACGCGCGCTACCTCGCGGCCAACCGACGGCATATCGCCCATCAGACGATCGTGAACGAACTGCGTTCGGCTTAAACTCGCCTTCACCGCCAGGGAATGGCGTGGATCTCGCCTACGTAGCGATTTCCCACAAGACGACCAGTGCTCGAGCGCACGAACACGAATTTTTCATCTGAGGCAACCAGGAGGCCGCCGTCGGACACGTCGGCGCGCATTCCGTTGCGGCTCACAATCTCCGCGCCACGCACGGTCCGGATCGGCACGCTTCCAAAGCGATCTGGATTTCCGAACGGTGGTAATCCTTGTGTGACGAGCGCGGACCATACGCGGCGAAAGTTTCCTGATGTGACATCGTCGAGTTGCGCGGTCTCGCCGCTGGGCGTCAAGCGTACGATCCCGATGCTCCCGAACCCAACGCGGACAGGAAAATCCGCGAGCCCGGTAACGTCTGAAGTTCCCTGGCCCTCGCTCTCGACCGCGCGGCAACGGATGAGCGAATGTTGTCCGATGCAGACACGTGAGCCAGCTAAAAATGGCTCGCCCGGCACGAATGGCCGTTCTGGTGAGATCGTTCCCGTTGCTCCGTCGATCGTAAATATGCCAACGGGCTGTTCCATTGCGCCACGTAATCCGCAACATTGATCGGCCATCACCGCTCGATTTCCAACTGTCCCCAAGAACAACACTTCCTGACGCTGCGGCATAATCGCTTTCAGCGACCGGCAATCGACAACGGCGTCCTGCTCACTCAGGATCGCGCCGCTTTGATGGGCCTGAATGTTGAGGTGACATCCCCCGGCGGGTGCGATGACGTCTATCGCATCCACATGCAGTACGTCGGATTCGGCCGTGACTCGCCCTTTATGCCGATCGATCCGTGCGATTCGTCCGCCGCTACAGCCCGCGATCACCCCGTCGCCGGCCACTCTAACCGCAGTCGCGTACGAGTTTGGCGGACAAACGCGAGCCGACCATCGAACGTCCCCGCTTCGTGCATCGAGGAGTTCGACGCGTCCGCCGGGCTGCCCGAGCGCAACGTCGTCACCAATCGGGAATAATGCGAACGATTCACCCGTGCGCCAACGCTCCGCCCCGGTCCGCTCGTTGAGTGCAAGCGTCGTACTTCCGCCAGCCACGACGACGGTATCCGCAACTGTCACCCCAGCAATCGCCGATGCATCGATCGGGAGCGTAGCGCTCCACCCCGACCACGCGACTGCAACAAGCAGCAAACACAGTGCGCGGATCATGCCCTTGTAAACAGCGCCTTGAGATACTCGGTCTCCGGCATGGCCGGATGGATCGGATGATCCGGGGCATGCGCCGTTCGCTCGAGGATCTGCAAACGCCGGCCGCTTTCGCGCGCCGCGTCGTGCACGGCACGAGCTAGGCGGTCCGGCGCAAGATGATACGAACACGATGCGCTGACCAGAAATCCATCTTCTTTGAGCAACTTCAGCGCCGCCTCGTTCAAACGCTGATACTGGCGTTCGCCGGGTGCGGCATCCTTTCGCCGTTTTATGAGTGCCGGTGGATCGAGAATTACGACATCGTAACGACGCCGCTCGCCGTGCAGGCCGCGCATGACGTCCATCGCGTCGCCGACGAGGCCATCGATCTCCTTACCGACGGCCTTCGCATTTTCTTCTGCATAGTCGAGTGCCAGTTGCGCCGTGTCGATGCTGGTTACGCTGGCGGCACCTGCGATGAATGCCGACACGCCCCATCCGCCGACATACGAGAATACGTCAAGCACGTTGTCGCCCGGCCTGATGTATCGGCGCAGGCGGAAACGGTTGTCGCGCTGATCGTAAAAGTACCCGGTCTTCTGCCCTTCGCGCAACGGCGCAGCAATTCTCATATCGCCCTCGATGACCTCGATTCGCTCAGGTACATCGCCCAGCGTTTGATCGAGTGGCTCAATTCCTTCGAGCGCGCGCGTCGAGCCGGCGTTCCGCAACAACACGCCCTTTGGGGAAATCACGTCCGTTAGGCCCGCGATGAACGGCTCGCGCAGGGCGATTGCGCCGGCGGTATTGAGCTGCGCGACGCAGACCTCACCGTATCGATCCACGACGAAGCCGGGAAGTCCATCCGACTCGCCGTAGATGAGCCGATAGAACGGCGCGGCGAACAGCTCCGCACGCATCGCAAGCGCGCGTTGGATGCGCGACCGAAACCACGCGACGTCGATCGTTGCGCGCACGTCACGGGTAAGAATGCGCGCGGCGATCAAGGCATTGGGATTCACATAGGCGATGCCGACCGGGTTACGGCCCACATCCGCCACACGCGCAAGCTCGCCCGGCTTAAATGCCGTCAGTGGCGTTTGATCGATTGCCACTTCGTTGGAAAAGATCCAGTTATGACCAAGGCGGACCCTGCGGTCCGCCTTGGATTGGAGTCGAAGGTCTTTCATTGCCCTACGAGATTTTGCGCGACATCGACTTGGCTTGCATAAAGAGCAGCAAATAGTCGCGGCCACCGGCTTTACTGTCGGTGCCCGACATATTGAAGCCGCCGAACGGATGCACGCCCACATATGCGCCGGTGCTCTTGCGATTGAAGTACAGATTGCCGACGAAGAAATCTTCCTTGGCGCGTTCGATCTTGGCGTCGTCACTGGTATAGAGCGAACCGGTCAACCCGAATTCGGTATTGTTCGCGATCTCCATCGCGTGATCGAAGTCGCTAGCCTTGATGATCGCCAGCACCGGACCGAAGATCTCTTCCTGGGCGATGCGCGCCTGAGGATCGACATCGGCGATAACCGTGGGCTCGAGGAAGTAGCCCTCGCTTCCGACGCGATTGCCCCCGGCGATCAGCCGGCCTTCCCTTTTTCCGATCTCGATGTATTCGGAGATCGACTTGAGCGCCGCCTCGTTGACGACCGGTCCCATGTAGACCGACTGCTGCTCAGGATCGCCGACCGTCATCTTCGCGACGCGGTCCTTGAGTTTGCCGACGAACTCATCGTAGATCGACGCGTCGACGATCGCGCGCGAACACGCCGAGCACTTCTGCCCTTGAAAGCCGAACGCGGATACGGCGACGCCTTCAACCGCGGCATCGACGTCGGCATCAGCCGCGACGACGATCGAATCTTTGCCGCCCATTTCGGCAACGACGCGTTTGATCCACTTCTGACCCGGCTGCGGCTTGGCGGCAAGCTCGTTGATATGCAGTCCGACTTCTTTGGACCCGGTAAACGAGATGAAACGAATCTGCGGATGCCCGACGATCAAGTCGCCGATCTCACTTCCCGAACCAGGGATGAAATTCACCACGCCCTTGGGCAAGCCGACCTCATGCAAGAGATCGACGAACCAGGCCGCGATGATCGCCGAATCGCTCGACGGTTTGAGCACGACGGTGTTACCGGCGACAATCGCCGCCGACGTCATGCCGATCATGATTGCGCCGGCGAAGTTCCAGGGTGGAATCACCGCACCAACGCCGAGTGGAATATAGACCATCTCGTTGCGCTCGCCTTCGATCGGCACGACCGGATGCGGCTCCGCGTAGCGCAGCGCTTCGCGCGCGTAAAATTCCATGAAGTCGATCGCCTCGGCGATGTCGCCGTCGGCCTCGGGCCAGCTCTTGCCGACTTCGTAAACGAGCAGCGCATCGTACTCGAAGCGGCGCTCGCGCAGCTTCGCGGCTGCCGCAAAAATGAACGCGGCGCGCTCTTGCGCGCTCTTGCGCTTCCACGATTCGAAGGCGCGCGATGCGGCCGCTACCGCGCCACTCGCTTGCTCCTTCGACGCCGAACTGGTCAGACCAACGATCTCCGCGGGCCGCGACGGATTGAGCGAGCGGATTTGCTTTGTGGTCTCGATCCGTTCGCCGTCGATCACCAGGGGGTAGTGCCGCCCTAAGCGCCCCTTGACGCTTGCCAATGCGGCCTTCATCGCGGCCGCGTCGGCCGGGTCGGTAAACGATTTGACGACTTCATTCTTAAAGGGCGGAATCGTACGCGTAAGTGTGCTGGTCATGCCCCGGGATTTCCCCGCCGCCATCCGGGCCGCCTTGCCGCCTGTGTGTCGCGGGTACGCGACATTCGTGATAGCGGGCCCCCCTCCAAGGTGCGAGAATCCTCATGATATGACGTACGACATCGCGATTGTCGGCGGCGGCATCGTCGGCCTCGCCACTGCGCGGGAGCTCCTGCTCCGCCATCCGCACCTCAAGCTCGTCCTCCTCGAAAAAGAGGAGCTCCTAGCCACACACCAGACCGGACACAACAGCGGCGTTATCCATTCGGGAATCTACTACAAGCCCGGCTCCCTCAAAGCCAAGCTGTGCGTCGAGGGTCGGCGCAAGCTGTGGAAGTACTGCGACAGTAAGGGCATCGAGTATCGCAGCGTCGGCAAACTCATCGTTGCAACCGAAGAGCGCGAGCTGCCGTTGCTCCAAGATCTCTTCGATCGCGGTGTTGCGAACGGCATTGAAAGCCTCGAGATCGTTGACGCGGACGGCATTCGCCAACGTGAACCGCATTGCCGTGGCATCAAAGCGATCTGGATACCGGTGACCGGTATCGTCGACTACGGCGTGGTCGCCCGCTCGTACGCGGATGACATCAGCGCGATGGGAGGCGAGATCTTAACCGGGCGCGACGTGCTGGGCATCGAGCGCCGCAATGGCATGGTGCAATTGCAGACATCGCAAGGTGAGTACGAAGCGCGCTACGTGATCACGTGCGGCGGTCTCCAATCCGACCGGCTCGCAAAGATGACCGGTGGCGGCAGCGATCCGAAGATCGTGCCCTTCCGCGGGGACTATCTGATCCTCAAACCCGAAAAGCGCTACCTGGTCAAGGGCAACATCTACCCGGTCCCCGATCCGAGCTTCCCGTTCTTGGGCGTTCACTTTACACCGCGCATGAACGGCGACATCTGGCTTGGACCCAATGCCGTGCTCGCCTTCGCACGCGAGGGCTACTCGTTTACGACGATCAATCCGGGCGATCTGTTCGAAACGCTCACTTATCCGGGCTTCATCAAGCTGGCGAGTAAGTATTTCTCGACCGGTATGGGTGAGATGTATCGCGACGTGCTGCGCAGCGCGTACGTGAAAGCGCTGCAACGGTACATCCCCGAGCTGCAGGTCGCCGATACGCTTCCCGGCCCGTCGGGCGTGCGCGCGCAGGCGATGATGGCCGACGGTACGCAAGTCGACGACTTCGTCTTCGAAGGCGACTCGGGCACGATGCACGTGCGCAATGCTCCCTCTCCGGCTGCAACATCGTCGCTCGCGATCGGCACCTTCATTGCTGACGACGCCGACAAACGCTTCAGCTTGGGAACGACGGCCGCCGCCGTCTAGCGCGTGAGCGACTTTAGGGTCCGGCACATGGAGCACGGCGATGTCGACGCCGTGCTCTTGCTTTTTGATTCCGTTGCCGCCGAGCGGTTGTGGATCGGCACCGAACCCGGATACGATCGTCAGAAGTATCGCGACATGCTCAGCTTCTCACTGAGCAACGGCAACGGGATGTTCGTCGCCGAGCAACTCGGCGCAATCGTCGGCGTGATCACGGAATACCGCCACGATCCCTACGGACACACGATCGGCATGTTGGTCGACGAGCATCACCGCGGACAGGGTGTTGGCGGTGCACTGCTTGGGCAACTGATTAGCTGGGCGTCAGCCCGAAGCATCCCACACCTCTCGCTGCTCGTCTTTCCCCACAACGAGCGGGCGCTGGCGCTCTATCGCAAATTTAATTTCGTGGAAATCGACGCGCAAGCCGCGCAGATCGCGCGCAGGAGCGGCGAAGCATGGGACGCGATCTTGATGCGCAGGGCGCTAGACTGAGCCAGTTGGAGTCGGCGACGGCGAAGGCGTGAGTGTCGGCGGCGCTTCGACGAGGAACTTCTTAACGCGGTAATCGAGCTCATCCCGCGAGACGGTTCCCACAAGGTAGCAATACAGAAACCCTTGGGGTGTGATAAACAACGTCGAAGGGAGATAGGCGCTCGCATCGCGCTGAGCACCGTGACCAAGTTCGAGCGCACGCGTAAATCCACCCTGCCGATCCATCGCGATCGGATACGTGATGCCGTATTTTTTGCGATAGGAGCGCACGTGGTCGTCCGGGTCTCGATCGTTGATTCCGATTACTGCTAGCCCCTGCGCCGAATACCGGTCGGCAGCGTCCACGATAAGCGGCTGCTCCAGCTTGCACGGACCACACCACGTTGCAAAGATGTTGAGCAGAACCGCTTGTCCACGGTACTTTAGCAAGTGAAAATCGGGACCGTCGAGCGTCTGCATTACTATATCGATGGGGCGATCATACGAGAGTGCCGCGCTCTCGATGCACTGATCCCACGGCGCAAGCGTTGACGAGGGAGCGGGTGTGGGCTTTGGCGTGGGTGTTGCCGTTGCGCCGATGACGGCGAGGATCGAAGAAAGGAAGCCTTCTCGATCCATCAGACTCCCGCGTAGGTCGCCGCGGCAATCAACGGCTCGACGAACGCGCGCACGCGCCCCGCGGCGTCTTCTCCTCGCATACCCGCGTAGGCATCGATCAGCGCGCTTCCGACGATGATGCCGTCGGCAAGCGCCGCAACGTCGCGCACGTGATCGGCGTTGCTTACGCCGAACCCTACTGCCAGCGGCTCTTCGGTGATGCTGCGCAACATCGCGATCTGCGCGCGCAAGGCCTGCGTCGAGGGCTGCGTGCTCGCGCCGGTGACGCCCAACCGCGAGACCACATAAATGAAACCGGAACTCTGCGCGGCGATGCGCTTTGCGCGTTCCGGCTTGGTTGACGGAGCAACCAGTAACGGCATATCCAGGCCGCTTGCGGCCAGCGTTGCCGCGAGGGCCTCGCCCTCCTCGAGCGCGATGTCGGGCACGATGACCGCGCAAGCACCGGCGTCCGAGGCTGCACCGGCGAAGCGGTCGATGCCGAATTGCAGCACCGGATTGTAATAGGTGAAGAGCACGATCGGCGCGCCGCCATGGTCGTGGTGCTCGCGCACGAGTTCAAGCGTCGACGAAATCGTCGTCCCCCCGGCGAGCGCGCGCTGTCCCGCAGCGGCAATCGTCGGTCCGTCGGCAAGCGGGTCGCTATACGGAATCCCCAGCTCAATGGCGTCGGCGCCGGCCTGGGTGAGCGCGCGCAAGACGGCGAGCGTCGTCGCCGCGTCCGGATCGCCCGCCATGACGTAGGGGATAAACGCCGTGCGCTGCGCGTTGCGCGCACGCTCGAAGATCGCTTCAAGCACGGAGGGAACCTCTGAGGGGGTCGCTGCACCGATCGCAAGAGGCGTTGTCGGCGCTGAATCGAGGCGCGATCGACGAAGCATAGTAGAGCGCTCTGTGACGGAGATCGCAACGAAGAGACGCGCCGACAACGCCCTTGCCCCGCGGGTTTGTCCGCAAGGACGGCATCTCCCGCGTCATCCGCTCGGTCACATACTCCGAGTATTCTCCCTCGCAGTTTCCTTGTATCTGCCGTCCTTGCGGCGCAAACGATCGGTACATGGACTCCTTCAGAGGTTCCCCATGCCCCGCACTTGCGCGATGTCTTTGTCGCCGCGTCCGGAAAGATTGACGAGGATGAGATCGTCGGGCCCACGCTCCGCGGCAAGGGTGCGCGCAAATGCGATCGCGTGCGCACTCTCCAGCGCCGGGATAATTCCTTCGGCCCGCGAGAACGCAAAGAACGCCGCGAGCGCCGCTTCATCGGTAACCGGAACGTAGGTCGCGCGCCCGCTCTCTTTGAGGTGCGCGTGCTCGGGGCCGACACCCGGATAATCCAGTCCGGCGCTGATCGAATGCGTATCCCGAACTTGCCCGTGTTCGTTCTGCAGGAGATACGAACGCGAACCGTGCAAAACCCCGACGCTCCCCGCACCGAGCGACGCCGCCGTTCGTGCGCTGGTGACGCCCTCGCCCGCGGCTTCGACGCCCCATAAGCGCACCTGCGCGTCATCGAGAAACGCAGCGAAAATTCCCATAGCGTTGCTCCCGCCGCCGACGCACGCGACGACGTCGCTCGGCAGCCGGCCGAATTGCGCCAAGCACTGCGCCCGGGCCTCGATCCCGATCACCTTCTGGAACTCGCGCACCATGTAGGGATACGGATGTGCGCCCACTACACTGCCGATCACATAGAAGGTGTCTTCAACCTGCGCTGCCCACACGCGAAAGGCTTCATTCGTAGCATCTTTGAGTGTTTGCGTGCCGCCGGTCACCGAGTGCACCGTTGCTCCGAGCAGCTTCATGATATAGACGTTGAGCGCCTGACGCTCGACGTCGACCGCGCCCATGTACACATCGACGGGAAAGCCGAACTTTGCGCCGACGGTGGCCGTCGCTACGCCGTGCTGACCAGCGCCGGTTTCGGCAATCAATCGCCGTTTGCCCATGCGCCGCGCGAGGAGCGCCTGGCCGACAGTGTTGTTGATCTTGTGCGCGCCGGTGTGATTGAGGTCTTCGCGTTTCAAAGCGAACGGCGCGCCACCCGGCGCGACGTAGCGCTCCGCGCGGTACAGCGGCGAGGGTCGCCCCACGAAATCGCGGAGCACCGCCTCGTAGTCGTGCCAAAACTGCGGCTCCGCGAACGCTACCGTCATCTCGCGCTCGAGCGAGTCGAGCGCGTCGATCAATACCTCGGGAACAAAGCGTCCGCCGAAATCGCCAAAATATCCGCGTGCGTTAGGCTGCATCGCTCTTGCGCACGGCTGTCACGAACCGCTCCATTTTCTCAGCGTCTTTGCGGCCCGACGTTTCTATTCCGGTACGCACGTCGACCCATGCAGGACGTACGACGCGCACGCACTCGCCGACGTTCTCGGGCGTGAGGCCACCGGCGACGGCAATCGGACGCAAGCGCGAAAGCTTCGACAGCACCGACCAATCGAAGGAAACGCCGGTGCCCCCCCACGTGCCGATAATCTTGGTATCGAAGAGCGGCAGCGCCGAGTATGCGTCGCAGCGGGCGTCCAGATCTTGGGGTCGCTCGCCCGGCGCAATATGAAACGTCTTCACGACCGAGCCACCGACCGCGCGCACGAACTCGGGCGTCTCGTCACCCGAGAGCTGCACGACCAGCTCGGGAAAATACCAACGCGCCCGCTCCACCTCTTCGATATCCGGATTGACAAAAACACCAACCGGCAAAATGCTCGTTCCGATCCGCTGCGCGATTTCAGCCGCGGCGGTCCAATCGATGCGCCGTGGCGACGACGCGAAGATCATCCCGGCCGCGTCGGCACCGGCATCGATCGCGAGCGACACGTCGGCCCAACTCTTGCAGCCGCAGAACTTAATGCGCGTGGACATGCTTAAGCGATGCGATAAGCCCCGAAGGATCGTCTGAACGCATGAGTGCCTCGCCGATCAAGACGCCGCGCGCGCCGGCACGCCGCAGCCGCTCGACGTCAGCCAGATCGCGCATGCCGCTTTCACTAATGGCGAAGACTCCAAGCGGTACGCGAGGCAGCACGTGTTCGCTGACGGCGAGGTCGGTGATCATCGTGCGCAAGTTCCGGTTGTTGACGCCGACGAATTCGACGCCGAGCCCAAGGGCGCGCTCGAGGTCGCGAACGTCGTGGACCTCGACCAGTGCGTCGAGCTCGTACTCCCGCGCTTCGGCGAGCGCAGCGCGCATCTGCTCGTCGCTCAGCCCGGAGACGATGAGCAGCACCGCGTCTGCTCCGTACGCCGCCGATTGAGCGATTTGATAGGGTACCGTGAGAAAGTCTTTGCGCAGCAACGGCAGCGCCGTAACCGAGCGCACCTGTCCGAGAAAGGACAGGTCGCCCAAAAAGTGCTCGCTCTCGGTAAGGACGCTGATCGCGTCGGCGCCGGCGCGCTGGTACGTCTTGGCGATTGCAACGGGGTCGAAGTCGCGAGCGATCAACCCCGCTGAAGGCGAGGCACGCTTGATCTCGGCAATTATCGCGTCGCCGCTACGCGCTTGTAGGACCCGCAGAAAGTGGCGGCGCGACGGGACACTCGCGTAGGCACGCTCGCGGATTTGTTCATACGGCTCGCGCTCCATCTCGTGCTTGAGACGATCCGCCTTTGCCGCGTAGATTTTCTTTAGGACATCCTCAGCCATGCGCAGCCAGCTCCTTTGCGCGCTCGTAGGTGCGTAATGCCGCGCCCGCACGGAGAATCGAGCGCGCGTGCTCGAGCGCGGCCTTCATCGTCGGCGCCGTGCCGACGGTATGCAGAACCAGCGCCGCGTTAAGCGCCACCACGTCTGCACGGGGCGACACTTCGCCGCCCAAGATCGAAAGAAATGCCTCGCGTGCCGCGTCGATCGAAGGGGCCACGATCGCGGATAGAGGCGTCGCAATCCCGTACGCGGCGGGGTCAAGGGCCCATTGCCGCCCGCCTGCCGGATCGAAGGAGTACACCATGGTGGGAACGTCGCCTGCCACTTCATCGATCCCGTTCTCGCCATGGACGACTGCACCCCTGCGTACGCCCAGATCTTGCAAGACCTTCGCCAGCGGCTCGACCAGCTCGGCGTGCGCGACACCGACAATCTGCACGCCGGCGGCGGCGGGATTGGTCAGCGGGCCGAGCACATTGAAGATGGTCTTGACGCCAAGCTCGCGACGGACCAGGCCGACGTTCTTCATCGCGGGGTGATAGCGTGGCGCGTACATGAACGTGAAGTTGGTTTCGCGCAGCATGTGCGCCGCGCGGTCGGGGGCTAGATCGATCGCCATACCCGTTGCCTCGAGCACATCCGCGCTGCCGCAGGCACTTGAAGCCGCCCGATTTCCGTGTTTGGCAACCGGTACACCGGCCGCCGCCGCGACGAGCGCCGCCATCGTCGAGACATTGATCGTGTTCGCGCCGTCGCCGCCCGTGCCGACGACGTCGACGACTTCCGGTAGGCCGTGCTCAACGTGGAGACTGCGTTCGCGCATCGCGCGCGCCGCGCCGGCGATCTCGTCGACCGTCTCGCCGCGCGAGGCGAGGGCGACGAGCAAACCGCCGCTCTGGGCCGGCGTAAGCTCGCCGTCCATGATCGCGCCGATCATTTCGGCGCTCTCGGCTTGAGAAAGACGAGCGCCGGCTAAGAGCCGGCGCAGGAGTGGTGCGTATTCCGTATTTACTTCACCAGTTCGAGAAGTGAAAGTTCGGCGGCGTCGCCGGAGCGTACGCGCGTTTTCGTGATTCGCGTGTACCCTCCCGATCGTCCCTTCAGTGAGGGCGCGATTTGCTCGACGAGCTTCTTCACCACCGCCGGCTCGGTGAGGAATTCGGCCAGCTTGCGGCGGGCGGCGAGGTCACCGGCCATCGCTGTGGTGATCAATTGCTCGACGACCTTGCTAACTTCTTTCGCCTTGGTCGAGGTCGTCTCGATTTTCTCGTGTTTGAAGAACGAGGTCGCCATGTTGCGCAGGAGCGCCTTACGGTGCCCGTCGGTTCGGGAAAGCCGTTTGTATGCGATTTGATGCGGCATTCGTTACATCTCGTTACGCCGTTATGAAAGGCGGAGCGAGAGCCCCCTCTCTGCGAGAACTTGCTTGATTTCGTCGAGCGACTTCTTCCCGAAGTTGCGCATCTTCATGATTTCGTCTTCGGTGAGGTCAAGCAGCTCGGAGACCTTCGAGATACCGGCGCGCTTGAGGCAGTTGAACGAGCGCACCGAAAGGTTGAGCGTTTCGACCGGGATGTCCCATTCGTTGGGCGGCGCTTCAGGCAGCGGCTCTTCGCGGCTCGTAAAGCCGACAAAGAGGTCGAGCTGTTCTTGCATGATCGCTGCCGACGTCGCGAGCGCGTCATCCGGCGTGATCGAACCGTTGGTCTCGATTTCGAGCGTGAGACGATCGAAGTCGACGCTTTGGCCGACGCGCGTGTCGTCGACCGAGAAGTTGACCTTGCGAATCGGTGAGAAGATCGAGTCGAGCGGAATGAGGCCGATCATATGCTCGATGTTCCGCTGCTTGTCGGCCATGACATAGCCGCGGCCCTTCTCCACGCCGATCTCCATCGAGAGCTTGCCCTCTTTCGAGGTCAGCGTCGCGATGTGATAGCTCGGATCGAGGATTTCGACGTCGGCGTCCGGAGCGATGTCTGCCGCGGTGACGTCCTTCGGCCCGGAGACCGAGAGATTGAGCACGCGCGGCTCGTCGCTGTTGAGCTTGACCGGCAAGCCCTTGAGATTGAGCATCAGCGCGATCGTGTCTTCGACCATTCCGTGAATGGTCGAGAACTCGTGCAGCACGCCGTCGATCTTCATATACGTGACGGCTGCGCCCGGAATCGTACTAAGTAGAATACGGCGCAGCGCGTTGCCGAGGGTGATGCCGAATCCGCGCTCGAGTGGCTCGATCACGAACTTGGCATAGTTCTCACGGCGCTCGCGCACCTCAATGGTGGCGCCGGCGGGCATTTCCAACGTGGTCATGATGTGGTTTCGTTTATCCTTTGTGACTGCTTACGTTATCCGCCATCGTCCCCGACGATAACGATCGCACGCCTAGCAGCGGTTGGGGGTAGGTATTATCGGCCCTCGACTTCGCTGCTACGCAGCTACGCTCGGGATGACATTAGCGAGAATAATATTCAACTATGAGCTGTTCGTCGACCGGCGTGTCAATTTGTTCACGGGCAGGCAGCTGCGTCACTTTGCCGGTGCTGTCGGCATCGTTCCACTCGAGCCAGTCTGGCGGGCGGCGCGAACGCGCGACTTCCAGATTTGCTTCGAATACCGGCGACTTTAAGCTGCGCTCGCCGATCGAGATCACGTCGCCCGGCTTGACGATGAACGAGGGTACGTTGACGTTCTTGCCGTTGACGCGGAAATGACGATGGGTAACGAGCTGACGCGCCTGCGCGCGGCTCGTCGCCAGGTTTAGGCGGTAGACGACGTTGTCGAGACGGCGTTCGAGCAGTTGCAAGAACGTGCGGCCGGTCTGACCCGGAACGCGCGCGGCCTCGCGGAAGTAGTTCTCAAACTGCGTTTCGTGCACGCCATAGTAGCGGCGCATCTTCTGCTTCTCGCGCAGTTGACGGCCGTACTCGGAAATTTTTGTGCGCTGTTTGCCGGCGGTCTTTTGACCCGGCGCCGTGCCGCGGCGCTCGACCGCGCACTTTCTCGACAGGCAGCGGTCGCCTTTGAGAAACAGCTTGATTTTTTCGCCCGTTTTACTCGCGGCCGTTTCGCGACGGCACAGACGGCAGACGGGACCAGTATAACGCGACATATCTTCTCTCTTCGATTACACGCGGCGACGCTTGGGAGGGCGGCAGCCGTTATGCGGAATGGGCGTAACGTCTTTGATCATCGTGATCTCGAGTCCGGCGGCTTGAAGCGAGCGGATCGCGGCTTCGCGACCGGCGCCCGGACCCTTGACGAACACTTCCGTGCTCCTCATGCCGTGTTCCATTGCCTTGCGCGCAGCCGACTCGGCGGCCATCTGCGCGGCAAACGGCGTCGACTTCTTCGAACCTTTAAAGCCGAGATTCCCGGCTGACGCCCACGAGACGACGTTGCCATGGGGATCGCTGATCGTGACGATCGTATTATTGAAAGACGCGTGCACGTGGGTCACGCCCGATTGGACGTTCTTGACTTCACGTTTCTTACGCGACTTGGTTTGCTTTTTGGCAGCCAAAAAAGACTCCGATGAAATTTATCCGGTTCCCCGAACGACGGGGCTGTCGTCGCCTCGACTTGTCCGCCGCGCTACGCGCGTGAACTCATCTGTTGGAGCCAGGGACACGGCGATTGCCCCCGGAGCCGCGCGCCGCTGACGAAGAGAGAGTGCAGCAGCGCCAAGCCAGCATCTTACCTTAAGAACCCCCAAGGGGTCAACTGCCGATGACGGGAAGCGCCTCGCCATGCGTCCAGCCACGCCGAACCGGCGGGCCTTCCTTGCCTCGGCGGCCGCCCTTGCCTCTCTCCCCATCGCGGGCGAGGCGGCGGCGCCGGCAGATCCCGACCACCCTGGGCGCCTCTCGCGGGCGCTCGTGCTTTCCGGCGGTGGCGCTCGCGGCGCCTACCAAGCCGGTCTGATCGACTACCTTCGTCTCTCAGCACAGATCCCCAACGGCGCGCCCCTGCGGCCGTATCAGCTGGTGGCCGGAACCTCGATCGGCGCCCTCAACGGCTATTTTGTCGCGACCGGTCAGTTCGACACACTGCGCCAACTCTGGTACTCAATCGCCGACCAGCACGTGATCCAACTCAAGGCTCGCTACGCCAAGATCGTCAACGACGATAGCGGCGTCGGTACGCGTTTTACCGCGGCGATGCGCATGGTGCTGAGCTTGACCAGCCACGACACCGGCGTGATCGACGGCGATCACTTGCACGCCTGGCTGGCGCGCTACATCGATCCGACGCGGCCGGTCGTCATGCCGTTCATTTGGACCGCGACGAACCTCACCGACCAGTCGCCGGAATTCTTCTACCTGGTACCGACTGCCCTACAAGCCGGTGAACGCGAACGCGCCGTCACCGCAATCCGGTTGACCGTCGGACCGACGGCGGTGCTACGCGAAGCAACGCCCGATCTCTTAGTCTCTGCCTTGCAGGCGTCGACCGCGATTCCGGTCGCCTTCGACCCGGTGCCGCTACCCGCGGTATCGGGAGGCGGCACAAATCTCTACGTCGATGGCGGTGTCACCGCGAATACGCCGGTTGGGCCTGCACGCGCCGCTGCGACGCGTATCGACGTTGTCTTGCTCGACCCGCCGCTGCAAAAGACCGATTATCGCAACGCGCTCGAAGTCGGTTTCGGCGTGTTCGGCGCGATGCAGCGGCGCATTCTCGAGGCTGACCTGCGCGCTGCGTACCTAGAGACATTCGGCAAGCGCGCGATCCAGAGCGTCAACGCACCGCAAGCACGTCTCTTTGCCTCCACGCTCTATGACTCCGACATCTATCAAATGCAGCCGCAGGATGAACTGCCCGTCGGCGTGGTCGGCTTCGACGACCGCGACAATATTTACAAGACGTTCGAGATTGGCTTTGAAGATGCGCGCCGCGGCTTCGTGCCCTACCGATACGGACAAGACTAAGAAAGAGGCCCGGTAGACTTTATCCGTCAAAGCTGAAGCTTTGCCGTCTAAAGTCGAATGGCCCAGGTCTGCAACCGGGCCTCATTCTGTTTTATGTTCTAGCGAAGTTAGGTCGTTAAAACTTGATGCCGAGACCCACGAACGGACCGTTCTGTGAGTAGTTCGACGGAGCATTTGACTTGTTGGTACCACCGGTTCCAGTCCAGCCGGCTTCGATAAAGACCGGGCTGTTGCCGATGACGTAGTCGACGCCGATGTTGTACATCAGGATGTTGTACGCCAAGCTGTACTCAGTACCTGACGGATCGGTGAACGTGCCCTTGGCATTGGGATAGTAGTAGGCATCGCCGTACACCGAGAACGTTTGGTTGAGATCCGGGAGTTTTTCAACACCGAATCCGAACGCGGTTTCACGCGGATATCCGTAGTTGTTGTTGCGCCACAGATAGCCGACGCCGATGTAGATGCGCGGATCTGCGACCTTGAGGCCAATGCGTGCATCCAGATCGGTATCGCGAGCATTGAACGCCGGGACGGCCGTTGAGCCGTTTCCGCCGATCACGGTCACGTAGCAATCAGGAGTCGGTGCAGCAAGTCCACCCGCACAGGTGTGCGGATACTGGAACTGTTGCATGTTGCCTTCAATCATCCACGGGATGTTGAATGCGCTGAATTCCCATGCGCCGTGAAGCTGGTACGAAGCGCCGTTGCCGCTATTGCCCGGGCTGAACTCGTTATAGACCTTGGGCGAGAAGATATAATCGCCGGATACGAATAGGTCTTTATACGGTGTTGCAATCGGAGCGGGCGTCGGGGTTGGTGCAACCGTCGGAGCAATCGTCGGCGCAACCGTTGGCGGTGCGGTCGGCGGCGGCGTCGGCGGGAGATAACGAACCACGACGATCTGGCGATCGGGAACCCACTGCACGTAGGCGCCCATGCCTTCGGAGATTACACGTACCGGAACGAGCACATGCCCTTGGTACATGATTGGCGGTACGTCCAGCGGACGCGACTCGCCGTTGATGACGACTTCGGGTTGACCGACCGTCACTTTGACTTCAGAACCCGGTTTGCTGACCGTCACGGTCTTGCTCCCCGGATCGTATGACACCGATGCACCCATTTGCTCGAACATCGAGCGAAGGGGAATAAGAACGGTGCCGCCTCTTACCAAAGCAGCAAGAACGCGCCCTTGTTTGAGCACGTCAGGCTTGGCGTAGACGTGATGATCGTTATAAAGAATCGGTATAGTGCCGGACGGCGGAGATCCGAAGTTAGCCGCCGACATCGAACCCGTATCCTGTGCAACCACAGCTTGGCCAGTGTTTCCCTGTGATTTGGCAGTTGACGGGGCCGCGACTGCGGTGAGCCCGCAGAACACTGCCATCAGTGCTGCAAGGACTCCGGTGCTCAGTCGTTTCACAAAAGCCTCCTTAAATCTATTTAACGTTCGCGGACGGCAAAAACCGCCCCACGAAGGCTACAACGCATGGTCGCCTTGCTTGGGTTCCATGCAGTCATGGCCATAAGCCTTATGCCCCCTTGGGGCCCCAGGTAAACGCCAAATCCAGAGCGTTCCTATGAGCATTTCGGCCCCCCCTAGAAGCAGCGCGTCGCGCGGGCCCATCGCGTTTCGCAGAACACCCAACTGCGAAAGTGTTACGGTCGCCACCAGGGGCGCGAGCATCTGCGGACCGACAACGGCGAGGTTCCAAATAGCCATCCTCGTTGCAAGCGCGGCGGGCGGAAGCAGACGGCAGGCAAAGGCCCAGTCCGCGCAGAGAAAAATGCCCCACCCGACCCCCGCAAGGGCGATCGCCGGCACAAGCGCCCCCATCGCGTGGATCTGCGCTAGAACCGCTAACGACAGCGCCACCAGACAGCCGCCGACGCTGACCACGAGGCGCTCATCGCTACGATCTGCCGGGCGTGCCGCCAGTAGCGCCCCGAGCGCTCCGACCACCGTGAAGAGCAGCACACATAGACCCGTCGTCCGCGTCGCGTCAAGCGCAAAACCGTGCGGCAAGATCGACGCGACGAAGAAATAGAGATATAAGAGGATCGTATAAAATCCCAGATAGACAAAAGCTCGCGAGACGAACAAATCCACCAGTGTCCGGTTGGCAGTAAATGAGGCTGCGGGGCTGAGCGGTTGCATCGGGAGACGCCGGCTATAGAGTATCGTGATCGAAGCCGATGCGAGCAGTCCGGCCGCAAGCGCGAGACCAAGGCGCAGCGTACCGCCGAGCAAGGTCGCTAGAATCGCGCCGCACGCATTGCCTGCGCTGCCCATAGCCGCAAGCCACGCGGATGCTACGCCGAAGCGCTGCGGCGGAATCAGATCTGGAATGATCGCCTGATACGGGCCGATGATGATGTTGAGCGCGATCTGCAGCGCGACGAACGACCCGAGCAGCCCGTAGACGCTACTGCTCGCGTAAAAAGCCAGAATCGCCACCGCGCCGAGCAACGCACCGGCGGCGTAGAAGGCGCCGCGACCGCGTCCCCGCCGGCGCATCGCGTCGGAGATCGGCCCGACGACGAGCTGCGTGATCGCGGCTGCACCCGCGCCGCTCGCTGAAATCCAGCCGAATAACTCAAGCGACGAACCACTGGTGAGTTGCAGGTAGCGCGCCTGGAGCGAGATCCCCAGCACCGCGCCCCAAATCAACTGCACGCCGAACCAGAGCGCGGTGATACGCGCGGGTTTTAACTCCTTAGAAGTGGTTGACTGCATAGGCGTAGTCGGGCGCCGTGTCGGCATCGTAGGCAAGTTCGGCCGGCGCGTTGCGCAACGCCGCCACCGGTACTCCGAGCACGCGCTGCGCGCGCGCCTGAAGCGCGCTCACCGAAATCCGTCCGAGGGCGAAACGCAGGAGCACGAGCGGTCCCGCGACGCCCGCCATCTTCCACGGCGCTTTGCGTGCATCGAACATCGTCGTCGCGAGCGTTCGTACTCGAGCGCGCGAACCGGCCGGAAAGTGAAAGACGCCGCCGTTTACAACACGCTCCCCGGCGAGCGCGATGCCGAACGCGCGCGCGCCGGGAAAGCGCTCAACGAATGCGGCGTGTTCGCAAAGCGGCATCGACAGCGCGTGCGGATCGATGCGATCGAGAAACCACTGTAGGCACGGCACATCAATATACGGCATGTCGCAGGTGAGATACAGCAGCGAGGCATCGTCCGGCCATGCGTCAAGCGCTCCGAGAACGTTCCCCGCGCCGGTCCCTGCGTCGGCGATCATGCGTACCGGCGTTACCGGTGCGCATGCGTCGCGAACCGCATCGTTCCCGACGACCGCGATACGCTCGATCCCGCACGCGAGCAGCGCGTCGAGCGTCCGCGCGATCATCGTTCGGCCGCGCACCGGCGCCAGCGCCTTGAGCGCGGTCCCGGCCGCGCGAGCGTACTCGCCATCGATCGGACCGCCCGCCGTGATCACCGCGTACATAACAAGAGACCCGGCATCGTAACGCCGGGTCTTGTTCTACTTCTTGGTTGCGGCCTTCTTCTTACCGGCCACGGTCCGTTTGGGACCCTTTCGCGTACGCGCGTTGGTCTTGGTCCGCTGTCCGCGAACCGGCAGACCGCGACGATGGCGCAGACCGCGATAGCAACCGATATCCATCAGGCGCTTGATGTTGCCCTGGACTTCACGGCGGAGGTCACCCTCGACGCGAATTTGCAGCGTGTCGAGCGCGTCGCGCAACTTCTTCTCGTCGTCCTCGGCGAGGTCTTTGACGCGCGTGTCGGGATTGATCCCCGTGAGGGCGAGCATCTTCGCGGCGTTGGCCGGGCCGACACCGTAAATGTACTGCAACGCAATTTCAATGCGCTTCTCGCGCGGAAGATCGATACCAGCGATACGAGCCATAATCTTATATTACCCCTGAACCTGCTTGTGTTTGGGATTGACCGTGCAAATCACGCGCACTTTGCCTTCGCGGCGAATGATCTTACACTTTTCACAAATTTTCTTAACCGACGGACGAACTTTCATTTCTAGGCACTTCGCCCGAGGCTCCGTGCCCCCACTCATGCCGCCCCGCTTCGCGGGTTCGCACATCCTGTGCTCGGCAATTGTACCGACATCGTGTCGGTACTTCGTGGGGCCCCCGGACCGTGGGCGCCTTTCTCTTGGTTTGTCCGCTTGAGACTCCCCTGGGGGCGCCCAAACGAACGTTGTTTTCTCTAACTGAGTTGAGTCGTTGTTTCTATTTTATTTATACCGGTACGTGATACGGCCGTGAGTTAGATCGTAGGGCGATAGCTCTACGAGTACTCTGTCTCCGGGAAGAATGCGGATGAAGTTCATCCGAATCTTTCCCGACACGTGTGCTAACACACGATGCCCGTTGGCGAGTTCCACCCGGAACATCGCATTGGGCAAGGGCTCGACGATCGTGCCCTCGACTTCGATCGCCTCTTCCTTGGGCATCGCGGTCTTGGCGGCCTTAGCCGCCTTGTCGGCCGCGCTTTTCCTGCCCCGAATGGGGCGACCCCCGCGACGGCGAGCCATTTAGCGCGCCTGCACCCGCTCGGCATCGGGAACGTACTTGGCGACGTCGGGGTGTTCCCCATAGTCGCGAAGCGTGAGGATCCGAGGACCGTCCTCGGTCACCGCAATCGTATGCTCGAAGTGCGCTGCGAGTTTACCATCTGCCGTGACGACTGTCCAGCCGTCCTTGAGGATCTCGACCTTGCGGTCGCCTTGGGTGATCATCGGTTCCACCGCGAGCACCAGACCCGGGCGCAGCTCCATGCCGGTCCCCGGCTTGCCGTAATTGGGCACCTGCGGCTCCTCGTGCATCGCCGTTCCGACCCCGTGGCCAGCCAGCTCGCGCACGACGCCGTAGCCGTGATCCTCGGCATAGCGTTGCACTGCCGCGCCGATATCGCCGACGTGGTTGCCGCGCTGCATCTGCGCGATTCCGACCATCAGACACTCCTGCGTGACGTCGAGCAAGCGCCGTGCCTCGGGCGAAATCGTGCCGATTGGAATAGTCACCGCGGTATCACTGACGTAGCCGTCTAGCGTGGTTCCGATATCGATCGAGAGCAGATCGCCGTCTTGCAACACATAGTCGCTGGGAATACCGTGGACGACCTCGTCGTTGACCGATGCGCAGATCGTGGCCGGAAAGCCGTGATAGCCTTTGAACGTTGGAATGCCGCCGCGTTCACGGATACCGCGCTCGGCGATCGCGTCGAGATCGCTCGTCGTCATGCCCGCCTTTGCCGTCTGCATCAATTCGGCCAGAACGGTCGCGGTGATCTTGCCGCTACGCCGCATCGTTTCAATCTCGCGCGCCGATTTTAACGTCACCATCTAATGCGCGTGCTCCACGCCGATGGCGTGCATCAGCATATGCGTGACGTGCTCGACCGGCTGCGTTGCGTCGATCTGCGCTAAACGTCCACCCGCACGATAATATTCGACCAGCGGCATCGTTTGCGCTTCGAACACGTCTAGCCGGCGCGCAATCGTAGCGGGCTTGTCGTCCTCGCGCTGCACCAGCTGTCCGCCATCATCGTCGCAAACGCCCGCAACCTTGGGCGGACTGAATCTCTCGTGATAGACGCGCCCTGTGCGCGGATTGGTCCAGCGGCCGAGTAGCCGCTCTTCGAGCATCGCGCGCGGAATATCGAAGAAGACGGCGCCGGGGAGGCCGCGTCCGCGCGCTTCCAACAGCGCATCGAGCGCCTGCGCCTGCGCGACTGTGCGCGGAAAGCCGTCGAAAAGGACCGAGCCACCGTCTTGCAGTTCGCCTTCGACCATCTTGATGATCAAATCGTCGGGCACCAGCTCGCCGCGCTGCATGTAGTCTTGCGCAGCCTTACCGAGCTCCGTACCGTTGTTGCGATGCTCGCGCAGCAGATCGCCGGTGGAAATCTGGCGATATCCAAACTGCTTCTGTAGAATCTGCGCCTGCGTGCCCTTGCCCGCGCCTGGACCACCGAGCAGCACGATGTCCCGCGGCATTAGCGCTTAATAAACCCGCGGTAGTCGCGCATCGCGAGGCGCGCCTCGATCTGCGAGATAGTATCGAGCGCAACGCCCACCACGATCAACAGCGAAGTCGAGCCGAGATAGATCGTCGTGATGCTCAAACCGCGCTCGAGGATGTTCGGCGCCACGGCCAGGATGCCGAGGAAGAGCGCCGCTGCCGTCGTCAGCCGAACCAGAATCTTGTTGAGATAGTCCACCGTCGGCTGCCCAGGCCGAATGCCAGGAATGAACGCGCCGGTCTTCTTCAGATTGTCGGCCACGTCGCGCGTATTGAGAACGATCGAGCTGTAGAAGAACGTGAAGATGACGACCAGGAAAAAGTACGCGAAATTGTAGAGCCACGAGCCAGGCGAGAACCAGACGTTGATAGCCAGGTTCAAGGCCACCGTGTTCTCCGGGATTTGCATCGTCCAATTCACGAGCGGTAGCGTAAAGAGGTTGAACCACTTCGGATCGCCGGCTCCGTGAAGCCAGGTCAGTGCCTGCTGCGGCAGCAGCAGGATCGAGATCGCAAAGATGATCGAGATGACGCCTGCGTTGTTGAGCCGCAGGGGAATATAGGTCGAGCGCCCGGCGAACATCTTGCGTCCGACCACGCGCCGGGCTTGCTGCACGGGGACACGTCGCTGGCCCTGGTACATGAAGATGATGCCGATGATGATCGCGATCGTGATCACGACGAACAGCACGAGGTTGAGCAGCGAGAGGCCGCCGGTGCTCGCCGTTTTGTACGTCTCGCCCACGTACTGCGGATAGCGCAGCACGATGCCGATGAAGATAATCAGCGAGACGCCGTTGCCGATGCCTTTGTCGCTGATCTGCTCGCCAAGCCACATCAAGAAGAGCGTGCCGGCGACTAGTGCGACGATCGCAAAGAGCTGGTACCAAATGCTCGTGTCGTAGAAGACGCCGTACGCCCTCATCGCATTGGTCATGAAGGTCGCCTGAAGAACTGCAAGGACGATCGTGAGCCAGCGTGTGTACTGGCTGATCCGCTTACGCCCTTCCTCGCCGCCTTTTTTCGCGAGTTCCTCGAGCTGCGGCAGCACGACGGTCATCAGCTGCATGATGATCGAGGCGTTGATGTAGGGCGTGATTCCCATCGCGATGATCGAAAGCTTCTGCAGCGCGCCGCCCGAGAGGAAGCCGAGCAGGTTGTAGAAACCGCCGCCGCTCAGCGCCTTTGACCAAGCATCCTGATTCACATTGGGCAGTTGCACGTGGATCATGAAGATGAACCACGCGAATGCAAACAGCACGAAACCGATGCGTTTGCGGATATCGGGAACTAGGATCGCCGCCCGGAGATTATCGAACACTAAGCGTTCTCAACAACTGCTTCGGGAAGGCTCGCGCCGGCAGCCTTGAGCGCCTCGAGCGCGCTTGCTGAAAACACGACGTCGCGGAATTTCAATCCCTGCGGGAGCGACTTGCCGCTCTTGCTTCCCCCAAGAATCTTCACGCCGTCGAGTGTCGAGCTAAGCAGCCCACGCTCTTTGAGCGATTCGGGCGAGACTTCGACGCTGGCATCCCACGCACTGAGCTGATGCAAATTGACGACCGCATAGCGCGAACGGAAATGCCCGATGTCGCGGGCCTTTTGCGAATAGCCGCGCTTGTGCGGCAAACGACGCGCCCACGGCGTCTGACCGCCTTCGAACGCCGGGCCTTTGCCGCCACCCGAACGCACGGTCTGACCCTTGCCGCCTTCGCCGCCGGTCTTGACCATGCCCGAGCCGTGTCCGCGGCCGATCCGCTGGCGCTTCGGCCATGAGCCCTTCGCGGGTTTGAGCGCGCCAAGTTTGAGCAGGGCGCCGCTCGACGTAGCAATCGTGCCGGCGTTTACCGTTGCGGTGCTCTTGGCTACGGTCGTCTTAGGCGCCGCAACTTTCGCTGCCGGCGTTTTACTCGCAACGGCCTTGCGCGCGGGCGCCTTTATTGCGGGGGCCTTCTTCGCTGTCGACTTTTTGGCAGCAGTCGCCTTCGCGCTGGACTTTGCGCTAGCACTGCTCTTTTTTGCCGTGGTCTTTTTCTTCTCTGCCATGATACTTTCTCTCGCCGAATCTAAGCGGCGAAGATTTCCTTTTTCGTCTTGCCGCGAAGCGCGGCGACTTTATCGGCCGTCGTGAGCGAACGCAAAGCTTCGATCGTCGCAAGGACGACGTTAATCGGGTTGTTCGAGCCGAGCGACTTGCAAAGGATGTCGTGAATGCCCGCGAGTTCGAGCACCGCGCGCATCGAACCACCGGCGATAACGCCGGTTCCCGGGGCTGCCGGTTTGAGCAGCACTTTAGCCGATCCGACCGTCATGTTCACGACGTGCGGAATGGTCTTCTCCACCATCGGCACGGTGACGAGATTTTTCTTAGCTTGCTCGACGGCTTTGCGAATCGCTTCTGGAACTTCGCCGGCTTTGCCGATAGCAAAACCGACCTTGCCCTTGCGATCGCCGACTACGACGAGCGCGCTGAAGCTAAAGCGCTTACCGCCCTTGACGACCTTCGCGACGCGATTGACGCGCACGACGGTCTCTTCGAATCCACTGTTGTCGCGATCGCGACCACCACGATAGTTCATTAGAAGTTCAGCCCCGCTTCACGCGCCGCATCCGCGAGCGCTTGGACGCGTCCGTGATATTTGTATCCGCCGCGATCGAACACGACGGCGGTGATTCCCGCTGCCTTGGCCTTGGCCGCAATTGCTGCGCCCACGGCTTTGGCTGCATCGAGATTGGTCTTCGAACCGAGGGGCTCGCCGACCGATTTATCGCGCGTCGAAACTGCCGCAAGGGTGTGCCCCTTGGCGTCGTCAACGAGCGTTGCGTAGATGTGATGCAGCGTGCGCCGCACCATCAAACGCGGGCAGTCGTTCGTGCCGGCAAGTTTCTTGCGAAGGCGCTGATGACGCGCGCGACGCGAGTCATCTTTGGAGATGCGCGCCATTTACTTCTTTCCTGCCTTTCCGGCCTTACCGAGTTTCTTGCGAACGATCTCACCCTCGTAGCGAATGCCTTTGCCCTTGTACGGCTCCGGCTCGCGCAGCGAACGGATCTCGGCTGCGACCTGACCGACTTGTTGCTTGTCGATACCGTCGACGTGAATTTTGTTCTGGCCCTCGACCGAAAGCGAAATGCCCTTGGGCGCTTCGAACACGACCGGGTGCGAATAGCCCAGGCTCAGGTTCAGTTTCTCGCCCGCCTTCGCAGCGCGGTAACCGACGCCCTGAATCTCAAGGCTCTTGCGGAAACCCTTGCTGACGCCCTCGACCATGTTCGAGATCAAGGTGCGCGTCAAACCGTGCGCGGAGCGCTGCGGTTTCGCATCACCCTTGCGCTCGACGATCACTTTTCCGTCTTCGAGCTTGACCTCGACGGCTTGCGTCAGAATGTTCTGACGCAGCTCGCCCTTGGGCCCTTTGACGACCACCTCGCCCTCGCCCAGCGTCACGTTGACGCCGCTGGGAACGGCTACCGGCAGTTTACCAATGCGCGACATTTTTGCTTCCTTACCAGACGTACGCCAGGACTTCACCGCCGACGCCGAGCTTTTTGGCTCGTTTGCCGGACATGATGCCTTGCGAGGTCGAGATGATGACCAAGCCCAAACCGCCGAGCACGCGCGGAATCTCGGTCTTGCCCGTGTATACGCGCAAGCCGGGACGCGAAATGCGACGCAGGCCGGTAATGACTTTTTCTTTCTCCGGGCCGTACTTGAGACGGATGCGAAGCGTGCCTTGCGGACCTTCGTTCACGCGCTCGACGTCCTCGATGAAGCCTTCATCCTTGAGAATGTTGGCAATCGCCGCCTTGACGCGCGACGCCGGAACATCGACCAACTTGTGATTGGCGGTGTTCGCGTTACGGATGCGCGTTAGCAGATCGGCGACGGGATCGGTAATAGCAGCCATTATTTCATGCTCTCCTTACCACGACGCCTTGGTCACGCCGGGAACGACGCCTTTGTGCGCGTTCTCGCGGAAGCAAATACGGCACATGGCAAATTTACGCAGATAGCCACGCGGGCGTCCGCAGATCTTGCAACGATTGTGCGCACGCACGCCGAACTTCGGCGTCCGTTGCGACTTCACGATCATGCTGGTTTTTGCCATTAGTTCCGTCCCTTCTGAATCGGAAGTCCCATCGCGGTGAGGAACTCCGACGCCTCTTCGTCCGACTTCGCCGTCGTGACGATCGTAATGTCCATGCCGCGCGCCTTGTCGACCTTGTCGAAGTTGATCTCCGGGAAGACCAACTGCTCGCGCAAGCCCAAATTGTAGTTGCCGCGCCCGTCGAACGATTTCGCCGGAAGACCGCGGAAATCGCGGATACGCGGAAGCACGATGTTGAAGAGCTTGTCGAGGAAGATATACATCCGGTCACCGCGGAGCGTAACCTTGGCGCCGATATTCATGCCTTCGCGCAGCTTAAATGCCGCGATCGACTTCTTCGCCTTGGTTACAATCGGCTTCTGACCGGTGATCTGCGTCAACTCGGCAACGGCCAAATCAAGCGCCTTTGCGTTGACGATCGCGTCGCCAACGCTCATGTTCACGACGACCTTCTCGAGCTTGGGGATCTGCTCGACGTTCTTGTAGCCGAACTTTTCCTGCAGCTGCTTGCGCACCGAACTCTTGTACTTTTCTTTCAAACGCGTTTCCATCGTCTACGCCCCCTTCGCCGACTCGCGAGCCGGCTCGCCGCACTTCACGCACACGCGGTGCGCGACGCCGTCGGCGGTGCGACCGCGACGAAGACGCGTCGGCGTTTTGCACTTCTCGCAGACGTATTGGAGCGCAGAGAGCGGAAGCGGCGCTTCCTTCTCGATGATGCCGCCGCTTTGCGCCGCACCCATGTTGCCGCGCTCTTGGCCGGCTTTGGTGTGGCGTTTGACGATGTTGAGCCCTTCGACGGTCGCTTGGCCCGCATCGGCGAAGACCGCCTTGATCACGCCACGCTTTCCTTTTTCTTTGCCGCGACGAATCATCACGGTATCGCCCTTGACGATGTTTGGCTTCACAGCCATGTTAAAGCACCTCCGGTGCTAGCGAGGCGATCTTGAGGAACCCGCGGTCGCGCAGCTCGCGCATAACCGGCCCGAACACGCGCGTCCCGCGCGGATCCAGGTTGTCCTTTTCGCCCTTGATGATGACGCATGCGTTGTCGTCGCAGCGGACGACCGACCCGTCGGCACGGCGGATCGGCGCGGACGTGCGCACGATCACGGCTTTCACGACTTGGCCCTTCTTGACGGCCGCACCGGGGATCGCGCTCTTGACCGTGCCGACGACGATATCGCCGACATGCGCGTAGGCGTGACGGCTTCCACCGCTGACGTGAATCACCAGCAGCTCGCGAGCCCCGCTATTGTCGGCCACTTTGAGCCGAGTCTCTTGTTGAATCATGTTCTTACTTTGCTCGCTCGACGATCTCGACCAGGCGCCAGCGCTTATCGCGCGAGAGCGGCCGGCACTCCATAATACGAACGATATCGCCGGTCTTGGCTTCGTTCTTCTCGTCATGCGCCTTGAAGCGCGTCGACTTACGCACGATCTTGCCGTACGTCGGATGCGGAACGCGCGTCTCGGTAACGACGACGATGGTCTTGTCCATCTTGTCCGAGGCGACTCGGCCCTGTTTCACGCGGCGTGCCGCTCTAACGTTATGCTGCTCCATGCTGCTCCTCGGCCATCCGCTTCTCGGAAATGACGGTCTGAATCTGGGCGTACGCGCGGCGCATCGCCTTGATCTTGCTGAAATCGGTCAGATGCCCGGTCCGAAGCGCAAAGCGCAGGTTGAAGAGCTCCGACTTGGTATCGCGCGCCTTTTGCTTGAGTTCGTCCATCGTGAGGCCACGCAGTTCATTCAACTCGCCCTGCTTCATGCTGAGGCCTCCTCGCGTGAAACGAGCTTCGTTTCGATCGGAAGTTTGGAAGCCGCCAGACGTAGCGCTTCCTTCGCAACGATCGGCTCAACGCCGGAAAGCTCGAACAGGATGCGTCCCGGGCGTACGACGGCAACCCAGAACTCCGGGTTACCTTTGCCGGCGCCCATGCGCACTTCGGCGGGCTTCTTCGTGACGGGCTTGTCGGGGAAGACCTTGATCCAGACCTTGCCACCGCGTTTGATATGACGCGTCATCGCAATACGCGCGGCTTCGATCTGGCGATTGGTCATCCAGCACGGCTCCATCGCTTGCAAACCGAACTCGCCGAACGTTAGGGTGCTGCCGCGCGAAGCGCGCCCGGTCATACGACCGCGCTGCTGTTTGCGCCACTTCACTCGTTTGGGCGTCAACATTTATTCCGCACTCCCTTCGGCCACCGGCGCGCCGCCTTCGTACGGTGCGTTGGCCGCTTCATTGACAATGGCATCACTATCGACGACGATCGGGTCGCTCGATGGCTCGCCCGCGGTTCCCGGAGCACCGTTCGGGCGCCCGCCCGGAGCTGCACCGCGTCCGCGTCCACGTCCGCCGCGCTCGCGACGATCGCGGAATCCGCCCTGACGCTCGGCCCGATCGACGGTATTGGTTTGACGCGGCTGATCCGGAAGAACTTCGCCGCGATAGATCCACACCTTGACGCCGATGCGTCCGAACGTCGTGAACGCTTCCACGTGCGCGTAGTCGATGTCGGCGCGCAACGTGTGCAGCGGCACCTTTCCATCGGCGTTGCGCTCGGTGCGCGCGATTTCGGCGCCGCCAAGACGGCCGGAGACTTGCACCTTCACGCCGCGCGCGCCGGCTTTCATGGTACGCATGATCGCCTGCTTCATGGCGCGACGGAACGCGATCCGCTTCTCGAGCTGATCGACGATGTTCTGGCCCACCAGACGCGCGTCGAGCTCGGGATGCTTGATCTCCATGACGTTGACTTGCACGTTCTTGCCGGTCAGCTTTTCGAGGTTCTTGCGGATCTCTTCGATGCCGACGCCGCGTTTGCCGATGATGATACCGGGCTTGGCGGTGTTGACGATCACACGCGCTTGATTGGCGCGACGCTCGATCTCGATCTTGCTGATCGCGGCCGAACGCATCCACTTATTGAAGAACTGACGGATCTTGACGTCTTCGTGCAGCCATTCGATGTAATGCTTTTTCTCGAACCAGCGGCTGTCCCACGTACGCGTGATGCCCAGGCGAAGCCCGACCGGATGTATTTTCTGACCCATAGGTTAGGCGGTTGCCTCCGCAGCTTTCGCAGTACGTTTAGGAGTCGCGCGACGAACCGGAGCGCGCTTGGTCGAGACGGACGCGCCGGCGCGAGCCTTACGCTTCTTGGCCGGCGGCGTTTCGCTCACGACGACCGTCACGTGCGAGAGACGCTTGCGCTTGAAATACGCGCGCCCTTGAGCACGCGGATCCAGGCGTTTCGTAAAGCGGCCGCCGGGCCCACCGTCGACCGTAATGCGTGTGATAAAGAGCTCGTCGGTATTCATATCGTGGTTGTTGCCGGCGTTGGCGACGGCGCTACGCACGAGCTTTTCAATCGGCTCGGCGGCATAGACACCCGCGAACTTCAGCATGGCGAGCGCTTCACGCACGCTCTTGCCGCGAATCGCATCCGCGACGCGACGCAACTTGCGCGGCGCCATACGCACGAACTTCAGATGTGCGACAGCTTGCTGCTGCGCCTGAGTATCTGCCATCACTTCACCGCTGCCTTGTCGCCGCCGTGGCCACGGAAGCTGCGCGTGGGTGCAAACTCGCCGAGCTTGTGGCCGACCATGTTTTCAGTGACATAGACCGGAACGTGCGCCCTGCCGTTGTGAACGCCGATGGTATGACCCACCATCGCGGGCACGATCGTCGATGCGCGACTCCAGGTTTTAACGACGCGCTTCTCGCGCGTCTCGTTGAGTTTCTCCACCTTCTTGAGCAGATGGTCTGCTACGAAGGGGCCTTTCTTAAGGCTGCGACCCATTACTTGGAACCTCGCTTACGAACGATCATCTTAGTCGTGCGCTTGTTGCGGCGCGTTTTCTTACCCATGGTCATCTGACCCCAAGGCGTGGTTGGCGGACGTCCCGAGGTGGAACGCGCTTCACCGCCGCCGTGCGGATGGTCGACCGGATTCATCGCGATACCGCGAACTGCTGGACGCTTGCCAAGATGGCGCGAACGGCCGGCTTTACCGATTACTTGGTTTTCGTGTTCGATATTGCCGAGCTGACCGATCGTGGCGCGGCACTCGATGTGAATCTTGCGCACTTCGCCCGAAGGCATGCGCACTTGCGAATACTCGTCTTCTTTGGCCATGAGTTGCGCGGCAACGCCGGCCGAACGCACGAGCTTCCCGCCTTGTCCCGGACGCAGTTCGATGTTGTGAATCACGGTACCGACCGGGATGTTCTTGATCGGAAGACAGTTGCCGGGTTTGATGTCGGCTGCGCTGCCCGATTCGACGACGTCGCCGACCTTGAGGCCGAGCGGTGCGAGAATGTAGCGCTTCTCACCGTCTTTGTAGTGCAGGAGTGCAATACGCGAGCTGCGGTTCGGATCGTACTCGATCGTAGCGACCTTGCCCGGAATCCCGTCCTTGGTTCGCTTGAAGTCGATGATCCGATACTGCTTGCGCGTGCCGCCGCCCTTATGCCGGACGGTGATGTGCCCGTTGTTGTTGCGGCCGGAATGCTTCTTACGAACTTCGACAAGCGACTTCTGCGGATCCACTTTCGAGAGATCGGAGAAATCCATCGTGGTTACGAAGCGGCGGCCGGGGCTGGTCGGACGATATTTCTTTACTGGCATCTTATTGCTCGAAGTAGTTGACGCCGCCCAGTTCGATTTTCTGGCCGGGCTTCAAAGTGACGATCGCCTTCTTGAAATCGCTCTGCTTACCGCTGGTGCGGTTGCCGCGACGCGCGAAGTTGCGGGCCTTACCACGCACGTTGACCGTGTTGACGCTCATCACGTTCACGCTAAAGATCTGCTCGATCGCGTGACGAATCTGCGTCTTGGTCGCTTGCGAGTGCACGACGAACGTATATTGCGTGCCGAGCGCATTGGCCATCGATTTTTCGGTAATGCGCGGCGAGAGGATCACATCGCGTGCGTCCATGCTAGTTGCCTCCGATCGCGTCGTACGCGGCCGTCGTGAAGATGATCCGCTCGTAGCGAAGGACGTCTTTGATGTCGAGCGCGCCGTTGTCGGTGACCGCAACCTTTTGCAGGTTGCGCGCAACGCGCGCGAGCACGTCTGCACCGGTCTCGCCCTTGCCCGTGACGATCAGCGTCGAGGGTCCGGTCTTAGCCGCCTTGGCGCTACCGAAGAGCAGTTTGGCGAAATCCGCGGTCTTGGTCAGCGCGAAGCCGGCCAGATCGAGCACCGTGACCGCATCGTTCTTGAAACGATCGGCGAGCGCTGCGGCGAAGGCGAGCTTGCGTTCCTTCTTATTGAGATCGGTGACATAGCTGCGCGGCTGCGGTCCGAAGACGACGCCGCCATGGCGCCACTGCGGGGAGCGAATCGAACCTTGGCGCGCGCGCCCGGTCCCCTTCTGCTTCCAGGGCTTACGGCCACCACCGGCGACTTCGTCGCGCTTTTTCGTGGAAGCGGTACCCGCGCGGGGGCTCGCCTGCTCGCGAAAGACTGCACGGAAGATCGTGTGATGTTTTTCGCTGTATTCTTGTGCGAAGGCCGCGGGCGTTTGCACGTCGCGCACGACCTTACCCGTTGCGTCGATAACGTTGGGCATCGGTTACGCCCCCGCTTCGGCTTTGTGCTTCACGCTTGCGCGCAGCACGACGAGTGCGTTCTTGGGGCCAGGTACCGGACCGCGCACGAGCAGCAAATTGCGCTCGACATCTGCGCGGACCACTTCGAGATTTTGCATCGTCGTGCGGTCGACGCCATAGTGACCCGGACGACGCGCACCTTTGGGAACGCGGCCCGCATTGGTGTCGCCGTTGGACGCCGGCTGACGGTGGATCATCGAGCCGTGGCTTGCGCCACCGCCGCGAAAATTATGACGCTTGATGCCGCCCGAAAAGCCGTGGCCCTTCGAGATGCCGACGACGTCGACGCGATCGCCCGGTTCAAAACCGGCAACCGTGATGGTTTGGCCGACTTCGACGCCGTCGATGCCGGTGCGAAACTCGCGCACGAAGCGCGTGGCCTCGACGCCTTGTTTCTTGAAATGTCCAGCAAGGGCACGGGTTACGCGGGACTTTTTAACCGCGCCGAAGCCGAGCGCAACGGCATCATAGCCATGCGACTCTTTCGTGCGGCGTTCCACGACCGTGCAGGGACCGGCTTCGATCACCGTGACCGGAACGTTACGTCCGTCGTCGGTGAACACGCTCGTCATCCCAACCTTGCGGCCAAGGATGTTTTTCACTATTGATCCTCGCCCTCGAGTTGCAAGCACACGGGCCCACGCGTACTTATATTTGCTTTTACCGGCACGCGCGAAGAGAGCGCGGACCGGCTGGACCACAACCTCGGCACTATATCAAGGTGGGTGGGGTAGCGTCAAGAGGGTTTGGCCGTCCTTTAGACGGACGGACCTGCTGTGCTCCAAACCTTCGGTCGCTTCGTGCGGCCGGCCCTATTCATTGTCCTCGCCCTTCTCGTTGCCGGATGCGCCCGGCCCGGGGGCAATACCCGGGACCACCTCACGATCGTTCAGACTCAGGACTTTCCGAGTCTGGACCCGATCTTCGTCAGCGGCGTCGGCGGTCAAGAGCTGGCGGCTCTTCTCTATTCGTATTTAGTGAAGTTCGACGATCGCGGGGAGCTGATTCCGGACGCAGCGATCGAGGTACCAACCCGCGCCAACGGCGGCATCAGCCCCGATGGCCTGCAGATCGTCTACCATCTTCGCCCGGGCATCCGGTTTTCGGATGGGAGCAGCCTTACGTCGTTCGACGTCGCTGAGACCATTGGCCACGTGGCCTTCCCAGGTTCAGACGCGCCATCCCGCGTTGCCTTCGACGACATCGCCGCAATTTCGACCCCCGACGCAATGACCGTCAAGATCTTCCTTCGCACCCCGTACGCGCCGATCGTCCTGTATCTGTGCGGACCCGGCAATGCGGTCCCCATTCTTTCCGGCCGGCAACTTGCGGGCCACGCCCACATGCGCGGAACCATCCTCGACAGCGCGCCGATCGGAAGCGGACCCTATCGCGTCGATCGTTGGCTGCGCGGCGAACGGGTCGAGTTGCGCGCGAACCCCTACTATTTCGGCGGCACCCCTAAGATCGAACGGATCACAATTCTTCCGGTTCCCTCGTCGGTGACCGCGTACCAAATGCTGCGAACGGGAGAAGCCAACGCATACGTCAACGCCGACGACTCGCAGTTCGCGGAGCTTTCCGCGCTCCCGGGCGAGCGAACCGAATCGGTGCCGATCGACGGGACCGGTGCCTTGATCTTCAACACGACACAACCTGCGCTTGCGGATGCGCGGGTCCGGCGAGCGTTGACGCAAGGCCTGGATGTAGCCGCCGTCGTCAACAAAACGCTCTTGGGCGGCGATCGAGCGCGCGATCCGGGGCGTGGGTTATTTGAATGGGCCTACGATCCACGCGCCTACGCGATGCCGTCGCACGACGCGGGCGCCGCCGCACGCGCGCTCGATGCGGCCGGCTGGCGAATGGGTCCGGACGGAGTGCGGCACAAAGGCGGGGAGAGTCTTGCGCTCGACGTCATCGTCCGCGCCGATAAACCAAGCGCACTTGAAATGGCGACGTTGATGCAGGCACAGCTTCGGCCCCTCGGGATCCGTCTCTCGATACGCCGCTTCGCCGTCAGCGCTCTTGTGGCGCCGGACGGGCCACTCTACGGAGGTCACTACGACATCGCGCTGTTTCCGTTCATCGCGGGGTTCGATCCGGATGTTCGCGACCAGTTCGGCTGCGCGCGCATTCCACCGCACGGCTTCAACAAAGCTCGCTACTGCAATCCGGCGCTCGGTCGGATTATGAACGAAGCCGTGCGGCCGTACGACCGCGCCGCGCGCATTCCGTATTACCGCGCTGTCCAGCGCATCCTCGCAGCCGACCTGCCGATGGTCGCGATGTACCAAGCCGTCTCGATCAACACGTTTCCGTCGTGGTTACGCAACGAACACGCGGCGGTCAATACACCGTTCTGGAACGTCGCGGACTGGAGCTCCTAGCAGACTCCATCCGCCAAAGCTGAAGCTTTGCCGTCTCGAGTCGGGTTGAAGGCGGCATGACTACGCAAATTTCCGCCGCCGCATCGGGAACGTTCACCGTCGGCGGCGACATGACCGTGAACCGGCTGGGGTTCGGCGCGATGCGCATCACCGGCCAAGGCATTTGGGGCGATCCGAAAGATCCTGCGGGCGCGCGCGCGACCTTGCGCCGAGCCGTCGAACTGGGCGTGAACTTTATCGACACGGCCGACAGCTACGGACCCGAAGTCAGCGAGAATCTCATCCGTGAGGCGCTGCATCCATATCGCGGCGTCGTCATCGCAACCAAGGGCGGCTTGACCCGTCAGGGTCCTGGCGAATGGTATCCCGTTGGTCGCGGGCCTTATCTGCAGCAATGCGTGCAGATGAGCCTGCGGCGTCTGGGTGTCGAGCGCGTCGATCTCTGGCAACTGCACCGCATTGACCCGCAAACATCGCGCAAAGAGCAGTTCGAAACGATCGCCGCGATGCAACGCGACGGTTACATCCGTCACGTTGGCCTCTCCGAAGTCAGTGTCGGCGACATCGAGGAGGCGCAACAGTATTTCCCCGTGGCCACGGTGCAGAACCAATACAACCTGGTCGATCGCAAGAGTGAAAATGTCCTCGATTACTGCGAGGCGCACAACATCGGCTTCATCCCGTGGTTCCCGCTCGCCGCGGGTGACCTGGCTCAATCGGGGTCGGTCCTCTCGCAGATCGCCAAGCGTCTGGGCGCAACGGCGTCGCAAGTCGCACTTGCCTGGACGCTCAAGCGCTCACCCGTGATGCTCCCGATTCCGGGAACCTCGCGCGCCGATCATCTCGAAGAGAACGTTGCCGCGGCAAACCTGGTGCTTACCGACGAGGATTTCGAGGAGCTCGATCGCCAGGCGCGCGCGCTTACGTAAAAGCGGCCAGTCCGGTGATCTGCTGGCCAAGAATGAGCATGTGCACCTCGCTCGTGCCTTCGTAGGTGAGTACGGATTCGAGGTTGTTCATGTGGCGGATCACCGGATACTCGAGCGTCACGCCGTTTCCACCTAAGATCGTGCGCGCTTCGCGAGCAATGGCGAGCGCCTCGCGCACGTTATTGAGTTTGCCGAAGCTCACTTGGGTCGGGTGTAGCCGGCCTTCATCTTTCATGCGCCCCAAGTGCAACGCGAGCAGCGAACCTTTGCCAAGCTCGATCAGCATGTTCGCAAGCTTTTCTTGCGTAAGCTGAAATCCACCGATGGGCCGATCGAATTGCACGCGCGTCTTTGCGTAGTCAAGCGCTGTTTGGTAGCAGGTGCGTGCGGCGCCCATCGAACCCCAAATGATGCCGAAGCGCGCCTCGTTCAAACATGCGAGCGGTCCGGCCAGGCCCTTGGCCAGCGGCAATTGCGCTTCCGCGGGAAGGCGAACGTCTTGTAACACAAGTTCGCTCGTGATGCTTGCGCGCAGCGAAAGTTTGCGATGAATGTTGTGCGCTGAGAAACCTGGCGTTGCGGTCGGAACGACAAATCCGCGAATGCCGTCGTCGGTGTTGGCCCAGACGATGGCGACGTCGGCAATCGAACCATTCGTGATCCACATCTTGGTGCCGTTGAGCACCCAATCGGCACCGTCGCGGCGCGCAAAGGTGCGCATGCCGGCCGGATTGCTTCCGAAGTCCGGTTCGGTGAGCCCGAAGCAGCCGATCTTCTGACCGCGCGCCATCTGCGGCAACCACTCGTGCTTCTGTTCCTCCGTGCCCCAATGATGAATCGCAAACATCGCGAGCGACCCTTGTACCGACGCAAAGCTGCGCACGCCCGAGTCACCCGCTTCGAGTTCCATGCACGCAAGACCGTACGCAACTGCGCTCGCGCCGGGACAATCGTAGCCCTCGAGATGCATGCCAAGGACGCCGAGCTTGCCCAGCTCCGTCCCGAGTTGCTGCGGGAGCACGCCCTCTTCGAACCACTCCGCGACATTGGGCAGCACGCGCTCGCGTACGAAAGCGCGCACCGTATCGCGCACCAGCCGCTCCTCATTCGAAAGCAGCGCATCGAGGCCGAGAAAATCTACAGCGTCGGGTGGAGCGACGTTCTTCTTTGCGTGCGCCGTCGTCATCGATTCACAAAGCTCATGTCGGCATAGCGCGCGCCGCTGGCTGCGCCGGCGGGAAAGATCGCTTCAATCTCTTGCAACTCGGCGTCGGAGAGCTTCACGTTGAGCGCGCCGACATTTTCTTCGAGGTACTTCACCCGCTTGGTACCCGGAATCGGAATCACGTCGGGACCGCGCGCGAGCAGCCACGCCAGCGCAAGTTGCGACGCCGTACAGCCCTTCTGCCGCGCGAGCTGTTCGACGTGCCGAACCAAATCCAAATTCCTCGCAAAGTTCTCACCCATGAAGCGCGGACTCGAGCGCCGGAAATCGTCGGGAGCGAAGTCATCCGGGCTTGTGATCGCGCCGGTGAGAAAGCCGCGCCCGAGCGGCGAGTAGGCGACGATCGAGACACCCAATTCGCGCGCGGCGGCAAGCTGACCGTTCTCTTCCAAGTCACGCGACCAGAGCGACCATTCGTTCTGCAACGCCGCGATTGGATGCACGGCGTAAGCACGACGCACGTTGGCCGCACCCGCTTCAGAAAGGCCGAGGTGTCGCACCTTGCCGGCTTGGATCAAGTCGGCCATCGCGCCCACGGTCTCTTCGATCGGCGTCGACGCATCGACCCGATGCTGGTAATAGAGGTCGATATGATCGACGCCCAGGCGCTTGAGTGACGCGTCGCACGCCGAACGCACGTAGTCCGCTTTGCCGCTGATGCCGCGCCGCGTCGGATCGCTCGGATCGCGCACGATTCCGAACTTGGTAGCGAGAAACGCCCGGTCGCGGCGGCCCTTGATCGCTTTACCGACCAGCTCCTCGTTGACGAAAGGTCCATACATATCGGCCGTGTCGAGCATGGTGACACCCAGCTCGAGTGCGCGATGTATCGTGCGAATCGATTCGGCCTCGTCACCGGCGCCGTAAAACTCGGACATGCCCATACAACCCAGGCCGAGCGCTCCGACTTTGGGTCCGTTCTTGCCAACCGTACGCTGTTCCATGACTCCTCTACCGTTTCAAGACGCGCGTAATTTTGTCGAAGAGTGCTTCGGTCGATCGCTCGAACGAGTCTTCCAGGCGACGCCACAGCAGGCGCCCGTCGGTGTCGGTCAGCGTGCCCTCGATGCGATACTCGAGGACGGTCTGCTTGCCGTCGGCACGAAGATAGAACCCATGGGTGCCATTGACGCCGTCATTAAGGATCCGCCATACGATGCGCTCTTCGGGTACAACCTCGGCCAGCATCGCATGGATGCCCAGATGCCACTCCTCGGTCCGATCCGGAACCATCGGACCCGGGGAGCGCATGAACGGTTGTGACGCAAAGGGCCAGATCTGGTCGCCCGACGTCCCCATCTCTTCGAGTAGATGGAAAATCCGTCGTTTGGTTCCGTGGAACGTCCGGGCGCGCGATTCTCGAAGCTCGATTGGCATGGCGCCTGGTTCGAGGCGCCGCGGGCTAGCTCATTGTCGCTCGGCGAGGTGCACGCTGGTCTGCAAAACGAAGCGCACGCCGCCCAATTCGCCGGCGCGGTCGTAGAGCGCGCGCAATTCCGCCGCCATCGACTCGTACGCCGGGCCTTCGCGAGGCAGGTACGAGGCCGAGCGCGTGCGCCCGATCAAACCTTCCCAGTCTACCGGCTTTTCGTGCCGAAACTCGAGTACGCGCACGTTCGACCACCCGTGTCGGCGAAGGTCGTTATCGACTGCGCTTGCGCGGCGCGCGGTTTCGGTATCGTCGGCCATGTAACGCCGAATGATGTCGCTGTACGCCAGCATAAACGCATCGGTTTCGTCACGTTCGTTCCACACCGCAGCGAAGCGCACGTCCCGTCGCCCGATGCGTTCGGCCTCGGCTAACACGAGATCGGGGTTAAACCAGTGGTAGGCCTGAAATGCGGTAACTACGTCCACGCTATCATCGGGAAGCGTCGTTGCCTCGGCGGTTCCGTCGACCACGACGATGTCCGGCCGCGACGGAATCGACGAGCACATCGCGGCGTTCGGCTCAACTGCAAAGACGTGCGCGCCGGCATCGGCAAGCAACACCGACGAAATTCCGGTACCGGCACCGAGATCGGCCACGCGAGGTTTCGTGAAGCCCTCGAGTATCGCAGCAATCGCCTGCGTGGGGTAGCTGGGTCGATAGCGCGCGTAGTCCTCCGCGCGTTTGCTGAACCTGGTCGTCGAATCCATACCGCGTGATACTACGGTTTCGGCTCGCTCCCTCGCTCCGCGAGCTTGCCGAGATGCTGCACCACGAGGATCGCAATGATCGTGACGATCACGGCGTAAACAAGCTCTGCAACCACGCCGCTGCCCGGCTTGAGGAACAGAGCGATGAAATCCGAGATGAACTTATTCCACGCGCCGGCGGCGATGAGGCCGAATGCCACCGTGGCAAGCGAGAGCATCGTCCCGAAATAGGTCGGTTTGAGTTCCATGAGCGACTCCTTAGCGTTCGTCTACTTAAGGCGGAACCGCACGCACGGGTAGCCGACCGCGCACGGGTTGTTGATGATGGTGGCACGGATATTGCCGTTCGCATCCGCGTTCTTGCCCTGGGTGTTGACCAGGGGATGCGCACAATTCTTCTGGGCGGTCATCTCGAGGAGCGCCTCCTCAGGGCGTTCGGAAAAGTCAGCGCGGTGACTGCTGCTGTGCGGCCCGACGCAGTACCATGCGATATTTTCGATTCGGGTGCCGATGATCTTCGCCACCGAGGCGCGCACCGTCACCCAGACCCATCCGTCGCTTTCGTTCGCGACGTCGACGGTCCAGTTGCCGGCAAACGCTGGGACTGTCGACGACATAATTACGATCGTGGAAAAGAAAAAAGCTCGAAGTATCATTCGAGCCTAGTTCGCCATAGCTTCTGATTTTCGTCCATCTCTAGGAGCCGAGGCCCGAAGTGGTCTAGACCGACCATGAGGGCTGAGGCGACGCCAAGATGGGCGAAAAGATGAAGCTATGCTTTGAGTTCGATGTCCACGCCGGCCGGTAGATCGAGGTGCATCAGTGCATCCATCGTCTTGGGCGACGCCTGGAGGATGTCGATGAGGCGCTTATGGGTGCGCATCTCGAAATGCTCGCGCGACTTTTTGTCGTTATTCGTCGAGCGCTGCACGCAAAAACGATTGATCTCGGTCGGCAACGGCACCGGACCGCTCACAAACGCACCGGTGCGCTTGGCGGTGTCGACGATACGCTCGGCCGATTGGTCGAGAACTTTGTGATCGTACGCTTTGAGACGAATACGAATCTTCTGCTTTGACATCTCTATCCTAAACTCAAGTTTTCAAAGGGCTGGGGGACCGAAGGGGAGTCTAGCACGACTCCCCTCCTTCTGTCTATCTTATTCCGAGACCGCGGTAACCACGCCGGCGCCGACGGTCCGCCCGCCTTCGCGGATGGCGAAGCGCAGGCCGGGTTCGCACGCGATCGGGGTGATCAGCTCGACGTCCATCTTGATGTTGTCGCCGGGCATGACCATCTCAACGCCCTCGGGCAGTTTGATGGTGCCGGTCACGTCGGTCGTGCGGAAGTAGAACTGCGGACGGTAGTTCGCAAAGAACGGCGTGTGACGGCCGCCCTCTTCCTTCGAGAGGACGTAGACTTCGGCTTGGAACTTGCGATGCGGCTTGATCGAGCCGGGCTTCGAAAGAACCTGGCCGCGCTCGATGTCGTTGCGGTCGATACCGCGCAGCAGCACGCCGATGTTGTCCCCGGCGATACCGATGTCGAGCAGCTTGCGGAACATTTCGATACCGGTCACGACCGACTTGCGCGTGTCCTCTTGCAAGCCGACGATCTCGATTTCCTCACCGACCTTGACCTGCCCGCGCTCGACGCGTCCCGTACCGACCGTACCGCGGCCGGTGATGGTGAACACGTCTTCGATCGGCATCAAGAACGGCTTGTCGATTTCACGCACCGGATCGGGAATGTACGCATCGACCGTGTCCATCAGCTTGAAGATCGGATCCGCATCCGGGTCGCCCTTCTTGCCGCTCGAGTTGAGCGCCTTGAGCGCCGAACCGCGGATAATCGGGGTGTCGTCGCCAGGGAACTCGTACTTGTTGAGCAGTTCGCGAATTTCCATCTCGACCAGCTCGAGCAACTCCTCGTCGTCTACCAGGTCGACCTTATTCAAGAACACGACGATTCGCGGCACGCCGACTTGGCGCATGAGCAGAATGTGCTCGCGCGTTTGCGGCATCGGACCGTCGGTCGCAGCGACGACGAGAATCGCGCCGTCCATCTGCGCCGCGCCGGTGATCATGTTCTTGATGTAGTCGGCGTGTCCGGGGCAGTCGACGTGCGCGTAGTGACGTTTCGTGGTCTCGTACTCTTGGTGCGAGATCGCGATCGTAATGCCGCGCTCTTTCTCCTCGGGCGCATTGTCAATCTCATCGACGCCGCGCTTTGCCGCGAGACCCTCGGTCGCGAGGCAATTTGTGATCGCCGCCGTCAACGTGGTCTTACCGTGGTCAACGTGACCGGTGGTACCGATGTTCACGTGCGGCTTGTTGCGCTCAAATTTCGCTTTAGCCATGATTCTATCGTTCTTCCTTATTTATCCGTCGATGAGTTGTTTTTATTGGTCTTTCTTCCGACCCGATTTGGCGATGATCTCTTCCGTGACCGACTTCGGAGCCGGCTCGTAGCGAGCAAACTCCATGGTGTACGTCGCGCGGCCTTGCGTTGCAGAACGCATGTCGGTGGCGTACCCGAACATTTCCGAGAGTGGGACGTTGGCAGTGATGATCTGCGCACCGCCCGGAGCTTCTTCCGTCGCTTGGATCATGCCGCGCCGGCGATTGAGATCGCCGGTGATCGCGCCCATGTAGTCTTTGGGTGTGGTCACTTCGACCTTCATGATCGGTTCGAGCAGAATCGGCCCGGCCGCGCGATTGGCTTCTTTCCAGCCCATCGATGCGGCGATCTTGAAAGCCATTTCGGACGAGTCGACGTCGTGATACGAACCGTCGAAGGCCGTCACCTTGAAGTCGAGCACGGGGAAACCCGCGAGCACGCCGCTCTGCGACGACTCTTGGATACCTTGTTGCACGGCCTTCGCGTATTCTTTGGGAACCGCGCCGCCGACGATCTTCCATTCGAACTGGAATCCCGAGCCCGGCTCGAGCGGTTCGACCCGCAGCCATACGTCGCCGTATTGACCTTTACCACCGGATTGCCGGACGAATTTGCCCTGCTTCTCGACGGTTTTGGTAATCGCTTCCTTGTACGCGACCTGCGGTTTGCCGACGTTGGCCTCGACCTTGAACTCGCGGCGCAAGCGGTCGAGGATGATCTCGAGATGCAGTTCGCCCATACCCGCGATGATCGTCTGCTGCGTCTCTTCGTCGGTCCACATGCGGAAGGTGGGATCCTCTTGCGCAAGGCGCGTGAGCCCCTTGCCGAGCTGATCCTGATCGGCCTTCGACTTCGGTTCAATGGCCTGTGAGATCACCGGTTCCGGGAACGTGATCGATTCGAGCAAGATCGTATGCTTCTCGTCGCAGAGCGTATCGCCGGTGCGCGTGTCGGAAAGTCCGACTGCGGCCGCGATGTCGCCCGCGCCGATGGCATCGATGTCTTCGCGATGGTTCGCGTGCATCCGCAGAATGCGGCCGATGCGCTCTTTGCGGCCCGAACGCGCGTTGTAGACGTACGAGCCCTTCTCGAGCGTGCCCGAATAGACGCGGAAGTAGGTCAAGTTGCCATACGGATCGGTCGCGATCTTGAACGCAAGCGCCGCGAACGGCTCATTGTCGTCCGGTTTGCGGGTGATCTCGTCGCCGTTCTTATCCTTACCAACGATGGCTTTGGCTTCCAGCGGCGAGGGCAAATAGTCGACCACGGCGTCGAGTAGCGGCTGCACGCCCTTGTTTTTGAACGCCGAACCGCACAGCATCGGCAATACCGAACCCGCGATCGTCGCTTTGCGCAGCGCGGTCTTCATACGATCGACCGGCAACTCTTTGCCGTCAAAGAACATCTCGAGCAGCTCGTCGTCTTGCTCGGCGATCGCCTCGATGAGTTCTTGGCGCCACTTCTGCGCGGTAGCCCGGAGCTCGCCGTCGGCGTCGGTCAGCGGTTCATCGCCCATCGTGTTGCCAAGGTCATCGGTGTAGATGACCTTGTGCATCGTGAACAGGTCGACCACGCCGAGGAACTGGTCTTCGGCTCCGATCGGCACTTGGACCGGGACGGCGCGCGCGCCCAGGCGTTCGCGAATCTTGGCGACCACGTTAAAGAAGTCGGCGCCCATGCGGTCCATCTTGTTGACGAAGATGATTCGCGGCACTTTGTACTTGTTCGCCTGGCGCCAGACCGTCTCTGATTGCGGCTGCACAGCCGCGACGGAGTCGAAGAGCGCGACTAGGCCGTCGAGCACGCGCAGCGAGCGCTCGACTTCGACCGTGAAGTCCACGTGGCCAGGCGTATCAATGATGTTGATCCGGTTCTCGCGCCAGGTGCAGGCGGTGGCAGCCGAGGTGATCGTGATGCCGCGCTCTTGCTCCTGAACCATCCAGTCCATCGTCGCGGCGCCGTCGTGCACCTCACCGATCTTGTGGACGCGACCGGTGTAAAACAGAATACGCTCGGTGCAGGTCGTCTTGCCCGCATCGATGTGTGCTGCGATCCCAATATTGCGAGTCCGCTCGAGCAGATACTCTCGGTTTGCCGCGTCTTTGAGCGGAGATTCTTTGGTTGCCACGTTCCTAAATGTTCTGGTGAATTACCAACGATAGTGGGCGAAGGCTTTGTTAGCCTCGGCCATTTTGTGCGTGTCTTCGCGCTTCTTGATCGTCGCGCCGGTGTTGTTCGAAGCGTCGAGCAGCTCGCCCGCGAGTTTTTCCTCAAACGAGCGACCGCCGCGTGCCCGCGCAAAGCCGATCAGCCAGCGCATCGCCATTGCCTGGCGCCGATCAGGTCTAACCTCCATCGGCACCTGGTAGGTTGCACCGCCGACGCGGCGCGGACGCACTTCAACCAGCGGCATCGCATTTGAGAGCGCCTGCTGGAAAATCTCGTACGGATCGCGACCCGTCTTCTCGGCAATAATGTTGAGCGCGCCGTAGGTGACCTGTTCGGCGGTCGACTTCTTCCCGCTGAGCATCACCTTGTTGATGAAGCGCGCGAGAATCTTCGAGTTGAACTTCGGGTCGGGCAGAATCTGCCGCTTGGGAGCCGGTCCTTTACGTGGCATCTATATCCTTACTTCTTCACGGTGCGCTTAGCGCCGTATTTCGAGCGGCCTTGCTTACGGTTGGCGGTTCCGGCCGTGTCGAGCGTGCCGCGAATGATGTGGTAACGCACGCCCGGGAGATCTTTGACACGGCCGCCGCGCACCAGCACCACCGAGTGCTCTTGCAGGTTATGGCCGATACCCGGGATGTACGCCGTCACTTCCTCGCCGTTGGTCAAGCGCACACGCGCAACTTTGCGCAGCGCCGAATTCGGCTTCTTGGGGGTCACGGTCTTCACCTGAGTGCAGACGCCGCGACGCTGCGGGTTGCCCGTCACTTCGAACTGACGCGTCGGAAGGTCCGGATGACCCGGCTTGGGTCCGGTGAGGATCACACGGAACGCGCGGGTTTTGACCTTCTTTTCCGTCTTCGCCCGGCCCTTACGGACGAGCTGATTAATCGTGGGCAACTGCGTCTCCCTAGCAACACACACAAAGTGGGCCGCACCTGCCGGTGGGCCTGAACTACGGCAGTATATCAAGGGCGGCAGAGCGCGTCAAATGGTGAGGGCGGATCGGCCGAAGGCCGAGCGCCACGGGTCCAGACCGCGGGTCTGGACCCTGTTAGTACCAGCCAAGCAAGCGAACCTCGTCGCTCACCGCCGCGGCCGCGGCCTGCGCAAGCTGGGCGGTCTCGCACTCGATCTCGGCATAGAAGATGTATTCGAAGGGCCGGCCCGGGCGCGGCCGCGCAACCAGGGCCCGCAAGTTTAGGCCGCGGTCGGCAAAGACGCCCAGCGCTGAGTGCAAGCTGCCCGGGCGATGGGGCAGCACGAACGCCAAGACGGCGCGCCCGATCTGCCGCCGGGCAATACCGTCGCGAGCGATGGCGAAAAACCGGGTGTAGTTCTCGGCCTCGTCTTGGATCGCGTCGGCCAGAACGCAGCCTCCGTAACGCTGCGCGCTTGCCGCCGGACCGATGGCGGCGTGCGAGCGGTCGCCTTGTCGAGCGACATCTCGAACCGCGCCCGCGGTGTCGGCGACGGCAATCACCTCGACGCCCGCAAGCGACGCGAGAAAGCGCCGGCACTGCTCGAGTGCGACCGGGTGCGATTCGACGCGTCGAATGTCGTCTAAACTCGCGCCCTCGATCCCGATGAGGGTTTGCACGATCCGGTGCACCGTTTCATCGATGATCGCGACGCGCGGATGCGCATAGAGCAGATCGTAGGCACGCGTCACCGGCCCGTGGATGCTGTTCTCGCAGGGAAGCAAGCCACACGGCACCTCGCCTGCGTCGACTGCATCGACGAGCGCATCGAAGGTCGGATACCCGCGCGATTCGATCGCGCCGAACAGACCTGCCGCGGCCTCCTCGCTGAAGGCGCCCGGCTCACCCTGAAAGCCGACGAGCATCGATCGCCTTTCTAAAGCGTTGGAGTTCACCGTGTAGCGCCTCGCGGTTGGCGGCGAAGATTTCATCCCACATCTGTGGCGACGAACGTCCCAGCCGCAAGAGTTCGCGCGCCGCCGGTCCGCAGAGCGCATCGACCAACGCGGGATCGCTCGATGCGCGCTCGCTCACGCACTGCGTGAACGCATAGGCGATAAACTGCGGCAGATGCGACGTCAGCGCGACGATTGCATCGTGCTCCGCTGCTTCCACCGCCAGCGACGTGGCGCCGAGCGCTTCGACAAAAACACGAGCTTGCGCGCTGCGCAGTTCATCCGGCGTCGGCACGAAGCACCAAATGCGCCCTTCGAACAGGTCGCGACGAGCCGCGTCGGGGCCGCGCCGCTCTCCTCCGGCCATCGGATGCGTCGGCACGAATGTTCGAATTCCGTCGGCTGCTTTTGCAATCGGCGCTTTCACCGACGCGACATCGATGATCAGCTGATCGTCGCGCAACGCGCGTCGCCGCAGCGACATGATTTCTTCGAGCGTGCCGCTCACGTGTGTCGCAATCACGACGACGTCAGCGACAGCATAGATTTCATCGCGCTCGGCTACGCGATCGATTGCTCCGTTTCGCAATGCCCCGCTTTGAGCAGCCGGATCCCGGTCGCAGCCCAGCGCCTCCCAGCCGCGTTCGCGCGCGGCAAGCCCGATCGATGCACCGATCAATCCGGTGCCGACGATACCGACGCTCGGCATCGTTTAGGTTGTCGTCGCGCGCGCGAGGTCGGGACGCAAGACGACCGCTCCGTCGAGATAGACGTGTTCGATCGCGTCGATGCCGCGCGTCGTATTGACGTGCATGAGCACCCGGATGACGCGCTCGAGCGATCCGGGCACGTCGATCTCGCAGAAATGCAACATCGGCACGTTGGTCCAGCCCATCTCGCGTGCACCCAGTGCGGGAAAAACGGCGCGCAAATCCGGCGTGAGGCTGAACAGGACCGAGGCGATATCGTCGATCTCGACCTCGTTTCGCTGGATCATTGCGCGCAAGAGGCGTTTGGTCGCCTCGACGATCGCCGCGCCCTCGTCACGCTCGACCGTGATGGCCCCGCGAATCCCGCGAACTTTGCCGCCTCGCCACTCCGATTCTTTCATACGCGGACCTGCGGTTGCGACCAGATGTCAATCTGCTCGAGGTCGGCCATGATCGTGCCGAAGTCGTCGAAGGTGAGCGCCTGTTCTTTATCGCTCTTGGCTTCGGGCGGATTGGGGTGCACCTCGATGAGCAACCCGTGCGCGCCGACCGCTTTGGCAGCGCGGCAGAGCGGCCGAACCCAGCGGCGCACGCCGACGCCGTGGCTCGGATCGACCCAAACCGGCAGGTGTGAACGCTCGCGCAGCACCGGTACGGCCGAAAGGTCGAGCGTATTGCGCGTGGCCTGTTCGAAGGTACGAATGCCGCGTTCGCACAGGATCACGTTGGGATTACCTTCGGAGAGAATATACTCGGCGGCGGCAAGCAACTCGTCAACGGTTGCAGCGAGTCCGCGTTTGAGCAACACGGGACGTCCGCAGCGCCCAACGGCTTTGAGCAGATCGAAGTTCTGCATGTTGCGTGCGCCGATTTGCAAGACGTCGATCTGCGCGGCCATGCGCTCGACCTGATCGATGGTCATGACCTCGCTCACCGTCGGAAGGCCGCTCGCGCGCCCGGCTTCGGCAAGGAGCGACACGCCTTCCCAGCCCAGACCCTGAAATGCATAGGGACTCGTGCGCGGTTTGAATGCACCGCCGCGCAACATCACCGCGCCGTGCGCTGCAACCGATCGCGCGGTGTCGAGAATCTGCTCGCGCGATTCGACCGAACACGGTCCTGCCACGATCGTGAACTCGCCGTCACCGACACGCACGCCGCCGATTTGCAGCGTCGTGCCCGGCGGATTTGCGGCGCGCGAAACTCGCGGAAAGGGCGAATCGGCAATCGCCGGCGGCGGGGCGATTTCACGCACCAGCTCGACCAGCGCTCTGGGCGGATCGTCGTTGCGTCCGATCGGTTCCCCGACATGCGCGTCATAGCTGCCCAACACCGTGAGGGTCCGGCATGCTTTCTTGAGCGCCGCGAGCGCATCGGCCACGTTTGCATCGTCGAGGTCACCGTCGAAGTCGACGTAAAAGACGCGCTCGGTGCCATGGCCCAGAAACGGCTTAGACTCGAGCTTATCGCCGTTGATGCTGTGGCTCGCTAGAATGGAAAGCGCTCCGGCGAGTGAGCCGGTGCGCTCTTCAACCGAGAAAATCAGCGACGTCTTGCGTCGCGAACTCTTCGCGAGGGCCAGCACCGGATTGGATGGACCGCTGTGACGCGGTCGTACGATGAGGAAGCGCGAGTAGGTGCGCGGGTCATCGCTGCAGTGGGCGGCTAATTCGATGAGGTCATAGATCGAGGCGGCGGCGGGTGAGGCAAGCGCGGCGATCGCCGGATTGCCGCCGCGCGCGACCTCGCGCGCAGCCACGCCCGTGTCTTCGCACGGGATCGCGCGCGCATGGTCGAGGCCGGCAAGAAACGCGCCGCACTCGGCGAGTACCAGCGGGTGGGCCAGCACTTCGCGCACGTCGCGCAGCTCGGCGCCGCGAACGCCGAGCAGGCGGTGATCGGTGCGCCACTGGATCTCCGAGACCGGTACCAAATCGAACTCGGCAAGCAGATCATAGCCTTCGCGCACCGTCCCGACGATCGCGTTCTCGATGGGAATGACCCCGATCGCGGCGCGCGCGCCGGCCACGGCCGTGGCCATCTCGCGAAAGCTGGGAAGACCCACGGTCGGCATCTCGATGCCGTGTTCGCGCAAAAAGTGCCCGAGCACGAGCTGCGAGTAGGCCCCATCGACTCCTTGGTAGACCGCTGTCATTGCCATTGCCCCTGATAGAAAAAGAACGAGTCCCCACTTCGGCGGGGACTCGTTCGTGCATTTTACGCGTGTTCTGCGGCTTCTTGCCGGCCAGCCTTATGCGTGCGCGAATCCCCTTGGGCCACTGAGGCCAAAGTAGTAATACCAAAACGCGTAGCTAAAGCTGTGGACAGTCACGTTGCGGCTATGCAATCACATCCCGGCCGGGGCTGTCAAGCTGCGAGGCTAGGATTCGAGCACCTTGCGAAGCTCGGCGGCGATCTCAGTCCGGCTATACCCCCGATGGCGCAGCGAATCCACGAAGCGCATCGCCGCATCGGCTAACGCATTGGATCGAGCGCGCCGGTCAGCCGCGGGCGTCTTGCTCGCAACGCGCGTCCCACGCCTTCCCTCACTGACCAACCATCCCGCGTCCGCAAGGTCGGTGTAGGCTCGAGCCACCGTATTGGGTGCCACACCGAGGTCGCCCGCGAGCTGGCGCACCGTGGGAAGCGGCGCATCGGGCGCAAGCGTGCCTCGCTCGATCGCGGCGCGAATCTGTTCGAAGATCTGTTGATAGGGCGGCGTTTCGATTTGCGGGTCGACCGCAATGAGCGCCTCGTTCTCAGGCGCCATCTGCTCGTGGGACCCGGCGCTGCACGAAGTCGATAAAATACCAGGTCAGAAACATGACCGCCAAGATCATCGATACAACAAACGCGTCGTCGTATAGGGGAACGTCCACGGCGTTCCGCGTGACGACGGAGATAAACACCGGAACGACCGCGTAGGCGAGCGTCAGCATCGAGCCCACGCGCGAGCGCCGGATACGTTCGTCGACGTAGACCTCGAGATCGACGTCTTCGCCAACCAGCACGGCCGCCATGCCCGCGATCGACCACGCCGCGACGACGATGGCAAGGCTCGAGACCGAGACCAAGAGTGCCGGCGCACGCAGCGCCGCATCCGTCACGAAGACCAGTGGTATCGCAGCCGCGAGCAGCGCGCCGATGAATGCCAGTGGCGGAACAACCGATATCTGTCGTCGTGGCGCAAGCGACGCGGCGCGACGCGGGCTTCGGTTGCGAACGCGCGTAAACACCCAAGCGAAGACCAGCGCAACGTCCGCGCATGCAAGCGCGTAGGTGATTGCCGGCGTCAAGATATGCAGCAAGCAGAGGGTGCCAAAAAACAAATAGCTGATCGACGCGACGAGGATCGGCTTTTGCCCAACGCCTTCAAGCGCATCGCGGCGATCGAGCACGGCGCGAAGACGGGGCGCGATCGCCGGATCGCGCAATTCAAGCCAAAAGTTACACTTGAGATTGTTTAGAAACCGGCTCGCGACGATCCCCGCGACGCCGATGGCGATCAGGAAGATCGAGATATACCAGTAAGAGAAATCGTCAGGTTTCATGATGCATGATCCAATCTCAGAATGTCGTTCTGCGCGGTACGCACCGCCTTGGCATACCACAACGTCATAGGAAGGTACGCAGCGACGCACACCAGCCGCGCCAGGATGACGTCTAGGTCGTGAGGTGCCCAAATCACTTGCGAAACCGCAAACGGTATGATACCGGCCATGAGGAGCAGCGACCGCACCCGCGAGTTGCGCAGCGCGCAATCGATAGCCTCGTCGGCTTGCGTGTCTTGATCGCCGATAATCGCCGGCCATGACGTCATCACGAAGGCCAAGGCGAGCGCTCCAGCCGACGTGCCGACGCTAAGCAGGACGGGAAGCCACGCTCCGGTTCGCCACCCGATGACGAGGCTCGCGCACCAACCGACGACGGGGAGGAAGAGCGACCAGAGCGGGACGATCCGCGCGATCATACGCGGCTGCAGGCTCGCGACACGTGTCCCAATCCGGCTCTTGTGCGTAACCATGAATGCGACGCACTGCTGCGCGAGGATCAAGGCAAAGTAGGCGGCAAATGTGGCGGCCAAGGAAAGCATCCCGAAATAGCAGCACGCGCAAAGCGCAAGCTGGAGCACCAGCACCACGCCGCCGGTCCATGGTTCGGTCCGCTCATTTCCGCGTCGCGCTAAGGCTGCCGCAAGCCGGCCTCGCAATTCCGCGCCGAACGGCCGTGCCATATTTGTAAGCCAGATGTTCTCGGCTCCAAACGGCGTGCATCGGCTGTACACATAGACCGCTACGGCCGAGAGCGCGAAAAAAATCGACATGAAGCGCGCCAACCCGATCATAAACGGATCGTTCATCGAGGCCGCAAGCTCCGTACAGCAATTGGGATGACGGCCGCGAGCAAAATGAGGAGCGGCAGCGCGAGAACAACGTATCCGAGAGGGTGCGCAAGCATTGTATCTACAGGCTAATACAAACACAGGGTTTGTGTCAACCCCTTAGAACAAAAGGAATTCGTGAAAGATCGGCTCGGCGTTCTTGATGGGATGCGCGGCATCGCCGTGCTGCTGGTCCTGTGGTATCACATTTGGGAGATCTCGTGGCAACCCGCGCCGGCGCCGTGGCTCCAATGGATTCCCGAGACGGGCTTCATCGGCGTCCATCTCTTCTTCTTTCTGAGCGGCTTCGTCATCACGTTCCCGTTCGTGCGCGCGCAGCTCGCAGGCGAACCACTGCCGACCTGGGGCCACTTCGCGTGGCGGCGCTTCATCAAGATCGTCCCGTCCTATGTGCTCTCGATCGTCGTTGCGTATGCGATCGGCTACGACGTGCTGTGTCGCGCGGGCGCGGCGCCCTGGCAAGAAGTCGTCACCCATCTACTCTTCATTCACACGTGGTGGCAATCGACGTATGGCTCGATCAACGGCGTGCTCTGGACGCTCGCGGTCGAAGTCGAGTTCTACCTCATCTTTCCGCTCGTTTGGTGGTGCTTTTCGCGACGCCCGCTTGCAACCGTCATCGGGATGATCGCGATCGCCGAGCTGTGGCGGATGCACGCGGCGCAGTGTTGCTTCGCCGATCAAATGCCGCTGCTGATCGAAAATCTGCCCGGCTATCTCGACATCTTCGCTTGCGGCATGCTCTCGGCGTGGCTCTTCGCACGGTTCGGCCGCTACCTGCGCACGCCCAGTGTCTCGCTCGTCATGCCTCTGCTCGCCATCGCCGGCGGGTGGCTGCTGAGCACGCTCTTGATCGAGATGTTCAACCATCGCACCGATCCGCAGTGGCAAACCGCGTTGCAGATTTACACGCGCCCGCTCTACGGCTTGAGCTTCGCCGCAATCGCGATCGGGTCGCTGGCCGCCCCGCGTGCGTGGCAACTGCTGCTGGCCAACCCGCCGCTGCGCTTTCTGGCGATCATCTCGTACAATCTCTACCTGTATCACCAACTGGTTGCACGCGAAATGGTCAACCATCATATCCCCGGCTACACCGGCGATCCCCACTACGATCCGGCGTGGCGGTTGCAGTACACCATCCTCGCCTTCATCGTCACCATCGCCCAGGCGGCAATCGTGACCTATCTCATCGAGCGGCCGCTCCTGCGCCTTCGGCAGCCTCGTCTTCTTTCAGCCGCGCGAGGGCACTCACCGTGATGTGCATGATATCGAGCGCGGTGACAGCCTCCTCGAAGTCGTTGTAGCGGTCGCGGTTATCGCGGTGGCCGCCGGCGCACTTGGCGCCGCCACGATTGCCGCAGTCCACCGATTCGGTCCCGATCCGCTCCAAAGTTCCCTCGAAGCGACGGTGACCCGCGAAATGCGAATCGCCGTCGATCTGATGAAATATCAGGGCGCGAGTCTGCCCGCGACAACGGTTGCGACCGCGATTCCGTTGCCGAGCGGCTCTCCATTGCCGGCACACCTGTCGCTCTCGACGACGACCGACGCGAACGGCGCGATCACGATCGTGCTTACGGCAAGCGACGATAACGACGCGACAAAGCGTGCGACGCTGAGTCAAACGATCGACGCGCCGGCCCCGCTCCCCGGCGCACGCCTTCCGGCAGCCGGCAATGGTGCAGCGCCGCAGTAATGTTGTTGCGCACCGTCTTTCTGCTCGCACTCCTTGCCGTGCTTGGCGAAACGATCGTGCATGGTGCTGCTTCGCTGGCCCAAGCTGCGCTGCGACAGCGCGCGCTCGACGCCGCGCGCCTGGCATTCGTCAGCGGCGTGCGGGCAGCGCAAAACTCGGTCGCACAGAGCATCGCGTCCAATCCGCAAACGTCGAGTTTCGCGGCGCCCGCGCCGACCGCAACCTGCGCTTACGCCGATGCGAACGGTTGCGAGATCAACGTGCAAACGACGTTTGCGACACAGACCGCTGCGCCGGCACCGTCGCCTACGTCTTGCCCCGGCACGGCCTGCACCATCGTATTGCAAAGCAACAGCGCGGTCAGCGAGGCGCGAGCCTCGTTTGCGATTGCAAGCGTCGTCAGCGCCGCGAGCGGCGCCACGCTAGCGTCGCGCAGCGGGGTCGTCGCCTTCCGCACGTTCGCGACATCGCCCTACACGTCGATCGTCGGGGGGACGGACACTTCTCTCAATGGGCTGATCAACGGAGGCGCCGGCGACGACGCCGGCGCCGCCAACACGTTGATCACCGTCGTATATGACCCAAGCGCCGGCGGCTCGAGCACCGCGGGAAACGTATGGCAGCCGATCATCGAGAGCCCCGCTTCAGCCGCCCCGGCGTGGGATCACTAGCCGGCGAATCGCCGAATCGCTTCGGCGATGTCGTCCGGCGCTTCGATCGGAAGATTGTGCCCCGCATCGCGTAATTGCACGAACAGCGCGCCGCCGATTGCGGCCGTCACGTCGCGCTTTATTTGCGAAGCCGACACGAGTGGATCGTTGCTTCCCGCAATCGCCAAGACCGGTACGGCAATCGAGGCCAGGCGGTCGGCGAATTCGCTCGCGCGGCCGGTATCATACCAACCCATCCAGTGCTCGTACGACGCGACGAGCGCATCGTCGACGATCCGCTCCATCACTTCAGCGCTGACCTCGCGCTGCATGGCCGAGCGCTGGAAGCGCTCGATGCGCGCGCGCGACCCGTAGGTCTCGAGCGTCAGTACACGGTGACGCGGCGACGGGCGCGCCGCACGCGCGGTTCCCGGCGCAACCAAAATCATACGCTCGAGATTGGGGGGCTGCTCGGCGGCGACGTATTGTGCCACCTTTCCGCCCATCGAATGCCCGACCAGTGTCACCGTTGACGCGATTGACGCGAGCGCCGCGCGAAGATCGCTCGCGTAAGCTTCGAGATCGTGTGCCTCGCGCGGGCGATCGGAGCGTCCGCATCCGCGAAAGTCGAGCAGGTGCAGGGTGAAGGCGACACGATCGAGGCGTTCGGCGACGTCGTACCACATGCGTCGCGACGAGATCCAACCATGCACGAAGAGCAGATGCCTCGGCCCGGTTCCGCGGCGCTCGCAACACAGTCGGATCGCACCGTTTTCGAGAAAGGGCATGGACTGACTCATCGTTACCCGAAGCTTGCGCGTAATCGTGCCGCGCCGCCTGCTTATCTACGGTGCATTGCTCTACGCCGTGCTCGCTTGGGCGATCAATATGATTGTCGCAAAGCAGGCCATCGAGCAGATGAACCCGCTCGCCTTTACCTTCGTGCGTTTTCTGATCATGACGCCGCTGGCGTTTTTGTTCGTATGGGTTAGCGGTGGTCGCATCCACGTCGAGCGCCGCGACATTCCCGCGCTGCTGATCTGCGGCGCGTGCGGTTTTGGCCTGTACCAATATTTCTGGGTGACCGGGCTCGCGCACACCACACCCTTCGCCACCGCGCTCCTGGGCGCAATCTCACCGATCTTCACGCTCGCGATTGTGGCTCTCGCCGGGCACGAGCACGTGCGCCCGGGACGATGGCTCGGCGTGGCGATCGCGCTACTCGGCGTCGCGATCTTCGAAGGCGCGTTTTCCGGCAACGCGGCGATACGCATCGGCGACCTTCTGGTTCTCGGGTCAGCCGCCGTCTTTGCAGGCTATAACGTGGTCGGTTCCCGGCTCATGGCGCGTTACCAGCCGTTGGAGCTGCTCGCGATCGGGCTGACCATCGGCACGATTATGCTGATTCCCGGCGGCCTACCGCCACTGCTGCACACCAATCTTTCGGCGCTCGGATGGGACGTATGGTGGCGCATCATCTACGCTACGCTCTTTCCCGTCCTCCTCACGTATCCGGTATGGATCTGGGGAATTAACAAAGTCGGCGCCGGAAAGGGCTCGATCGTTCAATTCCTCATGCCCGTTTTCACCGGCATCTTAAGCGTGCCGATCTTGCACGCCGCGTTCCTTCCTTACGAGTTGATCGGTGCGATCGTCTGCCTCGGCGGCATGCTCTTTGCTTTCGCGCTCGGACGTCGCCGCCCGGATCCCACGTTCGAAGGTGAGTTAGCCTAAGCGATCGCCGTATTCGAGCAGCATCGGCTCGGACGCCATTCGATTTAGAAAAGCGATCGGCACCGCCTGCGCTGAGTCGACCTGACTTGGCTGGTTCTGTGCATGCACGTGCAAGTGTGGGCCGCGCGTCGTTCCGGAGTTTCCGCAGCGCCCGATCTCGTCGCCCGCGCCCACGCTTTCGCCGACGCGAACGGTCACCGACTCTTGACGCAGGTGCGCGAGGATCACATAGCCGCCCGGCGTTTCGATCGATACGTAGTTGCCGAAGGGCCGTGCAGGATTGCGCTGTGGCTGTTCGGGCGGCGCATCCGGCTGACGATTTTCCATGTGCACGATTAGTCCATCGCACGGCGCAAGAATCGGCTGATCCCACGACGCGCCGTCGTCGCGCTCGAAATCATACGCGAAGTATTGATCCCCGCGACCCAGATGGTGGTTGTGACGCGGATCAGGTCCACCGGATGTCACGTGCCAGCGATCGGCAAACGGCGGCGCAAGCACGATCGGCCGATCCGATGCGCGAGCGAGCCAACGCTTCGAAGCCGCTTGCGTGTTGAAACGATGCCAGAGTAAAAGCCCAACGATTGCTGCAACGGTTATCCAAAAACCCGGCACGCCGATCTGGGGATCCCAAAACACCACGAAGCCGAAGCCCGCGGCAGCCAAGACGAGAATCGTTAGACTATTGGGCAGACGCACGTTGCCTCAACCTGCACATCGCCGCAAGGGTCGGCCCAGGAGGCGCGTAATTCCTGCCGCATGACGGTTCGAGCCCGGTGATCGGCATCGCGATCGCGCTAGCCACGTTCGCGCTGCACCTTTCCACCGCGTGGCGCTACGGATACTTTCGCGACGAACTGTATTTTATTGCGTGCGGTCGCCATCTCGCGTGGGGCTATGTGGATCAACCGCCGCTCGTTGCGCTCGTTGCATGGCTGGCACAACCCGCAAACGATGGATTGATTGCGCTGCGGTTCCTGCCGTGCCTCGCGGCCGGGTTGACGACCTACGTCGCCGTGCAGATCGCGCGCGATCTGGGCGGCGGGCGCTTTGCGCAGTGGCTGACCGGTATCGCGGTGGCCTTGACTCCGGCGTATCTGCTGCTCGGCAACATCCTTACCACCACGTCGTTCGAACCGCTCGCATGGACTTTGGGCATCTGGTGCGCCATGCGGCGTTACTGGCTCGCGCTCGCCGCCGTTGCGTCGTTTGGTCTCTACGGCAAGTACTCCATGGCGCTGCTGCTCGTCGCACTCCTCGTCGGCGTGCTCGCCACGAAGGAGCGACGCATCTTGGCGACGCCGCGGCTCGCGCTAGCCGCAGCGATCGTCGTACTCGTTATGCTGCCGAACGTGTGGTGGCAAGCGGCGCACGGCTGGCCGTTCTTTGCGGTCCTGCAAGGCGATGCAGCGCATCGGCATGCCTTCAACAACGGCTGGCTGCTCGAATCACAAAACCTCGCGGGCAACGCGATCTCGTTCGCAACCGAACAACTGGTGTACACCAACCCGCTTGCCGTCCCCGTCTGGCTCGCTGGGTTGATTGCGCCGTTCGCCTGGACGCGCTTGCGCGAACTCCGCTTTATCTCGATCGCGTACGTCGTGCTCTTCGCGGTGGCGGTTGCGCTCGAGGCCAAGGGCTACTACATCATCGGGATGTACGGCGCGCTTCTGGCCATCGGTTCGGTCGTTGTCGAGCGAGCGGCGGTATGGCTGCGCGCCGCGCTCTTTGTCGCGCTGAGCGCGACGGCCGTCGCGACGATGCCGCTTTCGATACCGGTTCTGCCGATCGATGGATTCATCGCCTACTCGCAAACGCTTGGCCTGACCGGACGCAACGGTGAGCCTGCGCGGCTCATTCAGCCGGTTTATGCCGAAGAATTCGGCTGGGATCGCCTCGCGCGAGATGTCGCCTCCGTGTATAAAACGCTTCCTGCATCGACGCGTGCTAACACCGCAATCTATGCGGACACGTACGCCGACGCCGGAGCGATCGATTTCTTCGGCCCAGCCTACAATCTTCCGAGTGCAATCAGTAGCCAGAACTCCTATTGGCTTTGGGGAACACATGACTACAACGGAAGGAGCATGATCGCGATCGGCGCGTCGCGCATCGATCTTCTACGACAGTTCTATCGTTCATGCCGTCTCGTGCGCACGTCGAACGAGCCGCTCAAGTGGGTAGTCGAAGGCCCCGCGCCGATCTATCTGTGCACCGATCCGGCGATGCCGCTCGACCAAATCTGGCCGCACCTGCGCTGGTACGGCGCGTAGGCGCTACTGCTTGATTGCTTCGACATCGATTTCTAAGTCGATGCTGTTGCTGACCACCGGATAGTAGAGATTCATTCCCCACTGCGTGCGATCCACCGTCGTCTTGCAGGTATAGGCGATGCGAAGTTCGCCCGGGTGCATGCCGGGACCGCGACCGAGGTACTCACAGGCGAGCGTCACCGGATGCGTCTGCCCGTGCATCGTGAGATCGCCGACCGCCGTGAAGTGCGTCGCGTCGCCGGCCGTGATCTTGGTGCTGGCGAACGCCATCTTTGGATAGGTCGCGACGTCGAAGAAATGGGGCGACTTCAGGTCGTCGTCTCGATGCGAGTTGCGTGTGTCGATACCGCTGGGATCAAGAGACGCGCGAGCGTCAGTTGGAATATTGGTGCCGTCCGGGACGACGATGGTTGCATTCACGATCGGAATGATCCCGTTCACGTGAGAAATCATCAGGTGCGTCGCGGTGAAGTTCGCCGAGGAATGAACGGGATCGGCGGCCCAGAGCGCTGCGAGTAACAGCCCGAGTGAGAAATGCATTTAGGCTTCGGATCCTCCGGGGACAACGAGCGAAATGCCGCTCCGCTCGCCACAGATCAAATCGAGCGAGGCCTGCGCGACCTCTTCGACGCTGGCCAGCCGTCCCTCGGGATTCATGTCGGCGAGCGACTGGCGCGCCGATTCATTCGAGGCACCGGTGAACTTCATGATCTTGTCGATGGCCTGCTGCATCATATCGGTCTCGGTGTAGCCGGGGCAGATCGCATTCACCGTCACGCCGGTCCCGGCAAACTCGGCCGCGATCGCCCGAGTAAAGCCGATGACGCCGTGCTTACTCGCGCAGTACGCGGCGACGTAGGGCGCGCCGTGCAAGCCCGCCATGCTGGCCACGTTGAGGATGCGCCCCCATTTCGCTTTGAGCATATCGGACGCGGCGTCGCGGCAGGCAAGAAATGTGCCGGTTAAATTCGTGGCGATGATACGTTCGAACAACTCGAGCGTTGTGCGCGTGAGCGGCGCGGAGTCGGCGATTCCTGAGTTACTCACCAGCACTTCAATCGGCCCGTTTGCCTTGCGGCAGTACTCGAAGGCGGCTTTGAGCTGCGCTTCATCGGTAACGTCGGCCTGCGCCGTGGTAAACTGCCCGGCGACACTGCCCGGATTCCGGCTTACCACCGACACGCGCGCACCGTTCGCGGCCAGCGCCTTTGCTATAGCTTCGCCGATACCTCGCGCGCCGCCGGTCACGAGCGCGTGCTTCCCCGAGAGGACCGCGGTGTAGTCAGATGACATCTCCGGGAAATATTGCACCGGCGCAAGATCGCCTTCATTAGACAGGCGAGAGACAGGCGAGAAGTCTAAGGCGAGAGATCGTCGACCGCGTTGTGCATATCCATGGGCGATATGGCAACGCGGTTGCGCAAGTGGACCTCACGCAAACGGCACGGGCGCAAGATCGGCGGGTCCGGAGTCCCCGCTCCGAGCTATGACTCGAACCGCTCGACATAGGCTGTATCGAGCGGCCGGAGGTTTTCGTGACCAGCACCGGAAGGCCCAAGCAATGCAGCGACAGCTTCGCTTCCTGCTTGCGGCCATACCCTTCGGCGCGCTCTCGGTGGCTGTGCCGTTCGTCAATCACGTCGAGCCGCGCATTTTGGGCCTGCCGTTTCTCCTCGCCTGGATCGCGTTTTGGGTAATCGTAACGCCCGCTTTTCTTTGGACGCTCGGCCGTATCGAGGGACACTGGTGAACTCCGGCGTCACGCTCGGCGTCATCGCCGCAATCGTCCTTGGAACGGTGTTCTTCGCAGTCGCAAGCGTCCGGCGTTTCACGATGACGCCGCAAGAATACATCGTTGGCGGACGCGGCTTCGGCGCGGTGTTTCTTTGGGTGCTCCTGGCGGGCGAGATCTACACGAGCTTCACGTTTTTAGGCGCCGCCGGCTGGACCTACACCTTCGGGGCACCGGCTTTTTACATCATGGCCTACGGCACGTGCGGATACATCTTCTACTATTTTCTGTTCCCCTGGATTTGGCGCATGGGCAAGCAACACAACTTGCTCACGCTCCCCGATCTGATCCAGGTGCGCTATCAGAGCCGTGCGCTTTCAACGATTGTCGCGATCGTCGCGGTGCTGGCGCTTATCCCGTACGTCACGCTGCAGCTTTCGGCGCTGCAAATCTTCTTGACCGTCGCGGGACATGGGGCGATCGACCCGGTGCTCGGCGCGTGCGTCGCGTTCTTGCTGATCATCGCGTTTGTCTTCGTGACCGGCTTACGCGGCACGGCATGGGCGAGCATCATCAAAGACGCGCTGGTAATCGGGGCGCTGCTCTTTGTTGGTTTGGCTATCCCGCTTCAGTTTTTCGGTTCGCCCGCACGATTGTTCGACCAGGTCTTGCTCGCACACCCGGAACGGCTCGTGCTCGGCGGGCTCACCGCGCCCAAGGGGTCCCTGTGGTATGTTTCCACCGTTTTGTTGACCGGACTGGGCTTCTTTTCGGGACCGCAGTCGATTGCCGCGATCTTCAGCGCCAAAGATGAAAATGTCTTGCGCCGCAATGCCATGTTCTTGCCGGTCTACCAGCTCATCATGCTGCTGATTTTTTTCGCCGGCTTTTCGGCGCTCTTGATCGTGCCGGGCCTCAAAGGTCCCGCGGCCGATCAATCGTTCCTCGCCGTCGTTTCACGGTTCTACCCGCCGTGGGTCCTTGGATTCGTTACGGGAACCGGCGCGCTCTGCGCGCTCGTGCCGTCGACGGCGCTGTTGCTCAGCTCGGCGAGCGTCGTCGCTAAGAACGTCGCGGGAGATCTCTTCGGTATCGGCTTGGACGAACCCGGACGCCTGCGTGTCACGCGCTTGATGGTCGTGGTTATGGGTCTGCTCTCGCTCGGTTTGTGGCTCGCCTATCGCACCACGCTGGTCGATCTGCTGCTGCTCACCTATAACGGCATCTCGCAGTTCATGCCCGCGTATGCGTTCGGCGCCTATTGGAGACGCGTGACCACGGCAGGTGTCACCGCCGGAATCATCGTCGGGATCGCGCTCGCGGTCACGCTTGCCGCGACCGGCACGGCGCCGTTTGGCCTCAACCCCGGATTCATCGGCCTCACCGCCAACGTGCTTGTGCTCGTCGGGGTTTCGCTCTTGACGCAACCGGCCGGAGCATTATCGCCCCAGCCGGTGCGTGATTAATGAGCTCCGAGAACGGAATCGAAGAGCTCTTCAAAAATGTATAGCGGCCCGATCAACAGATAGACCAGGTTCTCCAAGAACTTTGGTTTGGATCCCTCGAACCGGTGACCGACCAACTGGAAGACCCAACCGATAACGAGTGCGCCAAGAGCAATCTGCCACGATACACGGATTGCGATCTCGTAAAGAATCGCAAACGCCACTGTGGAGATCAACGCGCCGCGGGGATCGATGACGGCGTAGTACAGCAGTGTTGCAATAGCGGCGACGATTGCAAGGTCGATCGGCCCGAAGGTCACCAAATGCAGCATCCCCATGGTCCCGATCAAGATCAGGGGAATGCCGACCGCGTGACAAGCGCGGTTACGGCGGTCCGCGTGATACGCGGCATACTCGGTAAAGAGTTCGGACTTCGTCATTGATTTTGCGCCCCTCTTGCGCGTGCGGGATTCTGCGCCCCGTCAGGCCGCAGTCCCTGCCGGGGATGGCCACGTGCTCGCAGAACTCACGTGGGCATGGCAGCAACGATAACCGTTCCTGAGCGACTGGCCGACGACGTGGTTTTGATCCGGCGCGATCTACACATGCATCCCGAACTTGGTTTTCACGAGCACCGCACGGCCGGCATCGTCGCCGACCGGCTGCGCGCGCTCGGGTATGAGGTCCACGAGGGCATCGGCACGACCGGTGTCGTCGGGCTCTTGCGCGGAGCACGGCCAGGCCGCACGATCATGCTGCGCGCCGACATGGACGCGCTGCCGATTCTCGAGGAGCGCGATCACGCCTATCGTTCGCAGGCCGACGGCACGATGCATGCGTGTGGACATGACGGACACGTCGCAATTTTGCTGGGTGCGGCCGCCTTGATCGCCGACCGCCGCGACGAGATCGCGGGAACGGTCGCTCTCCTTTTCCAGCCCGCCGAAGAGGGCCTCGGCGGCGCTAAAGCCATGATCGACGATGGCGTGATCGAACGCTTCGGCATCGAACGCGCATACGGTCTGCATCTCAACACGCTATATCCCACCGGTGTTCTCGGCTTTCGCGAAGGCCCGATGTACGCATCGAGCGATTCGATCGAAATCGAGGTGATCGGCGTCGGCGGCCATGGCGCGGCGCCGCACTTCGCGGTGGACCCGATCCTCGCCGCCGCGAGCTTTATCACCAGCGTGCAGCAAGTTGTGTCGCGCATGGTCGATCCGATCGAGCCGGCGGTCGTGACGATTGGCGCGATCCATGCCGGCACAACCCATAACGTCATCCCGCGCACCGCCAAGATGCTCGGGACGGTTCGAGCGTTTACCGACGACGTGCGTGGCGCGATGCCCGAGCGTATCGAGCGCGTGTTGCGCGCCTGCTGCGATGCGTCGGGCGCATCGTACGACTATGAGTACATCTGGCGCTATCCGGTGACCGCGAACGATCCCGAGCAGACACAGTACGCGCGCGCACTTGCGGCCGCGACGGTCGGCGAATCACGGGTGATCGATGCAGCGCGCTTGATGGGCGCGGAAGATTTCTCGTTCTTCGCGCAGCGCGTCCCGTCGTGTTTCTACACGCTCGGCTGTAGCGGTAGTCCAGAAACGAGCCATCCGCATCACTCGAGCCTGTTCGATATCGACGAGCGCGCGCTTGCGAACGGCGTTGCGATGATGACCGCGCTCGCACTCGACGCACCGCGCAACGCTCCGTGACCGCGACCGTGGCAACGGCGATCCCCGAGATTGTCCCGAATCCGTCGGCCGCGCAAATCCTCGAGATCATCACCCGCGCGGTATTCCAGACCGGCGTCAAATGGTCGCAAATCGCTGCGCATTGGGATGCGTATCGCGAAGCCTTTGCGAATTTCGATCCGCAGCAGGTTGCGGCGTTCGATAGCATCGACGCCGAGCGTGTGCTCGCGCAAAACGGCGTGTTGCGAGTCCCCCGCAAAGTCAAAGCCACGATCGCCAACGCAGCCGCGCTGCTCGCGATCGAGCGCGAGTTCGGCAGCTTTCACGCCTACGCCGCGTCGTTTCCCGATTATGCACTGCTGGCAAAGGACATGAAGAAGCGCTTCGCCTTTCTCGGCGACATGAACGTGTGGTACGTGCTGTTCCGCTGCGGCGAACCGGTCCCACGCTTCGAAGCCTGGGTGCAAACGATACCGGGCACGCACCCGCGCATGCGCGAGATGGTTGAGCTCGCGCGTGCGCGGAGTATTTCGCCCGAGGATTAGGGACCCGGCGGCGGCGGGTTTGCTCCGGGGCTCGCGTTCGGGTTCGGCGCTCGCGGTGGCTGACGGATCAGATAGAGTCCCCACGCGGCATTGTAGTTGAGGTTGGGCTGCATCGCCCCGTCCCAACCCTTCGGCACGACGTCCTGCGGCTCGGCCGCGGCAACGCGTCCGCAGAAGAGCAGCGGGAGCACAAGCGTCGGATCGCCCGGCACGAGACTGTACCACGTGCCGTTCTTTGCGGTATGGGCGGCGATCGTCCACAGATGCGGCGCGGTTCCGCTCGTGAAATAGGCGCGCAGTTCGGTCAGTGCTTCCGTGGCCGTGTTCTTCAGGTCGCCGGTGCACTCGGATGCGGTCCGCACTTCGAAGGGATCCTTCGGCGGGGCCGAGGGCAGCGTGTAGACGCGGAAGCTCTCCTGACCGGCTTGCGGTTGGCGCGCGACCGCGTAGAGACCGACCGACGGCATGAACGTGATCTGCGGCGCACCGAAGAGCGTCGAACTCGGCGTGTAGAGATGCTGAGCCGTCACTTCGTCGGGCTGTGCAACGTGCAGCGTGAGGCATCCGAAGAAGACGCGGAACTGACCACCGCCGCCGCCGACGCGATTGCCGCCACCACGCCCTCCGCCTTGCGAACCTTGTCTTGGAGCCGGGCTCGGGCTCGCAGCGGCGAGCACTTCCGAGGCGAGACGCAACGCGGCCGTTTGGGCCTGGAAGTGTGGCTGAATCGAGAGGGCGTAGGTGCTGCCCATCCCATGATAGGTGACGGTCGCATCGGTGATTTGCGGCGGCGGCATCGTTGCGGGATATCCCGCGGACGTCTTCGCCGCCTCGATCTGCGCAACGTAGGCCTTCAGTTCATTCGAAAGTTGCAGCGCGGTTACGTGTGCGTCGGCCGGGCAGCGTGTATCGTCCGACGAGACGTCGAGCGGATTCGCCGGTGCGCTGCTCGGTAACGGCTGCGGACGGAAGCCTCCACCGCCGGGACCGCCTTCGCCGCGGCCGCCGCGGCCGCCGCCGGGCGCAGGCAACGTCTGCGCAACATGCGTGCTGCCCAGTGCGCCCGGGCCGTAACGCAGCGTATAGGTGACGGTATACGTGCGCGGAGCGAGCGGACGTGCGACGTTGGGCACGATCATCCCGCTCTGCGTGTAAAATGGCACCGCGTTCGCATAGCTCGAGAAGATGCCGGCGTAAGTACCGAAAATGTTCGACGCCGCGACTGTCAAGTTTCCCTTGCTAAATGCCGCGTTGAGCGCAGCATCGAACTGCGTGTACGCGGGCAGATTGTTGGAATTGTTCCGCCCGTTATATTCCGCATCGGCGTAGTATTCGAGCGCCGAGTGGCGCGCCTTATAATCGAAGATCACGCCGGCGCGCTGCAGCGGCACGTTTGGCAATTGCTGCCCCGACTGCGTGATCGAATACGGATTGTCGATCAACGGCGAATTCGAGATGGCTTGCGACACGGTGGTATTCCAGAACGGCTGCACTATGAGATTACCGAACGTGCCATAACCAGTGATCTGAACGCCCTGATAGAGCCGATCGACGCCGGCGACCGGGGTGCTGAAATAGAGTTGGGTCGGGCTAAACGGCACACCACTTCCGCAACCCGCAGGGCTTTGAAAGATAGCTTCCACCGCAGAAATGTATGAAGGGGACAACGTACCGTTTGCCGCGAGGATCGAGCCGTTCACATCGGTGGGCAGCAGTGTGTTCTTCTGCATCTGGCGGTAGAGCCGCACCGAAAGGTCGCCGCCGATCCACGTGCGCGTGTAGGTGAGATTCGTCGACGTCGAGGAACTTGCTTCGGGTGACGCGCCCGGCGCGTTACCGTACGCGACGCTATTCGCGCCATCACACGTATAGCGCAGCGCGGCGGGATCGCTCAGAATCGTCGAACGTGTCTGCTGCCCAGGCGAGCCCTGCATCGTGTACGATGCCGAGTAGGTATCGTATTTTGTCGGGTGCCACGTCGTCCCCAGCGATTCGAGCACGCCGCCGAAGCCGCCGGTCGCTTGCGTCACGCCCAGGGATTCGTTAAACGAGAGATGCTCGTTCGAATGAATCGAATCGGTGACTTCCGCAGCGGCATAGCTGCTGTGCTGCAGGTTCGTGTAGTACGGCGTCGCCGGTTCGTTGAGAGGGAAGGTCTGCGACGTGCCCCACGAGCCGTAGGCCGTCAGCGAGATCGTGTGCCGCTGCGCCGCCGGAAGGATCGCGTTGAGCGTGAAGCCGCTGCTATCGTTGAGCCCCGAGGAGCCGATCGGCGACGCAGCGCCATCGATATAGCGATCGAGTTCGTCGCTGAGCGATGTAGAGTTATTGTGATAGATCGTCGCTTGAATCGACGTCGCACCGAGTAATAAATCGTCGCTCAACGAGAAGAGGCTCACGCTTCCAGCCGAATAATTGTTCGGGCCGTAGCCGCAGGGGATGCCGTTATATTGTATGCGCGCGCAGACAACGTTCGTGATGTGATTCGAGGTCAAAATTGTGCCGGTAATCGTCTGCGAATCGCCAAACTCGTAACGGAACCGCGCCGATGAGCCAAAGCTGTTTGCATCGCCATTATGAACGTAGTCCAAACCGCTCGCATCGGTGTAGAGCAAACCGTCGAGCCAGCTGGTAGCGAGGCCGCCGCACAGGTTGAGAGCGACGCCGAGCTTCCCCTCCGAACCGGTCTCGGCGCTTTGCCAGCTGTTGCGGGCATTCGACCCCAGCATCAGCGAATCGTAGGATTCCCACGAGAGTGTCGGCTGGAGCGTGGTGAAATTCACGCCGCCGGCAAGCCCGCCGAGCTGCGGTCCGTTGCGAACGCCCGCGCCGGTAAACAAGCAGGTGGCGTAGTTGCGGAGATTGCCGGCCGAGCCCGGAGCATTGAGCGGAATGCCGTCGAGCGTCAACGCCGTCTGGCTCGCATCTTCACCGTCGAGCGAGATCGTCTGCTCGGCGTCGCTGTCATCACTGCTGGTTTGAACCGAGACGCCCGAGAGTTTATTCAACGCATCGGCAAGATCGCCCGAAAGCCGGCGTACCGCCGAATCCGGACCGAATGAGCTCGACGAGACGGACGCCGACGAGTGAGCCTCGACGGTACCGATGACTTTTAGCTGTGTCGAAAGAGCGAGCGCAACGCTCACCGTGACGTAGTTGCCGTTGATGATCTCAAACGATGCTGAGGTAACCGTCTGGTAGTCTCGCCGAACGACGCGCGCGCGATAAATGCCGTCCGGGACATCGGTGAAGACGACCAGTCCCTTCTTATCAGTAAATTCACTCGTTACGACCGGGCCATCGAGAACGACGCGCGCGAGTTCGATCGGCGCCTTGCTGCTTTGGTCGATGACGACGATCCGTATCTCACCGTTGTCTGCCTGCTGCGCCGATGCGGCCAGCGGCGCAAAGGGCGCGAGTGCAGCGGCAAGCACGGCCGCAAGGAGGCGCTTCATGATGTGTGGTGATTCTACTTTGTGCTAGCTTGAGGAACCCTGAGTACGATTCGGCCGGCCGTTACAGTTGGATGGTCACGGTTGTACCACGTGCGGGGGCACTTTCAATCCCGATCGAGCCGCCGGCGCGTTCGACCGCGCGCTTGGCAATCGCCAGGCCCAAACCGCTACCGGTCAGTTCGCCGCGCTGGTCACCGCGATAGAACCGCTCGAAGGCATGCAGCCGCTCGGACTCCGTCATCCCCGGACCCTCGTCACGAACGCTAATCATTGTGTGGCCATTGTTTCGAACTGCGCGTAGATGAATCGGCGCTTCGGGTGCATACTTGAGCGCGTTCTCTACCACGTTCCACAAGGCTTCTCCTAGCTCGGTACGATCGGCGATAATCTTTTCGGCTCCGTCGACGCTATAGTCGATTTCGCGCGTCTCGTCCAAACGCCGCGCCGCGTCACATTGGTTGCGCAACAGTTCGGCGAGATCGATTGCCTCAGCGTGCGGCGGCGTCTCCGAGTCGAGTCGAGCCAAGCGCATCAACCGATCGATGAGGTTGCGCATGTGCTCTTTCTCGATCGACATCGTCCCGAGAATCTGCCGCGCTATCGTCGGTTCGGCGACGGCGCCGCGGCGCAGCACGTCGATGTACCCGCCGATCACGGTGAGCGGCGTGCGCAGCTCGTGTCCTGCGTCGGCGACGAACTGGCGCATCCGTTCTTCGGTTTGGCGGCGCTCGCTCATCGCCGTGGCAACGCTCGCCGCAGCGTCGTTATACGCCGCGGTCAGGGTACCGATTTCGTCGCCGCCCGGCGCGATGAACCGCCGCTGCGTGAAGTCGCCACGCGCGAGCGCTTTGAGCGACTCGGTCAGATCGTTGATGGGACGTAGCGCCTGGTTTGCAAAGAGCCGGCCCACCAGCCACGAGAGCAGCATCGCCACGATTGCGACGACGATCACCACACGCCAGTACGGAATGAGCGAGACCCACAGCAGCGCGACCGAAGGTTCGAACGCGACATAGCCGCCTTCAACCGGCGCGATGTTGGTCGGTTCAGGCGGCGGCAACGTTCCGGACCCGCTCGGCCGGAAAAGGAACGAGGTGTCGCGCGGCGGCGGAGAGCCCAGTCCGCCTCCGGGCCGCCCAAACAACAGGTCGTTTCCGAAGCGGCTGGGGGCATTGCTCGATCTCGCCCCATGCAGACGCGACGCGACGATCCGCGCGAGCAACCGCGGACGCACGCTCTTATCGCCGGCCAGGAAGTTGCCGTGGTCGTCAAAGACGGCCACGCTGAGTCCGATACCCGTGAGCGCGGTTGCTATTTGGGGGGCTGCGGCTTTGAGCGACATCCCGTCCGCGCGATACTGATCGACGAGGACGCGAGCTTCCTCGTGCTTGGCCAGCACGATATCCCGATTGAAGCTATAGAGATCGACGACGAGCGCGATGCTCGAGGCGACAATCACGACCATCACGGTGATCCCAAGGAGCACGGCATACAGCAGCGAGAGCCGCGAGACGATCGAAAACTTCATCGCCGGATACGTTCTTCGGGCGACCTTAACTATGCTGCGAGAGGCCGTAGCCGACGCCACGTACTGTCCGGATGAACGAGCCGCGTTCGCCGGGCCGGTCGATCTTGGCCCGCAGGTACGAGATATAGGTCTCGACGATATTGGGCCCACCTTCGAAGTCGTGACCCCACACGATCTCAAGCAAGTGGTCTTTGCTAAAGACGCGTCGCGGCTCGCGCATGAAGACCGACAATAGATCGAACTCGCGCTGGGTCAGTTCGATGCCGTCCTTCCCGCGCATCAGTTCGCGGGTTTGGGGATTGAGTGCGAGATCGCGCCAGCGAAGAACATTCTCTTCGATGAGTTGCGGCCGGCGCAGCTTGGCTTGCAAGCGCGCAATCAGCTCTTCGAAGACGAACGGCTTGACCAAATAATCATCCGCACCCGCAGTGAGGCTCTGGACCTTGTCCTCGGTACCGCCCTTGGCGGTGAGCATCACGATCGGCGCCTGCGAGATCTCGCGTAGCTTGGGAAGGAGCGAGATGCCGTCGATTTTGGGCATCATGATATCGAGCACGATCACTTCAGGGTCAAAGCGCCGCACCAGCTCCAGCGCGGCAATCCCGTCGGCAGCGGACTGCACGTCGTAACCCTCGCGTGAGAGTCCGAGCTCGAGCATTTCACGAATCATTCGATCGTCGTCGACCACGACGACACGGGCATGGAGCAACGTAGTAGTAGCCATTTCTAGGGCTTACACTGCCTTTCAGCCCTGAGATTGGCCTGAACCGATGCCCTCATTTGGTCTGTCTCATCGTCATCTCGGCCCTCGATTACCGCAGTAAACTTCGGGGACTCGATTCATCCATACAGCCCAAATCAGGGCATCGGTGTGCTTATGCTGCTCGGAGAGGCGAGGGCCAGCGGGAGTAATTCTGACCGCAGATGAGTGCGGCCTGACGAATGCTCTCGAGCGGGTGAACCACGAGGATCACGCCTTCGCGCGCGAGGGCGGCGGTGAGCACCTCATGCGGAAGCCAGCGAGCAAACACGTGCACCTCGGAGGTCTGGGCCGCGCGGGCGAGTTGGGCCAAGACGTCGGCGAGCGTGCAGGACCCCCGCGAAAGGAGCGGTTCCACCAGGTCGGCTCGGACCCGAGCGGCATTCCAGCCGGTAGCTAGGACCACGACCTTGGTAAGCTCGGTGCAGCTGCTCGATTCAAAATCGACCAACGCCGCTCGAACGCTCGCGGCCAGGGCGCCGTCGGTCTGCGCGTGGAGCGTCGCTCCAGCGATGCTTGCGCTGGGACCGGCGGTAAGAACCGCCCCGGAACCGATCACATAGTCATTCATGCAACGAGCATCGCAGGCCCGAGTGCCATCTGTGTGGCGCTTTCGGGCTCCAGGGGAACTAAAGAGGCGCCGCATTTAGCGACGCCCCTAGCCCACCACCCGGTAAGCATTTCCCTCCGCGTGGACACTACGCAGAGGAAAGGTGTGTGTGCGCGTGCGAGACGATCGTCACGCGTCGCGAGAACATGCCGAGCATCGCGTCGATGACATCCGGATCCCACTGCGATCCGCGGCCGTCTTGGAGAACCTGCAGCGCCTGACGCGGGGCGATCGGCTGACGATACGGCCGCTCGCTGATCATCGCGTGAAACGCATCGGCGACGGCCACGACCCGCGCCTCGAACGGAATGCTCGAGCCGAAGATGCCGTCCGGATATCCGGCGCCGTCGAAGCGTTCGTGGTGCGCGCGCACGATAATCGCGCAGCGCTGGAGCGACGGGATTTGACTGAGAATACGCGCTCCGGCCGCCGCGTGATCGCGCATAATATCCCATTCGTCGAGCTCGAGCGGCGCCGGCTTGAGCAACACGTGATCGGGGGTCGAGATCTTTCCGATATCGTGAAGCAGCGCGCACAGCGAAATGAATTCGCTGGTCTCGTCGTTGCAGTCCAAAGCGGTCGCCAAGCGGCGTGCCCATTCGGCCGTGGCCTTCGAGTGGCAGCACGTTCCGTAGTCGCGCTCGGCCAGCATGGCCAGCAATGCCGTGGTTCCTTCGGTGCTTGGGCCCTCCGGCGTCTCCTCACCGTCACTGCCCAGGGCGCTGCGCTCGATTTCGGTTGCGAGCACATCCAGGAAGGCCAAGAGACGGCGCTGATCGGTCTCATACGCGCCGGCGGCGAGCGCGATCGTGTGGGTCGCGGCGCCGGTTAGATCAACGACTGCAGCGCGGCCCAGCCGCGGGGTTTCGCGTTGCGCCCAGGTCGACAGACCCACCGGCTTGGCCAGCGTCAGCGACAGGCACAGGCGATCGAGCAGCACCTCCAGCGCAGGCTCGATTTGCGTGCTTCCCATGAGCGAAGGCATCGTCACGTGGTCGGCGGCGGAGCGCGCCAACTCCGGGATGCTCTGGCCCAAAGCCGCCCCGAGGGCGGTCAACGTTCGTACGGCAGACATAGGAATACGAGGACCGGTTTATCCGGTCCTAATTCCCCCCACCCGGCATGTCGGCAGCAAGAATCAGGGTCGCAAGCAAAAGGACGGTGAGCATGTATGAGAACAAGCCTCCAAGCAAGTGAGTATCTGCACTCACGATACTGGGTGGACCAGGCCAAAGGCCCTACTGAAATTTAAGTAGAGGCGTTATTACCCCTCGCTGAGGAGCCCATTCCGACGGGCCACGGCGATCGCTTCGGCCCTCCCGTGACAGCCGAACTTGTCGATCACATTCTGAATGTGGGTCTGGACCGTGTAGACGGATCGTCCCATTTCAGCCGCAATTTGCTTGGGCGTCAGACCCGCCGCGAGATCGCGCACGACGCGCAATTCCTGGGGGGTCAGGATGATCGTGGTGGCGGGCTCGTGCCCTTCCTCCAAATGCCTGGCCACACGCTCGACGTAGCGTGCGTAGCCGCCGAACCCGAACTCCCGCACGCCGTCAATGTGCTCCGCAAGCTGGTCCGCGACATACGAGGGGCTCTTCGCCGCGCGCGCCAGCTCCTCGACGGCTTTGCGCATGCAACGGCCGGCGTCGTGCGGGCTGCGCAGCTCTCTCTTGAGCAATCGTGCGGCCGAGGTATGACGACCGGCAACAACTTCAGCAAGGACGAGCATTGCGAGGGCAAAATCAAAGACGACAGCGCCCGAATATTGTGCCGCAGGGGCTTTCTTATCGATGAGTTCGAGGGTCGACGCTACGATCGCACCGCTCTCGCGCGCGCGCCCGTCGAGCGCCAAGACGAGCGCGTAACTTGCACGCACCAGCGCCCGGTCGGGTACGTGGAATTGACGGTCGATGATGCTCCCGAAGAGCCGATGCGCGTCGCCGTAGTTTCCGGCCCAGGCATGCCGATGAGCTTGGCTCGAAGCCAGAAACGTGGTCTGGCTCAGCACGTCCCGGAAAGCGAGCTCAGCGAGTTGCTTCTCAATCTGCACCGCACGATCGGCATTGCCACGCCGCGTTTCAAGGCTCAGCATCGCGACCAACGCGCTCTGCAAGTCAGCGTAGTCGCCGGCACGCGTCGCGGCGGTCGCGGATTGCTGCGCAAACCATAGGCTCTGCGCTGAGTCGTTTTCGCTGAACAGCGCAATGAGTGACAAGCTGCGAAACGCGCGGGCAGCGATACTCCATAAGGCACACCGCGACGCGAGTTCCGCGGCATGCGCCAGTCGCTTACGCGCCACCTCGGCGTCGCCAAGGTTGTTGTGCGCGACGCCGATGCGAAAGATGATGCGCGCCAGCCACTCGTCGTTTTCTATGGTAAGACTTTGGCGCTCGGCGGACGCGACGAGGTCGCGCCCGCGCGCAGGATCTCCCGCGCTTATCCAACAGTTCGCGAGCAATGCTTCGCCCTCGATCCGGATAGGAGCTGGGATCGCCGGTTCCGCGAGAAGCGACGCGAGTAGATCGATCGGGCTTGCGTCGGTGTACGTACGTTGCACCGCAAGGCGAAGCAGCAACTGCCCCCGGAGTTCGAGCGACTCAATTGAACGAACGGAACGGGCAATCTTGCGCTCTGCTTCGTCGTACCTTCCGCGCGTGAGGTCGAGCAGCCCACGCAAACCGGTAACCACCGCGCTCTTCTCAAAGGCTTTTCCGAGCGGCGCCGACGTCAGCGATTCGAGTTCGTCTGCGAATCCGTTATCCAGCATGCGAATGCCGTGTGAGGTGAGCAGTCGCAGCGCGTCATCGGGTGAATTCGAGTCGACGTACAGGCGCAGCGCTTGCGCGACACTGCCCTGCTCTTCCAGGATCTGGCCCAGCGTCGTGAGCCGATCGCGCTGCACCACGCTGCCGCGGAGTTCGACTTGATGGCGTACAAAATCCCGAAAGAGATCGTGCAGCCGGTAGCGTCCGGGTTCGTATTCGTGGATGAATGCGACGCGAGCGCGCATATCCTCGATCAATGCCGTCGCGCGATCGAATCCGGCAGCGACCATGACTTCGAGGTCGATCTCGGGCAGCAACGCGGCGGTCTCGATAAAGTTCTGCTCCTCGCTGCTGAGCGTCTGGTACACTTGCTCCGCGAGATAGCGGTAGATCATCTCGCGCGTCATCGATGCGATGTTGCGCAGGTCGACCGAGCGCGTTGACGAGCGCAGCGCGAAGGTCATCGCCGTCGCCCACCCGTCGGTAAGCTGTAGAAGTTCGGCTAATTCCTCATCGCGCACCCCCAACCGGAAGGTGCGCGCCGCCTCTTTGGCTTCGTCTACCGAAAACTTCAAATCGTGCTCGTCGATCGCGAGGTCGCTTTCGCCGTAGGCGAGCCACGTGCCGATCGGCAAGCCGCTGGTGGCACGCGAAGCGATGATCCACTGCACCCGTCCTTTGGTGCGTTCGATCAGCGATGTGATAAACCGCGCGACTTCGCGATCGCCTTGCGCGACGTGCAAGTCGTCGATCGCGATGATACCGCGATACGAGCGCAAGTGCGAATGCATCCACAGGGCGAGATCCGCGCCCGGCGACTGCGCTCCGGCGTTCTTTTCATACGCGCCGGCCACCGTACCGCGCGCGTCGGGGGCGATCTCGGCGACTGCGTCGGCAAACCCGCGCAGAAAGCCGAGCAGCCCCGCGTTTTCGGCCGGCACGTCGTACCGGATGTGCGGCTCGGTAAGCGTATCGAGATAGTGACGCAGGGCTACGGACTTGCCGTATCCTGCTGGGGCCACGATCAACACGACGCGCTGCATCGCCGCAGAGGCGATCCGCTCGGTGATGCGCCGCCGAACGATCGGAACGAAAACCCCGCCGGTCTCGATTTTGCCGTCGGGGCGAACGGGTCGTATCATGTGCTCCTAGGCGCCTTCAGCCAAGGGAAGCTCGGTACTCTTCCTGCCCTTCATAATACCCCAACAGCAGCTCCTCGACATAGAGCAGGTGCAGATCGCGGTCGAGCTGGGAATAGGCCGCCGCATTTTCGGCACGAAATCCGTCCCAATCGGCCTTAGAGTTCCAAACGTCCATACAGAGGTAAACCCCGGCCTCGGTCCGGTGCCGGAAGAGCCGCGTTCGCCGGTAGCCGGGATGGGCCGAAAAAAGCGCCACCCACGGACCGGCAGGTCCATAGGCATGCTCGAACGCGCGAACCTGCGCGGGATGGACCCGGTAGCGGTAGAGCACTTCGATCATCGTTGAAGGTCGAACTTTGCGGGCAATGGGACGTCCCCTTTGCCGATCGTTCGGCTGACATCGTAGGCGATGAGGTCGCCAAGCGCGCGCAGGTGCGCTGCAAGCCATGCGTGCTGGGCCGGACAGGTAATCTCCCCCAGTTCGAGCACCAGCGCTCCGTGCTGCGCATCAACCTGGCGGAAGGCATAATAGTCGCGCAATCCCACCGTGAAATTGTCCGGCATGAAGCGAAACGGAAAGAGCGGTGCATAGAGCGCGCGCCAGAGCTGCGCGGCATTGCGATCGGCTTGACGGTGATAGCCGATCGATGTGCCCGTCGTGCACGCTGGAACGGCGCCGTCGAAGTGGATGAAGATCGCCATCCCAACGGCGAAGCGGCCGTCGAAATCTGCCGGTTCACGAATCACGCGCAGGCCGTGCGCGCGCAACACGCGCGTCGTTTCGTCGGCAACCACCGGCGTCCAATCGCGCTCGCCCCGCGCCCCCAGATTGCACGCGCGCGCTGGAAAGCGCGCGCAGGACCCGGGACGACCCTCGTGACCGGCCGAGATCAAGACGTCAGCGTGAACCAGCGTTGCCAAAATCAGCGACAGCATGGCTATGACCCAGCCACCAGCGCAGAAAGGGTCCCCGAGGGTTCGACCTGCAGTTCGCTCTTGAGGACGTCGCGATATTGGCGATAGGTTCGCAAAGCAGCCGCGCGATCGCCGACGGCCAGATGCGCGCGAATCGCAACCTCACGCGCCGGTTCATCGCACGGATCGTGGGCGATAACATCGGACGCAAATGCAAGTGCCGCCTCGGGATCGCCCCGATCGAGTGCGTCCGCTGCTAAACGGTGCGCGATCGCCGTACGCAACTCGTCCATCCGTTGCACGACCGGCGCAAACCATTCCCAACGTTCGAGCGTGCCCGTCCGTTCTTCGCGCAAGCGCTCCCAGGCGCGCCCGAGAGCGGCGCGATCGCCGTCGCGCAGCCGGTCGCGCGAGCGCAATGCCAGCGCGGCACGATCGATCTCCCAGACGTCGACAAAAGCATCGGCATGCAAGCGATAACCGTCGGATTCGCGTTCAATCGCATCCTCGCGCCCAAGATGCCCACGTAGACGGTGCAGACACACGCTGAGCGCATTGCGTGCGGCAAAATCCTCGAGATCCGGCCAAAGCATTGTCGCCAATCGGCCACGCAGCGTCGGGTCGCGGCGCTGCGCGATCGCAGCAAGCAGTTCGAGCTCGCGTCCCGAAACGCGGACCAGCGCGCCGTCGACACGTACGCGCCCACCGAGAATTTCCAGAGCGACCGGCGCCGCCTCGCTGCGGTCGCGCGTTATCTGCGCGACGAAATTCGAAAGCATTCCTACATTTTCATATTGATTGCCAAATGCGCTTACCGCGTGAACGAAGGCCGGCGCATCACAGTGCGCTGCGGCCTCTTTGGCGCGTGCGGACGCCATATCGAACGCGGTAGGATCGCACAACGCAAGGGCGATGGCCGCCAAGGCTTCAACGAACGGCATGTGCACCTGGCCCGCCAATTCGAGCGCCGAGTTTGCGAGCGCGGTGCGTTCCTCGTCGTCGCGCGAGCGCGAAAGCGCAATGAGATGCCCAAAAACCACAAATTTCGGGATGTCCGCGGCTATCGGTTGCGCGCTGTGCCCGCGGGCAGCCGCGGCCAGATAAGCAAAGCCGGCAACGTTGCCGCGAGTGACCACGTTCTCGAGTTCCGCCGCGATCGCGTTGAACGCCGGCCGGTCGCCCGCAAACCACGCCGCGATCAGCGCCTCGGCGGTATCGAACGCCATGAAATTGGGCAGCCCCGATTGCAGCGCGCGCTCGTGCGCGCGCGCCAAAAACTGACGCTCGAGCGACCACTCTCCCCGCACGCGGGCGATATCGGCGCCCAGCGCCAGATAGGTTCCCGACGCAACGACGTGCATTTGATCGATAAGCGGAAGCGCCGCATTGAGGTCGCCTTCACCGAGATCAAAAAGTCCGCGACGCGCGCGCAAGAGCCCGCGCAGATACAACACGTGGCCGTCGAGCACGGTCTTCGGCGTTTCGGAAAATCCGATCTGGACCCCAAACTCCGCGATCGCCGCGAGCGCTTCGTCGAACTTCCCCACGTAACTCATCAGCAGGATGCGGAAGACGAAAACGTAGTAACGCTCTATCGGCGTGACGTCGCGGGCCAGCGTCCGCCACACGGTTTCGGCTTCATCGAGCAAAGCCGCGCTGTCGACACAAAACATCCGCATCAGCGCGGTCACACCCCACAAGCGCGGATACCGTGCTACGATCGCCCGGTCCAAACTCGAGAGGACGCGGGCATAGCGCATCGACGGAGCCGGCTCCTGTACCACCTCATGCGCGCCGAGCGAACGCGCCGCGGCGTGCTGATCACCACGAGCGATGTGCAGCTCCGCGGCGCGCACAAAATTGCCGCCAACCTCGTGCGCCTGTGCCAAACGCGTCAGCAATGCGTCGCGCCGCTCCCGGGCGTGCTCGAGCAAAAGTGCCGCCAACAGCGGGTGCAGTAAAAATGTGCCGTTTTCTCCGCGCTCGACGAAGGCCGCGTCGCGGGCAAACTCGCTCACGTCGTCGACAATCGACGGATCGTCGAGCGCGGCACGCAAGTCGTCGGCGGTCGCTTGGGGAATCGCCGCGCAGGCAAAGAGGGCGTCGAGCAGGCGGCGATCCAGTCCAGCGAGCACCTCGTCGGCGAGATAATCGTGGAGTTCGTCAAAAGCGACGTCGTCGAGTCGCTCCAGCAGTTGCTCGATGCGCCCCTCGCTTGCGAATCGCTTCAAAAGGAATACGGCTACGGGCCATCCTTCCGAGACCTTGAAGATGCGCTCGATCGAACTCTCCGCAACCGTGATCGGCGCAAAGATTTCGCGAATGTCGGCAGGGTCGAATGCAAGGTCGGCAGCGCGTAGCGTGACGATTTCATGGGGCACCGCATATTTTGTCAGATGCACGCGCAACGGCTCGCGCGAGCAGATGACCACCGTGCGCCCAGCCGGGCGAGCCTCCAAGAGCCGCGCGAAAAGTTCGCGCGCGGCGGGCGCATCGGCCAGACGTTCGGTGCTTTCAAAGACGATGCAACCCTCGGCCGGTTCGCGCCAGACGTCGAGCGCGAGCGAAACGCGCTCTGCGACGCTGGTGCCGCCGTCGCCGAGCATCATTTCCCGTTGGGTCAAGTCGACCTCGCGGCCCGGGTTTTCGGCAGCAAGCGCGGGGATGAGGCAGCGCGCCAAGTCCAGTTCGTCCCGTACGTTGGCGCAATCGCAGACCGCGCCGCCCCCACGCTCAGCCAGAAATTGCTGCACCAGCGTCGACTTGCCATAGCCCGCCGGCGCAACGATCGCCACCAGCCGAGCATCCACCCTGCGCAGCCGTTCAAGAAGCCTGTCACGCCGAAGCGAGCCGCCCACCACCATCTTCCTGTAATCGGTTTGTAATCGCGGTGTAATTAGTCCGTAAGTCCCGGGAAAGCCCTTGCATCTACGATGGCGAGGGCCAGCCGAGCCAACGGAAAGGCAACCAATGACCGTCGTAACTCAGCCCACGAGCGTTCTCGTGATTGGTCCAGAAGCGTCGGTTCGCACCGCCATCGCGCGTCTGCTCTCCTTAGAGAGCGGTATTCGTGTGGCCGGGACCGCGCCCACCGTGGCGCTGGCCGCCGGCATCGATGCCGATGTGATCATCGACGAGACCCTTTTACACGAGCTCAAGGATCTTTCGGTCGCCGACTTCATCATGATGGTGAAGAGCCTGCCGCCGGTAGCTCCGTCCTTTGCACCCTCGCGCCATCTGCGTCCGCTCACCGGCAGCCGGGACATGCGCGCGGCGCTTTCGGATCGCGAGCTCCAGGTCGTTCGGCTCGTCGCCGAAGGGCTCTCGAATAAGCAAATCAGTATCCGGCTCGAGCTTTCGGATAAAACCGTCAAGAACCACATCTCGCACATCCTCGCCAAGTTGAATCTTTCAGCTCGCACGCAAGTAGCGGTTCATGCGCTGCGTGCCGGCTTGGTCTAGGCGCAGCGCGGTTCCGCGCGAGAAATCGTAAACGAGGACGCCGTCAACCGGCGTCCTTGCTGCTGTTTGCACGGCAGCACGGATCCGCTGTAAGACCGAGAGCCGTCGCCCGTCGCGCGGGAGCCGGCGAAAGACAACCCCGTAGAGGCGCCCGCGCCGGTTGCGCACGACGAGGTCGAAGGGGTCGGCGCGGGATCCGTCCGCGACGAGATCGACCCGGCGCAGCGCGCGTAACCGCGCCGCGAGACGACCCTCGACGAACGAACGTAGCTCACGCGCGATTCGGTCGCGCTCGGAGAAAAGCAATGCCGGACGCACCTCGCCGAGCCGGCTCGTCACCACCGACTCGAAAACGACCAGCGCTCGATCGACCAGCGCGCGCGGCGTCATGCGCTGCTGAGCAAGGCAAGTCACGATCGCGGCGCGCATCGCGCGCTCAGCAAGGCGGGGTAGGCGTTCGGCGGCAAGTAGTGCGTCCATGTGTTTCACATCCTCGCGTACTGCAATGCCAGGCGCATGGCACGACCGTGTCGGAAGATGGGCTCATGCAGCGAATTGACGGACGCTTCATCTACTCTGCGAGCGATCTGAACAACGCGCTCGAGTGCGAACATCTCACCGAACTCGAAGCGATGGCAGCCCGGCACGAACTGATTCGTCCCGACCCCAGCGACACCGCCGCGCTCCTCGCTCGCAAAGGTGACGAGCACGAGGAGCGACAGTTTGCACGCTATCGCGAGCTCTACGGCAACGCGGTCGTCGCTTTTCCATCCGACAGCGGGCGCACGCTCGCGGCGCTGGCCGCCGCGCAAGAAGCGGCGATTGCCGCGATGGATGCGGGAGCGCCCTTCATCTATCAAGCGACGTTCTTCGACGGCACGTTTCTCGGGCGAACCGATTTCTTGCGCCGAGTGGAACGTCCGTGCGCGCGCTGGGCTTGGAGTTACGAAGTCATCGACGCAAAACTTGCGCTGACGCCGAAGCCGTACTACCTCGTGCAGTTGGCCCACTATAGCGCACACCTCGCAGCAATCCAAGGATGCGCGCCCCGTGACATGCACGTGCTGCTCGGAAGCGGCGCGGAAAGGGCCTTTCGCGTGGACGATTTTGCTGCCTACGAACGCCACCTGCGCGCGCGGTTCCTAGCGAAGATGGCGGGTGGGCCGAGCAAAACGTATCCCCTCGAGGTTGCGCACTGCGACGTCTGCCGTTGGCACGATCGCTGCGCGCAGCAGCGCCTGCGCGACGATCACTTGAGCCTCGTCGCGCGTATCCGGCGCGACCAGATTCGGCGTCTCGAGAGCGCCGGCATCACGACGATGACGCAGCTTGCAAACGGTGCACGGCCGTTTGGCATGGAGGAGGGCACGTTCTCCAAGTTACAAGGACAGGCGGCGCTTCAGGTCATTGGGCGGCGCGAGGACCGCTACGTGTACGAGTTGCTCGATGCAGAGGAGGGCACCGGCTTCGAGCTCCTGCCGCAATCCGATCCGGGCGACCTCTTCTTTGATATGGAGGGCGATCCACTTTACGCTCCCGAGCGCGGCCTGGAGTACCTGTTTGGTTTCTACTCTCCGGGAGAGGGCAGCTACGTTTCATTCTGGGCCCGCTCCGCTACACAAGAACGCGCGGCCTTCGAGGCGGCGATCGATTTCATGTGCGCGCGTCGCAAACGCTACCCCGGCATGCATATCTATCACTACGCCCCGTATGAGACCAGCGCGCTCCGCCGCCTGATGGGATTTCACGGAACCCGCGAACGCCAACTCGACGATCTCCTCCGAGGCCAAACCTTCGTCGATCTCTTCGCCGTCGTGCGTCAGACGCTGCGCATTTCTCAGCCGAGTTATTCGCTCAAGAAGCTCGAGCCCTACTATGGCATGCAGCGTTCAACCGACGTACGCCGCGGCGATGACTCGATCGTCATGTTCGAAACCTGGCTCGCCGGAGGCAACGACGCGATTCTCGACGACATCGAGCGCTACAACGCCGACGACTGTCGCTCCACGCATCTTCTCCGTGACTGGCTGCTCGAGCGGCGCGCCGAGTACCAAATGCGGTGCCCGCGAGCGCTCGCCTGGCGCGAGACTGAATCGGTGCCCGCTCCCGATGACGACGCTCGCAGCGAGCTCGCGGCGCAGCTGCTCGATGCGGTCGACGCACCCAGCTCGCTGCGCGAACTGCGGGCGAGCGACGAAACCACACGCGCTAAGTGGCTGCTGGGGCATCTGCTCGATTATCACGCCCGCGAAGCCAAACCCGTTTACTGGAAATACTACGACCGCATCGAGAACGTGGACCGGCTCCTCGAGTTCGATCACGAAGCCCTGGGGGGGCTGCAGTTGCGCGAAGACATCGCGCCGTATAAACTCACGCCGCGCGATCGCAACTTCGTTTACACGTACACATTCCCCGATCAGGTGCACAACCTCGGCACCGACAAACCGTATTGCCCGCATACGCAAGGACCGGCGGGCAGCATCGTCTTGCTCGACGACGATCGCAACGAAATTCGGGTCAAACTGCACGGCTCGATTCGCCCCGACCGTTTGCGCGCGTTGATTCCTGGCAAACCCATCCAGACCAACGAACAGCGTGAGGCGCTTTCACGCATTGCCCAGGCGTATCTGGAGGGCACCCTTGCACGCACAAATCCGGCGACGCTTTCACTGCTGTTGGCGCGCCGGCCGCGCACGCGAACGGCCCGCGACCGTATGCAGCCCGAAACGGTCGACACGAAATCGGTCGGCGCGTTGATCGCTGATCTCGACGAAAGTCATCTCGCAATTCAGGGCCCGCCCGGCAGCGGCAAAAGCACGCTCGCCGCAGCGGTCATCTGCGACCTGCTCGCGGCGGGCAAGCGTGTCGGCATCGTCGCCGGCGGCCACAAAGCGATTCATAACCTCTTGCACAAGATTGAAGCCTGCACGGTGCAGACAGGCCGGCGCTTTCGCGGTTTGCAGAAATATTCGAGCACGACCGAAGGGTCGCAGTATGTGTCCGAGCAGCCGAACAGTTGGATCGAGGCGGCGTCGGACAACAGCGCCTTTGGCGGCGCGCACGATCTCGCAGCCGGCACATCCTGGCTCTTCGCTCGCCCGGAGATGGCGGATCGCTACGACTACCTGTTCATCGACGAAGCCGGCCAGATGAGTCTTGCCGACGCGCTCGCGTGTTCGGTTGCGGCTCGAAACGTGGTCCTGCTCGGCGACCCGCTCCAACTCAAGAGTGTCGCGCAGGGCTCGCATCCGCCCGGAACCGATCTCTCGATTTTGCAACATCTCCTTGGCGCGCATGAAACGATCGATCCGCGTGACGGCATCTTTCTCGATCGCTCGTATCGCATGGCGCCATCCATCTGCGCCTTTATTTCGCACGCCGTCTACGAAGATCGTTTGCAGGCCGCTCCCGCTTGTGCGCGTAACCGCGTCGATGCTCCCGGTTGGGAAGGCAACGGCCTGCGCTTTCTTGGCGTCGCGCACGACGGCAACACGCGCTCCTCCGATGAAGAGGCGGCCGCCGTCGCGAACGCCGCACGGGAACTGCTGCGCGGAGCGGTCACGATCGGCGAGGGCGCGCCGCGCGCGATGGAACCTCGCGACCTGATCGTCGTTTCACCCTACAACGCGCAACGCAAGTTGATTCGTAAGCGCCTCGAGGAAGCCGGACTTCCGGAGATTCGCGTCGGCACGGTCGACAAGTTCCAGGGCCAGGAAGCGGCGGTCGTACTCTACTCCATGGCAACGTCCAACGACGGCACGCTGCCGCGCGACCTCGAGTTCCTCTTCGAGCGCAATCGCCTTAATGTCGCGATCTCCCGCGCCCAATGCCTCAGCATCTTGGTCTGCTCGCCCGAACTGCTCACCGTTCGTTGCTCGACCCCCGAGCAGATGGCCCTCGTAAACCTCTTGTGTGCCTTTGTTGAAGACGCCTCGAGCGCAGCCGCAGCCGCCTAGAGGAGAACCGCGGTCCGGCCTTGGAACCCGCAGGTATGCAACACCGGCCCAATTGGATCACCGGCATCGCGTTACTCGCGATTCATGTCGGCGCTCTCCTCGCGCTTTTCCCTGCGTTCTTTTCGTGGTCGGGACTCGTCGTCGCGATCGTTATTTCAAACCTTACCGGCGCCCTGGGCATCACGCTGTGCTACCATCGCACGCTGACCCACCGCGCGCTGCGCATGGTGCGTCCGCTCGAATATGCGACCGCGATCCTCGGAGCGCTCGCATTTCAAGGCGATCCGATCAACTGGGTTGCAACGCACCGCATCCATCACGCGCATGCCGACCGTCGCGGCGACCCGCATAGCATCCGCCGCGGCTTGACCTGGGCCCACGTGACGTGGCTCTTCCGCACCAACGAGAATTTGCCGACCCACGAACAAGCTAAGCGTTACACACCCGATCTGTGGCCGGATCCCGTGTATCAGGCATTGCGCTATTTGTACGTGCCTATGCAAATTGGTTTGGCCGTGCTGCTCTTCGTCCTGGGCGGCTGGTCGTGGGTGGTATGGGGCATCTTTGTGCGCCTGGTCTTCACCTACCACGCGACGTGGCTGGTGAACTCGGCGGCGCATGCCTTCGGCTACCGCACCTATCGCACGCCCGACCGCTCGGTGAATTCATGGTTCGTTGCTTTGGTCTCGTGGGGCGAGGGCTGGCACAATAACCACCACGCCTTCCCGTTCTCGGCCCGTCACGGCTTGAAGTGGTTCGAGATCGACTGCACCTGGTGGGCCATCAAGTTGATGGCCGCGATGAAGCTCGTCGACAAGGTGCGCGTTCCAACGCGTGAGATGCGTGAGCGGCTTGCCGGTGCACAGAAAGACCTGCAACGGCGCTACTTCCGCCGCATGACCCTGGAGTAATGACGGACGACGATCTCCGCCGCTACCAAGCCCAAGGATTCATCGTTTTCCCGAACTTTAAATCACCGCAAGAGATCGTTGCGCTACGCGAACGCGCCGGCGAGATCGTCGACGCCTTCGACCCAACGGAAGCCGCCTCGATCTTCTCGACAAAAAATGACTCGGGCCGCAGCGATGCGTACTTCATGGAGTCCGGCGAGTCGATCCGCTGCTTTCTCGAAGAAGACGGCCGAACGATCAACAAGATCGGCCATGCGATGCACGACCTCGACCCGGTGTTCGACGCATTTTCTCGCGACGCGCGGTTGGGAAAGATCGCCGCGCAGGTCGGTCTGCGCGAGGCCCTGATCTACCAGTCGATGTACATCTTCAAGCAGCCGCACATCGGGGGCGAGGTTGACTGGCATCAAGACGCCGCCTTTTTCGACACCGATCCGCCCAGCGTCACCGCCTTTTGGTTTGCGCTGGAAGATGCGACTCGGGCGAACGGCTGCATGTGGGTTCAGCCGGGCGGACACCGCTCACCGCTTCGCTCACGCTTCATCGCCAATCGCGGTGAGGCACGATTGCACGCAATCGATTCGACACCGTGGCCGACCTTGGGGGAAGCAATTCCACTGGAAGTACAGGCCGGGTCCTTGGTGGTCTTTCACGGTTTACTCCCGCACTATAGTGCGCCGAACCGCTCGTCGCACTCGCGCCACGCCTACACTCTCCACGCCGTCGACGGCCGGGCTGCCTACGCGCCCACGAACTGGCTGCAGCGTAAAACGCTCCCGCCCCGCGGTTTCTAGCGGGATGGAATAGCTGGGGGAATCCGCCGATTATATAGGGGTATGGCCGACATTATGCATCTGGTCAAAATTGCCGTTCCCCCCGAGCGGGTTTACGAGGCGCTCACCACGCCCGAAGGCATCCGCAATTGGTGGACCCGTGACGCCGATCTCGACACGGTCGCCGGCGGGACCGGCACGTTTCGATTCCACGGCGGAAACGACGTGACTGCCGTCGCGGTAAGAGAACTCGAACCACCGCTGCACGTGATGTGGAAAACCACATCATCGTTTCGCCCCGAGTGGAAAGGCACGACGATCGTCTTCGACCTGCGCGTGGACGCCGGCGGGACGGTGCTTTCATTTGCACATCGCGGATTTGAGGCCGCCGACGAGCGTTACGCCATGACGACAACCGGTTGGGGCGTGTACCTCGCCAGCTTGAAGCAATATCTGGAAACAGGCACCGGCACCCCGGCGTAAAAAAAGGCCCGGCGAATTTCGCCGGGCCTTCTTCTTGCGTTCTACGCGCGCTATAGATCCTCTGGGTTTATTCCTTTGATTCGGTCATACTGCGTCTTCTTCGGCGCCGCATGCACCGCCAGATGATCGTCGTACTCGCCCTCGTATTGAACCGTTAACGGTTCGCGATTGCGTTCGTACGCACTCATCAAGCGGCTCATTCCGTCGCCGCCGCCGGCCATGACTTCCGCCAGCGCCGCGTCGTCCGCGGTCATCTGGTAGCCGTTCGTCTCGACCTGCGTACGCGGACGCCCATCGTCGTCGACATCCTGACCTTGCGGCGTAATCTCGATGTTGCGATAACGCGACATGCCGGTACCCGCCGGGATCAATTTGCCGATGATGACATTCTCCTTGAGACCCAAGAGCGGATCGTATTTGCCCTTGATCGCGGCGTCGGTGAGAACGCGCGTGGTCTCTTGGAAGCTCGCTGCCGAAAGGAACGATTCCGTCGCAAGCGAGGCCTTTGTCACGCCGAGCAGCACCGGATTTGCCGTTGCGGGCTCGAGGTTCTCGGCCTTGACGCGATCGTTGTTTTCGCTGAACACTGCTGCTTCGACCACTTGGCCCGGAAGCATCAACGTGTCGGCGCCTTCGACGATCTTCACCTTGCGCATCATCGAACGTACGATGACTTCAACGTGCTTGTCGTTGATGTCGACGCCTTGCGAACGATAGACCTTCTGCACTTCTTGAACCATGTAGTTCTGCAGAGCCGTCTCGCCCTTGATGCGCAGGATGTCGTGCGGGTTGAGCGAGCCCTCGTTGAGCTGATCGCCCGCTGAGACCTTCTGCCCGTCCTGCACTGCGAGATGGGTGCCGTGCGGAATGTCGTACTCGTGCTCTTCGCCGGTCTCGTCGACCACGAAGATCACGCGTTTGTTCTTGTCCTCGCCGAACTTGATCGTACCGGCAACTTCCGTGATCGTCGCTTGACCTTTGGGCTTACGCGCTTCGAAGATTTCTTCGACACGCGGAAGACCGGTGATGATGTCTTCGGTTGCGACACCGCCGGTGTGGAAGGTACGCAACGTGAGCTGCGTGCCCGGTTCACCGATCGATTGCGCAGCGATGATGCCGACCGCCGTGCCGATGTCGGCGCGGTTGCCGGTTGCGAGATCGCGGCCGTAACACATCGAGCAGACGCCGTACTTCGATTGACAGGCAAGCACCGAACGGATCTTCACCGTCGAAATGCCCGCCTCGATAATCGCCTTGGCCTTCTCCTCGTCGATCTCGTCGTCGCGCTTGACCACGACGTGAGCACGTCCCGATCCGCTTGCCGGATCCTTGACGTCCTCTGCGGCACGACGGCCGATGATCCGGTCGATCAACGGCTCGATGATTTCCTTGCCGGCGCGGATGTCGCTGACCGTGATGCCGTTCGTCGTCGCGCAGTCGTCCTCACGGATGATGACGTCTTGCGCCACGTCGACGAGACGACGCGTCAGGTAACCCGAGTCGGCCGTACGCAGCGCGGTGTCGGCAAGACCCTTACGCGCGCCGTGCGTCGAGATGAAGTATTCGAGAACGGTGAGGCCTTCTTTGAGTGACGCCTTGACCGGGATCTCGAGGATGCGCCCCGACGGGTCGGACATGAGTCCGCGCATACCGCCAAGTTGCTTGACCTGCGCGATCGAACCACGCGCGCCCGAGGTCGCCATCATGAAGACCGGATTGAGCGGATTCTGCGCAGCCTGCATCGCGCTGGTAACGGCATCGCCGGCCTTGGACCAAATATCGATCGTCTTGTTGTAGCGCTCGTCGTCAGAGATGAATCCCTGATCGAAGAGGCGATGCAACTCATCGACTTCATGCTGGGCCTTGTCGAGGATGTCGTGCTTGCTCTGCGGGACGACGATGTCGTTGATCGAGACGGTCGTACCCGAAAGCGTCGCGTAATGGAAGCCCAGCTCCTTGATTGCATCGAGGAACTTCGCGGTCTCCGCGTTACCGTATTTGCGGTAGCACTCGGTGATGAGCTTCTTGAGCGCGCCTTTATCGACGATCCGATTGACGAACTCTTTCTTCCACGCGAGCGGGAATGCCATGTTGAAGATCGTGCGACCGATGGTCGTTTTGATCAGCTCCCCGTTCCAACGTACGTAGATCCACTCTTGCAGTAACGCGCTACCCGTCTCGAACGCGATCACGGCTTCCTTGGGATCGTAGAACGTCGGAAGGGCGCCCGGAGCATCCTGGCTTGGCGCGTTCTTCTTCTTGGCGCGCGCAAACACGGCGTCTTCTTCCGCGACCGCGGCCTTTGCGGGACCGACGTACTCGTCGCGTTGGAACGTGAGGTAATACAGACCCAAGACCATGTCTTGCGTCGGGATCGACACCGGGTTGCCGTAAGCCGGCAACAGGATGTTGTTCGAGCTGAGCATCAGGATGCGCGCTTCGGCTTGCGCACCAGCCGAGAGCGGCAAGTGCACGGCCATCTGGTCGCCGTCGAAGTCCGCATTGTACGGCGTACAGACGAGCGGATGCAAATGGATCGCTTTACCTTCGACCAGTACCGGTTCGAAGGCCTGAATGCCGAGGCGGTGGAGCGTCGGTGCGCGGTTGAGCAGCACCGGATGCTCTTTGATCACCTCTTCGAGCACGTCCCAAACTTCCGGACGCACGCGCTCGACCATGCGCTTTGCACTCTTGATGTTGTGTGCAAGGCCACGATCGACGAGTTTCTTCATCACGAATGGCTTGAAGAGCTCGAGCGCCATCTCTTTGGGCAGACCGCATTGATGCAGCTTGAGCGAGGGGCCGACCACGATGACCGAACGGCCTGAGTAGTCGACACGCTTGCCGAGCAGGTTCTGCCGGAAGCGCCCTTGCTTACCTTTGAGAATGTCGGAGAGCGACTTGAGCGGACGATTGTTCGGACCCGTCACCGGGCGCCCGCGCCGGCCATTGTCGATCAGCGCATCGACCGCTTCTTGCAGCATGCGCTTTTCGTTCTTGATGATGATCTCGGGCGCGTTCAATTCCAACAAGCGCTTGAGGCGGTTGTTGCGGTTGATCACGCGACGATACAGATCGTTGAGATCGCTGGTGGCAAAACGCCCGCCGTCGAGCTGCACCATCGGGCGCAGTTCGGGCGCAATCACCGGAACGGCGGAGAGCACCATCCACTCAGGGCGGTTGCCGCTGGCGATGAAGGCTTCGACGACTTCGAGCCGCTTGATCGCCTTGAGGCGTTTTTGGCCCGAGGTCTCTTTGAACTCTTTGCGCAGCTCTTCTTGGAGCTTCTTGAGGTTCATATCGCGCAAGAGCTCGCGAATCGCTTCGGCGCCCATGCCGGCTTTGAAGCGATTGCCGTACTTGTCGCGTGCTTCGCGATACTTCTGCTCGGAGAGCACTTCGCGCTTGGTGAGGTTGGTATCGCCCGGATCGATCACGACATAGGCAGCAAAATAGATCACCTTCTCGAGCTGTCGCGGTGACATGTCGAGGAGGATGCCGATGCGTGAGGGGACACCCTTGAGATACCAAATGTGCGAAACCGGCGTCGCAAGCTCGATGTGACCCATCCGCTCGCGGCGCACTTTCGCGCGCGTGATCTCGACGCCGCAGCGATCGCAGATCATGCCCTTGAAACGGATGCGCTTGTATTTACCGCAGTGGCATTCCCAATCTTTGGTTGGGCCGAAGATCTTCTCGCAGAAGAGCCCGTCGCGTTCGGGCTTCAGCGTGCGGTAGTTAATCGTCTCGGGTTTCTTGACTTCGCCGAACGACCACGCACGGATCTGCTCAGGTGAAGCCAAGCCGATGCGCATGGCATCGAAGTTATTGACGTCAATGAGATTCAAGTTGAGGAGAGCTCCTGGTACGAGTGCATCCGGGTCGCCTACGCAGGGTACCGCATCTCACGTTGTCGTAAGGGGTCCCACCGTCGCTCCACCGGGGCGAACCGAGCAGTCTTTGTCCGTCAGAGCTAAAGCTCTGCCGCCCAAAGACACCGCCCTCTCGGTTCAGGCACAGGCAGATAGTATACCACTGCCAGGAACCCTACTCAAGGGCAGGGTAGTTGCGCTCGCGATGCCCCCCGACGACGCCCAAATCCGCACCGCCCTTCGATCCATCTTCGAGGCTGCCGTCGCAAGCGCAGATCCCCGAAAAGTCTTGGCTGCCCACCTGCCGCAGCCGCCCTCCGGACGGGTCATCGTGGTCGGCGCGGGCAAGTCGGCAGCCCTCATGGCCGCGGCCCTCGAGGAGGCCTGGCCAGAGGTTCCGCTTCAAGGCACGGTCGTAACCCGCTACGGGTACGCCGTCCCGACCCATTCTATAGAAGTATTGGAAGCGGCCCACCCGGTTCCCGACGCCAATAGCGAGCGAGCCGCGAATCGGATCCTCGAGCGTGTGCGAGGCCTGGGGCCTGACGATCTGGTCATCGCCTTGATCTCGGGCGGCGGCTCCGCCCTTATGGCCAAACCGGCTGCCGGTCTGACCTTGGCCGACAAACAAGCGGTCTCCGAGGCGCTGCTCACCTCCGGCGCGACGATCCACGAAATGAATGCCGTCCGCAAACACCTTTCCGCGATCAAAGGTGGGCGGCTTGCGCAAGCAGCGGCGCCCGCCCGGGTCGTCACGCTCGCGATCAGCGACGTCCCCGGCGACGACCCCGCAACGATTGCCAGCGGGCCGACGCTCGCCGACCCGACGACCCTCGCCGAGGTTCGCGCGATCGTCGAGCGCTACGGCATCGCCCTTCCGCCGGCCGTCTCGTCGTATCTCGACCGCGCCGTCGAAACTCCCAAGCCCGGGGAGCTCGCCGAGGACGTACGCTTAATCGCGACGCCGGCCATGGCGCTGCGCGCCGCCGCCGAGCGCGCACGCAAACTCGGCTTCGCGCCGCTCGTGCTGGGTGAACTCGAGGGAGAGAGCCGCGATTTAGGAATCGTGATGGCCGGTATTGCGCGCAGCGTTCGCGCGCATCACGTGCCCATCGCGCCGCCGGCTATCCTGATTTCCGGAGGCGAAACAGTCGTGACGATCGGCAGCGGGCCGGCCGGCCGCGGCGGGCGCAACATGGAATTTCTCTTGAGCCTTGCGCTCTCGCTCGACGGTGCACCGGGAATGTGGGCCGTTGCGGGCGACACCGACGGGCGCGACGGCAGCGAGGACGCGGCGGGTGCGTTCATTGCGCCCGATACACTGCTGCGCGCGAGCGCATCGGGTCACGATCCGCGCGCCGCGCTCGAAGCGCACGACAGCTATACCCTCTTCGAAGCGACCGGCGACCTGTTGCTTACCGGCCCGACCTTGACCAACGTCAACGCGTTGCGCGCAATCGCTATCGTGTAATTTTGGGCCGAGGAGGCGCCTTCGGTGATGCCTAACCCACCAACTATAGATGCCCGCGAAACGATCGACACCGGCCTCCGGGTCGGGTCTGGCCGCGGTAGCTGAACGCGCTGGTGTTTCACTCGCGACGGCTTCGCGCGTCCTGACGGGAAGTAACCATCGCGTTTCGCGCGACTTACGCGAGCGGGTCCTTCATGCGGCCGAAACGTTGGACTACGTCCCCAATGCCAGCGCCCGCAGTTTGAGCGTCGGGATGCGCAAGATCATCGGCGTGCTACTGCACGATATGGTCGACGCGCAGAGTTGTGATTACGTGCGCGCCTTGGAAGAGGCCGCCGATCATGCGGGCTGGCTGATCATGCTCGCTAATGCAAGCCGAAACATCGAAAAGGAATTTCGCTATCTACGCGTGTTTCGCGCCGAACGCGTCGGCGCAATTATTTTCAGCCGGCACCGCGCTCGACGACGACGAGTACCGCGCGCGGTTGACCCGCGAGCTCAATGGTTACGTCAAGCAGGGCGGGCGCGTCGTCATGAGCGCGCGGCACGGATTACCGTTTGCGGAATTCGCCTCGGATAGCTTCGGCGGCGCGCAAGCCGCGGTCCAGCATCTCCTTGAACGGGGACATCGGCGCATCGGCATCATTACCACGCCGCGCACGATTACCGGCACGGCCGAACGTCTCGCCGGCGCGAAGCGCGCATTTGAGAATTGCGGCGTTCCTTGGGACACGGCGCTCGTCGTCGAAGGTGACTCGCGGCGAACCGGCGGCCTTGCCGGCTGCGAACGTCTGCTCTCGCACGCTCCCGACGTGACTGCCGTGTTCGCGATGAGCGACGACATGGCGTTTGGCGTTTACGAAGCTGCAAGCGCCCACGGGCTGCGGATTCCGATGGACCTTTCCGTAATCGGATACAACGACGTCGCGATGGCGCGCGTGCTCTCGCCACCGCTCACGACGGTGAGCTGTCCTACTGCCGAACTCGCCCGAGGGGCGATCGAAGCTTGTGTCGGGGAGGTCTCGCTCGAGCCCACGCACGTCGTTATTCCAAGCGAGTTAATCGTTCGTAAGAGCGTCGCTGCTCCCCGGTAAGGGTATAAGGCCGGTATTATGGCCATTATCGGAATCATCGGAGCAGACGACCGCGCGGTCGCGATCGGCAAAATGCTCAAGCGGGGCGGACACGTCGTTTGCTTCAGCGACCTCGACGACGATCGCACCTCGCAATCTGCGGCCGACGTGCTCGGCGAGGGAACATTTGCTACCACGCCACACCAACAAGCCGTAACGTGCGACACACTCTTCCTCACGATTCACTGGCAGGACCTCGATCGGGCCCTCGCCGAGCTCGGAAGCTATAAAGACGGCATCGTGGTTGACGCCACGCGCCCCCCGGATCTCGGCCAACTTAGCGGCGCAGAATTGCTCGCGCATAAGCTCGACAATCCGCACGTCGTCAAGGGCTTCGTCGAACCGCTCGACGGCGACCAGAGCGAGTTCATTCGCATCGCCTCGGACGATCCTGCCGCACGCGCCGAAGTGGGAGACCTCATTGCCCACTGCGGACGCAGCGCACTCGACGTGGGCCCACTCGCGAACGCGCGCACGATCGAACGCGCGGTCGCCGAATATATATCAACGGCACTCATAAGCGAACGCGCAAGCTGAGCTGCGCCGTACGTCCTATGGGCCAATTCATCGGCACGTACCCGCCGCGGCCGTAAGTCCACGGTACCGCAGGCGTCGGTCCGTCATTCGTCGGTACGCCGTTGCCCAGCGTGTAGAGACCCGAATAGCCGCCGGCCGCACCGTACCACGACGCGTAATTAGCGTTCCCACCCGCATAACCCGGGGGCCCGATGAGATACGGATTGCCCTGAAATGACGTTGGCGCAACGTTGTTCAGCAGGTTGACAACGTCGACGATAAACGTGATGTGCGGTGTGATGTCAGCCTCGATGTGAAGGTTCACAAAGGTCTCGCCCGGCGAGTGCAAGGAGTTTGGAAAGTCGGCTTCGGGCGTGCCGAGGTTACCTATGTACGGATTCGTTGCCGCGTTATACGGCATCGAGGGATCCTGCAGAAAGTAATAGTTGTAGCCGGGGTCCACGTTGTTGTCGTTCGGAACCTCTTGCGGCTTGCCGGTCGTCGGGTTGAAGATCCAGGCCATCTTGCCATTGCCGTACGGGTATCCCGATTCATATGAGAGCGAAGGCGAGACGCGCAACTTGCGGTCGCGCGTATGCCACTCGTACGAGAGGTTTGCGGAGAAATTCGGCAGATAGCTCACGGGAAACAAAACACCGGCGGCAACGGCAGGCGCATTGAGATCGTTGTAGGCAAACTGCGAGGCGCTCGAAGAGTAGGCACGGATATAGTTCGTATCGAGTGTAAACCCAGCCTGACTGAGCCAGAGCTCCGCACCACCTGCGCGCAAGTTACCGACGTTCGTCGGCACGCCCACCCCGTTCGGCACGAGCCCGGCCTGTAGCGAAGAATGAAAGTTGTAGGGCAGCACGTCGATCAGATTCTGCTCGTTGATGTTGAACAGCGTCGCGCGAAACTGCAAGCGTGTCCCGCCCTCGAGCGAATAGGTCACGTCGTTTCCAATCTCGGGCGCGAGCTGGACGAACGGTGCAAGTGCCATGGTGACCGGATCGACGTTGGTCGAGTCGACGCGATCCGTCTCGAGCGGCGGCGGCGCAACCGTATTGCGATCGTACGTGATGCGCGCAGCGACACTGTTCGTGAGATGGTAGACGGCGGAGACGTGCGGATCGAGGGCACCGTCGTCGTAGATGCTGCCAAAACTCGGGATGACATGCGTGTCCGTAAGGCGTGCCGTAGCCATAACGTCGAGCCGCGGCGAGACATGCCAGGTGTCGCCGAGATAGGCGAGATAGTAAATCTGCGTCGGATTCGAGGTGATGAACTCCCCGGCCGTCGGCACGACCTGGTTGAGCCACGATGTATTCGTGCTGTACTCGGCTCCGAAACGAAGGTCATGACGCTCGCCGATGATATCTTCACCGTCGTAGCCCAGGCCCGTCTCTCGGCTTCCTTGCGTCTGCGAAAGCGAGATGATGCCGTCAGGCCAGCCGTTTTCGTCCCAGAACGGACCGCCGGCCTGTGAGCCGTACTGCGATTGATAGAGCTGCACGCGAGAGAGCGAATGCGGGCCGTTGTGGAGCCATTGCGCTTTGAGGATGTTGTACGAGCCGCGGATGCCCGAGGCGTAATCGACCGGCGCGTTCGGATTCACTTCGCCGGGATAGGTTACCGGGACGCCGGCAGCCGTTTGTCCGTCGAACGCACCGACGGTTTCGCCCGCGTACGGCGAGCCATACTGGTCGTACGCCGCCTGTCCCACGAGCCCCAGGATCGAGACGTCGTCATTCGGGTCGATCCGGTAATGAATGTTCGACTCCATCGAGTATTCGCCGCGGTTTTGCAGCGCGAGGCCATATGTCGCCGCCTCCTCCGGGTAGAACGAGCCGTTGCCGTAGAGGAAATACTGACTGCCCGTCATCGTGGCAACCGCATAGCGCACCTTCAAATCCGGCGTCGCGCCGAGCGCCTGCAGCGAGGTTTGCCCGAACTGCGCGCCGATGCCGACACCCGTCTCGAGAGTGACGCTACCGGGGTAGGTGCCGACGGCCGGAATCTCATCGACAACGCCGCCGAGCGCGTTCTCACCTTGATTCGTGTAGCCGGCGAGCGTCGTCGTCGTCGATGCGACGCCCGTCGTCGGAAGCTGCGCGCCCACGATGTTGCCACCCGGCTCCGCGACCAAGCCTTGCGGAATCGGCACGGAATCGTAATCGAAGACGGCATCGGAAACTTTGCCGCCACGCAGGATCGCGTTGGCGAACTGATCGAGCACAACGCCGGGCACGGAGGCAATCGCACCCTGCACGGTGCCTCCGATGTAGGTTGCAAGGCCTGACGAAGAAACGGGCGGCGAAAGCGCGGTCGCTTGCGCACCGCTGACGGTGAAGGAGTCACTTACGCTGCCGGTGTTGAACGCGCGACTGGTCGACCGGAGGTTTGCGATGGTCTGGAGTGCGAGAACCAGATGGAACGCGATATACTGCGTCTGCCCGGGAAGTACCACAACGCCGTTCTGCTTTACAAGCTGATACCCGCTGGCTTCAACGGATACGGAATAGACGTCGGGCGCAATGCCGAGCACGCTGAATCGCCCGCGAGCATCGGACCTCGCGTTGTAGATTCCGGATGGTGATGTCAACGTCGCGCTCGCGTTGGCGACGGGTGCGCCATTTGTGGTTACGGTTCCAACGAGCGTTCCCGTCGTCGCTTCGGCCGCGCCGGCGGGACCGATCGCGCACGATGCAATGAGACTAAGCGCGACGAGAACGCGCGATACCAACTGATTCATGCAGCCGCTCCGGGGCGGACGAACGCCCCCCAACGCTAAGTGACGAAGGAGCCTAGATGAGCGTTGGAAGAAGCGGTGGTGCTCGCGGACCGCACGCGCTGATCAGTTCGGGAAGGTCGCGCGAGTGGGTCGCGTCGGGGAATAGGGCGGCGCAGTGCTTGGGCGTGATGACCGCCGCCCGCAGCATACGCAGAAACGAGACGAGCAGCGCAACGGCGGCGGCGCCGCGGTGCGCCGTCCAGCGAATGGCCACGCCGAGCAGCGCGCGCGCCGCGACAGCTATTGTGAAGAACGAGATCAGGAGCGCCGGCGCATGCGCGACCACCGTGGAACCGGCGTCAAACGGCGCGATGCCACCGAAACGCGTTTCGTAACCTTCGATCGCGATTGCCGTGAGCCAGCTCGCGGCAAACGCAGCGAGCGCGTCGACGGCCCGCGCACGACGATCGTCGAGTTCGCGCAGTAGCGGGTTGCTGGGTGCGATGCGCGAGCCGATGACGTAGATGCTCAAACCCAGCGCGCAGATCAGTGCGGCAATCGACGCAGGGAGAAGGCCTTGATGGTCGTTATCGAGCGCCCCTCGTCCGAGCCAGCCCAGCGTGCCGAGCAGCTCGGTTGCGGCATCGCCCAACACCCCACTGAGAAGTCCGACGATGGCGACGGACCACAGGCGTACCAGCGCGTAGGAGCGGCGAGACCGGCTCACACGCCACGTCTTCGACGGTCACCGACACGACGCATGCAGCGCCTCAGTTCCTGACGATTGCTGCCGTTGACGCGCTGGCTTGACCGAATGTAAGTGCCGACGATCCCGGATGGTAGCCGTTCTTGCTCAAGATAAAGGACAGAATATCGACGTATTGGGTGTGCGATAGACTCGCCGGGGCATTGAGCGGCATGTTGGTCGTCATGTAGGTGAAGATGTCGCTGACGTTCGCCTTGACCTTGGTGCTCAGGGTCTTAAAGTTCGGACCGCTCAGTGCCGGACCGGCTCCGCCCTCGAGCTGCGTCCCATGACAGAGCGCGCACTTGGCGGCGAAGGCGCTCGCACCGGCGGAGACCTGCGTCGCGGTGAAAGAAATTGCCGCCCCCGACGCCTCCGTGTGATTGGTTGTCAGCAACATCGCAGCCAATATTAGCGCGCACGCAGGCGCGATCCGTGAAAGCCCTTGCACCAGGTTCAGCCTCGGTGCACTTGAGCGTGGACGTCGTCGAGGTCTTCGATCGTATTGAGCGTGACCGCATCCTTGATGCTCGCGTTCTTGATGCCCGACGATGCGCGCATTTTTCCGGCCAGCTCGTCGGAATGCTTGTAGCCCCGAACCGCTTCGTTATGCTTTTTGACTCGTTCGGGGGAAATCGATCCACCGTTTTGGGCGATGACCCACTCCTCGAACTCGACGTATTTCGGATGGTTCTTCTTGATGAACTCCATCGTTTTTTGCCGATCGAGTCCAAGCGCATCCAGCGTCATTTGATCGAAGCCCTTTCCGCACTCGTCGTAGCTATCCGGCAGCACCCCGGCGGCGGCTAAGGTAAGCTTGGTCCAAAGGCGTGGGAGGTGGATCGCGCCGAGCGGTCCGGCGGTATCCGAGCTGATCAGTGGAACGACGTGTTGGAGCGTTACGGTTGGCATGATATCTCCTAAGCGTTGGTGGGTTGTTTGTGAATATGCTGTCCCTCACGCGCGAGGAACGTCAGCTCCGAGACCCCGGACTTGTCGAGTTGTCCGAACCCGAGAGCCTTCATGCGCTCGAATTGATCGTAGGTTGCTTGGGCGAGCGGGAGCGCAAGGTCGTGATCGCGCGCGAGGCCGAGCGCGATCCCCGAATCCTTGGCGGCATGTTCGGCGGAAAAGTAGACGTCGTGCTCGCGATTTTGCATGTCCTCGCCGTCGGTCTCGAGCACGCGCGAATTTGCGCCCGTCTGCGAGAAGACTTCGCGTAGCATCGTCAGATCGAGTCCGAGTGCATCGCCCAGACCCAGGCCCTCGGCGAGTCCCGCGGTATTGATGTTCATCACCATGTTGACCAGGGCTTTGACCTGCGCAGCGCGTCCAGCTTCACCGACGTAGCGCAGCGAAGCGCTCATCTTAGCGAGCATCGGTTCGAGTCGATCGAAGATTTCGCGGCGCCCACCGATCATCAAGTACAACGTGCCATTGCGCGCTTGCGGAATCGAACTTGCCATGCAGGCCTCAAGCGAGTGTGCACCCCGCGCTTCCGCGCGTCGCTGCACCTCAACGTGAATCGAGGGCGTCACCGTTGCGCAGTTGACGAAGATCTTGCCTTTTGCGCCCTCGAGCAGACTGTCACCGCGCTCGGCGAAGATGCGTTCCATCGCCGCATCGTCGGTGACAACCGTGATAATGATGTCCGCATTGGCGGTAACATCGGCCAGTTTGGTGTAAGCCGTACCCTTGGTCTGGCCGGCTGCGGCTTGCGCCGCTTCGTTGCGAACATCGTAGTAGGCCGTCACCGGATACCCGACCTCCGCCAAGCGCAGAGCGATGTTTGCGCCCATCCGCCCTGCGCCAACGATGCCGATGGTAGGAAGTTTGCTCATCCGTTTCCGTTCGGTTTGAAGTAGGTGATGTGATAGGCATTCAAGATCTGATCGATCTTCGACTGCTGCTGTACGAGCACGCGATTGAGCTGAGTTACAAGCGCGTCATTTCCCGAGCGAGTGGCCATCGCCATCGGAAAGGTGTATTGCTCGGGTGAGCCTTGGCTGCGCGCGTTGGGGATGATGACGGCGGTCAGATCGGGATGTTGCCCGACGAAGTACCCGACCGCGGGATCCCAAGTAAGGCCCACGTTGATCGTACCAGCCTGCACCGCGTCGACGATCGCTTGCGGTGATGCATCCTCTTCATCCGCCGTCATGAACGGCTTGGCACCGATCGTGAGCGCCCGCAGCTTCAGACCAATTTCCACGGGTGTATCGGCCTCGTAGCCGATCTTGACCTGATGCAGCTCGGGCGAATCGAGCGACGTAATACCGCCTGCGCGAGAGCCTTTCTTATAGACGAACACGTACGACGAAATATAGTACGGACGCGTGGTTTGGAGATCGGCAATGGTATATGGTACGTCGACAACGAGATCGCATCTGCCCTTGTTGACGTAAAGATGCACCATCTCGGTGAACCCATCCTCACCGCGGATCGATTTCCAGACGTACACCACGGGTCGCCCCAAACTCGCGCCGATCACTTGCGCGATATGATTTTCAAATCCATCGCCGGCACGGTTCGAGTACGGCATGTAGTCGGGGTCAGCGCAGACGCGCAAAGGCACTGCCGCCGGGGCCGGCGGCGGTGCTGCCGCCGCCGTGCCCCATAGCAGGAGTGCTCCGATAATCGCGCCGCCGAGTTGTAATCGGCGCATCATCACTCGATCGTAAAGACGACGAGGTCACCGCCGAGCGTGGTGTATTTGGCCAAGTCCGCCGCGGCACCGACCGCGCCGAGGCCTGCCGTGGGATTAGTGAGTCCGGCTGCAAGACCGATACCGGCCCAGCCGCCGACACCGGCAAGCATTGCGACGTACTCTTTGCCGTTGTACGAATAGACGATCGGCGCCCCGATCATGCCCGACGGCATCTTTTGCTTGAAGAGCAATGCGCCGGTCTTCGTATCGACGGCTTTGAACCATCCGTCCATCGTTCCATAGAACGCGATCCCATTGGTGGTTGCAACACCGCTCCAGGCGGGGAAGTGCTCGTGATCGCTCCACACGATCTTGCCGGCGTTGGGATCCCACGCAATGAGTGCGCCGCCATAGTTGCCCGGTCCACGGTACATCTTCACGATGGCGCCGACGAACGGGAACCCGGCCTTATATTTGACGGCAAAGGGCTGGTAGTCTTCGCACCAATGGTTGGTCGGAACGATGAAGTAGCCGGTCGACGGATCAAATGCCGCCGGTTGCTGATCCTTGCTGCCGATCGAGGCCGGGCAGATGCCTTTGGTGTTCGCACCTTGTCGCGTTGCATATGCCGCGTTCTGGTTCGGTTTTCCGGCTGAGACGTTGTAATCGTACGCCCAGTTGACCGACGGGTCGAACTTGTTGGCGAGCAATAATTTTCCCGTTTCGCGATTTAGTTCGAACGCAAAACCGTCGCGGTCGAAATGCACGAGAGCCGGTACGTCTTGATTTTGGACTTTGATATCGGCAAGAATCATCTCGTTGACGCCGTCGTAGTCCCACTCGTCGTGCGGCGTCATTTGGAACGCCCACACGGCCTGTCCCGTTCCAGGATGACGCGCGAAGATCGTCATCGACCACTTGTTTTCGCCGGGGCGTTGCGACGGATTCCACGTTCCGGGGTTACCGGTACCGTAGTAGAAGAGATCGAGTTTGGGATCGTAGGAATACCATCCCCACGTTGTCCCGCCGCCGACTTTCCATTCGTCGCCGCGCCACGTTGCGGTGCCTTGGTTGCGCGGACCGTGGAACCCGCTACCAATGAGTATGTCGGAATCCGGACCTTCGCTATACGCGCGCCAGACCTGGTGTCCGCTGTGCAGATCCAAACCCGTCACGTATCCGCGAACGCCGAATTCACCGCCTGAAACGCCCACGATGACGCGATTCTTTTCGGGAAGCACGAGTGGCGCTGAGGTCAGCGTTTGGCCGAGTTCGGGATCGGCTTCCTTGTATTTCCAGTCGACTTTCCCGGTGGCCGCATCGAGCGCGTAGACGTTCCCGTCGAGCGCGTCGGCGATGATCATGCCGTTGCCGTAGCCGACCCCGCGGTTGACCAGATCGCAGCACGCGACCGACGTTGCAAAGCTGTCTTGTGTCGGTGTGTATTCCCATTTGATATGGTAGTCGTCTAGCGACACTGCGTAGACGTGGTTGGGATAGGCACTCTCAAAATACAGCGTGTCGCCGATTACGAGGGGTTGACCCTCATGGCCACGCGTCGCTCCGGTCGACATCATCCAGGCGACGTGCATATTTTTGACGTTGTCGGTTGTGATCTGTGTGAGGTCACTGTGCCGCAGGTTTGCAAAATCGCCCGCGGGCATCACCCACTGATTCGGGTTCTGACTCATGTCGTTCAGCGAGACCTGTTGTTGGGCTCCGGCCTTCTGACCATGCAGAAGGTACCCGCTGAGCAATGCGATAGCAAGCAGCGGCACGAGCGCCACCGCAAAAAGACGTGTCTTCATTCGTTTACTCCTGGCACCCGGTGTGCTTCGCCCTCAAGCGTAGGTTCGCAGGATTGTGCTTGGCAATCGACCGGCCTGATGATCGTCAAACCTGATGATGCCGGCGAACAGGGACACGATGCTGAAGCTGATAATGATTCCTTCATGGACGTTGACGCGGTGTACCATCGTCCCACGACCGTACCACCGCTTGCGGCTCCGGTCGGCGTCGCAATTGTCGCGAACCGTCACACGACGGCTGCGGCCCTCGTGGAGCTTTTGAGCGCCGATACGGAGCTCGCGGTGCTCGGCATCTCGGACGCCGCCGGCGGAGCAGCGTTGCTTACCGACCACTTGCTGCGCGTACTTATCGTCAATCTCAGCCTCACCGATGATGACGGTGAGTCCGGCAGCTCGGAAGGCGTTCGCTTCATCCGCTATGCAAAGCAGATAAGGCCCGACGTGGGAATTCTTTCGCTCAAGCGCAAGGTCGACGAACATCAGCTGCGTGCCGCGCTTGATGCGGGTGCCGATGCGTGTTGTCTTGCGGTCACGCCCGGCGCGCGGTTACGCAAAGCGATCAAAGTTGTCGCCGACGGCGCGACGTGGCTCGACCCCGAGGTCGCGCACGCGCTGTTTCACAGCGAGCCGCGGGACGTGCACGATGTCCCGGTTCCGACGCCGCACCTCTCTCCGCGGGAACAGCAGATCTTGCACCTCGTCGTCGAAGGATATTCCAACGAGGAGATCGCGCAACATTTGAAGTGCGCATACCCCACCGTACGCACGCATCTGGCTCACATGTACCGCAAGCTCGAGGTTGACGATCGCGTTTCGGCGGCAGTCTACGCGCTGCGCCACGGCCTGACGTGATCGCGGCGTTTGCCGCGCTTCTCGCGATCGCGACGCCGACGCCAACCCCAACGCCCTCTCCGCTCCCGGTCATCGGCACCGTCCGCGTCGTCACCGGCTCGCAAGAGTCGATGCACAACCTTCCCGTGCCCGCATCCGTGTTGGATCAGCAGGCGATCGTGAGCCTTCCGGCCGTTACCGGCGATCAGGTGCTGCGCTACTTGCCCGGTTTCGATCGCAATCGCAGCAACAGCATGTTCACCAACTACGGGCAATTGCGTGTATCCTTCGCGGGCCTCGGAAACGATCGCGGCCTGGTCCTTGCCGACGGCATCCCGGCACAGGACGGATTTGGCGGACAAGTCGACTGGGCGCAATTCCCCGCCGCCGATTTGGTTCGGGCTGAGCTGCTGCGTGGACCGGGATCGGCGCTCTACGGCGGCGGCGCGGTCGGCGGCGTACTCGCCCTTCAAACGTACGGCCCTACGACGGAGCTCGCTGGACCCGCGCAGGGAACCCTCAGTTTCGCCGGCGGCACGCATGCATTCGCGCAAACGTACGCTCAATCGACCGCGCCGCTCGGCGGCAAGCTCTCCGGCTCGTTTTCGGCGCTCGCGCAACGCTTGCAGTATGACGATCTAGCACCCGGGTATCAAACCGCGCACGATAATGAAGCGCAGTCGCAAAGCAACATGGCGAACATCCGGCTGCGCTATGCGCCCGACACGAACACGATCCTCGAATACGGTTACCTCGGCGCGTGGGATTATCAACAAGAGGGCCGGCCGAACTACGATTTTTGGCGCAATATGCTCCAAAATGCACTTCGCATCGCGCATACCACCGCGCAGTCGTCGCTAACTGCCGGCGTTTATGAGCGCAATGGCTTCGTGACCAATCGCGCCGACGTCTATCCCAGCGCACCGGGAAAGCTGCTCTACACGCAGTACGTTCCCACGCACGAAAGCGGCGTGTTGGTGAGCTGGATCGTCGGTGACGAACACTCGACGTTCGCCGTGCTCGGCAATGCAAAGTTCGTCGGCGGGGTGAGCGATCAATACAACGGCGCGGGCGCGTTCACCGTTTCGGGCAGCGGCACGCAAGATTCGTCGGGCCTTGCCCTTCAGGAGACGCTGCGCGGGGCACGTTACGAAGTCGTCGGCGGGCTGCGCGAAGACGCGATTAACCTGGTCGACGCCGCTACCCAAAAAGGCACGGTTGTCACGCCGATCGCACCGCGCACCGATCGCGCCCTCTCTCCTCGCGTGGCCGTACGCTACGATTTGAGCAAGGAGCTTGCATTTCGAGCATCGGGCGGCGGCGATTTCCGCGCGCCGTACCTCAACGAACTCGTTCGCGGATATCAAATCGGCGCTGTGCAGTATCTGCCGAACTCCGCACTGGTTCCGGAGCGCAGTTCGTCACTGGTCGCCGGCTTCGATTGGCTTCACGCAAGCAGCGAGCTCTCTGCCGATTTCACCCACGCCTTTGTCAATGATGCGATCGACTTTCGCACGATCAGTCCGACGGTACAAATGCGCAGCAACTTTTCGCATACCCAAACGGACGGTACGACCGTAGTCTACGCGCGGCGTTTGGGATCGTGCTCGCGGCTGACGGTCTGGGGGACCCAGCAGTATTCGCGCATCACCGCCGGGACGGCCGGTGAAGACGGGAAGCAGCTTCCCTATGTGCCCAAGGCATCGGCGAGCGCAGAATACGACACGCCGGTCGGTGTCGTGCAAACGGGCGTGAGCATCAACTATTCCGGGATGACGTGGGCCGATGACCTGAACCAACAGCCGCTCGGTAGCGCCGTGACCGCGGGACTGCACGCTATCGTTCCCCTGCGCGACGGGGTGAAGGTCGTGTTCAATGCCGACAACGTGACAAACGCACGCTACCTCTCGAGCATCGACCGCTACGCACCGCCGCAGGTCATTTCGCTCGCACTCACCGCGCCGGTCGGAACCCCGCAAGCCCTTGCCTGCTCGAAATAGTCGAACAAATTGGGAATAGATCCGGCATGAAGAGCATTCGATCGATCCTTGCCGTGCTGGTGGCGAGCGCGATGCTGGCGCTCGGCGTGCCCGCGACGCCGGCGCAGGCAGACGGCGCGGCAAGCACGCGCAATTTGATCATCCTCGGCGGCGCGGCCGCCGCATATTTGATCATTCAGCACAATCGCAAGGTTCACGAGCAGCAGGCCCAAAACGCACAGCGTCAAGCCGCACTCGAAGAGCAAAGCAGTGACGACGCGTCGGCATATCAGCAGGCTGAACAGGCATATCAACAAGAGGTTGCGGTTAACAACGAACTCCAGAAGGAAGTCGCCTATCAGCACTCCGTTGTCGAAGCGCAACGCCAAGAGCTCGCGGAACTCGGTGCCCCCGATGACGGCACCAGCAGCGATGCGACGGCCTCGTACGGTTGGGGTAATCCATGAAGCGGCTTGCTGTGCTCTGCATGCTCGGCGCGCTTAGTGCCTGCGGTGGCGGAGACCCGCAATCGGCCGCTAACGGCGTGACGCGTGCAGTCTATGATGACAACCTTGCCTCCGTAGCACCCTACTTCGATGACGCCACCCGGGCAAAGGTGTCCCGCGCCAGCGTCGGCGTTCTCTCCGATAAAATGCACGCGTTGGGAAGCTATACCGGACTCACGCTGCTTGGGGCCGACAACGCCAAGCATGAGTACACCTATCGAGCAAGTTTTTCGAAGGGTGCTCTGAACCTGGTCGTGCGCGTTGACGGCGACGGGCGCTTAGCCGCGTACCGCGTGTTCCCGTCGAGTTAAATCTTTAAAGACTGCTTGCGCGGTCAAGCGTGAGGAACGTGCGTGCAAACAGCTCGGCCGGCAGCGGATGACCTAACGCATAGCCCTGCACGTACTGGCAGCCGGTGTCGATCATTACTTCGAGCTGCATCATATTCTCGACGCCTTCGGCCACCACGGTCATCCCCAGCTCCGATGCGAGCCGCACGACGGTGACTGCGACGGCGCGGGCCTTGGCATCGACTTCGCTCTTGGTTACAAACGAGCGGTCGATCTTGAGCACACTTGCCGGAACATCGCGCACGCGCCCCAGCGACGAACCGCCGGTGCCGAAATCGTCGATCGCGCAGTGTACGCCGATCTCGCGCAAGCTGCTCACCAGTGCGGCAACATCGCCGTCATCGCTTGCAACGACGCTTTCATTGATCTCGACGATTAGCGCGTCGCCCGGCATCGCCGTGCGTTCGAGGAGATCCCGCACGCGATCGCGGCATTGGCGGTGCAAAATCTGTCGTGCAAATAGGTTGACCCACACCGTGAAGTCGGGAATCTCGCGACGCCATTCGCCGGCCTGCAAAAGACTCTGCTCCATGACGTTCCAGCCCACATGTTCGCCGATCGACAGCCGTTCCAGGAGTTCGATGAAGTGCGCCGGCGCGACGATGCCGCGGTCGGGATGGATCCACCGGAGCAGCGCCTCCGCCCCGGCGACGCGCCATGTGCGCGTGGGCTCATCGTAGCGGAAGATCGGCTGAAAGAACGGCACGAGCTCGCCCCGCTCCACCGCGCGGTGCAACTCGCCGACGAGCGACGGCGACTCCCCGACCTGGAGATCGGGCGAGTAGACGATTGCGTGGGTCGGCGACTCCTTGGCGCGGTCGAGCGCGATGTCGGCTTTGCGCAGCATCTCGTCGGCCGAGCCGGCGCGAATCATGCGGACGGCACCCATCGAGACCGAGATGAAGACGCGCGATCCGTCGGCGTCGAACGGCGCGTCGAAGAACGAGCGCAACTCGGTCATAATCGCGTGGGGACTGCGATCGTCGACAACGGCGACGGCAAATTCGTCGGCGCTCACCCGTGCGATCATGTATGACGTCGGGAAGGTGGCGCGCATACGGATCGCCATCTGCTGCAACACGTGATCCGCCGCAACGCGGCCGACGCCTTGATTGAGCAGGCGCATGTCGTCGACGTCCATGATCACCAGCACGATCGCTGAATCCGCATGCCGCGTGATCCATTCGACCAGGCGCTCGCGATTCGGCAAGCCGGTAAGCTCGTCGACGAAGGCGCGCCGCGAAAGCCGCGCGACCAATTCCCAACGTTCGTCGACCAAACCCGCCAGCAGAAAGACCGTGAGCGACGAGGCGAAGAGAAAGCCTTGCGTTTGTAGGAGCAATTGGGGCTCCGGGCCTAACGCCACAAGGATCAAGGTCGCGCTCAACCAGGCTATCGCCGATGCGAGGGCGGCTCCGCGAATCCCGTAGCGGATGGCAAGCCACGACATCACCACGAACGATAGGTCGAGGATCGGCGCGTGCGTGACTGAGGAGAGATAGACGCCGAGCGAAACGAGAATTGCTGTGGCAGCCGCTGAGGCAACGATCTCCAGTCGCGGAGGATCCTGATGTTCGGCGGGCGAGCTAGTTTGGCGCCAACCAATGAAGGTCGTTATTGCCGGCACGAGCGCCATGATCGCGGTTACGTCGCCCAAGACAAACAACGCGAGTTGCCTCGGTACATCGTCGGCCGCGATTCCATTGATCGCCACGAGCAGGGTGATGGCAATTGGGCCGAGCACGAGCGGCGCGGCCACGCCGATGATCCCGCAAAACCACGCGACATCGCGCAAATTCCGTAGCGGGAGCGAAACGCGCAAGCGCTGCATCACCAGGTGAACCGCGAGCGCAAAAACGATGGCGAGCGAAACCTGTACCGCGAGCGCCGCCCACGGTGCGTGCGCGCCGTGCTGGATCAGCGCCCAACGAAGGAGCGCGCTGGCAGGGATGAGCGGACACCATTTCCAGCCGACATACAAGAGCAGCAAAATGTCGACGGCAAGCACCGGATACACCGGGTACACCAGACCGCCGCCCGAGAAGAGCCACTCGGTCAAAGCTTCAACGACTTGCCACAAAACCAAAAAGCCGGCGATGTAGACCGCCGTTTGTCGTAAGCTCAGTGACCGTGGCGCGAGGGTGCGCACGCTTGCGATGTTCATCCTGTGCGGGCGGGGTTCCCGTTAAAAGGCGAAGGCCCGGCCAAGCGGCCGAGCCTTCGCTCTCCAACAACCGTTCAAATTGTTGTCAGAAGTCATCTTCCTGCGGATTCTCGACGTACGGGGCTTCCTCTTCCTCGTCTTCGAAGGGCTTCTCTTCCTCGTACGAATCCTCGTCTTCTTCCTCGAGCTCGTAACCCTGTACGCCCTCGACGTCCGCGTCCTCGGTCTCTTCTTCCGGAGTGAAGATCTCGTCCGACTCCGCTTCGCGAACCGGCATCGGCGGCGGCGTGGGAAGCGGGATGGTCGCGTCCAGCGGCTTGCTGTCGTCGATCTCGTCCTCTTCCTCTTCCAACTCCGCTTCGGGATCTTCGACCTCGGTCGGGTCGCCGATACCCTCGGCAGCGGCTGCTTCGGCAAGCACTTCGCGCGCCGCGACTTGGGTCTGCGAGGGCACCGGTTGATCGTCGCCCATCAGAAGTCCGATCTCCTGACGCTCGCGTTCGCCCAGATCGTCGTCTTGCATGCGCACGTCGATCTCTTCGCGATTCTCGGTGAGCACCTTGACGTCGAGCGCCAACGATTGAAGCTCCTTGATGAGGACCTTGAACGACTCGGGAACGCCCGGCTCCATCACGTTCTCGCCCTTGACGATCGCTTCGTACGTCTTCACGCGACCGACGACGTCGTCGGACTTGACCGTGAGGAGTTCTTGCAGCGTGTAGGCTGCGCCGTACGCTTCGAGCGCCCAGACTTCCATTTCGCCGAAGCGTTGACCACCGAACTGCGCCTTACCACCCAGCGGTTGCTGCGTGATCATCGAGTACGGTCCCGTCGAACGGGCGTGGATCTTGTCGTCGACCAAGTGCGCGAGCTTGAGCATGTAGATCATGCCGACCGTGATCGGACGCGAGAATCGTTCGCCCGAACGTCCGTCACGCAGCCACGTCTTGCCGTCGGGCGCCATACCGGCGTCCTGGAGCCACTCGGCGATGTCTTCCGCATGCGCGCCGTCGAAGACGGGCGTCGCGACATTCATGCCGAGCATACGCGCAGCCCAGCCCAAGTGCGTTTCCATGATCTGGCCGAGGTTCATACGCGAGGGGACACCGAGCGGGTTGAGCACGATGTCGACCGGCGTACCGTCTTCCAGATACGGCATGTCTTCTTCCGGGAGCACTTTGGCGATGACGCCCTTATTACCGTGACGTCCGGCCATCTTATCGCCTTGCAGAATCTTTCGCTTCTGCGCGACGTAGACACGCACCAGATGATTCACGCCCGGCGAAAGCTCGTCGCCGTTCTCGCGTGAGAACACCTTGACGTCGATGATCTTGCCCTTTTCGCCGTGCGGAACTTTGAGGCTGGTGTCGCGAACTTCGCGCGATTTCTCGCCGAAAATCGCGCGCAGCAGGCGCTCTTCCGCCGTCAGCTCGGTCTCGCCCTTGGGCGTGACCTTACCGACGAGGATATCTTCCGGACGAACTTCCGCACCGATGCGGATGATGCCGCGCTCGTCGAGATCCTTAAGCGCATCTTCACCGACGTTGGGAATGTCGCGCGTGATCTCTTCGGGTCCAAGTTTGGTGTCGCGGGCTTCGCACTCGTACTCCTCGATGTGGATCGAGGTGAAGCGATCTTCTTTGACCATGCGTTCGCTGATCAAGATCGCGTCTTCGTAGTTGTACCCTTCCCACGGCATGAACGCGACAAGCACGTTCTGCCCGAGCGCCAGTTCCGCTTCGTCGGACGACGGGCCGTCGGCGAGCACTTGCCCCGCCTGGATACGCTCGCCCAGTTTGACGATCGGACGCTGGTTGATACACGTGCCGGCATTGCTGCGCACGAACTTGAGCAGGTCGAAGACCTTCTCCGTGCCGTCGTCGAGCTTGAGCGTGATGCCCTTGGCGTCGACGGCGACAACCGTGCCGCTCAGGTTCGAAACGATGAGCGAGCCCGAGTCCTTAGCGGCGCGATACTCCATGCCGGTGCCGACGATCGGTGAGTCCGGGCGGAGCAACGGCACGGCCTGACGTTGCATGTTCGCGCCCATCAGCGCGCGGTTCGCGTCGTCGTGCTCGAGGAACGGAATCAGCGCGGTTGCGACCGAGACGATCTGCTTGGGCGACACGTCCATCAACTGGACGCGCAGCGCCGGCTCTTCGATGTACTCTTCGGCATAGCGACAGACGACCGAGTCGGACGTGATGATTCCGGCGGGGTCGACTTGCGTGTTGGCCTGGGCAATGATGTACTCGTCTTCGCGATCGGCGGTGAGATAGATGATCTCATCGGTCACGCGGCCTTCTTGCACGACCCGGTACGGCGTCTCGATAAAGCCGAACTTATTGACGCGCGCGTAGGTCGCGAGCGATCCGATCAAACCGATGTTCGGGCCTTCCGGCGTTTCGATCGGACAGATGCGGCCGTAGTGCGAGTGGTGGACGTCGCGAACTTCGAAGCCCGCACGTTCACGCGACAGACCGCCCGGCCCGAGCGCCGAGAGACGGCGCTTGTGGGTCAGTTCAGCCAGCGAGTTCGTCTGGTCCATGAACTGCGAAAGTTGCGAGGACCCGAAGAATTCCTTGATCGCTGCGACGACCGGACGGATGTTGATCAGCGCCTGAGGCGTGACCGTTTCGATGTCTTGGACGGTCATGCGCTCGCGCACGACGCGCTCGAGGCGCAGCAAACCGACGCGGAACTGGTTCTGCAGCAGTTCGCCGACCGAACGCACGCGGCGGTTGCCCAGGTGATCGATGTCGTCCTTGGCGATGATACCGGTCGCGACTTTGATCAAGCGGCGAATCACGGCGATCATGTCCGAGCGGGTGAGGCACTTGACGTCGATCGATGGTTCTTCAAGGCCCGCGTACTCGTTGATCTGCAGCGTCGGCGTCGTGAGGCGCTCGTCGGCGTCGGGGTTCTCGATCCGGTAGTGGAACTTTCCGCCGAGTTTGTAGCGGCCTACGCCCGCGAGATCGTAACGCTTCTCATCGAAGAACAGCGATTCGAGCAGCTTTTCCGCGTTCTCCGCGTTCTCGGGCTCGCCCGGACGCAGCTTTTTGTAGATCTCTTTGAGCGCGTCTTCGCGCGTCTTGATGTCTTTGTCTTTATCGATCGAGTTCTGGACCAGCGGTGAATTGTTGAAGAGCGCGAGAATCGCTTCGTCGCTCTCCCAATTCAAGCCGAGATCCGGGCGCGAAAGCGCGCGGATAAACGTCGAAACGTAGATCTTGCGGTTCTTGTCGATGCGAACGCCGATCGTACCCTCGGTCTCGTCGTTCTTCGTCCCGTTGTCGGTCTCGAACTCGATCCACGCACCGCGGTTCGGAATGATCGTCGCGTTGTACGTCGGGCGCGCATTGGTGTCGACGTCTTGGCTATAGTACACGCCGGGCGAACGCACAAGTTGGCTCACGATCACGCGCTCCGCGCCGTTGATCATGAACGTGCCTTTGTCGGTCATGAGCGGGAAATCGCCCATGAAAATTTCCTGGTCGGGGATGCCTTTGATCTCGCCTGACTCGGCCGTGATCAAGCGGACGCGCACGCGCAGAGGCGCGCTGTAGGTCATGTCGCGCTCGCGGCACTCTTCAATAGAATACTTGGGCTCGCCGAGCGAATGCTCGCCGAACTCGAGGATCAAGTTGCCGGTGAAGTCTTTGATCGGCGAGATCGAAGAAAACGCTTCGCCGAGACCTTCCGTCTTGAACCAATCGAAGCTAGCCTTTTGCAGTTCGATCAGATTCGGAATCTCTAGGACGTGCGGGATCTTCGCAAATGTGTAACGCGAGCGCTTGGGCCCGGGATCCGGGGGCTGCTCGACCGTAAACGCTCCCGCCGCCATTGGGAACGACTGCGGCACGGCTGTCGTTGTTACGCCCGCATTGGGCGCAGGACGTTCCGTGCGCTTCGACTTGCCCTTACTCGCCGCGGAGCTCTTCGCGGTCGCTTTCGGTGCCGTCGTTTTCGCCATTATCTCTCTCTTACTGACCTTTGAGGTTGGGCAGGGTGCCACACAAGCAAAAGAGGCCGAGTTCGTCCCCTCACATCACTAGGGTCTTGACTCGTCCTTCTTTATTCTTATGGCTTATTCGCCCCGGGGCATAGGCAAAGAGTTTAACACCGGGTCGCCTGGGCGTCAAGGAGGAGTCGTTTCGGGCTCAATCGGGCTCCAACGCGCCGCGCCGGCGTCCCTGCTCCCACCACGCGCCGCCTAAAAGCGCGAAGACCATGCCCGGCAATGCAAGCGAGCCTAAAAAGGCCACCGTCTGCCAGATGTACGGGTGTAAATGATGATGTCCAAGTCCGCCCATGGTCGCCAAGCAGTATATCATGTCCGCCAAGCTATGGGGCGAACAGCACCTTGCCGCCGCGTCCCGGCTCTTCCGCCGCCTTGAGGGCCTTGGCCGCGTCGCGGAGCGGATAGACGCCCGCGACCGGCAGCGGCAGCTCGCCGGCCAACGCAAGCTCGAAGACGCGCCCAAACGCGGCGGCTCGCTGTTCGGCCGATGCGCGCGGCATCCAGGCATTCATCCAGAATCCGCGCACGATCGATTCCTTGGCGATCATGAGCCCGGGCGCGAGCTTCATCGCAGCGCCGGAGAGCGCCCCGAAGACAATCAGTTCGCCAAACTGCGCCAGCAGCTTTTGCAACTCCAGCGTCTGCGAACCCGCAATCGAATCGACGATACGCGCGAAGCCCGCGCCGCCGGTCAAATCGTGCGCCTTTTTCTCCCAGCCGTCGCGCTCGGTGACGACGACGAACTCGGCGCCATATTTTTTCAATTCTTTGGCGGCATCATCGCTCCGTACAAAGTTGACGATGTTGACGCCGGCCTTTTGCGCGAGCAGCATGAGGGTCTTTCCGACCGCACCGTTCGCGGCGTTTTGCGCGATCCACATGCCCGGCTGCGTGCGCAAGTCTTCAAAAAGCACGACGGTTGAGAGCGGCATCGCGAGCAACTGACAGGCCCGATCGTCGTCGATCGCGTCGGGAACCGGTACGAGCGAAGCGGTCGGCGCAACAACCTCGTCGGCCCACGCGCCTCGCGTCAGGCACGCATAGCGCTTGTCGCCGATCCGGCCCAAACATTCCGACCCGCCGGTCGCCGGCAGCTTCGGCTTGACGCCGTAGATGCCGCGAATCGTCGCCAGATCGTGGTTGTGGATCGGCGAGCGGACCATCCGCAGCACCACCTCTTCTCCCTCGCGCGGCGCGGGTACGGGAATATCGGTGGGAGCGACGACCTCGGCGGGCTCGCCGAAGCGCGCATACTGCAAAGCATTCATGCGCGCTTCTTTTGCCACCGGCCCGCGATCTCCGGTTTACAAGCGAATCGTGGTCGTCATCCAGATCTGCCGAACGGGAAGAAAATACTCTTCATTATTGTTGTTATACGGATTGGCGTAGCTCGGGGCGTTGAACTGATTGTAGTAGGCCTGAGTGCCGAGTCCAATAAGCCCGAACTGCCCGCTGTTCTGGTTGAACACGTTGAAGATCCCGAGGTTGAACGTGATCGGCCCAACGGTCTTGGACGCATTTGCCGTCGCATACCAATACGCCGGACGGTTATAGCCGTTGTTTTGCGAGACGAAGTGTTCGTCAAAGCGCGCGGTCCAATTGCCGAGCGGGCTCGAATAGCCCGCGCCGGCATTGGCGCTGTTCACGGGTACGCCGTACAGTTGGGCACCGTTGATCAGTCCGCCGTTGGTCAAGAGGATATCATCTTGAAGGTCCTGGTACTGAGCAGACTGCATCGCGTAGTTGCCGTCGACCTCGAGCCCACGCACGATCGGAATCTTCGTCTGCAGATTGAGGCCTTTGTAGACCGCTTTGCCGGCGTTGAATGGGATCGATACCCCGAAGCTGTTGATGTTGTACGTCGTCACGCCGCACGTCGTGTTCAGCACGCCGGCGTAGCTATTGAAATAGGCCGGCGACGGCAGCTCGCTTGCTGGAACCGACGAAAGCCCGAAGACGCCCGAAATGATCGGATTGAGTTCGGTCGTATCGTACGCGTCGACTTCGAAGGTCGCTTGATTCGAAAAACGATGCGCCAGCGCGACTTCGAGATCGTTGGCCGCCTCCGGCTTGATCAACGAGCTCGAACCGCTGCCAAGCGAGACGAGGCCCGAGGTACCGCAGGTGTTTGCGGGATTGAAACTCGGGTTGCTGGCAACGGGCGGCGAGAACGAGATGCCGCCGGTAACCAGCGAGGGATCGGGCTCGCTTGTCGCGCGACCTCCGGTAACGCGCCACACGTCGCTGCTCGTGGGACGATACACGAGCGAGAGACGGGGGTCTAAATTGGTTGTCGCGGTGTCGAACGACCGTTCGACGTCGAGATCGGCGAAAACCGAGAACCGGTCGTTCGGCGTCCAGCTGTCGTGCGCGAAGTACGAGTTTTCGGTAATCGCGTCGCTCTGATCGAAGGGCCCAAAGGAAATGAACACGGGCGAAGTGGCACCGATCGGGGTGATCGGATACGAGGCACCGCTGTTATTCTGATAGAGCTGGTGCAGCGAGCTGAACCCGAACGTGAGGTCGTTCTTCCCGCGCGCATAATCGTACTCGATGACGCCGCCGTGGGTGAAATAGTCATCTAGATAGGACGCCGCTTGCACGTATTCGTCTTGTGGACCCTTTTGGTTGACGAAGTTGTAGTTGTCGATGTAGCCGTCCACAATCAGATTGCCGGGACCAATGCCCTGCGTAAGGCGCAAGTCATAGTCCTGGTTCCCGGCGGCGTGATAGCGCGCGAGCCCGCCGCCGCTAGGACCGTAGAATGCCGCTGCGTATTGCTGCGGGGTGAGGCAAGAGTAGCCGCCGGCGGCATCGCTGAGCGCCGCGAGCGTCGCTCCCGTACACGTCGTTGACGCACCACTGGGTAATTGGAAATTGACCGGGCCGCCGGAGACGGCCCCATTCGCGCTAGCAAGCTGCACTGAATAAGGCTCGTAGTCGGTATCGCCGTTGCCGGTCGAATCGGCATAAATCGACGCGTTGTACACCGTCGCGGTCAGCGTCGTGCGGGGCCCGAGTTGGCCGACAACTTTGCCGACGAAGTTACGCTGGAGATAATCGCCGGTGACGTTGTAATTACACGCGGCTTCATCGCCGGCTGCGATCGACGGCGGCAGGGATCCGCCGTTGAAGGTACCGCCGCTCGCGTTGATCAGCGGCAAGTAGGTCTGCGCGCTTGGATCGTTGGGGCATCGGCTCTGGCCGCCGTTGAGCAGATTCGATTGCAAAATGTTGCCGGTAAGCTCACCACTGGTTCCGTTTACACCGTAGGCGAACGCGTAGCCGACATGACCGATCGTATCCGACAACGTGACGCCGGTCATTTGGTGGCCGAGGTCGCCGATGCCCTGCGTTATCGAAAAGTGTTGCTGTTGCGTGGGGTTGATCGTCTCGAAGTTGACCGCACCGGCGAGAACGGGAACTGCATACAGACCGTCCGCGCCCGAGCCGTAGATGACGCTCACGTTGCTGAAGCCCCAAAATTGCCCGACCTGGAAATCATAGGCGCTGCCGTGCGCGCCGATCGGGCCGATCGGGTGCCCGTCGAGCAGCGTGGCGGACTCGGTCGGATCGAAACCGCGCAACGAAAGCGACTCGTCGTCGCCGAGTGCCGAGCTGGTTGATGCGGTGACGAACGGGAGCGTCGCAAGCGCGTCGCCCGCCCGCGCATAATTTTGGTCCGTGATGATCGATGGCGGAAGGTTACTGTTGATCGTTGCCGAGGTCTGGAGCGCGGCGTGCGTGTTAACCGATACCGCAGCGATCTCTTTGAGACCAGTCGTGCCCGGTATGAGCGCAGTTTGAATCTCGACGACCGGCAGGCCCGGCTCAATCGACAAAACGGGAACGAGCGCCGACTGGTAGCCGCTCGCTGAAATCGCAACCGAATACGTCCCAGGCGCCACGCCGCTGAATGAAAACGACCCATCTGCACTGGTCATCGTTTTCGCTATGACGCTCGATCCGCGCCGAAGTTCGACTCGAGCGCCACCGACCGGAAGCCCGGCGCTCGTTTCAAGGATACGTCCCGAGACCGTGGCTCCGGCCGGCGGCGCCTGCGCCAATGCGGGGGAGCAAACAAAAGAACATGCAAGCAGCAGTGCGGCACAAATGCGTAAGATCATGAATGAATCACTACGCACGAAGTTTTATCACCCGCTTATGTGCGGTTTAAGAAAACCTATCTTTTCCTCGTTCATGTTCACGTCATGAGAGCGAAGTAAAATCGTGGGCGTGCCTACGCTCGTTGCGCTTCCACCGCATTCGGTTCCGATTGTGAGCCGCTTCGATTATGTCGCCGTCGACGCGGCGCGAAACCGCGTGTATGCGGCGCACACCGGCAGCCAGACACTTTTGGTGGTCGACGGAAGGTCCGGCAGCGTACTCGGCCAAGTCAACGTCGGTCCGATGCACGGCGTGGCGATCGACCCGGCCGACGGAAGCGTTTATACCGGAGACGGCACCGATCAAACCGTTGACAAGGTCGATCCTACGGCGATGAAAATCGTCAAGAGCGTCAGCGTGCCGGGGAACGTCGACGGGATCGAGTACGACCCGCTGCTTCACCGCATCTACGCCGACGAAGACGGCGGTCCGCACGTGTATGTCATCGACACGGCATCGATGAAGCTGATCGGCACCATCATGCTCCCCTCAAGCGATCCCGAAGCGATGGCCATCGACCCGGCAACGCATCTTTTCTATCAGAACCTCAACGACAGCAACAGCATCGCCGTCATCGACCCCCAAAGCCTCAAAGTCATTAAGGTTATTAAGACGCCGCAGATCGTCAACAACCACCCGCTCCTGTTTAGCAGCCAGTTCAACCAGCTCGTGGTCGGCGGAAAGAACGGGGTCATGTCGGCCTACACGCCATCGGGCACGCGGCTTGGCGACGGTAAGGTCCAACCCGACATTGACCAGTGCAGCTTGGGGCAGCACGGCGACGAAGAGGTTTGCGCCGGGAAGGGCATCGTTACGCTGGTCAAACTCACTCGCAACGCGGCGCCAGCGGTCGTCGCTACGATCGATACCAAGCACGCCGTGCACACGGTAGGTATCGACGAACGTACCGGCCGAGTGTGGATCGTCTATGCCGCGCCAAGAGGCGACTTTATCGAAGCATTAAGGATTGCGCCCTGAGAAAGAGACGCGCTCGTGCAAGCGAACACCGCCCTTTCTTATGCGCGTCCTGATCGTCGAAGATGATTCCTCGCTACGCCGCTTAATCGCACGCGGCTTGCAAGAAGAGGGCCATATCGCTGATGCACTCGCGGATGGGCGCGAGTGCGCCGAGTACCTGAGCGCCACGGCGTACGATGTGGCGATTCTTGACTTGAGTTTGCCGCATCGCGACGGATTGCTTGTCCTTCGGGATGTCCGCGAGCGTGGGATCCGCACGCCGATTCTTCTTCTCACCGCGCGGGTCGATGCGCGTGACGTGGTGCATGGGCTCGACGCCGGTGCCGACGATTACCTGCGCAAACCGTTCGCGCTGGATGAGCTGCACGCTCGGCTGCGTTCGCTTACGCGCCGTCCATCGACCTGGAGCGAGGATCTCTTGCGTTGCGGCGATTTGGTGTTCGACCGGCGCTCACGTGAAGCGCGTCGTGGCGAACGCCCGATCGATCTGACGTCCAAAGAGATCGCACTGCTTGAGACACTGCTGCGTAATGCCGGACGCACGGTCACGCGCGAAGCCCTGATCGACGCCGTGTGGGATCGCACTGCGGACCCGGCCTCGAATGTCCTCGACGTGTATGCTCGCCGGCTTCGGGTGAAACTCAGCGCGGTCGGAGAGCCGCCCTTACTCCACACGATTCGCGGCATCGGCTTCAAATTGGGGACGACCGCGTGAGCTTGCGGCGCCGCATCGCACTCACTATTCCCGCACTGGTCGCCGTGACGTCGATCGTCTTCGCCGGCATTTCAGTTGCCGTGCTCGACCGTACGCTGCGCGCTGAAATGGACGCGAAGCTGATGACGCTTGCCCTTGCAGTCGGGCAAATCGTCGACGATCACGGCGGCAAACTTTCCGTTGATGCCGAAGATATCGCGCAGATTCGATCGCTTCACGGCATAGACGAGCACGTCGCGGTTCTAGACCGCAGCGGCCGCCTCTTTTACGGCGAGACGCCTCCTGCGGGCGCGCAGCGCAAAGCCTATCGTTTTGCGAGCACCACCAAATTGCAGCGCACGACGGCGGGTCTAGGTACGATCCTCACCTGGCAAAACGACCGTTGGATCGCCGACGTTCAACGCGCCAGCCTGCTCACGTTTATCATCGTCGGGCTGGCGCTCGTCATAGTGGCAACCCTCTTCTCGCGCGCACTCGCCGACGCCGTACTCGGTCCCGTCGATCGCATCGCCGCTTTGGCCGAGCAGATCGAAGCCCGCGACCTGTCAAAGCGCATTGGTGCGCGGGGTCACGACGAGCTCGCGCGGCTGTGCGCGAGCTTCGACCGGATGCTCGACCGCCTCGAAGCAAGCTTTGAAACCGAGCGGCGTTTCGTGGCCGACGCTTCGCATGAACTGCGGACACCGCTTGCGGTAGCGCGGGCCGAAACGGACTTGGCGCTGCGCCGTCCGCGCGAAGGGCACGAGTACCGAGCGGCGCTCGGGTCGATCGATCGTGAGATTACGCGGCTGGAGCTCTTGGTCGATGATCTGCTCGATACGATGCGCGACCGCGCGATCGTACCGAACGAGCCGGTCAATGTCGCGGCCGTCGTCGGGCGCGTGGCCGATCGCATGCGCGCCGCCTCGCGCGGGGTTCGTGTCGCAGTGATCGGCGAGACACCGGTCATTCGGGGTCACGGCGAGTCGATCGAGCGTGCTGCAACGGCGGTGCTGCACAACGCCGTCACGCACGGCGGCGGCGAGATCGACGTGCGCGTGGTCGCCGATCCGAAGTGGGTTCGGATCGACGTAGCCGACGACGGTCCCGGCTTTGCAAACGAAGCGCTCGCGCATGCCACCGAACGTTTTTGGCGGGCCGACTCGGCCCGCTCGCGTGGCGGAACGGGCCTTGGCCTTTCGATTGCGCGCGTTCTGATCGAAGCGCACGGGGGCGAAGTACTGCTGGCAAATCGGCCCGAACGCGGGGCGATCGTCAGCTTGGTTATTGCCTCGGAATTAGTCGCGCTCGTCGACGTCTTCCTCGTCTTCTTCCTCCTCGTCGTCTTCGTCATCTTCATCTTCTTCGTCGTCGTCGAAGTCGAAGTCGTCGTCTTCTTCTTCGGGCGACATTTCATCCACCGCCGCGTGGATCTCGCGATACATCGCGGCGATCTCGCGGCCGAGCTCTTGTCCGCTGCGATCCGAGCTTACATTCTTGAGCCATTGGTCGAGCGCAGCGATCGTCAAGTGCATTGCAATGACGTCATTGGTCGGAGCGTCGAGTTCAAGTTCCATACACCATCCTTTCGATTGCCTTCAGCGTACTTCATCGGACTTTAAAAGGGGCTTAAGGAGACTCTGCCGATCAAAGCTCAAGCTTTGCTCGTCAGAGTCGCGCGGCTTCGCTCGCGCCGTCCCAAAAAGGCAGTCCTGGGTGTAACCACGTATATAGTTAGCCGGTTAATAACTTTTGATGCGAAATCCGTTTGCTCACCAGGCCGACGCGCCCCTCGCCCTGATCACCATCACGGTCATGCTCGGTCTGATCATGGCGATCATCGACTCGACCATCGTCAACGTCGCGATTAACACGATCGGCGGCAACCTCGGCGCATCCGTCGACGAAGTTTCCTGGGTTGCAACCGGCTACATTCTGGCCAACGTCATCGTGATGCCGCTCAATGGATGGCTCACGGCGTTCCTCGGGCGCAAGCGCTTCTATGCCGCCTCACTTGCCGTGTTTACGATTGCATCGTTCCTGTGCGGAACGGCAACCAGCATCACCCAGCTCGTGATTTACCGCGTGATTCAAGGCATCGGCGGCGGCGCATTGCAACCAACTGCGCAAGCGATCATGTTCGAAAGCTATCCTGCCGACAAGCGCGGCAACGCGATGGCCATCTTCGGTCTAGGCGCGATGGTCGGACCGGCGGTCGGACCGACGCTTGGAGGCTACATCGTCGATAACGCGTCCTGGCCGCTCATCTTCTACATCAATATCCCGATCGGCATCGTGGCATTCTTGATGACGATGATGTTTATTCCCAATCCGAAATACATCGAGCGCTCCAAAGCGGGCCTGGATTGGATCGGCCTTACGCTCATGACCGTCGGCCTTGCATCGCTCCAATACGTCCTTGAACGTGGGGAACACGACGATTGGTATGACTCGTCGACGATCACCATCCTGACGATCGTTGCCGTGGTAGCGCTGAGCGTCTTCGTTTGGAGGATGCTGCGCGAACGATTCCCGCTGGTAAACTTGAAGGTCTTCCGGCATCCATCGTTCACCGTCGGAAACGTCCTAGGTATCATCAGCGGCTTCGGCCTCTTTGGTACGGCGTTGATTCTGCCGCTGTTCTTTCAAACGATCTTGGGCTTCACCGCCTTTGACACCGGACTCATGCTTTTGCCGGGCGCGCTTTCGACTGCGGTGAGCATGATGATCGTCGGGCGCATACTCAATCGCATCGACGGGCGCGCATCGATTGCATTCGGCTTCCTGGTCTTCGGCCTCTCAACGTGGATGCTCGGCGGCCTGTCGACCGACGCGGGGTTTTGGGACGTCTTTTGGCCCCGCTTGATCCAAGGTTTCGGACTCGGGTTTCTCTTTGTGCCGCTCTCGACCATCACGCTCGGCGACATTCCCATCTCCGAGATGGCCGGCGCGACGGGCGTCTATACGCTGGTTCGTCAGCTCGGCGGCAGCCTCGGTATCGCGATTTTGACCACGCTCCTCGTGCACCAAACGGCGGTTGCCTGGAACGTTCTCGCGTCGGGCGTGACCCAGACGCACGGCTACTCGGTCGGCGCGCTGACCGCGATGGTCGCGCAGCAATCCTCGATGATCGCGTACAACTATCTCTTCCGCGTCACGGCGATCGTCTTCGCTCTTGCAGCGCCGCTTGCGTTCCTTATGAAAGTCAAGCCCCGGACAGCTTCGGCACCGGCGTCAGCCGCACTCGCCGCGGCCGTCGACTAGCCTACACGCGTTCCAATGCATCGAGCGCGTCGGCGCTGGCCGGAGAGCGATCGCGAAACGCCTCGATTCGATACGGCAACACGCCGGCGCGAGCTTTGGTGCGTGCACCGATGCGCCGATCAAGGCCGCGGCGATACACCTCGGGTCCGACGAGATGGATCGCTTCGGGCGAGGGTTCGTCGTAATACTCGGGCCAATGCGCGAGCCAAATGCCCACCGTCGGCCGCCCACGCATTGCAAGCGCTGCGTGCAGCGGACCTGACGCGACGCCAACGTAGGCGTGCGCTGCGCGCACAAGCGTTACGAGCACGTGCGCGAATGGAAGATCGAGATCGCCGAACAGATCGGTCGTCGTTGGCGCGAGACCGCTTTCACGGCCGATAACCGCGCTGCTTCGCTCGTCGACGGTCACGAGACGCGCATGCGGATCGCGACGTCGCAGCTCGTGCGCAAACGCCACGACTTCGCGCTCCGGCCAGATCTTGTCCACTTGCGTGTGACCACCCGCCGAGAGCACGTACAATCGCGCGCCGGTGGGAACAGCTTCGCGCAGCCGCGCTTCGATGCGTTGCTCCGTCTCCGACGGGGCGCGGAACGCGAGCGAGCTGCGTAGCGGCTGCGAAAGATCGATCGAGGCCAAGCGCTGCGGCGCAACGATGCGACTGGCCAGGTAGCGTGCCTTGGTCTGCCACGGATAGGGCGTACGTCCGGTCATCTCCGGATAGCGGCATACCAGCAACGCTTCGACGCCGTGCTTCTCGATGCGCGTTCGCATCGGCTCGGGGACATCGAGACGGGTGATACCGTCGGGTGGATGATCGAGGTTGAGTCCGAAGTGCGGCCGCGCACCCTGCTCCGACCCGCTGCCGAGCACGCGCGTGCCTGAAAAGAGGGGCAGCATGCGTTCGCCGCAGTCGTAGAGGTGCACGAAATCGTCGCCAAACCGGGTAACAAAGTACTCATTGCTCGGATCGAGCAGCGGCACGACAAACGAGAGATGGACGAAATCCCCGAAGCCGTGCGGCCAGTAGATCAACACACGCCGGTTCGTCACCGCGCCGAAGGCACGCCCGTCGTCAGAGTAGACGGGCATCTCCAGCGTGTACGGCGTATCCCTCATGCAATGCTCCACGTCGGTGTCGATGCTTGGAATCTCCCCGGCGATCATCGCGGTATCGGCCGCTACGTTCGCTCGATCCTCCACGAGTGGCACACCGCATTGCGCGATCGGGTCAGTGTCACGCTAATCGTTCCGGAGTGGCACACTTGGACGGTGCGCGGGCGTTACCAACGTGAGGCCGGCGGCGTTCCGTATCGAATCGTATCGCGCGCACAGCACGATCGCGCGAAGCTTGACGTCTTGTGGTTTCCCTGGAACGGCTGCAGCTGGCTCGAGTTTACGCGTCCGGCCGTCGCGACGCTGCACGACGCGACGAATTTCGTGATTCCGGACTACGCACCGCAAACCAAAGTGATCTTTGAGAACGCGGCGCAGCGCTGCCGTGCGCTCATCACCGACTCCGTCTTCTCGGCGCACGAACTTGCGCGCGAGCTTGCGCTGCCGCTCGAGCGTTTCACGCCTATTCCGCTCGGCGTGTCGATGTCGCGGCCCACCGCGCCGGCCAACGGCGCCGGCGCCGCACTTGCGCCGTACGTCCTCTTCGCCGGAACGTCGGAACGCCGCAAAGGCATCACGACGCTGCTTGCGGCCATGGAGCGCGTGCAGCGCGATGATCCAAATTTGCGACTGGTCGTCGCGGGCGCGCGGGGCGATGGGCTGCGCGGCGACGAGTCGATCTTGATAACCGAACTCGGCTTTGTCGATGACGACACCCTTACGGCACTGTATCGAGGAGCAGAGTTACTGGCTTTCCCTTCGCGCTATGAGGGTTTCGGGTTGCCGGTACTCGAGGCAATGGCTCAAGGAACTCCGGTCATTACGACGGCGGTGAGCGCCATTCCCGAAGCCGCGGGTGACGCCGCACTCTACGTTCCACTCGACGACGACGTTGCGCTCGCGCAAGCGATCGCACGTGTTCGCGGCGATGGACAACTCGCGGCATCGCTGCGCGAACGTGGTCTAGCTCGCGCCGCCACAATGACCTGGGCCAACGTCGCGGCAGCCACGCTCGCTGTGTTGGAACGCGCCGCATCGTGAGCGGCGATATTCGCCTGGCGAGCGGGCTTGCGATTCGCGATGGTCGTGTGCTGCTCGTTGCTTCCACCTACCGCTCGCACGAGCAGCCGCTCTGGAACCTTCCGGGGGGACGCGTCGCTTCGGACGAGTTGCTGCGCGATGCGGTCGTTCGCGAAGTGCGCGAGGAAACGGGGCTACGGGCAACGGTAAGCGAGCTTGCGTACGTGAGCGAGAGTTACGATGGCGTGCGCCACGTGCTCAATGCAACCTTCGCCATCGATGTCACCGGCTCGATCGACGCACCGCAGGCCGGCGATCACGTGGTTGCGGTGGAATGGGTTCCCATAGACAGGCTCGCCGAGCGCATCGCCGTTCCCGTCGTGCGCGATCCCCTGGTCCATTTTTTGCGCGACCGCACGCGCTACTTCGGCTTCGCGGACGCGGGCGTCACGATCGTCTGGCCCGACGAAAATTAAGGCGGACATGTCGATTTGGATGTATCTGGCTCGACGTATCAGTACATCCAATCCAGCCCCAAGGAGAGCACAGTGCGATTTTTAGTCATGGTTAAGTTCACCGAGGAGCCCACGGTGCAGGGTCCGACCGACGCGATGGGGGCGTTCAATAAAGCGCTGATCCGCGACGGTGTGCTCCTGGCGGCCGAGGGCCTGCAGCCAACTTCTAAGGGAGTCCGCATCACCTACCAGGGCGGAAGGCCGACCGTTACGGACGGTCCGTTCGCCGAGTCAAAAGAGCTGGTCGCCGGATTTTGGATCCTTCAAGGTCGCTCGAAAGAAGAGATCGTCGAACGTCTGCTGCAGTGCCCGTTCGAAGGCGGCGAATTCGTTGAGATTCGACAGATCGCCGATGATGAGGAAATAAGCGCGAGGATTGCCAGGAAGCATGAGCGCGGCTGAGGCACGCGGTGCAATCGAAGCGGTCTGGGGGATCGAGTCGCCCAGACTGCTCGGCGCGCTGACGCGCGTCGTGCGCGACATCGACCTCGCCGAGGAACTCGCGCAGGACGCATTCGTCGCTGCGCTGGCGCAGTGGCCGGACGAAGGAATCCCGCGCAATCCGGGAGCGTGGCTCATGTCGGTTGCGAAACGCCGTGCCATCGACCGTTTCCGCCGTGACGCGCTATTAGAGCGCAAGCACGAACAACTCGGGCGCGAGATCGTGCCGGTCGAGGATCCGGATTTCGCCGCCCTCGACGATGACGTCGGAGACGATTTGCTGCGCCTGATGTTCATCGCATGCCACTCGGTGCTTTCGCCGGACGCGCGCGTCGCGTTGACCTTACGACTCCTCGGCGGCCTTTCGACGCCCGAGATTGCGCGCGCATTCCTGGTGTCGGAGGCTACGGTCGCTCAGCGGATCGTGCGCGCCAAACGAACCATTGCCGAGGCCCGTGTACCATACGAAGTTCCCGACGCACACGAGCGCGCGAAGCGGCTGCCCTCGATCCTCGAAGCGATCTATCTTATCTTCAACGAAGGCTATTCCGCGAGCGCCGGTGACGATGTTCTGCGGCCTGCGCTCTGCGAAGAGGCGATTCGGCTGGGCTGCGTGCTCGCGCATATGTTGCCTGACGACGCGGAAGTGCACGGGCTCGTCGCGCTGATGGAGATTCAAGCCTCCCGTTCCAAGGCTCGTGTCGGGCCGTCGGGTGAGCACGTCCTGTTGCTCGATCAAGACCGCGCGCGGTGGGACTACATGCGCATCGGTCGCGGCCTTGCCGCATTGGAGCGCGCGCAGCAGCTCGGTACGCCATTTGGGACGTATACGCTCCAAGCCGCGATCGCCGCTTGCCATGCGCGCGCGCGCACGGCCGCGCAGACCGACTGGCATCGCATTGCGGCGCTGTACGACGCGCTCGCGCAGGTCGCGCCCTCACCGGTCGTCGAGCTCAACCGCGCCGTAGCGGTCGGCATGGCCTTCGGTCCATCCTTCGGATTGGAGCTCGTTGACGCACTCGAGACGGAACCCGCTCTCAAAAGCTACCACTTGCTCCCCAGCGTGCGCGGCGATTTGCTTGAGAAGCTGGGCCGGATCAGCGAAGCGCGGGCAGCCTTCGAACGCGCCGCCGCTCTGGCTGCGAATGCGCGGGACCGTGAGCTCCTGCTCGAGCGCGCCGCTCGCTGTCGCTAAGCCGGCTTACGCAGCTCCCATTGTTCGCGATCGAGAACGTATCCCAGCACGTCGACAGGCTGCCCGCGAACGGTCGCACCGTGCGGCAACATACCATCTTCTTCAAATCCCGCGTTTGCAAGCACCGCGCGCGATGGAACGTTCTCGGGTACGCAATAGGCGCGAAGCTTACGCAGATGGAGCCGTGAGAATGCCTCGGACGCGATTGCGTGCACCGTTTCGCTGGCAATCCCGCGCCCGCGATAGGCTTGTACGACGCTGTAACCGACCTCCGCCGACGAGGTGACACGTTCACCGACGCGCAGCGACGCCCAACCAACAGCCTCGGTCACGCCCTCGAGGTAGATCAACCACTCGAATCGCCCCCACGCGCCGGGCTCGAGCTTGGGTGGGCGCGAGGCGACCATGCGCCGGAATTGTACGAGATCGACCTCGGGAAGATCTTGAAACTCGCGCAGGCCGGGTTGCTGCAACACGTTCCAGAGCAACTCCGCATTGTGCGACGTCACCGGCACCAGACGCAACCGTTCCGTGTGAAGAGCTCGCATGCCCCTAGTCATTTCCCGCCGCGCGCGTGATTCATGCGTAGAGGAGGACGGCTAGATGGTCGATTTGATGGCGACGGTGACGAGTGCGCCCTCGTATTTCATGGGCACCAAGACGCACGCCGAGCATGAGGAGTTCTTGGCGCAAACCACGACCGGGCCGATCGACGTGATCGATAACGTTGATCTCGCTCCGCGCGTCCCGGTTGAGCCGGGCGACCAGATCGAGGTTTGCGGCGAGATGGTACATGACCCCGGCAAACCGGTGCCGATCGTGCACTGGACGCACCACGATCCCGCGCATCGTCATCCGGACGGATTCATTCGCTTCCGTGGACAGGTGTACGCGTAGCGTTGCCTTTGATCGCGAGCAGTTCGGGAATCGTTACAAAGCGATAGCCCTCGCGGCGCAAGCTCTCGATAATCAGACGCGTTGCCTCGATCTCGCTCTGGCGGTCGCAGGTTTTGGCGGAAACCCGCGTCGATGCGCACACGATGCCGCGATTGCCATCGTGAAGCACGATGATCGAACCGTCGTGGACGTACGGGACGATCCGATCGGAGATGGTCGCCGCGGGCGGCTCCTCCCAATCGTTGGCCAGCGGAACCGACCACATCACCGGCGTGTACCCAAGCCGGCGCGCCTGATCGAGCACCAGCCAGTCGCGCACACCGAACGGCGGACGCATGATTGCGGTGTGCACACCGGCGGCGCGGTAAATCGCATCGTCGGTTCGCGCGAGCGAACTGCGGATTTGCGCGGCATCCATCAAGATCATGTGAGCGTGCGACCAGGTATGGTTGCCGATCGCGTCGCCGTCACGCGCTTCGCGGCGCACGACCGCCGGATAGGCCGCGACCGCGCGCCCCACGAGAAAGAACGTGGCGTGCACGCGCTCCCGCTCGAGCACGTCGAGAATCGCCGTTGTATACGGCGGATTGGGCCCATCATCAAAGGTGAGCGCCACAATCCGCTGATCGGCCGGCCCGCTCACCAGCGTCTTGCCGAAGATTTGATTGCTCGGATTTTCGCAGATTTCGTAGAGCCAGAACCCTGCCAGTGCGAGCAGCGCGCTTGCAAGGAGCGTTCGTATCGCTAGTGCCGCCGTCGCGGTCACCGGGCGCTCCCGCCTTGCGAAAGCGATGCGCGCGCCGCAGCGACTTTGGCCCGAAAAGCAGGCGGTCCGAACGAGCGAAAATCATTGACGACCTCTTGGTAACGCGGATCGGCAAGCTGGGTGCTCGAGAGCTTAAGCACATCGTTCGGGTTGGTCTTACGTAAGTCGATGGTGTATTGCCGTCCGGCGGTCGTCGCCCAATAGTGCGGATCGGTAAAGACGATCGTTCTATCGCCCTGCTTAAAATCGGCTACTTGCTTCACGTACACCGTGTACTGAGCGTTGGTGTTGCCCCGCGGCGGTTTGTCGACGAGATCCCAGACGCCGTCCTGCACGAGACTTCCAAAGAAGAAACTCACGTCGGTCATCGCTTGCGCCGTCGGCTCGCTGATCGTGATCTGTTTGCCATCGTAGGAACGAACACGGTACGAAAACTTCGATTTTCCGTCGAGATCGGACATATCGTACTCTTCTTCGTAAAGCGGCGGCTTGTCATAGCGAATCTCGAGCCGCGCATAAAGTGCGCTGGGCTGATTTTTAACTTTGTCAACGGCACCGAGGCTGGTGAACTCGGGGTGCGACCCGTAGAGCCGGATACCGACGATCGCCATCACGACGACAAAAATGAAGATGGCCAAAGGAACAATGGTGGTGCGGCGGAGCATGACGGGCGTCCTTACGAATCCGGCGAGGCCGCTTCCTGGTCGAGGACGTGATTGACGAGCCGGTCGGCGAGCTTGTTCTGCTTGCGCGGGACGTGCTTGATGTCGACGTGTTCGAATCGCCGGAGCAACGTCTGCGCCCGGCGGTGGAGCGGCCGGAGGTCGGCATGTTTCACCCGGTATTCGCCGCGCATCTGCTTGACCACGAGCTCGGAATCCAGGCGTACCGCGAGGCGGCGGATGCCGTGTTCGGCGGCGCGCTCGAGCCCGATGCAGAGCGCGGTCCACTCGGCAACATTGTTGGTGGCGGTGCCGAGGTAGCGGCCAACCTCATCGAGGACGGCGCCATCGGGGCCCACCAATACGGCGCCGCTGGCTGCCGGACCGGGGTTCCCGCGCGAGCCGCCGTCAGCAAAAAGCGTCGCGTCGGCGGGAAGCGCGTCAAAAAGGGTGGCCATCGTTTCGACCGTGTTCGGCATTGGTATAATGCAGCCATGCGACACGTCTTTTTGCGCGGCTTTGCCGCCCTCGCGCTTCTTTCGCTGACCTTGATCCCGAACGCGGCCCTGGCAGCGAACACGTTCTACGGTCTAGTCGTTCACGTTTCGACCAACAATATCAAGGTTGAGGATCCGCGGACCAAGCAGACCTTGAGCTTTGAAATCCTGCCGAAATTCGACCAAGTCTTCTCGGGTGACGGCAAGACCACGTACCAAATGAAAGACGTTCATGAGGGGCATTACGTGGGAGTCGTCTACGATCAGAAGGCGCTGGGCATACGCCACGCCGACAAGATCTTTATCCTGAACAACGCCAACCAACGCATCTCAGCGCAATAGTTCCGCAGTATCTCAACGAGGGTCGCGATGTTCGCATCGCGACCCCCTCTACGGCTCGAGCACGACTTTGATGTAGCCGTCGCTGCGCGCATCGAATTTTGCAAAGGCGTCGGGCGCGTCGCGAAGCGGTAACCGTTGCGAGACAATCGCACTCGGCTTCATCCGGCCGCTCACGATCATGTCCCGCAGATGATCGTTGTAGTTCTCGTCATCATCGCGCCCCATGCCGATCATCACGCCCTTCTTGAACAGTGTTCCCCATGGGATCATGTAATCGCCGAGCTTTGCGGGGTCGCTTAGTGCGTGGGGGTCGTTGTCGAGAAAAACGCCGATAACGCACAGCCGGCCCTTGACCGCGATGATACGGGCAAGATCCGCAATGACGCTGGTGGGATTCTCCACCGTGTAGTTGAGCGGATCGCGCGCTTGAAACCCGATCGCGTCGATGCAGACCGTGGCGCCCAGGTTCGCATCTTCGCCACGCCAGGCGATACCGCTTCGTTCGCGCGCGATCTGCTCGAGAATGTGGTCGGCCGCATGTCCATCGCGCATGTCGATCGGTACGGCTCCGAGTTCGCCGGCTTTCGCCAGCCGTTCGGGAATTGCGTCCACCACGAACACCTGGCGGGCTCCGCGGACGAACGCGCACATCGCGGTTAATAATCCGATTGCGCCCGCGCCATAGATAACGACGATGTCGCCGGTCCGGACGTCGGTGAGCTGTGTCGCGTGGAAGGCCGTCGGCAGCGCGTCGGCAAGTAAGACGAAGTCGTTCTCGAAGCGGTCCCCCGGCTCTCCCGGCAATCGCACGCAGTTGGCATCGCCGAAGGGCACGCGCAGCAGTTTGGTTTGGGCGCCGGTGTAGCCGCCCATGCCGGGGTAGCCGTAGGCCGCGCCTGCCTTCCCGGGATTGTTCGTAAGACACTGCGCCGAATAGCCATGGACGCAGTTCGCGCAGAAGCCGCAACAGATGTGCGTCGGCACGGTGACGCGATCGCCGACGCGAACGTTGACCACGGCCTCGCCGACACGCTCGACCACCCCAAGTGGCTCGTGACCGATCACCATGGGTGCGCCGGTACTGAGGCGACCCTCATACATGTGCAGGTCGGTGCCGCAGATTGCGGTCGAGGTCAACCGGAGCAGCACATCGGTAGGCTTGAGCATCTCCGGTTCGTCGATGGCCTCGATGCTGATCTGTCGAGGGGCCTTGAGCACGACTGCATCCATCGTTCTTCTCCTGCGAGCTGTCGCTCAAGTATATATAAAGCCGGCGCCACGACAATATCCGGATATTCGAAGGCGGGCTTGACCGCTAGGATGGGCCTATGAAGAAGCATCACGTCTTTCTCGGCGCGGCGGTCTTGGCCGTAGCGCTTTGTGCCGCACCCGCAGCGGCTCAGGTTACGGTGCCGAATAGCCAACCGACGGCGGCGAGCGAACAAGACATCCAGATGTTGCGCGAAAACATTCGTGCGTCACGCAAGAAGGTCGTCGCAGCGAACATGAACCTAACCGCTGATGAGGCGACCAAGTTCTGGCCGATCTACGATCAATACCAACAAGAGCTCAACAAAATCGGCGATGCTCGTTGGCAGTTCATGAAAGAATACGTCGCGAGCTATCCAAACGTGTCGGCGGACCAAGCGCAGAACTTTATGGCGCGTGCGACCCAAGTGGATCAACAGATGATCGCGCTGCGCGAAAGATACGTCCCGATATTTGAAAAGGTGATCTCGCCCAAGAAGGTCGCGCTGTGGTATCAGATCGACCGGCAGATCGACCTGGTCGTCAACATGCAGTTGGCGTCGTTACTGCCGCTGGTCGATCCGACGAAGTAGTCCCGCGACGGCGGCGATGTCCACGGCCGGTGAGTACAGGTACCCTTGAGCGAAGGCAACGCCGATCTTCGAAAGAATATTAAGTTGCTCTCTATTCTCCACGCCCTCCGCGACCGTGTAGAGCGAGAACGTGTGCGCCAGCGCCACGATGTTTCGCACGAGCTCCTCAATGCGAGGATCGCGCGTGATGTGCTCGACGAAGGACCGATCGATTTTCAAACCGACCACCGGCAGTCGTTGAAGGTAGGCTAGCGACGAGTAGCCGGTTCCGAAGTCGTCGAGCACGAGTTGAACTCCGATTCCGCGCAATTGTTCGAGATTAGCCGTCGCCTCATCGCTTGGCATCATCATCGAGGTCTCGGTGATCTCGAGTTTGAGCCGGCTCGGCGATATTTTATGTTCCGCAAGAAGCGTTTCGATGCGACCGGCGAGATCTCGATCCGACAGCTCCGCGGCGGAAAGGTTCACCGCGACGCTCGCCTCCGGAATTAACCCAAAGAGTGTGGTGCAGTGGCCCACGACTTGCGGCAACACGAGGGAATCGACTTCGTGCACCAGAGCGTGCGACTCGGCGAACTGCATGAACTGGCCCGCTTCCACGATGCCGCGTCCCGGATGATTCCAACGCACCAACGCCTCAAATGAAGCGATCGCGCCCGTTGCAATGTTCACGATCGGCTGGTAGTACGGCACCAACTCGCGCCGTTCGATCGCATGGCGCAGGCTGGTCTCAAGCTCAGCATCCTCGGCGGCCTGCCGCCGCATCGCGGCATCGAAGACGACGATTCGCTGCCGCCCACGGCGTTTTGCTTCGTTGACGGCGATGCCGGCGTCGCGGAGAAGGTCGTCGGGCTTGGCGTACGCCGTGCCGACGAAGGTAATACCGATTGATGCGTGGGGACGTATGTTGCGCCCGCCGAGCACCAGCGGTTGCGCGATGAGTTCCATCGCGCGTTCGGCTTTCTTCCGCGCGGCATGTTCGTCACCGTGGGCGATAATAACGAATTCATCACCGCCGAGCGTTGCCAGCATATCGCCCGGCGCCTCGCCGGCTAAGCGAAGGGCGATCAAGCGAAGGAGTTCGTCTCCAGCGAGGTGGCCGAGCGTCTCGTTGATGACGTTGAAGCGGTCGAGATCGATAAACAGGATCGCATGCCCAACCCCGTTACCGGCCTGCGACAACACATCGTCGGCGCGCTCGAGGAAAGCTGCCCGATTAGGCAGACCGGTGAGCGCGTCGGTGTACGCGGCCTTTCGCAACTCGCTGGCTACGGTTTGCGCAAGTTCGATCTCGTTTTCAAGCCGGCCCTGCCGCAGTTCCAACTCGATCGCTTCTTCGTAGGCTTGCCAACGCTGCAACAACAGAAGAGCGACGATCGCAGCGAGCCCCCAGATAGCCGCTATCAACAAAACGGCCGCGATAACATCTTGACGATTCGAGGCGAACAAGCCCGATGCATCGGACGAGAGGTGGAGGATGGCGCGGGAGTCTCGCAGCGGGACGCTGCGATCGATGCGCGATGCTTCGCCCTTGGGTAGGCTCGACGTGCCCAGCCGGTATCCGCCGTTGCGGCCGATCTGAAGCCAGGCGATGTCGCCATGCGCGACTACCGTCGTCATCATCGCCTTATACCATGATTCCAGCGTGTCGACGCTTATGACACCGGCTACATGGCCGCCGCGATAAAACGCTTGCACCACACTGATAAAGTTCCGCCCGTCCTCGGTGTAGGGTCCGTCAATATTGATCTTGCCACGACTCGCAACCGCTGTCCGATACCATTCCTGGGTCACGTAGTTAGTTTCCCGATCGGGTCTATTCGTAGCGTAGTACACTTCGACGACACCGCTTCCCAGCATTCGGTCGAACGGCGTGTATCTTTGGCTGCCGCTATGAACGTAGTCGTTGACCAGCTCTTCGTGCGCATCGAACATATAGGGCGCAAAAAACACGCCTAATCCGTACAGGTCCGGATCGCGGTGTCCTCGGAACGTCTCGAGCGTTAGTGTACGAAGGAGAGCGCTGTCTCCGCGCACGTTTCCCAACGTCTGCGAACACAGGACAGCAAGCTGTTTGGCATTGAGGAAGTAGTCGTCGATGCGCTGTTTCATCTGCTCGAGGCGCAGCATCTGCATGGCTTCGAACTGGCGGTCGCTGAGCGCAATCCGTGATCGCGCGTTCCACATGACGAAAAAGCTCGCTGCGATAGCCGCGACCCCAAGTGCGACCAGCCAGTACCACGGCCGACGATAGTGCTTTGCCTGCACCTCGGCCGCCACGGACCCCATTGCCCGTACTTCGCCGCCGCCCGCCGCTACGGCCTCGTCGCCGGGCCCGACGCATGGGTGTGGGTTACTGCCTGCGTCGTCGCCACGCTTGTCATCGCCCGCTTCTCGCTTCCCGCGCGCGGAACGTAACGCTCGACTGGATTCGAATGGGCGCGCCACCGCGACATCCTGTCGCTGCGCGCCCCAACTTGCGTCCTCCAAGTTCCAGCTTCGCTGGTTCTCATCCGCGCAAACCGGGACCATAAACGAAAACGAGGCGCGAGGCCTCGTTTTCGTTTATGGTCGGGCTGACGTGATTCGAACACGCGACCTCTTGACCCCCAGTTCGCCGCAAGCGTGCCTGAAGATTACGGACAATCGCCTTTTTCGGAATTTTCCGCAACATACGAGATCACGCGTTTCACCAAGAAGCCCCACCGGAAGCCCACGAATCGTTTCTCACTACGCTGCGCGCTCCACCACGTGTTGAGTCAATCGTCCTCGGAATTTCGCGCATTGTGGCGCAGTCACGACATCCGCGCGCACGGCGAGGGAACGAAGTACATGGCGCATCCGACTGCCGGACCGGTCACGTTCGAATATTCGGCTTTTGCAGTCGATGAGAAACCACACCTCAGCATGATCGTGTATAATCCCGCGACGCAATGGACGAGCAACACGTGTGCTTCGGTACGCATTCGATGAGCGCCAACGGCAATTTCCATTGCCTGCACAGCCGGGTATCGTGGACAAGCGAGAGCGACATAGGGACCTTCGGCCTATTGGCCACACTGCAGTGCTTTAGTGGGAGCAAAGTTTGTTCCGGGACGGTCATGCTCCGAATGCCACCCTGGAGCGGGCCGGAAGATGGACATCGATCCTAATTTTGGCGTTTAGACGCGCCACATCCGAGGATGGCTTACGGAGTTGGCGGCGTAATGAGGTCCCAATGCCCTCCGAGCAAACGCGTGCTAAGACCGCAGACTACGACCGGCGCGGTGTGCAATTGCAAAATGAGCACCGCTATCTGGAAGCGCTCGAGTTGCATGATCTCGCTATAGCCCTCGAGCCTGACGAGTCCTCATTTCAAGTCAACCGCGCAGGCGCGCTGCTTATGATCGGGCGCTTCCAGGAGGCGATTATCGGGTTTACTCGCGCCATCGAGTGCGATCCGCAGCTCGCAAGCGGTCACAATGGCCTCGGGGTCGCACTTCATCGACTTTGGCAGCACGACCAGGCGATCCGAGCCTTTCAGCGAGCGATTGAACTCAATCCGCGTTACGGCGAAGCTCTCTGTAATTTGGGAACGGTGTTACGCGAACAAGGAAGGCTCGCTGAGGCAGCGGAGTGCTTTCAACGCGCAGTTGAGACCGACCCATCAAATGGACGCTTCTACCGCTATCTCGTCGATGGGATATCCAGAGACAAGTCAGCGAAGCATTTGCCACTCGTGGAGTCGGCGCTAAAGTTCGTCGGCCGGATGACGTCGGATCAGCTTACCGAATATCATTTTGCACTCGCTTGCGTTTACGAAGCAGTTGGCCGCTACGACGACGCGTTCGCACAGCTTCGTGAGGGAAACGCTATGCTGCGTGGGAGCGTCGCCTATTCCGAAGAGCAGACGCTCAAACATATGGCAACGATAGAGGCGACATTCAGCGCCGCCTTCTGTGCGCGCATCGGTCCTTGCGGACCGTTGTCCGAACGACCCATCTTTATCGTCGGAATGCCACGTTCGGGCTCGACGCTGGTCGAGCAAATTCTTGCGGGGCATCCGCTTGTCCACTCCGCGGGAGAATTAGGTGCGTTCGACCGCGCATTGCAGGGGCTGAAGGTGCCTGCGACCTCGCCGCCCGATCAAATTCGTGCAAAAATTGGCGAACTTGGCGAACGATACTTAGGCGAAATCGAGGCGCTGAAGGGCGAACACGTCACTGACAAGATGCCTTTTAACTTTCGCTACCTGGGGCTAATTCATTTGGCTCTGCCGAACGCACGTATCATTGCACTCAAGCGGGACGCTCTCGACGTTTGTTTTTCGAACTTCGCAACCTTCTTCCTTAACTCGCTGCCCTTCTCGCACGACTTGGGCGAACTTGCTCGTTACTATCGCGGGTTCGAGCGTCTATTAAAGCACTGGCAAACGATAATTCCGTCGAATCGGTTACTCACGATCGAGTACGAGGACATCGTTGACGATATCGAAGGATCCGTCCGGAAGTTGCTTGACTTCTGCGGCTTACCGTGGGATTCCGATTGCCTCGCTTTCTATGAAGTCCAGCGCGCAGTACGCACGGCGAGCCACTCCCAGGTTCGCCGCCCGCTCTACCGAGACTCGCTCGGCCGCGCCGAACGGTTCGGCATACACCTGCGCCCATTGATCGATGAGTTGAACCGCTAAATCGGCGGCTGTCTGGCGAGTAGGAGCCCTCGTGGAAGAATCTGTGGTTGAAGGGATCGTTCGGGACCTGGGACTAGGCGAGATTCCCGGCATCGTTGTGATTCTTCTAACCGGTTCCGCGAGCGAGAATTCTCCCGCGGATGCTGAGATAGACCTTATTGTCGTAACCTCAGCGAAGCAATGGTCGCGAAGAAAAGGCACCGTCGAGGCCGCTCAGGTCGACCTATTCCTTCACGGCATCGAAAAAATACGCGACGAAATCTGCAACGGAACCACCGATTCCATCGTCAATATGTATGCCGAAGCGACGTTCCTACGTGGTGATAGGCGCATATCGGAAGAACTGGTCAGGCTGGCGCAGATGCGCCTATTGCAGAAAAGGCCTCTGTCCGACACCGAACGCGCCGCGTATCTCGAGAAGAGCGAGTCCTTTGTCCGGAAAGCGCTACGCTCAACCGATCCGACGGAGCTACGATTCCTCTGCGCCGTTCTCGCTGTCACGCTGACCCAGGGAGCCATCCATTTTCGCGGCGGCTGGATACCGGGACCCGATCGGGCTCTTCGGTTGCTGCAAATGATGTCGCCCGATGCCCATCGTTCGATAGCGGCTCTCCTCGCCGCCCCTTCGCGCGATGTCATCGCGGCCGCGGTGTCACGGTGTCTTCGAAATAGCTAATCGAGCGTCTTGGCCGCGCCTTGTCAGCCGCACGTAGGTCTTGATTTGTCGATATCCACAGCTTTCACGCGGTCGTCGTCTCCGAAGCTCAGAACGATTCGCGTTGACCAACTGCATCCAAGATTGAAAGGGCCGCCCAGAGTAACAACTGCGTCCGGATTCGGAATCGATGCCGGTTGCCTGGCGAGCATTCTTGCGCAGCTACCCTCTTGCTCCGGAAGTGGCTCTCCCCGGTACGGCCATGCGCCACTCGTTTGATCAGTCCAACTGCAGCCGATAATCGGCGCTTGGCCAGCGCTGCCCGGTATGGGCGGCGTCGGCTTACCCTTTATGAACGCACGATTATACGCTGTAAGCCCACGAGATCTGAGCGCATCGTACGCCGCGGACCGCGTCATCCCGGGCACGACATGCGAGTGTATCCAATGAACTTCTTCCGCGGCAAACGCTGCGGTTTGGTCGCTCGCGTCCGCCAGCGCCTTGGCGAACGACGCTCCAAGGGCAAGTCGATCCTTACGGTCGGCGGGTGTATTCGCGTAGATCGCTTCGAGCGTGGGACCAGCGCCGCCGTCGTCCATCACGGCCAATGCCATCGCGGCAGCATATTCATCATATGCTTGCCGAGCGCTACCTATCACGCGCGGATCGGCAAAAGGCCTTGCGTCGGCGGAGATCCAAACGATCTCGGTTAGCGGCGGTCCTGGATCACGTCCTTGGTAGGAAACGTACCGTGCGTCGGGCGGCATGGCAGTCGGCTCTTTCCGAACCTCGCTTATTTCAGGCAGTCTCCGGTGCTGGGCATAGACTGAACGCATAAATGCGTCGATGTCGGCCCAATCGATCTCTTTGCCTTGCACAGTGACGTGTATCGGTGCACGCGGAGTCTCTTGGGGAAACACCGGAGTCGGCAATATGCCGAGGGCTAGCCCAATCACAGCCGCCCGAAGCGAGGCGATAGCCCATCTTGTCGCGATCATGACTCGGCCCCCTGCGTCACCGCCTTGTAAGCTTGCACGTAATCATACAATACTGTACCTTGTGTGATCTGCTCTAGTTGAAGCTGGCTGAGCCGCTGTTGCGGTCCCGCGCTGCTCGTGCCGCCTTGAAAGTCGCCAAGGTCACCGTTCTGAAGCTCGCCGAGGAAAAAGCCGACGTCGCCTTGTTCCGAGTCCGGGATGCTATCTCCCAAAGTTTCGTTCAGCGATGACACCGAGCCTATTGTAAGCCAGCCGTAACTGTCGTAGTGCCCTTGCGGAAGTTTTAGAAAGTCCACGAAGCCATCCAGCATGGCCGCGGCGGCGTCGTCGCAGTCGTCAGCCGTGTCTTCATCTTCGGGAGAGGGTGCGGGTTGTGGTTGGGGATTCGGAACTGGCGCACCATTCGTCAGAGCCTGCTGAAAGGTCGTAGTACCAGGCGCGAATGTAACCCCGGCGGAGCTGGTGAGACTCACCATCGCACCCGGCCCATACTCTTGGGCAAGTATTTGTTCGATTCCAGCAGTTATCCGCGTCGCCGATCCCGTGCTGTCGTATGTCGAGGACGCTACGAAGTCGACGCCCTCCGCAAGTAGAGTTCCAGCGTTAGAAGCATTTATGTTCGCCATGGCCTGGAACTGGTTAGGCCAGAGGCCAATTAAATCCGCCATCCCTGCAATGGTGCTGTAGCAGTCGGTGGTGATGGAATATGGCGTGCTGCCCGAGTCGAGATACACATCGGTCGCGACACATACAGCCGCTACGGATTGTGCGTATGCGGTGTCGGAGACCCCGGGCGGCGGAGGTATCAGAAACATCGTGCTCGCGGTCGCCGTACCGTCGTTATAGGCTGCGCCCATTTCGACGAGATTGCCGCCATCGGGCCCGTAACCGTACGTGGTCGCGTTGCCGTCGGCATCGACGATCTCGATCCATACATGGGTCATGTTTGCGCCCGAAGTACCCGGACTCCTGAACCCGATGTACACGCCGGGCGCCAGGTTCGGTTGCGGACCCGGGTCGCCGGGCCCCGTGGGCCCCGTGGGCGCCGTAGTAGGCGGAGGCGTCGGAGGCGCGTCGTCCATCGGATCTACGAAATCAACGCCTGTAGCATCTGCTAATCCTCCAGCAACAGGTGCACCACTTGCAGTGAAATCGCTTTGCGTAAATGCGATGAATTGGTCCTGCGATAGGTCTACAAGCTGGCTGAAACCCAGCGATTGCGACTGCGTTAGTGTGATCGCCGAGAGCTGTGAGTTGGAGAACGCCGCAAGTTGCTCAGCGCTCAGCGAGCTTATCTGAGACGGAAGCAATGCCGCAATTTGCGCCGTGCTAAATGACTCGATCGTGTTCGTAGATAGCGCGACAATCTGCGTGTTAGTGAGTGCTTGGAGTTGAGAAGCTCCCAGTGCCAATAGTAACTCTTCGGGAGCAGCACTTATATTCAACGCCGAGATCTGACTAGCGGTCAACGCCGCGATCTGATTGGATGAAAGAGCACCAAGCTGAGCATTACTTAACGCCGAAATGGCCGCTGGTGTCAGCGCGGCAATCTGCGACGGGGTGAGTATTTGTAGCTCCCCAGTCGTTAGAGCCGAAGCCTGGTTTGGCGTAAGGTCGCCGATTTGCGCCGGAGTCATCCAGCTCGGCAACACGACACTGCCGTTCGCGATTTGCGAAGTCGTTAGGGCTTGGATTTGGCTCGCAGTGAGCGCGCCAAACTGGCTCGGCCCCCAAGATTCCCGAAGTTGATCGCGCTCGCGCTCGAAGCGATGCGCGGAAAGAACGACGATCCCGTGTTTCCCGCGCCGCGCGGCGGAATGTGGGACCCACGCAATCTCCTCCGCGCGTTCGACGACGCGCAGGAGCGTGTCAATGCGCCTAAGAGTGTCAGCGAAAAACTCGTCGCGCTTAACGACGCAGCCGACGAGGAGCCGCTGCCCGAACTGCGGTTCCACGATTTGCGCCATACTATGGCGACCTTGCTGCTTCGCGCGAACGTCCATCCGAAGGTTGCGAGCGAGCGCCTCGGTCATTCGTCCATCCGCATGACGCTGGATACCTATTCTCACGCGATTCCGACGATGCAGACTGAGGCAGCGGACGTGCTCGGCGATCTGCTGGCTTTCGAGACCAAGAAGCCCCACCAAAAGCCCACCAAGCCGAACCTGCGCGTCGCCAGTTAGTAAGTAAAAGCCGCGAAAACTCAATGTTTTCGCGGCTTTTAAGACTTTCGGGCTGACTGGATTCGAACCAGCGACCTCTTGACCCCCAGTCAAGCGCGCTAACCAAGCTGCGCTACAGCCCGATAGTTGCCGGCGAACCCTCGTTCATCCGGCAGCGTTACTACTTGCGTTTCGCGCTTTTCTTTTTAGCGGACGTTTTTTTCGCGCTGCTCGAGCGTGTACCGCCCACCGCATCCTTGAGCGACTTACCCGCGACAAACGCGGGCACTTTGCGCGCCGCAATCTTGATCTTCTCACCCGTCTTGGGATTGCGTCCCTCGCGCGCCTTGCGGCTGCGAACCACAAAACTGCCGAACGGCGTCAACGCAACGCGGTCACCCTTCTGCAGCGCCAACTTGATCTCTTCGAGGATCAAGTCGACGACTTCGCCGGCTTGGCGCTTTGAAAGCTCCACTTCACCGGCGACGGTATCAATCAGATCGGCTTTCGTCAAACTCGAAATCTCCTGTTGGCGGCTCGAAGGGCAAGCGTCCGAACGCGGGTGGTGGGCGGCCGCCAGGGAGGGGATATACGAAGGGCGCGGGCCCGGTCCTTTATTTTTCGACGTTTTGCGCGAGTGCGCGCAGCGCCAGCACGTAGGAATGCTGGCCAAAGCCGGAGACGCTGCCAACGCATGATGCGGCTGTCACACTGATGCGGCGATGCGCTTCGCGTCCCGCAATATTCGAAAGATGAGCCTCAACGACGGGAATCTGAACCGACGAGATTGCGTCGGCGATTGCATACGAGTAGTGCGCAAACGCGCCCGGGTTGATCACGATGCCGTCGTAGCGCGTACGCGCATCGTGGATCGCGGTGATGATCTCGCCTTCGCCGTTGTACTGAACACAGTCGACGTTGACACCTAGGTCACGCGCGGCGGCGGCGATGAAGTCGTCGAGTTCGATCAGCGTCATGCGGCCATAGATCTCGGGTTGACGTTCGCCGAGCAAATTGAGGTTGGGCCCGTGAATGACGAGTACGCGCATGTACGGTCCTTCTCAGGAGGAAAAGCCTGTGCCTTCGGCCGAGCTATGAAACCTCATGCCCGATCTCATCATCAGCGCGTCGGCACCGCAGACCGGTATCGCCATCGCCGCCGCAATCACAACCGATCTCGTCGCCGAGATTCGTAGCCGCCACGACCTCTCGCCGCTGGTGAGCGCAGCCGTCGGCCGGTTGACCACGGGCGCCGCGCTCCTGGGCATGGCGCTTAAGGGCAGCGAGCGGATTACGCTGCAAATGTCGGGCGATGGACCAGCCGGTTCGATCGCTGCCGACGCCTGGCTGCTCGAGCCCGATGTTCTCGGCGCTCGCGGCTACGCGGCGAATCCGCATGCGGATCTTCCGCTCAATGCGGCCGGCAAGTTCGACGTCGCCGGCGCGCTCGGTTCGGGCTCGTTGCAAGTCACCAAATCCTACGACGTTGGCCAACCGTACGTTGGCATTGTGCCGTTTTACTCCGGCGAGGTTGCCGAAGACATCGCTTCGTATCTGGTCAACTCCGAACAGATTCCAAGCGTCGTCGCGCTCGGCGTGCTCGCGAATCCGGACGGCGTGCGCGCCGCGGGCGGCGTGCTTGCGCAAGTGCTTCCCGGCGCGGATGAACGCGCGATCGCAGCGCTGGAGGAACGGGCGCTAGCGATGCCGCCGATTACCAAACTCATCAGCGAAGGCGCGGATGCCCACGCGCTGTTGCGCGCGCTCGCGGGTCCGTTGGAACTTCGCTCGCATCGCACGCTCGAACTGCGCTTCGCGTGCACCTGCACGCGAGAGAAGGTCGAAACCGCGCTACTTGGGATCGGCAGCGACGAGCTGCGCGTCATGGCCTCGGAGCGCCCCGAATCCGAAGCGTTGTGCGATTTTTGCAAGAAGCGGTACGTATTCACGTCCGACGAGCTCCGCAAACTCGCCGCTCGTTCGGCGTAGCCTAAAACGTCAGCGTCGGCTCGAACAAGCGCACGAGATCGGGCGGCGTGCGATACGGATCGATGCGCTGCCAAAAGGCCTCGCGAATAAACGCACCGTCGTTGTAGTACCACCAACCGCACTCGCAGCGAATCGGGCGCTCGGCCGGCTGTGGATACGGATACGCGCGCTTGCAGCGCTTGCAGACAAATTGCTTCTCAGCCATACATCTCTCCCTAGCGGACGATACGAGCGAACCGGCGCGACCCGACGGAAAGCACGGCGGGACCGTTTGCGGTCCACGCTGCCCGCGGGTCATCGACGACTATACCATCCACCTTGACACCATTCCCCGAGATAAGTCGCTCGGCCGCGCGCCGGCTCTCGGCAAATCCGGCGCGCACGAGGACGTCGGCGACGCGACGCGCATCGCCGAGCGCAACTTCGGGCAGATCGCCCTGCGGAATCTCCTTGCGCTGAACCGTCCGTTCGAAGTAGTCGCGCGCCGCGGCGGCGCCATCGCGGCCGTGGTAGCGCGCAACGATCGACTCGGCTAAGGCCTTTTTTGCATCGATTGGAGCGACCGTTCCCGATGCAAGCCCTGCGCGCAGCGCGTCGGCCCGCGCTTGACTCTCGAACGCCGCGAGCCGCGCGTAGGTCGGCATCAGATCGTCGGGCATCGACATCAGCTTTCCGAACTGCGTCTGCGCATCTTCGGCAATGCCGACGTAGTTGCCGAGCGATTTGCTCATCTTCTTCTCGCCGTCGAGTCCGACGAGCAGCGGAACGGTCGCGCAAATTTGCGGAAGCTGACCATATTCGCGCTGGAACTGGCGTCCGAGCAAGAGGTTGAAGAGCTGATCGGTCCCGCCGAGTTCCACATCAGCCTCGATTGCGATCGAGTCGTATGCCTGGGCGACCGGATAAAGAAACTCGTGCAGCGAGATCGGCGTGCCGGCAGTATACCGGTTATGAAAATCGTTGCGTTCGAGCATTTGTGCGACCGTAACGTGCGAGACGAGGCGCACGATATCCGAAAAATCGAGCTTTGCGAGCCACTCGGAGTTGTAGCGGATCTTCACGCGCTCCAGATCGAGCACTTTTCCCGCCTGATCGCGGTAGGTCTGCATGTTGGCTTCGATCTGTTCGGGCGAGAGTGGCGGGCGCATCGCATTGCGACCGCTGGGATCACCGATGCTCGCGGTGAAATCGCCGATGATCAGCGTTACTTCATGACCCGCGTCGGCAAAACGCTGCAGTTTGTGCAACACGACCATGAAGCCCAGGTGTAAGTCGGGGCTGGTCGGATCGATGCCGAGTTTGACGCGTATCGGGCGCCCAAGCTTGAGGCGCGCGCGAAAATCTTCAATGGTTTCGATATGTTCGAAGCCGTCGAGCAGGAACTCGACGTCCGAGGCTTGCGGGTTGGCGGTCACCCGAGTTCTATTATCGTCACGCCGCCGGAGCCCTCGTCCTCGTGCCCGTAACGCACGCTCGTGACCAACGGATGCGTGCGAAGATACTCCTGCAACCCGCGCCCGAGCATCCCGGTGCCCTTGCCGTGAATGAGACGCAGCGTCGAATTGCCCGCAAGCGCCGCCTCGTCGATCCACCGCTCGACCAGCGGCTGCGCTTCGGAGAATCGCTTGCCGCGCACGTCGAGTTCGCTCGTCGAACGCGCCGCCGCATCGATTCTCGCGCTCATTCCGCTCGCACGCGTTTCACGTTTACTCGGTCCGCCCGAGCGTTTCTCCACGTCGCTTCGCTGCACGACGGTCTTCATCGGCCCAATCGCGATGAGAACCGTCTTGCCGTAGTCTTCGACCACGGTACCGTCGGCGTGGAGCGAGTGAATGTGCACGGGATCGTTGGGCGCGAGCGCGGTGCGCTCTAGCGCGTGCGTCGGCGGCGCGTCGACGGCTCCCAATTCACGGCGCAACTCGTCGGCACTTTTGCCGAGGAGCGCCGCGTGCGAAGCGGTGACCCGCGGGCGGTTGGCCTGCGCTGCCGCCGCACGCCGCTGCAGTTCGGCCATGAATTCGCGCAAGCTCTGCTGCATCCGCGCCTCGGCGCGATCCGCAAAGGTGCGTCGTTCGCTTTCGAAGACGGCGCGCTCGTGCGCCAGCGTACCGCGCTCGCGTTCGGCGGCAAGCCGTTGGGTCCGCAGGCCGTCGCGTTCGGTTTGCAACTCGACGGCGCGCAAGGAGAGTTCGGCCAAGGCCGACTCGTAGTCACGCTCTCTCGAGTCAAGCAGCGCCTGCGCGCGCTCGAGCACACTTGCGCTGATCCCGAGCGCTCGCGCCAGCGGAAACGCCAGGGACTGCCCCGGCGCGCCAACGTCCAGCACAAAGGTTGGAACAAAGGTGTACGGATCGAAGCGCACGCTCGCGTTGGCAACGCCCCGCGTCCCGCTCGCGAAGAGCTTGAGTTCGGTCGCGTGCGTGGTCACGACGCCGCAGGCATGAACTTCGAGCAGGCGCTCGAGCATCGCGACCGCGAGCGCGGCTCCCGCGCCCGGCTCGGTGCCGCCGCCGATTTCATCTACGAGGACGAGCGTACGCTCGTCCGCCACATCGAGCATTTCACGCATACGGGCGAGATGCGCGGAGAATGTCGACGCGTTGAGTGCGATCGATTGCTCGTCGCCGACGTCCGCGATGACCTTGGTAAAGTGTCCGATCCGCGTGCCGACTGCGGCCGGCACGTGCATTCCGGTGTAGGTCATCGCCACGAAAAGGCCGACCATTTTCAGGGCAACCGTTTTTCCACCCATGTTCGGCCCGCTGATCACCAGCAGTCGCGTGGCGCCGTCGAGCGGGATCGTCTGGGGAATTGCCCGATCGCCTAACAGCGGGTGGCGTCCAGCTTCCACGTGCACCACGGCGTCATCGACGAGCTCGGGCTCGATCGCATCCATCGCGCGCGCGACGTTGGCTTTGGCCACGAGCAGATCGATCTGCGCCAGCATCTCGATATTGCGCTCGATTGCGTCCGCCGCGCCGGCTACGCTGCGAGAAAGCTCTTCGAGCACGCGCTGCACCTCGCGTTCTTCCTCCAAGCGCAGCGTACGCACGCGGTTATTATCGTCCAACGCCGCAAGCGGCTCGATAAAGAGCGTCTGGCCCGAGCCGCTCGTATCGTGCACGATACCGGGAAACTCACCGGAGAACTCGGCTTTGACCGGCACCACGAACCGGCCCTCGCGAATCGTCACGACGTTATCTTGAATCGCCCGCGCATAACGATCCGAACGCAAGATCGCGCCGACCCGATCGCGCGCGTCATTTTGCGCCTGCGCGAGGCTGCGTCGAATCCGCCCGAGTGCGGGCGAGGCGCGGTCGAGTACGTTGCCGCGTTCGTCTATTGCGTCGGTGAGCGCGCGATGAAGATCGCGCAGATTCGTGTAGGGCGCGGTGATCGCGCCGAGCGCCTCGTGCTTGACTTCGCGAAGCGCGTTGGCCGCTGCGGCAGCGGCGGAGATCGCGTCGCCCACGGCGCGCAACTCGGGCGGCCCAAGGGTACGCCCGAGCACCGCGGCTTGGGTCAGCTCGTTGGTATCGATCGCCGGCAGCACGTGCAGATCGCTGCCGGCGACGAGATTGCGAATGAGCGAGGTGCGTCCTTGTTCGAGCCGCACCAGCGCGAAATCGACCGCGGGCTCGAGCTGTGCCGCGCGCGCTTTCCCGCGCTGCGTGCGCGTGGCCGCCACGACCCGCTCGCGCACGGTCGCGAAATCGAGCGCCTGCAGCGTGCGCTCGTCGGCGAGCATTAGCCTTCCAGCTTTTCTTTCATCAGACGGTTGACCATTTGCGGGTCGGCTTTGCCTGCGCTGGCTTTCATCACCTGACCCACGAGGAATCCCATGACGTTGGTCTTGCCCGCCCGATAGTCGTTCACGCTTTTTTCGTTCGCCGCCAGAACCTGGTCGATGAACTTTTCGACCGCCGCCGGGTCGCTGGTTTGTGCGAGGCCTTCACGTTGCACGATGGCCTTGGGCGAGCCCTCGCCGTTCCACATCCGCGTCACCAGGTCTTTGGCGATCTTCGAGTTGATCGTCTTGCTTTCGACTAGCGCAATCAACTCGGCAACCTGGCCCGGCGTTACCAGCGACTCGTGCACGGGTTTGCCGGTCTCATTCGCCAGGCGCGAGAGATCGCCCAGCACGAAGTTCGTCGCCTGTTTTGGGCTTTCGCCGGCCGCGACCACGCCATCGAAAAATGTTGCGAGCGCGGCATTGTCGACCAACTGCGTCGCCTGCTTGGCGTCGAGTCCGAGTTTGCCCGTGTAACGTTCGAAGCGATGGACCGGCAACTCCGGCAGCTGCTCGCGCAACCGCTCAACCGTTCCGCGCGCAATCTCGAGCGGCACCAAATCGGGATCGGGGAAGTACCGGTAGTCGTGCGCTTCTTCTTTGCTGCGCATCGACACGGTGATGCCGCGAAGTTCATCCCACCCGCGCGTTTCCTGGATGATGCGCTCGCCCTTTTCAAGCAGGCCGATCTGCCGTTCGATCTCGCTCTCGATGGCGCGATGCACCGAGCGGAACGAGTTCATGTTCTTGATCTCGGTTTTGGTGCCGAGCTTATCCGATCCAACCGGGCGCACTGAGACGTTGGCATCGCAGCGCAGCGAGCCTTCTTCCATCTTGACGTCGCTCACGCCGAGCTGCTGGAGTGTGCGCCGCAGCGCCTCTAGATACCCGACGGCTTCGTCGGCACTGTGCATCTCGGGCTCGGACACGCACTCCATCAGCGGCACGCCCGCGCGATTGAAGTCCACCAGCGAGTAGGTGCTTCCCGCAATGCGGCCGTCGTCGGAACCCGCGTGCGTCGACTTGCCCGTATCCTCTTCTAAATGAATGCGGGTGAGACGGCACTCCTTGATCGTGCCGTCCTCGAGCCAATAGCGCACCACGCCACCCTGGGTGATCGGCATATCGTACTGCGAGATCTGGTAATCCTTGGGCATGTCGGGATAGAAATAGTTCTTGCGATCGAACTTTGAGAATTCCGGGATCTCGGCCCCAAATGCCAGCCCCGCGAGAATCATGTGTTCGATCGCAGCTTTATTCGCAACCGGAAGCGAGCCGGGCAGCGCAAGGCATACCGGACACACCTTGGTATTGGGTTCGCCGCCGAATTCGTTTGCGCACCCGCAGAACATTTTGGAGTTGGTCCGCAGCTCAACGTGACACTCGATGCCAATAACGGCTTCGTATTTACGGCGCTCCGGCCCAGCCTCCGCGCCCCCCACTGCGTGGGGCCCCCCGGTGGCACCCGCGCTTGCAGATTCTGCCATGCTAAACACTCCCCGAGGGCGCGGCCGCATCAACCAGGAATGGCTTGTGTTTGAGCGCGTGCAGCGTCTTCTGTTCGTAGGCGTGCGCGGCCGCCAGAAGCGGACGTTCGGCAAAGAGCGGCGCGCAAAGCTGTAAGCCCATCGGCATCGGGCGGTCTCCGCCAGGCGGCGTCACCCAACCGCACGGCACCGAGAGCGCCGGCAATCCGGCAAGCGACATCGGAATCGTGTAATAGTCCATCAAGTACATGCTGTAGGGATCGCTCTTGGCATTAAACTGGAACGCCGGTGAACTTGCGGCTGGGCAAGCGATCATGTCGCAAGACGTCCAAGCGCGTTCAAAATCTTGCGCGATGAGCGTGCGCGCCTTCTGCGCGCGCACGTAGTAGGCGTCGTAGTAGCCGCTCGAAAGCGCATACGTTCCGATCAGGATGCGCCGCTTGACTTCGGGGCCGAAGCCCGCCGCGCGCGTGCGCTCGTACATCTCGTGGACGTCGGCGCCTTCCACGCGCAGACCGTAGCGCACGCCGTCGAAGCGCGCGAGATTCGACGAGCATTCCGCCGGAGCGATCAAATAGTAGGTCGCAAGCCCATGCTCGGCAGTCGGGAGTTCGACTTCGACCAATGTTGCGCCAAGCGCTTCGAGGTCGCGATACGCCTGCGCGTAGACCGCGTCGATCTCGGCGCCAAGCCCAGCGGTGGCAAACTCTTTGACGATGCCGATGCGCAGACCCGAGAGGTCGCTGCGCAGATGCGCCGCCGTCGTCTCGAACGGCCGATCGATCGAGGTGGAATCCATCGCATCGTGGCCGCCCATGGCATCGTAGGTGAGCGCCGCGTCTTCGACCGTTCGTGCAAACGGTCCAATCTGGTCGAGGCTGGACGCGAACGCAATCAAGCCGTACCGCGAGACCCGGCCATAGGTTGGTTTGAAGCCGACGAGATTACAGAACGCAGCCGGCTCGCGAATCGAACCGCCGGTATCGCTGCCCGTACCGATGGTCGCTTCATACGACGCAACGGCTGCCGCCGATCCACCGCTCGAACCGCCCGGCACGCGCCCGGGATCGTACGGATTGCGCGTCACGCCGAGCGCTGAGTTCTCGCACGAGCTGCCCATCGCAAACTCATCCAGGTTCGTCTTGCCGATCGGGATGCAGCCGGCATCGAGGAGGCGCGCAACCGCGGTTGCGGTGTACGGCGCGACCCAGTGTTCGAGAATTTTGCTGCCCGCAGTCGTGCGCGTACCGGTCAAACACATGTTGTCTTTGACCGCGAGCGGAACGCCGGCCAGCGGCAGATGCTCGCCCGCCGCGACGCGCGCGTCGACGCGCGCGGCCTGCTCGCGCGCCTGCTCGTGCAGCACGGTCAGATAGGAGCCGATCTGTGAATCGGCCGTATCCACGTGGGTCAGCGTGGCATCGGCCACCTCACGTGCGGAAAGGCTGCGCGCATTCACGTCGCGCGCAATCTGCGCGGCGCTTCGTTCGATCAGAGGATTGGACACGGTGTTCCTTTATTCGGCGATGATCCGCGGCACGCGGAAGAACCCGCCCGCTCGCTGCGGCGCTTGCGCTAGCACGACCTCGCGGTCGAGGCACGGCGTGCGTGCATCGTCGCGCTCGACGTTGCGCGACTCGACCACTTGCGCAGTGGCGGGGACGGCGGACACGTCGAGCTTTGCCAGTGAATCGACGTGCCCGAGCAGATCGTCAAGTTGCTCGCCGAACCGCTCGACCTCGTCGTCGGTCAGCGCCAAACGCGCGAGCTTGGCGACGTAGCGAACGTCAATTTTCTCGGATGACAAAGTCGGGATACTCCGATTGGTTTTGGGCGAAGTCGTCCTCGGGCCAGCTCGGCGGCTCGATGTCCTCGAACGCCTTGGCCAGTACCGGTTCCTCGGCCTCGCGGTACAGCGTCACTAACGTCTCCACGTGCCCAGTCTGCGGAAACATGTCGAACGGTTGCACGATGCCGAGCCGGTATCCATTGGCGGCGAGGAACTTCAAATCCCGGGCCAGCGTCGCCGGATCGCACGAAAGGTACCAGATATACGGGGCCTTTGCCTCGGCGATCGCACCCAGCGTTACCTCGTCGCTCCCCTTGCGGGGTGGATCGAGGAAGATGATGTCGGCCTCGCGCATCGCGGCGCGCGCCTCGGGGGTTTGCACGACGTCTTCGACGCGGCCGGATCGAAAGCGCGCCCAATTCTCGAGGCCGTTGAGCGCCGCGTTCCCCTCAGCCTCGAGGATCGCTTGCGCGTTCTCTTCAACGCCGTAAACCTGACAGCCGTGGCGCGCAAAAAAGAGCGCAAAGGTTCCAGCGCCGCAATAGAGATCGACGATGCGCCGCGGGTGTTCGAGTCCCGAGCGCATGAACTCGAAGATGCGCCCCACGATTTCGACGTTGACTTGAAAGAACGAACCGGCCGAGACGCGGTAACGCACGCCGTCGAGCACCTCTTCGATGTCGGAGCGCCCAACGAGCGTCCGGTGGCGGCGGCCCATGATCGCGTTCTCACTGCCCAACTCGTAGGAGTTGGTAAGCCCGACCGCTCCGGGGAAAGCGCGCATCAGCGAATCGGCGGCGCGCGCGACTTCGGGAGCGAGCTTCTGCGTGGTCAGCGTCACGACCGATTCTCCGCTCGAGCGCGCGTTACGCGCGACGACGTGTCGCGTGACCTCGAGCGCTTCGTTGATCTCGGGCGCGGCTCGCGCGCGATTGAGGCGCGCGATCGAGTCGCTCAACTGCGGCGTCACGATCGGGCACGAGTCGATTGGCACGATGTCGTGGGAGCGCTGCTTGTAAAAACCGATGGTCGGCGTTCCGCCGCGATGCTCCACGACCAGCGACATCTTGTTGCGATAGGCGCGCGGATGGGTCATGCCGACCGCGTCGCGCACGACGGCATCGTGAAAGCCGCCGATGCGCTGGAGTGCGCCGCGGACCGTGTCGGTCTTCCAGGCGAGTTGGGCCGGGTAGCTCAGGTGCTGAAGCTGGCACCCGCCGCAGGTGCCGAACACACTGCAGAACGGCGTCGTGCGGTAGGGCGAAGGCGAGAGAATCCGGACGAGCTCACCGATTGCGTACTTCGGTTTGACTGCCGTGACGCGGATGCGCGCACGCTCTTGCGGTAAGGGACCAAAGCAAAACACCACGATCCCCGCGGCGCGCCCCACGGCCTGACCATTGGCCAATAGATCGGTGAAGGCAAGCTCGTACTCCGCGCCGACCGTAACGGCCGGCGCGCCGCTACGCGCTGCTTCTCTGTTCGTCAAGCGTCTTGAGCAAGTGGTTGGCCTCGTCGATGAGCTGCTGAATACGCTCGCTCGTGGGATCGGCCGGCCGCCGGCTCAAGAGCACGCGCGTCACCGTAAAGGCAAGCGCGGCGCCGAGGCCTGCGACACCGATCCAGATCAACGTGCGCGTGAGGTTCTGCTGGCGGCGTTCTTCGGATCGATCGAAATCGGGTTGCTGGTCCATCGTAGCGGTATCGTTCGCCTCGCCGGGAGGGGCTCCCGCCCCTTCCTCCGGGGAGGTCGTTGCTCTCAGGAAGCATTACGTTTACGCTTGCTCTAATAGAGCCGGCTCTCCATGATCACCGAAACCGACGACCAACAACAGCAGCGCGATGATGACCGCACCACCCTGGTGTGGTCGCTTCTCGTGTCCGGGTTCGCCAATCTGATGGTCTGGATCGTGCTGGGGTGGGCGATCATCATGCACATCCGCACGCTTGCGCCGGTGCAGGACCGGGCGGAGATCCTTACCGTTACAACGCAGATGATGCGCGCACCGATGGTCGCCTCGTCCTCGCAACATTTAGCGGCGCGCAGCCATCCGATCCCCCGAACCCAGCACGAGCCCTCGCACCAGGCGCAACCCGAGCCGCAGCACAAGTCGGTGGCGATGACGCTGGCCGCGACCCCGCGGCCGCAAGAGCAGCCGACCGAGCTTGCACGCACCACGCCGAATGGAACGCCGCAGCCGCGCAGCGCACCCAAGCGGACCACGGCGCTTGCCGAAGAGCTCGCACAGCAGCAGGCCGCATTTCAGAAAGAAGCTGATGCGCTCAACGCAAAAAATGGACCGATCTCGGTTGCGACCATCGATCCCAACCAACGCCAATCCGCGAGCAAGTCCTATCACATGAACCTCTCGGGCAACGCGGAATTGCAAGGTGAGGGCTACGGCTTCTTGGACCCGCTGCAGCGTTGGATCGAGAACGGCTTGCACTGCTACAAGGGGCAGTATCACTGGCTCTATCCGACCGGCGGCACCGAAGTGGCCAACATTCCCTGGCCCTTCTGCTATCCGCCGAGCGCCGATCCGATCGCGCGCGGGCTGCGCCAATTTCCCTTCCCGCTGCCGCTCGACGGGTATCGTTTGCCGGCGGGAACGTATCTCTACCCGATCGAGAAGAACGTCTACGAGGCGTGGCTCCGCGAAAGCCCCCAATGAACTAACGACCCCCATGATAACCGAACGAGACGATCAGCAAGAACACGACGATGACCGCGCCACTTTGGCGTGGTCGCTTCTCGTTTCCGGGTTCGCCAACTTGATGCTGTGGATGGTTCTTGCGTGGGTGATCTCGTTGCGCACCCACGGGATGGTCGTGCCGAACCAGCCAACCGAGGTGTTCACCGTGACCTCGTCATCCTTGAATATCGCTAAGCGTACGCAGCCGGTGCCGGCGCATCCAAATCAAGCGGTCGTCGCGCAGCCTCAGCAACAGCGACAGCCGCAGCGCCAGCCCAAGCCCGAACACGCGCCGCAACGCGCTACGCCGAAGCCGCAAGCGCAACCGACCGAGCTCGCGCGCGTCACGCCGAACGGAACGCCGCAGCCGCGGAGTGCGCCGAAGAAGCAGGCGCAAGGAACACTCGCCGAGCAGCTGGCTCAGCAAGAGGTGGCGTTCCAGCACGAAGCGCAGCAGATTAACGCGCAGCATTCGGCGATCTCGGTCGCGACGATCGATCCGAACCACACGCCGTCGGCGCAGCAGCCGTTTCAAATGGATATCTCGGGGCTGCCGGGCGAACCGCGGCGTGGGGAAGGAATCATTTTCCCAAATCCGATGGCGAGAGTGCATGGCTACGACTGCTACAACGGCGGCAGATATACGCTTCGGTATAATACCGGACAGCTCGAAGAGGGCGACATTCCGTGGCCATTCTGCTTTGCGCCTCGACAAGATCCGTTTCTGCAAAGGTACCAAAGGTTCGACATGCCGCTGCCGGTGGCGGGCTATCGTTTGCCGTCCGGAGTTGAACTCCAGCCGGCGGCAAGGGACGTCTACAATGCATGGCTTACGCAACAATAAGACATCAATGAAAGTTGTGCGAACGCACGCCGCCCACCACGCCTTCGTCATCGAAGATCCACGCTGCCCGCGCGAGCAGGTCGATCGTCCCCTGTTCTTTCTGTAAGACGCCTTCGATCACGATCATGCTTGCGGTGCGAATGACGCGTCGATAGCGCTCGTAGACGTCGGGCCGTACGATCACGTTGACCAGGCCGGTTTCGTCCTCAATCGTCAAAAAGACGAAACCCTTGGCCGTGCCCGGCCGCTGCCGCGTGATCACCAAGCCGCCCACCCGGCAGACCAGATGATTGGGCCTCGCTTCTAAGCCTTTCGCCGGAATCACCCGCTGCGCGTCGAGCGCTGCCCGGAAATGTGCGACCGCTTGACCCTTCGCCGTCACACCGGTCGACCACAGATCGAAGGCGGTCTCGACTTTGGGTCCCAGCGGCGCAAAGCGCACCACCGGTTCCTCGACGTCCATCAATTTTCCGAGCTCCCCGCGCGCCTCGCGTTCATCGAGCGCGCGCAGCGCCCACATCGCCTCGCGCCGCGACGCGAACCAGGGAGCGAACGCGCCGGCCACCGCGAGATTTTCGATCGCTTCCTTTTCCAATCGCGTACGTTGCGCGAAGGCGAGCAGATCGCTAAACGCACCTGCGCGCAGCGCCGCTTCGAGCCGTTCCTTCTGCGCGCTGCCGAGGCCACGCACGAGATGGAATCCGAGGCGCAATGCACCCTGCGCGTCGACGTGCGACCAGTATTCGCTTGCGTTTACTTCGACCGGCTTGACCACGACCTCGTGACGGCGGGCATCGTTGACCAGCACTTCGGTGGAATAGAATCCCATCGGCTGCACGTTCAAAATCGCCGCCGCGAAGATCGCCGGAAAGTGGCACTTCACGTAGGCCGACGCATAGGCCAGTAGCGCAAAACTTGCCGCATGCGATTCGGGAAAGCCGTAGTCGGCAAAGCCTTCGAGCATGTGGAAGAGTTGCTCGGCCGCCGCGCGATCGATCCCGTTTGCGACCATGCCTTCCACGAGCCGCGGAAAGATCTCGCGCATTCGCTCGTGCGAGCGTTTGTGTCCCATTGCGCGCCGCAGTACGTCGGCTTCACCCGGCGAAAATCCGGCGGCTTCGATCGCCATGCGCATCCCTTGCTCTTGAAAGAGCGGCACCCCCATCGTGCGCTCGAGCACCGGCTTTAATTTCGGATGCGGGTACGTCACCGGCTCGAGACCGGCGCGCCGGCGCAAGAACGGATGCACCATTTGTCCTTGGATCGGACCGGGCCGGATAATCGCAACCTGCATCACGATGTCGTAAAAACACCGCGGCTTCATCCGTGGAAGCATCGACATTTGCGCCCGCGACTCGATCTGAAACACCCCGATCGTATCGGCTTTGGTAATCATTTCATACGTCGCGGGATCATCCGGGGGAATGGTGTGCAGTGCCAGAGGGCCGCCCAAGCATCGTTTATGAATAGAAAATGCTTCTCGGAGGAGTGAAAGCATCCCGAGGCCCAGCAGGTCGATTTTGATCAGGCCAAGCTCTTGCAGGTCGTCTTTGTCCCACTGAATGATGGTGCGGTCGCGCATCGTAGCCCATTCGATCGGCGCAACACGAATGAGCGGATCGCGGGTGATGACCATGCCGCCGGAATGAATGCCCATGTGGCGTGGAAAGCCGTCGATGCGCCGGCAGAATTCTTCGAGACGGTTGGCGCGCTCGCCGAATTGGGCAGAGGCATCGGCGAGTGATTCGCGCGCATCGTATTCCTTAGCGAGCTCGTCGGTTTGCTCGACGGTAAAGCCCAGCGCTTTGGCCACGTCCCGAAGCGCCGAGCGCGTGCGGTAACTGATGACCTCGGCCGCCATCGCGGCATTGCTGCGCCCGTAGCGTTCGTAGATGTATTGAATGACCTGCTCGCGGTCTTGGTGCGCGAAGTCGATGTCGATGTCGGGAATCTCTTGGCGTTCCTCCGACATAAAGCGCTCAAAGAGCAGATCCATGCCGACCGGATCGACCGCGGTGATGCCGAGTGCATAACAGACCGCGGAGTTCGCGGCCGAGCCGCGACCTTGACAGAGCACACCGAGGCGTGCGGCGGCTTGCACGATATCCCACACGATCAGGAAGTAGCCCGCCAGGTCCATCTTGGCGATAATGCCGAGTTCGTATTCGAGTTGACGCTCGACGTTCGACGCCAGCGGCGTGCCGTAGCGCTCGGCTGCACCGCGATAGGTCAATTCGCGTAAATAGCTTTGGCGCGTGTACGTATCCGGCACGGGAAAGAGCGGGAATTGACCGGTTAGGCGTTCGAGACGAAAAGAGCAGCGTTGTACGATACCCAGGGTTGCATCGACGGCCTGCGGATAGGCGCTGAAGATCGCGCGCATCGCAGCGGCGGATTTGAGATGGTGCTCGGCATTGGGACGCAGGCGATGCTGGGCGCGGGCCGCATCGAGCGTGATCGTCTCCTTGACGCACGCAAGGATGTCGGCGAGCTGCGCATCCTCGCGATGCGCATAGACGACGCCGTTGGTTGCTGTGTAGGCTACGTGCATCTCACGGGACAAGCGCACCAGCCGATCGTTGCGCTGCGCATCCTCGGGTGTGAGGTGATGCTGCAATTCGAGATAGCAGCGTTCGCCAAAGAGCGCGCGCAATGCGTCGATGCGTCGCGGATCCGGAACCTGCGAGAGCGCGACGAGCCCGCTGCTGCGGCCGTCGAGATCCTCGATCCGCAGGCGCGCGTTACCCTTGCTGCCGCGCAGCTGCGCGCACGAAATCAGCTCGCACAAATTGGCATAGCCGCGCTCGTCTTCGATTAATAGGGTCAGACGCGTGCCATCTTCGAGCGTGAGCTCGCTGCCGATGATCGCGGCGATGCCCGCGCGTCGCGCCGCCCCGGCAAACCGTACCGCGCCGTAGAGTCCGTCCCGGTCGGTTAGCGCGATCGCTGTCAGCTCGAGCTCGACAGCGCGCTCGATCAGCGTCTCGGGATGGCACGCTCCTTCGAGAAAGGTGAAGTTCGAATAGGCGTGCAGCTCCGCATAACAGGCTTTATCCGTCAAAGCTAAAGCTCGCCGGAACGAAACCCCGCGCGTCGTTGGTCAGTGCTAATCATACGACCCTCGCAGATACCAGCGCTCACCTTGACGATAGATCCGGCAGATCTCGCCGGTATCGAGTTGTACGTCGTATTCGTCGCGCGCAACGGCGGCGGCGAACCATCCTTCTTCAATGCGCCACGGCCCGGAGCAATGTTGCACGATTCGCTCGCCGATACTCGAGGGTTCTCCCCGGCGCAAGCGGACGTCGATCTCGGTGACTGCGAGCAAGCGCAGTTGCGGCACGATTCTCGGCAGTTCTGCGTTCCTTCCGGCCGGATCGCGTTTGGGCAACGTGAACGGGACATAGCTGAAGCGCTCCTCGAGCGGATGCGCCGCACGTGTGTGCGCCCGGCGCACCGGTTCACCGAGCATCGCTTCGAGGCGTGCCAGCACCACCGCAACGCTCGCGCGATCGATCTCATCGCAGGCAAGCAACGGCACAGGCTCGCCGCCTTCTTCTAAACCGAGCGCACGCAGGCGCAGGCCGCAGATTGGTGCGGGGAAGCTCGCGCCTTCCAGTTTGGCGCGCAATACGTCGAGCATCGCGCGCTCCTGCGAGGTCGCGGCGGCAAGCTGCACCTCGATACGGGCGGTATCCGCACTCTCGAGTTCGATCTCGACCTGTAATGCGCTCGCGCGTTTGCCGCAGCGTTCCAAATCGCTGCAGATCCGGCCGATCAACACGCGCAGCGCGAAGACGACGGCGGCTTCGCTCTGCGCCGAACCCTCCCCGAGCATCGCCGCCTCGATCGTGATTGCGTGCCCGCGTGGCACGAACGGCGAACGATCGATGCCACGCGCAGCCTCGTGCCAACGCGCCGCATCGGGACCGAAGCGGCGCACGAAGGGTCCGTGCGGCAGTGCGGCCAGTGCGCCGAGCGTCGTGACACCGAGCAGGTGCAGCCGTTCGATGACGTCGGCGTCGCATTCCAACACCTCGAGCGGCATCGGCGCCAGCGTTTGCGCTTCGCAGCCTGCTTCGATCTGCGAGCTTTTACCATTCCAGGTAGCGGCAAACGCACAGAAGTGATTCGGCCCTGCTCCCACGCACGGCGAAAGCGTATATGGGACAAGCGCGGCGCGGATGTTTGCGCTCCATGCTGCAAAATCGCCGCCTGCACCATGCATGTCGAGCAACGCGACGCCACGACGCACATCTTCGATTAGCGGCGTGACTACGTCGAGCGCATCGAGCATCTCGTGCCAGACGTCATCACTGCGCACGTCATCGGCAATCCGGACACAAACGATCATTGCACCATCCCCAGTTTATTGACGACAAACGGAGTTAAAGATTTCCTGAATTTGTGTTTACGCAGTTCGGCCCGCAGCTCGAACCCGGTAAAGACTCCCCAGATCCCCCGCGTACCAGTGAGAACGGGCCGCTCGACGCGGCATGACAGACAGACGGTTGCCGCCGCCGAGAGCTCGGCGATCGTCCGCGTCGTAAGCACCACGAGCATCGCCCCGGCCTTTTGGGCGAGATTGGCCAGGCGGGTCCAGACCGCGGCGCGCAAGGTCATGGCGGTCATAACCACGACCCGCGTGGTACGCGAGCGTAGAAGCAAATCGGCAGCCCGAGCCGCCCGAACCGGCGTAGCGGCGGGAACGATCAAGAGCCGGTCCAAACGGACGCCGGCGGCTTCCAAGGCGGGCGGATAGAGCTCGCCGCCGTCGATGACCGCGCCCAGCCCGTTGCGCGTCGCCTGAGCGAGCAGCACCGCGGCAAGACTGTGGGCTCCGGTGGTCCCATAGCCTTCGAGGGTGACGAGCGAGCCGCAGGGGAGGCCCCCGCCGAGCAGGGCATCGATGTCCGGGATAGCGGTCGGCAAGAGGGTCTCGCGGCCGGTACGCGACGCGGCGCCCGCGCTTGGAGGCGGGCTTTGAGCTCCTGGAAATCGGGGCGTGCCGGAAGCATGGGTCCCCATCCTAATCGAACATATGTTCGCCTGTCAATCTCCGCAGTGAACGCGGGCGGGCCAGCGAAGCTGGCCCGGATGCCCGATGAGCGCATTGCGGAATGGGCCCTGGGACTCGTCAAAGCGGACGTGCATGCTTTTAAGCGGGCGCGGGCGCGCTTTTTGCGTCAGCCCAGCGCCAAACGCCTGCACGAGCTGCGCACCACCGCGCGTCGCTTGCGCTGTATTCACGAAGATTTGCGCGAAGCAATCCCGCCGTTTTCGCTCAAGCGCTTACGCCGCTTGATCGATCTGACCGGCGAAGCGCGCGATGCGGCGGTCATGCGCGAAGCATTGCGTGAAGCGCTCGACGTGCGTGAGCGTCGTGCCGCTCGCAAGTTGTTGCGGACGTTGCGCCGGCGTGAGCTCCTCGCTCTCAAACATATCGCTCGAGCACTCGAGCACGTCAGGCCGCAGCAGCCATGAAGGCTCGACACGTCGATCTCTCCGACTCGTGTGGTGTCGATGATGCAATGCGTCGCATCGCGATCGTTCGTTTCGCCGAAGTGCTTACGCTCGTTCCCGCACTGCGCCATGGGCGAAGCACCGATCTGCACGATCTGCGCATCGCCTGCAAACGCTTGCGTTATGCGCTCGAGCGTTACACGCCGCGCGAGCCGGCGCTCCTCGAAGCAGCGAGCCGCTTGGGGCAGTTACAAGACGCGCTCGGAGATTTACACGATCGCGACCTGCTGCTGCTTGCAATGCCGAAAGACTTACACGTGAGCGCGCAGCGCGTGCGTATGCAGCGCGACGACGCACTCTCGCGGGCACGCGCGCTGTGGCGCGACGCGTTCGCGACCTATGGTCCCTTCGAAGGATTGATGCGCTTTACTGGGCTCGGCTACGGCTTCGGAGATGGTCCGGCGAGCTGAGTGCAATATCTGCTGGTCGCGATGATACCGTTAGCGAGCGGAGCTTCGTCCCTTTTGTTCTGCTCTTGCGTCCACTCCACGCCTTTCTCGAGATTACTGACGGGATTGTAACCAAGGGCAAGACCGGGAATCTTGGTCGGATCGATCTCATACTGATTGGGCGGAAGCCCGGCTTGCAGCGCAAGGCTGTCGTACAGCTGCGGTTTGGTCGGATCGGGTGAGGAGCCGACCAGATCGTTCAGCGCTTGTCCACTCTGGCCTGATTGGCCGCTGCCCGTGATCGCGGCGATATACCCAAAGCCTTCGTGTTGCATCTGCGAGAGCTGCTGCGTATCCACGAAACCGTTGATGATGTCGATCGACGCCTGCTGATTGGCAAGCGCTTTGAGCGTCGAGTCCTTGAGCGCGACTAAATCCTTGTCTTCGGCGCTCTGCGGTTTGGGCGGAAAGACCGACGGGTCATCGAGCAGCTTCTGAAGCGCTAGCGTATTTTGAACCAGCGGCTGCACTAGATTCTCGAGATGCATCACTGCCATGTTCTGCGCCGCATCGCTGCCGGCCGCAGTGGAATTGATGTAGGCCTTGAAGAATGCCGAGCTCTTAGCAATCGTTGCGTCATTTTGCATCAGCATGGCGACCGCCGGGCGAAACTTCGTCACCAGCGCGCTGCAGAGCGGATGCGAGACCGTGTGATAGATCTCCGGCAGGAAGGTCGGCGACGGAGTTGGGGTCGCGCCGATCAGGAGCAACGCGAGCAAGGCGGAGATACGCATGAAACTCATCTACGACAAGAACACGGCAGATTGCCTGCTGTGACCGTGCAATCCGCAGGATGCGGATGAAGTATCCGGAGCACAGGAGGTGCGTCCCGCCGAAGGCGGGCCGGATCGTCTAAGTCGCTACGGCTTCGTTGACTTGCTCGAGCGCCTGCTTCTCTTCGCCCGAGATCACCATCGTGAGATCGAGCATGATAATCAGTCGTTCATCCATCTTGCCGACGCCCTGGATGTACTCCGTGCCGACGCCGGCGATCATTTCGGGCGCGTCCTCGACGTTCTCGATCGGAATGTTGAGCACTTCGCTCACCGAGTCGACCACCATGCCGACGCGCTTGTTGCCGATCTCCGTCACGATGATGCGGGTGCTCTTAGTCTTGTCGATGCGGTTCATCCCGAAGCGCGTGCGCAGATCGATGATCGGAATCAATTGTCCGCGCAGATTAATGACGCCCTCCATGAACTTGGGCGCGCGCGGAACGTGCGTGATCTCGACCATGCGAATAATTTCTTGAACTTGCGAAATATCGACGCCGTATTCTTCGCTTCCCAAGCGGAATGAGACGACCTGAACGACCTCGCCCGAGAACTGCTGCTTCTTTTCTTCCCTACCGTCTGCCATGTGCGTTCCTTAGACTCCCGTGTATTCTGCGCGAGCCACTCTTCCGCCGGCGTAGGCTTCGCCCACCAGCGAGTGCACGTCGATGATCAGCGAGATCGATCCGTTGCCGAGAATCGTTGCGCCCGAGATGCCCGCAATTCTGCCGACCACGTCGGAGAGCGGCTTGATGACGATCTCTTGCTCTCCCTCGAACTGATCGACCACCAGCCCGACTTGGCGCCCCTGCAGTCCCACGATGACGATCATCACCTTGTCCGGGTCACGCTGACCCCCCAGTTCGAAGAACTCGGCGATACGCACAAGCGGCACGACCTGTCCCCGCAGCGTGATCACTTCGTTGCCGTGCACGGTCCGCACGTCGGGCATTTCTACGCGTTGCGACTCGATGACCGAATCGAGCGGAATCGCGTAGAGTTCTTCGCCCACGCGGACCAGCAGCGCCTGGATAATGGCCAGCGTCAAGGGTAATTTGATCGTAAAGCGTGTGCCCTGCCCGGGCGTGGTGTCGACGTCGAAGACGCCTTTGAGACGGCTGATGTTACGCTTGACCACGTCCATGCCGACGCCGCGACCCGAAACGTCGGAGACCACGTCGGCGGTCGAGAAGCCCGGGGTAAAGATCAGCTCGATGATCTCGCGATCGGAAAGGCGATCGTCGGCCGAAATCAGTCCTTGCTTGACGCCGCGCGCGCGCACTTTCTCGAGATTGATTCCGCCCCCGTCATCCGACACTTCGATGATGATCTGATTGCCTTCGTGGTAGGCGTTGAGCGAAATCGTGCCGACGCGCGCCTTGCCCAGCTTTTCGCGTTCGTCGGGCGGCTCGATACCGTGGTCGACGTTGTTGCGCAGCAGATGCATGAGCGGCTCGCCGACTTCATCGACGATGGTCTTGTCGAGGTCGGTCTCGGCACCCGAGATGACCAACTGCACTTCTTTGCCGCGCGCCTTCGCGACGTCGCGCACGAGGCGTGGGAAACGATCGAACACTTGACCGATCGGCACCATGCGCACTTTCATGATCGACTCTTGAATCTCGTTGGTGGTGCGGGCGAGCAGCGCGGCCGAGTCGGCGAGATCTTTGGCCAGCGGCGCGATGATCCCCGAAGACGCTCCGCCGGCGTTGCTGGCCTTGTCGGCCATCAACCGCTCGAGCGTGTTGGCGATATCCGAAATGCGCGTGCGATTGATCACCAATTCGCCGACGAGATTGAGTAGCGCATCCAAACGCTCGATGTCGACGCGGATCGTTTGGTGAATGGACGAACGCTTCTGCTCGGCGTTGGGCGAGGCGGCGGCGCCTGCGGCCGCCGGCGCGGCTTTGGGTGCGACGGGTTCGGGCGCAGGCGGCTGGACAGCCGCTGGCGCCGCGCTTGGCGGCGCGGGTACTTCTTCGAAGGCCGGCACGTCGGTGGGCGCCGCTGCGGCCGCCGCAGCCACGGCTTCCTTTTGCGCGGCAGCCTCGGCCAAGAGCCGTTGCACTTCGGCCTCGAACGCTTCGGCGTCGTTTGGGCTCGCCTCGGTCTGCTCGGCAGCATGCGCTGCTTCAAATGATTGTTCGGGTCCGCCGCGGCCCTCGATGACCTGGGCGGTTTGTTCGTAAATCGAAGTGAACTTGTCGAGTTTTTCGATGTACTCCGCGACGCCGGTAGGCGAAGGTTGATCGCCGATCGCCGCTTCGACCAGTTCGGTCAGCAGATCGCGCCCCGAAAAGAGTATTTCAAGAACGCTCTCGGAGAGCGGCATGCGATCTTTGCGCAGCAAGTCGCACAGATTTTCGAGCTTGTGGGCCAGACCCTGAACGTCGGTAAACCCGAGCATGCCCGCACTGCCTTTGACGGTGTGCAGCGCACGAAAGAGCGAGTTCACGATCTCCGGATCGTGCTCACCGGTCTGGACGAACTCTTCGAGCTTGAGTAGATCCGCATCGATTTGCTGAAGCAGTTCTTCAGCCTCGTCGCGGAAATACGAGATGAACTCTTCTCGATTAAAGAGTTCGTCAGACATGGTTTACTCTACGCCGAAGACCGAGAGAAGCGGCCCGAGCGATCCGGTCTCCGGAATGAGGATGAATTGCCCGGCGACTTCTTTCTCCTTGTCGAGGAAGCTCGACTCGATGAGAAAGACGTCTTGATCGGGCAGGATCGACATCAGCGTGCGGAACGCGGCTTGCACCGTGCCGTACGAGAGCGTCGGTACCGAGGGCAGCAAATTGGAACCGGTGAGCTGGATGATCGCGGTGAGATACGAGCCCGCAATGATGTTGCCCAGTTCCTTGAGCGTGGAGTCTGCGATCGAATCAAAGATTTGGATGTCGCCGATGACGCGATGCAAGAACTGGCTGACGAAGTCGAGCGCCTGTTCGCGATCGAAAAGCACGACCATTTGGCCCGGCGCTTCACCGCGCACGTACATGTGCAATGCAGCGACGGTTCGGTTCTCGTGTCCAACGCGCGAGGCGAGGTCGCGGAACTTAATCACGTCGATGCGCGGCTCGGAAAGATTGATCTTGGTGTTGAGCAACTGCGAGAGCGCGGTCGCCGCGTGACCAGCGCCGATATTCCCGACCTCTTTGAGCGCGTCTTTTTGGAGGTCGGTGAGTTGCATGCCGCCGCCGCTCATGAGAGCACCTTCTGAATCGTTTCGAGGATCTTGGGCGGCTGGAAGGGCTTGGTAATGAACGACTTCGCGCCGGCTTGAATCGCCTCGACGACCAGCGCCTGCTGGCCCATCGACGTGCACATGATGATCTTGGCGTTGGGATCGTTGGCGACGATCTGCTTGACCGCGGTAATGCCGTCCATCTCGGGCATGACCATGTCCATCGTCACGAGGTCGGGCTGGAGTTGCTTGTACTTCTCCACCGCCTCAACGCCGTTCTGGGCCTCTCCAACGACTTCATAGCCGTTCTTGGATAGGATCCCTTTGATCATCATCCGCATGACGACGGCATCGTCGACGATGAGGACTCTCTTGCTCATCCAATGCTCCCAAGACGAAGTGCTAAAAACACGACTCGTACCTTTGAACTCAATCGGCCAAAGGCTAGGGGTACTTTATAGATAGGTCAGGCCAATCCCCGGCTACGCAGATCCGACTGGCGCCGGTTTATGAAGTCGATGATCGACTGATCTTCATCCGGCCGTAGCCCCTGAAAGCGCAGTCCGTGGGAAAACTTCCCGGAACTCTTGATCTTCTCGTGGCGCATGACTTCGCCGAGCAGGGTCATGCCCGAGCCCTCGGGCTTGAGCTTCATCCGGACCTCGACCGTCGTATGCGGCTTGAGCTCCCGGTCGATGATCAGGGAACAGCCGCCGCGACTAATGTCCCGGATCGTCGCCTTGACGAACTCCCCGGTTCCGACGCCCTTAGGCGCGAAACGCCACTCCCCCGTGACGATGGCATCGAGGCGCACGCTCTGGCGCTTCTGCGAGCCGCTTGCGGCCGCGATAAGAATCAGACGGCGTGGCGGATCGAACTGGGTGCTCGACGCGGTCACCGCCGCAATCTTGGTCTCCATCCGGAAACGCCCGGCCGCCGCGCTGTAGATGAGGATCGCCGTCTCGCCGACCCGGCCGAGTGCGTCGCGGGTGACCACGCCCTTGGCGCCCACCTGCTCGACGGTCACTGAGCGTGCCTGGCGTCCGCCGACGATAGCTTCGACGAACGAGTGAAGTTGGGGCAATCGGCTCAGGGGAACGCCTCCCCCCCGGCCTCCGAAAATCGATTTGAACATCAGCTTTTTGCTTCCGCGGTTTCCTCGGTCGCGGTGATCTGGCCAATCGACTCAACCCGTAGCCCCGGCGCAATCTCCGAATACGAGAGCACGACCAATTGTGGCGCCGCACGTTCGGTAAGCCTCTTGAGCGCCAAACGCACGGACGGCGAGCACAAAACGATCGGCTGCAAACCGGCATTCTGTGCCACCGCGATCTGCCTCGTCAGCGACGCGTAGATCCGTGACACGGTATTCGGGTCGAGCAACGCAAACGCATCCTCGCCCCGGCGAACCGCTTCGGAAAGAAGCGATTCGAGCCGCGGGTCGACGGTGATGACAGACAACAGACCATTCTCAGCATACTCAGCCGAAATGTGGCGCGATAGTGCCGCACGGACCTTTTCGGTGAGAAAGTCGACGTCTTTGCTTACGCGTGCGGAATCGGCCAGCGTTTCGAGGATCATCACCAGGTTACGAATCGGGATGCGCTCGCGCAGTAGATTCTGTAACACGCGCTGGACTTCGCCGACGGTCAGGAGCGCCGGAACGAGTTCGTCGACCACGACTGGATAGTGCGACTTGATGTTGTCCAGTAGTGCGGAAGTCTCTTGACGCCCGAGCAGATCGGGCGAATGGGCTTTGATCAGTTCGGTCAAATGCGTGGCGATCACGCTGGTGGGATCGATGACGGTATAACCCGCCATCTCGGCCTCGCTGCGCGCATTCTCGGCGATCCACAGTGCCGGAAGACCAAAGGCGGGTTCGGTCGTCGGGATGCCGTCGATCGGCGCCGTCGCGGTGCCGGGGTTCATCGCGAGCAGGCGGCTCACCATGACTTCCGCTTGCGCGACTTCGAGCCCGTATATTTTCACCAGATAACTGTTGGGACGCAACTGCAAGTTGTCGCGCACGCGAATCGGCGGTACCGCGATACCCAAGTCGCGCGCGGCGTGGCGCCGAATCAGCGTGATACGCTCGAGTAAATCCCCGCCTTGGTTGACGTCGACCAGCGGAATGAGCCCAAAGCCGATTTCGAGCTCCATCGGATCGTACGAAAGCAGCGGCACGACGCTCTCGGCACCTTTGGCGGCCGGCTGCGCCCCCGGAGCCCCGGGAACACCGCCCTTGGCTTGCGCGACCTTTCGCTCCGCCGCGGCTTCGGCAGCGCCTTCGCGCCGCGCGAAATACACGATGAACAAGACGATCGAGATACCGAACATGAGCCAGCGCAGAAGTCCCGCAATACCAAAGAGGCCGGTGATAATGGCGGTGATCAACAGGGCGCGCGGCTGCGCGGTCAATTGCTTGGTGATGTCGCTACCGAAGTCGGTCTCGGCCGCGGCGCGCGTCACGATGATACCGGTCGCAGTCGAGATCAACAGCGCGGGCACTTGGGTGACGATGCCTTCACCGACCGTCAACAGCGTGAACTTCTGCAGCGATTCGATGATCGAGAGGTGCTGCTGCGCGACGCCGACGATGAAGCCGCCGACCGTGTTGATCGCGACGATGATCACCGCGGCGACCGCGTCGCCACGCACGAACTTGCTGGCGCCGTCCATCGCGCCGTAAAAGTCCGCGGAGCGCTGAATGTCCTTACGGCGTTGGCGTGCTTCAGCTTCGGTGATCAACCCAGCGTTGAGATCCGCGTCGATGGCGAGCTGCTTGCCCGGCATCGCGTCCAACGTAAAGCGAGCGGCGACTTCGGCGACGCGCCCGGCGCCGTTGGTGATCACCACGAATTGGATGATGATCAGGATGAGGAAGATCACGAAGCCGACGGCATAGTTGCCGCCTACGACGATCTGTCCGAAGAAGTTGATTACTTCGCCCGCGTACCCGTGCAGTAGAATCGCGCGCGTCGCCGTGATATTGAGCGAGAGGCGGAAGAGCGTGATGATCAGCAACATCGTCGGAAACGCCGAGAACGCCAGCGCATTTTCGGTGTACAGCGCAGTCGAGATAATGACGAGCGCGATCGTGATGTTCGCCGAGAGGAGAATATCGAGCAGCCATGCCGGGATCGGGACGATCATCAGCACGACGAGCATCACCGAGGCGCCGGCGATAAGAATCGGGGTGAAGTTCGTAAGCCGCTGGACCATGGTCTGGCGGGGCGCGGTCGCCGGTGCTTGGGAAGCCATCAGGCGATCGTCTTTCTCTTGAGCTTATAGATGAACGCGATGACTTGCGCGACGGCCGCATACAGGTTCGGCGGAATTGGCTGGTCGAGCTCGACCCGCTCGTAGAGCGTGCGCGCCAGCGGCGGGTTCTCCATGATCGGTACGCCGTGTTCCTTGGCGATGTCGCGAATCCGCTTGGCTACGAGATCGGCGCCCTTGGCGACGACGACCGGAGCGTCCATCTCTATTTCATCCCACTCGAGCGCGACGGCAAAGTGCGTCGGGTTCGTGACCACGACCGTCGCACGCGGCACGGCTTGCATCATCCGGCGGCGAGCGAACTCACGCTGACGTTTCTTGACGGCGCCTTTGGCTTCGGGGTTTCCTTCCGACTGGCGCCACTCGTCCTTGACCTCTTGTTTGGTCATCTTGAGATTTTGTTCGAGCTGCCAGCGTTCGTACGCATAGTCCATGAGGCCAACGACAACCAGGAACAATCCGAACTTCCACGCGATGCTAAAGATGACGCCGAAGGTCAACCCGATCACGCCGGCCGGGTCGGATTGGCCGACCTGCGCGAAAAGCCCGATGTTGCTGGAGATCGTCGTGTAGATGATCAGTACGACTGCGGAGAGCTTGAGCATTTGCTTCGTCAGATTGACGACGATGCGTTTGGAGAACATGTTCTTGAAGCCGTTGATCGGATTGAGCTTTCCGAACGACCATTTGAAGGGCACGGTCGTGACGACAAAACCGAACTGCATCAGGTTGGCTCCGACGCCGGCCACAATCGCAATCGCAAAGACAATGAGCAGGACCCAGCCGATACCGCTGGCCGCTTGCACGAACATCGGAAAGATCGATTGGTAGGTCGGGTCGCCATGCTCGGCGATGCGCGAAAAATACGCTGCGGCCGAACCTTGAATTCCATTCAGCATCGGCACAAAGAGTGCGTGTAACGTCAAGACAACCGACAGGAAGATCACGGCACCGGCAAGGTCTACGCTGCGTGGGACCTGACCGCGTTCACGTGCTTCCTGGCGGCGCTTCGGGGTGGCTCTTTCGGTTTGTTCCGGTTTAGCCATCGCTATCGCTCGCGAGCATGCTCATACATGTTTTCGGCGCGCCAGCCCCCATCCTGAGACTAGGCAAGCGGGAAGGGGGGCGCGGCCTGCCAATAAGGGAGGCTGACCCAAAACGATCACACCCGTAGGAGAGAAACTTGAAACAAACGCTGGTCTTGGCCGGCGCGGTGGCTGCCGCGTTCGTGCTGGGCGGCTGCGGCCACACCACCCCCATCACGTCGGGGACGGCGACGCCCAGTCCGACGTACTCGCCCAACGTGAGCAGCGAATACACCATTCCTACGGCAAACTCCCAACCTGCGGGGATCACACGGACCTCGAGCGCCCTTTGGTTCGCCGAAGAAGGCGCGAACAAGATCGGCACGCTCAGCCAGGCCGCGACGATTACCGACTATCCTCTTCCGAACGCGAATTCCAAGCCGCTCAGCCTCATCATCGGCCAGGACGGGAATCTGTGGTTAACCGAATTCGGCGGCGGACGGATCGCGACGTTCAACGTGTTGACCCTGGGCTTCAAGGAGTGCACCCTTAGCCCCGCGCCGACCAGCGCAACGCCGACCCCCTGGGGGATCGCCGCGGGGCAAGACGGGAACCTGTGGGTAACCGACCCGGCCAGCAACGGAATCTGGGTCATCCAGCCGGGGTGCGGCATGTTCGCCTTCTATCCGCTCGCGACGGCCAACGCCAACCCCCAAGCAATTACGGTTGGCCCCGACACCGCGCTTTGGTTCGTAGAAGCCGGCGCCGACAAAATCGGGCGAATCCCAATTGGCTCCCCATCCGGGACCGTGCCGACCGAATATCCGGTTAGCGCCGGCGCCGGACTTGGGGTGATCGTCTCGGGTGCCGACAACGCCTTGTGGTTCACCGAGACCAAGAGCGACAAGCTGGGTCGCATGTTGACCACCGGCGCGCTCGCGTCGGAAACCCCGCTCACCGGCGTGGGTTCGCCCTACGGCCTGGTGCTCGGACCCGACGGCAACTTCTACATTGGCGACCAAACCAAGAGCGCGATCGTGCAGTACGTCACCGCGACCGGCGCGATCAACAGCTACCCCACGAAAACTGCCAACGCCGGGCCGTTCTGGCTCACCATCGGCCCCGATAACGAAGTCTACTTCACCGAGCAAACCGCCAATCAGATCGGCCAGTTCCTCTACTTCAACCCGTAGCCTACGGTCTTCGCATCCTCTCTATTGCGTCGGGGACGCTCGTCGCGCGACGTCGTGTCGCGCTCCTGCTACGCTGCGCTCGCGCCACCTACCAACGGAATTAATGACCTCCTGTCAATGGCGCTCGCGTCAGAGTCCCCTCCGCAACAGAGAGAATCCTCGACCTCCGTTACGTCTCTCAGCCTAAAGCGAGACGCTAGGATCGTAGCGAGTGCGGTTGTCACATCGACAACGCATCATCGCGCGGCGAGCGCTATGGAGGCTTTAAGCCCCTCATCACCGCGTCCATTTGGCCGGAGACGCCTTGAAAGACCTCCGGGCCGACCGTTGCAAGCAGTGGAAGCGCGATGATCATCATCGTGAATCCCACCGCGACTTGGATGGGTAGCCCGATCACGAAGACGTTCATCTGCGGTGCGACGCGCGCCATGAGCGCGAGCGCCACGTTGGTGAGGAACAACGCGACGACGACCGGGGCCGAAATCTTGAATACGATCAAGAACGATTGCGCGAAAAATAGCGCGAGATTGCCCGCGACGCTTGGATCGAGATTGATGTACGGCAGCGGCACCAGGTTGAACGAGCCCGCGATTCCTTCAATAAAAAAGTAGTGGGAGTTCGTCGTAAGAAAGATGAGCGTCGCCAGCGCCAGCTGGAATTCGCCGATGATCGTGATGTTCTGCTGTGTCTGCGGATTGAGCACGTTGGCAATGGCGAATCCAACCTGCAGATCGATCAACTCGCCCGCAAATTGAATGCCGGTAAAAACCAGAGAAGCGACAAATCCGACGATCACACCGAGCAGCACCTGTGCGGACGCCCCGACGATCAGCTCGAACGCGCCGCCGGTTAGATGCGGCGGCGGTATAACGCGGAAGATAATGAACGCAATCAACGCTCCGAGCCCGAGGCGCACCTGATGCGGTATCTGGGCCGAGGAAAATACCGGGAAGAGCACCAGCATCGACGTGACTCGCAGAAAGATCAGCAAGAATTCTTCGAATTGTTGCGCCGTGAACCCGAAGAGATGCATCGGCCCGCTACTTCACAAAGGCTGGGAGGCCGGTAAAGATACGAGCCGTGAAGTCGGTCAGTAGCGCAAGGATGAAGGGAGCGAAGAACAGTAGGGCGAGCGCTGAGACGACGATCTTCGGAATGAAGGCGAGTGTCGGCTCCTGGATCTGCGTCACCGCTTGAAAGATTGAGACCGTGAGTCCGACGACCATGCTCAAGAGCAGCACCGGAGCAGCTGCGAGCAGCGCGACGAAGATCGCCTGTTGCCCGATTGAAACGACGTCGCCGAAGCTCACTAGTGGAAACTCTGAAAGAGGGCGCTGATCACGAGATCCCAGCCGTCAACCAAGATAAAGATCAAGACCTTGAACGGAAGCGAAATGATGATCGGCGGGATCATCATCATTCCCATCGAGAGCAGGATGCTCGCCGTTACCATGTCGATGATGATGAACGGAATGTAAATCGCAAACCCGATCTCGAACGCCGTCTTCAGTTCGGAGAGCACGAAGGCCGGCACCAGCAGGTAGGTCGGCACGTCGCGCTGCGCCGTCGGGCGCGGCTCTTTCGAGATCGAGTAGAACAGTTGGATGTCCTTCTCGCGCGTTTGCTTGAACATGAACGTTCGCAGCGGTTGCACGGCGCGATTCAAGGCGACGGGCTGGCTGATCTTCTTGGCAAGGTACGGCTGAACGGCATTGTCGTTGATCTGATGGATCACCGGGTTCATCACGAAAAACGTCAGCAGTAGGGCGAGCCCGACGAGCACTTGATTAGGCGGCGTCTGCTGCGTGCCCATGGCAGTCCGGACGAACGAAAGCACCACAATGATCCGCGTAAACGCGGTCGTCATCACGAGCAGCGTCGGCGCCAGCGTCAGCACGGTGAGCAAGAGCAGAATCTGCAGCGCACCGACGACCTGCTGCGGATTGTTGGTTTGCCCGAGCCCAATGTTGATGTTCGGAACCGGCACACTCGGCGCCGTCGGGGCGTTGGGCGCGGTTTGCGCGAGCGCCAGCGCCGGCACGATCCAAAGCAACGTCACGACAATCAGGGCGGCAATAAGGAAGGGTGCGTGCCGCGCCCACACGCGCGCGAGCGTCGCCAGCACGGACTTACGGTTTACCACGAAGCGATTTCACCATATCTGCAAGCGATCGCTGGGTGGAACGCAACAGCGTCCGTTGCGCCTCGAGCCACGGCTCGACTTCTTCTGCGGGCAGCTCGGTGAGAGAGTTCACATGTCCCTGTCCACCACCGATGAGGTAATACCGCTTCCCAACTTTGATGACGTGGAGTACCGAGTGTTGCGAGAGCACGGTCGATTCGAGTACGGTTACGAGGCGGCGATCCGCAGAAACGAGGATCCTCCCGCGAGCCAAGCCACGCACAACTACATAAAGGCCGCCGAGCAATAGCGCGACGACCAGAAGTGCAAAGAAGTAACTGAGCCAGAAACCCCCGGCCATTACGGGACGCTACGAACTCGTCTGCGGGTTGAGCTCGCTGATTTTCACCGCGTACTTGTCGTCGACTACGACGACCTCGCCCCGCGCGATTAAAATGTTGTTCACGTAGAGGTCGATCGGTTCGGCGGCGAGCTTGTCCAGCTCGAAGACGCTGCCCGATTGCAACGAAACGACCTCGCGAAGCGGCATGACGGTCTTGCCCAGCACCGCGCTGATCTGCAACGGGACGTCGTGAACGAGATCGAGATTTGCCTGTCCCGGTTGTGCCGCGCGCACCGGGGTCGGAGGCATCTTCGAGTAGGCGACGTTCTGCGCGTCAACCGGGGCGGGTGCCGAGCGTTTCGATGCCGCTGCGGGTGCGGGTTCAGCCTCGCGCGTCTTGGCTGCTTCACTCGCACTAACGGATCCAAGGCCAAGTTTCGAGAGCGTGATTGCCGCGAAGTCGACGCTGATGGCCGGGTGCAGGTCGCTGCCCACATCGATCTTGCCGCTGTAGGAAACGAACGGCGGCGGCGGAAGCAGCGTCGCGTCCGTACACATCGACGCATGCGCCCCTTCGGCAGAGGTGCCGAGTTGCTTGGCCAGTTCTTCAACCATCGCCGTGGCGATCTGCGAGACCGTTTCGGAGGCAATCGACAGCTGCATCGGCCCCATTTCCGTCACGTCGTCCCCGCCGCCAAGCATCACCCCGACGATTTGCTGCATGTCTGCCGTTGGAAAGCGAACAACGATCTGCGCGCCCAGCGACGGTATGGTCGCGAGCGAAACGAGTTCGTTGCCGTCGGTGCGGATCGAGCCGTCATGATCGTTGCGCGCCGAGGCTCCCACGCTTGCGGACTGCTCCACCAGCCGGCCGAGCACCGTGCCGGCCGCGGCCAGCATCGAGTCGGCGAGCTGTTGTGTATCGGGCATACGCTATTCGTCCTCGCTCGATAAAACGTGTGATACTTGAACCGTCAATTGATCCTTGTTGATTCCGGGGAAGACGCGAAACTTTTCCTTTTCGTTGACCTTCGCCATCAGCGGCTCGTCGGTCAACTTATCGAAGACCACGATGTCACCTTCCTGCAGCGCGACGAGGTCGCGCAGTGAGACGGTGGTCTGCCCCAACTCGACCTCGACCTCCACTGCCGCGCGCTCGACGTTTCTCGTCAGTTGCGCGATGTCTTCTTCAGTCATGCCGCGTCCGGCCATGACGGTTGGTGACCACTGGAATTCGGTGAGTTGCTGCCCGATCGACTGCAGCACGAGATACGGGAGACAGAAGTTCATCACCCCCGCCATATCACCGATCTTGAGCTCCATTGAGATATAAGCGACGATCTGGTCCAGCGGGATGATGCGCGGGATAAACTGCGGATTGGAATCGAGCGCCTCGATCTTGAGCGAGAGCGTCAGCAGGTAGTTCCACGATTCACGATAGCTATTGAGCATGCGCGCCATAAAGCGCTGCATGAGCGTGCGCTCGATATCGGTGAGATCGCGCAGCTTGTTCGGAAACCAACCCGGGCCGCCAAGCAACCGGTCGATGATCGAGAAGACGAGGTTGAGGTCCACTTGCACGATGCCGCTGCCGGGAAGCGGATCCATCGAAAAGATTCCCAGGATCGACGGGATGCCGATCGAGGCGATAAAGTCGCCGTAACTGATCTGTTCGATCGATACGATGGTCGCCTCAACGCGTGTGCGGAGGTAGACCGAAAGCGAATTGTTGAGCAGGCGGGTGAAGTTCTCGTGCAGCGTGCGCAGCGTCTGTAGTTGATTGTTGGTGAACTTATCGAGTCGCTTGTTGAAGCGAAAATCGAACGACTTGACCCTGCGTCCGTCGATCGCTTCTTTCGCCGGCGCACCTTCGCCGGAAAGTTGATTGATGAGCGCATCAATCTCTTCTTGTGAAAGACTTGACATGCGTTCTCGCTTACGGACCTTTCCCGCTGCTGCCCGGAGCGGCGTTACCGCTCAAGAGCACGATATCGACGCGGCGATTTTGTTGTTTTTGGTCGTCAGTAGCGTTGGTATTGCGCGGACGGAACTCACCGTATCCCGTGGCGCTCAACCTCGTCGGGTTCATGCCGTCGTGCTCATCGAGATACCGCGCGACGCCGACCGCGCGAGCAGCGGAAAGCTCCCAATTCGTCGGATACTGGTAGGTTGAGATCGGCACGTTGTCGGTATAGCCTTCGACCGCGATGGCATTACCGTTGCGCTTGAGCAGCGGCGCGATGCCGTCGAGAATCTTGAGCGTCGCCGGACGAATCTCGGCGCTGCCGCTGTCGTAGAACGACTTATCGGAAAGCAGCGTCACGACCAAGCCGCGGGCTTCAGAATGCACTTGCACTTGCTGTTCGAGGTGATTCTCTTTGACGTACTTCTCCAGCTCTTTTTGGATCGCCGGGATGCTCGAACTCGCCTCGAAGGATTGCTCGCCGTTGGCGCCGCCGTTGGGCGGCTGATTGACCGTCCAGACGTTGTTGAACCCGGCCGAAACCGACTTGGCAAACGCCTGCACTTTCACTCGGCTGATCGTCGACATCGCAAAAAGGATGATGAACAGCGCCAACATGAGCGTGATCATGTCGGCGTAGGTCAGCAGCCAGCGCATCATGCCCGCAGTCTCGAGCTTCTCCTCGGACTTCTTGCGCGGCCGATTCGATTCGGCTGCGCGGGCAGCGCTCTTGATCGGTTGTGCCATCAGTGGTTACGCGTACGCTTCCGTTATGCCGACGAAGCGGAGTAGCCGGCTTCGCCTTGAATCGCTCCGCCTTCTTCGACAGCGCTCTCGCGTTCGCGTGGATCGATAAACGCCAGCAGCTTCTCTTCCAAGAGCCGCGGATTGTCGCCGGCTTGAATCGCAAGAATACCTTCGATCATGATCTCGCGCATCAGCAGCAACTGCCCGTTGCGTTCTTTGATCTTCGTTGCAATCGGCAGCCACAGTATGTTGGCGAACAGGATGCCGAAGAACGTCGCGACGAACGCCTGCGCGGTCGCAACGCCGATCGTACCGGCGACGTTGGTGCTGTTGCCCATCTCGGACAGCCCTTTGAGCATGCCGATCAAACCGAGCACCGTGCCGATGATACCGAGGGTCGGCGAATAGCCGCCCAAATTCATAAAGACTTGTTCGGCCTTGGCCCCGTGTTCTTGGGTGCTGCTGACTTCGGTCTCGAGCACCTTGCGAATGATCTCGGTGTCGCGGCCGTCGATCACCAGTTGGATGCCTTTGCGCATGAAGTCGTCGTCGAGCGCGGCAGCCTCGTTTTCGAGGGCCAGCAAGCCTTCGCGACGAGCCTTTTCGGCAAACGAGACTAGGGTCGAGATGACGTCGCGCTCGTGGTAGTCGACCGTGACGAACGCGGTCTTGAAACCGCCGAAGAACCCTCGTATGAAGGTCCGCATCGGGAATGAGGTCAGCGTGGCGCCCACGGTCCCGCCGATGATCAGCATGAATGCTTCCCACCGGCCGAAGATGATGTGCGGGTCGGTTCCTCCGACCCAGCCGGCGACGAAGATGGCTCCAAAGCCTAAAAGTAGGCCTATAACTGTTGCTAAATCCAAGGTTCCGCTCTCCGCAGGGTGGGTCAGCGCCTTTACCGGGTATCGGCCAGGCCAATCCCAATATCAAGCTCGCGTAAGGGCTCGCCCGCTAGCCTGGTCCGTAAATTCGCCTCTTAAAGTCGATGATCTTCTGCTGAATCTCGAGCATCCGGTCGCGGACGACCAGGCGGTTTCCGGAGGTGAGGGTCACCACCGTATCGGGTGTTTCCTCGATTTGCTCGATGAGGTCGCTGTTGACCATGACCGGGTGGCCGTTGAGCCGCGTCAATGCAATCATATTGATCTCCAGGTATGCGAGAGGGGGCGGCGTTCCCGCCGCCCCCCGGGTACCTACTACTAGTTTTCGCTTGCCTGGATGTGGGTGATGGTGATGAGGTTCTGGTCAGCGGTCTGGATGCCGCGTGAGTTCGCTTCAAAAGCGCGTTGAGCGATGATGAGGTTGGTGAACTCGTTGGCAAGGTTCACGTTGGACTCTTCGAGCGAGCCGGCCACAATCGAACCGAACCGTCCGGTGTTTGCCGTTCCAAGTTGAGCCAGTCCCGACGCCGCGGTCTCGGCGAATTGGTTGCCGCCGATGCGCTCGAGACCATCCTCGTTTTGGAAGGTCGCGATTGCGAGCTGCGCCAGTGCCTTTTGCTGACCGTTGGTGAACGACCCGGTAATCGTTCCGTCATCGCCAACGGTGATGTTCGAGAGCGTGCCGGCCGAGTAGCCGTTTTGGCTCACCACCGTGCCTGACGAACTGCTGTTCAAGCTGGTGTTGTCAAAGAACCCGAGTGCGATGGCGCCCGGCGTGGCGGTATTGGTCGGTGCCTGGGCGGCATTACCTGGACTTGGACCCCATTGCAGGACGTTGAGTTGGTCGCCTTGTTGAGGCTGGCCGCCTAGTCCCGCGTCGTGGAAGTAGCCCGCCGCGCTTTGCCGCCGATGGCTTCGGGAACCGGTTACATTCATCGCGACCGATTGACGAGGACGAATTGATGAACTGGCCGTTCTGATCGAAGTAGGCGAAGCCGATGACTGCCGGATGTGCCTTGATCGAGCGATCGCAGCGGTAAGCGTACGCGGTTGACGCAATTGAATGTGCGCCATTCGTAATCGTCTGGAACTGCGTGCCGTCGCGTAAACAGACGCTGACTTGCCATTCGGTTGCGGCGTGACCGTCGTTCCGGCCGAGTTTGCAACCGACGCCGGGAGCCCGCTGTTGGATCCGGCGAGGGCAACCGTTGCAATGATTTGCCGGCTATGGCAGGCGGTCGTAACGTGAGGGTTGCACCGCCGAAGGTGACGTGTCTGAGCCGCGAGCTGCGGTCTTGCAGTGGCCGGGACCGTCTTTGATCGTATACGGATTGCCTGCGCCGTTCGATTCCGCGATCGATGATCTGGTCGTGACATTGGTGGTCGTCGGATGCGACTGCGTTGGCGGTCAGGATAGTGTCGGTATTGGGCGTTGTTACCGTGGCGAGCCGTCGTGCTCAGCACGACCGGCGTGTAGGTGATCGTCGCTTCGTGCGATCCGCCAAGCGAGTCGTAGAGCGTCGTCGAGACGGTTACCGCCGCGCCGGGATTGGCCGATGCGCCAATCGCCTGCTCGAACGCCTGCGACCAATTCGTCTGATCGAGATTGCCGCCAAGTGCAACGTCGAAGACCTGATCGTTGTTTGCCGGGCCGGTCTTGACGCCTTGTCCGGTCGCCGTGGCTTGTTCTTGCAAGCCGACCGGAATCGTGATCGCGCCCGGCGTGCCGTTGGGCGTGACGACGCCCGCGCTGTTGGCCATGTAGCCCATGATCGCCTGACCCGAGGCGGGATCATAGAAGAGCCCATTCGAGTTGAGCGAGAAGGCGCCGTCGCGCGTGTAGGTCGGCGAGCCGGTTCCGTTGGCGTTATTTTCGATGAAGAACCCGTCGCCGTTGAGTGCGAGATCGGTATTGATGCCGGTCGTTTCCAGACCGCCTTGGCCGAACTCCGTGTCAACCGTGTTGACTTTGACGCCGAGTCCGTTGTCGATCGGGTTGACGCCGCCGCTGGTTTGGGTCGGGCCCGACGGCGAGCCGACCTGTTGGTAGAACTGATCGGCGAAGGTCATACGCTGGGCTTTAAAGCCCACCGTCGCGGTATTCGCGATGTTGTTGGAGATCATGTCGATCCAGCTCTGGTATGCATCCAGGCCGGAGATCCCCGTGTAGAGTGAATCGAAAGCCATTCTTGACCTCTATTACGGATCCGCGATGTTTCAGTTGATCCACATCGCGGCCGGAGCTCCGCAAGCGGTCCGCCCCGGGAGTGTTATTAGATGATTGCGGCCGAGTCGATGTTGGTGAAGACGTTTTCTTTCATCGAGTCGGAATCGACCGCGGTGATAACGGTACGGTTCTTGATGCTCACGACCATCGCAACGTCGCGAACGATGAAGAGCGAGTTTTTCGCTCCCTTCGCCGCGGCTTTGTCGGCCATCGCGTTCATCTTGGTCACGTCGTCCGACGTGAGGCTGATGTTGCGCGATTGCAGACGTGCCATAGCGTGAGCCGAGAACTTGAGTGGTTCGCCCGAAGAAGTTGCCGCGGGCGCTTGCTGCGACGACGCGACGCCTTCGAAGACCGAACGGAAACTCGGCGACGAGGTCGGCGGAATCTCGACAGGTTGACCGACCGGACGCGCCGACGGACCGGGGATGATTCCCGGTTGCTGGACGCGGCTGATGTCGTTCGGATCCACGTCGTTATTGCCCCGAACTACTTGAGCCGGTTCCGGTTACCGATGACGCGCTCCCGATGCCAACGATTTGGCTTGTCGCGAAGAGTAGCGGATTGCCGCTGCTGTCGGTCATCGTTTGGCCGGACGAATTGGTCATGGTGAAGTACGGCGTGCCGTTTTGCACGTCGATCGATGAGATGATGCCGGTAACGGTCGAGCTGGCCGAACTCGAGCTTCCGCTCGTGCCCGTGTTGACCGTCGCGGCCTTGCCGATGAGCGAAGCTGCCTGCGTCACGCTGAAATTGCTCTGAAACGAAGCAAAGTCGCTGGTGAGCTGTTGCTGGTACTGCAGTTCGGACATCTGGGCGAGCTGGGTTACCGATTCGTTTGCGTCCTGCGGCGACGTCGGATCTTGATTTTGCAATTCCGTCGTGAGCAGTTGCAGAAACGCGTTCGGACCCAGGTCGTTGTCGTTCGTGGTCGCTGAGTTGTTGGTACCGGCGTTGACCGCAGTCGTCCCGATACCTGTTGTGGGTTCCATAGTTCCTCCTACGCGAGGGAGTTAAAGAGCTCGAGGCTCGAACCGCCTAATAACGACGGTTCTAGATTCGAAGCTTCGGTCGTTTCGGTCGTGGGTTGACCGCCCAATTCGTGAACGGTATACCGCCGTCCGAAACCAGCGGTGCCATCCTTGCTGTGATCTTGACCTGCATCGCCTCCCGAAACGTCAACCGAGAAACCCGAGAGGGTCAATCCGGCTGCCGAGAGAGAGCGCGCGAGGTCTTGTTGGTTGGCAACGAGCGCACTGCGCACGTCGGCGCTCTGTGCGACGACGTTGGCGGTGACTTGAGTCCCGGAAACGGTGAGCCGCATCGTCACTTGACCCAGGTTCTCCGGCTGCAACTGCAACCGAATCTCTGAGGTCCCTTGCGCGAGCGTACGCATCGACATTCCGTTGATCATTTGTTCGAGGACTGCGTTCGCATCGACCGTGGTGCCGCCGGCCGGCGTCGACTGCAAGGCGTTCTGCACTTGCGCGTTGAGGCTGGAGTTTGGCGCCCCGATCAGGCTCGCCGCGTTGGCGCCCAAAGGCGCTTGCTGCGCGAGGTCTTGAGCGAACGAGTGCCCCGAGTTGGTACTCGTCGAGGTATCCCCCGAGGATGAACCCGCGGTTATCGCTGTGCCGTCTGCATCCGCGAGGAGCGCTGCAAACCGTGCAGCGAGCGTCGAGGGTGAGAGCGACGGGGTGGCTGCGGGTGCGGCCAGCGCCGATGCGCCGGTGCTTGCATCACTTGCACTCGCCGGCGTACCGCCCGCGTTGAGCTGCGCGTCGACGCCGGCTGCGCGCACGAGCATACGTGCGAGCAAGTCAGGAGCGTTCGACATCGTGATCAACGTTTGCGCTGAGGACGGCGGTGGTGTTTGTGGAGCAACCGCGTTTGCGGTGGATTGGTTCAGCAGTCCGGCGGTCAGCGTGGACGGTGCGCTTTGTTGCGCCTCGACCGCGGATGTCGCTAGAGACTGCGTGCTTGCGAGTTGTACCGGGGAATAGGACGCCTTGGCGGGTGGGGCCGTTGCCGACGGCGCGTTGAGCGCCGCGATCACCGAAGACAGAAGCGAACTCACCAGCGACGAAACGTCGAGCGGACTCGATGTGCCGTTGCTTTGTTGTTGTTGGGCCGGGAGTTCTTTCGCCGAGTTGGCGTCCAAGAGGTTCCCCGAGAGTTCGTTCTGCTGCCCTGATCCGTTTTGCGCGTCCCTCGCGATCGACTCGACTACACTTTGCAATCGGGCTGCGAGGGCTGCCGCTTGTTGGGCGGCTGTCCCAGGTGGCGCGTTACTGGGTGGAGAGAGTGCATTCGCGAGTGTTTGCGTGATGGAGTTACGAAGTCGATCGAGGTCACTCGAACTCATCTTTCCGGCGAGCAGCTGGGCTGCCGACGAACCGATGCTTTGAGCGAGTTGATCGACGATCGTTGCCATCGGTGTTCCATTTTGCAACAGCGACGTGAGCTGCGAGAGCAGATTCGCGTTGGTCGCTAACGGACTAGCCGTCGACGACGTAGACGAAGATGCAGTACTCGCGTTTGCAAGTGAGGCTCCAAACAGTGACGCCCAATGTGCGCCTTTGCCTTTTCCTCCCGCGTGCGCTGTGCCGGTGGCCGCATTTATCAGATTGGCCGGAAGCACCGATGCGATGGATATCATGCTTATTTCATTCACCTCCTTTCTTCGTATTAAGGCCCGAAATGTCAAAACGGAGAGCATGGCCTGGATGCCCTCATTTAAGATGTTCGGCCCGCAGGGGGCTTCGGTTTAGATCGGGGCAGGCTGGCCCAGCCCAGCCGCGACCAGGACCGAGCGGACGAGCGAGCCGCCGTTCTCGCTCAGGACCGACTCGGGGTGGAACTGGACGGCGTAGACCGGCAAGCTGCGGTGAGCGATACCCTGGACGACCCCGTCGGCACTGCGAGCGCTGACGTGCAGCGAGTCCGGGAGGGTCGCGGGGTCGAGGCAGAGCGAGTGATACCGGGTCGCGGTCAGGGGTGAAGGCAGGCCGGCGAAGATCCCCGATCCGTCGTGCTCGATGGCGCTGGTCTTCCCGTGCATCTGGGACGGGGCATGGGTGACGCTAGCGCCGAGGGCCTCGCCGATCGCCTGCAACCCCAGGCACACGCCGAAGACCGGCATCCCGCGCTCGATCGCACTGCGCAGCACCGCCATCATGCGGGGTTGCTCCGACGGGTTGCCCGGCCCCGGCCCGATCACCAGTAGCCGATAGCCGTCGAGCAGGTCGGGCACCAATCGCTCGTCATCATTGAGCATCACATCCGGCGGCGCGCCTTGCGCGGCGAGCAGATGCACGACGTTGTACGTGAAGCTGTCGTAGTTATCGATGAAGAGGACGTCGGCGCTCATTGTTCCACCCCTAACACTTCGCGGGCGATGCGAGTTTTGTGGAGCACTTCATCATACTCGAATTCCGGATCGCTGTCGGCAACGATGCCGGCCGAGGCCTGCCAGTAGACTTTGCCGTTTTGGACGTGCATGCTGCGCAGCGTGATGCATGAGTCGAAATCGCCGCCATACGACCAGCGCCCGACACTGCCGGCATAAAAGCCGCGGGTGACCGGCTCGAGTTCGTCGATGAGTTGCATCGCGCGAACCTTGGGCGTCCCGGTCACCGTGCCCGCGGGAAATCCGGCGCGAAAAAGATCCAGCCCGTCGCACTCCGGCCGCAGGTCCCCGACGAGATCGGAAACGATGTGCATCACGTGGCTGTAGCGCTCGATCTGCAGCAGCTCGTCGACCGCAACCGATCCGTACTCGCACACCATGCCGAGGTCGTTGCGTCCAAGATCGACCAACATCACGTGCTCGGCGCGCTCCTTTTCGTTCTCGAGCAGCTCGCGCGCAATCCGCGCATCTTCCTCATCGGTATTGCCGCGCGAGCGCGTCCCGGCGAGCGGCCGAATGCGCGCGCGCCGTCCCTCGAGTCGCACGAGAAATTCCGGCGATGCGCCGAGCACCGTGCCAAACGGTCCGTCGACGTAGAACATGTAGGGCGAGGGATTGCGCCGGCGCAAGGCTCGATACAGGTCGAAGGGATCGCCGTGCAGATCGGCGCTGAAGCGAATCCCCAGTTGGAGCTGATAGACGTCGCCGTCGTAGATGTGGTGTTTCACGCGCGCGGCACGCTCGAGATACCCCTCGCGATCCATCGACACGTGCACGGCGCCCACCGCATGCACCGGTAGCGCAAGCTGCGGTACTTGCGCGAGCAAACGCGCCACATAACCGTCGAGCCGCTGTTCGACACCACTTGCACTCTCGCCGCAGCCCCAGAGCACAAGCGAATGGGTCAGATGGTCGAAGACCAGCCAACTCGCCGGCACCGCGACGTAGGCGGCAGGCATTGCGGGCGTATCTTGCTGTCGCTGCGCGAGATGGGCAAACGGACGCGCGGCGTCGTAGGCAAACGCGACCAGCGCGCCGCCCCACCCGTTGGGGTCGTCGTTTGGACGATAGCGCTCGACAAATCCGCGAATGCGATCCAGCATATCGGCCGTTGCCGCAAACGATTCGGCCGCCAGATAATCCAGCCCAATGAACGAATAGCGCGAGATCTTTCCGCCGTGTTCCACGCTCTCGAGCAAGCACGAAGCACCCGGCGATGCGAGCGCGAGATACGCGCCGATCGGCGAGAGAACATCGGCTGGGAGCGTGCGCGTGCGGACGATCAAGACGCCGCGATTACCTTTTTAGGCTTGGGTTCTCCTGCGTCACTTGCGCGGCAAACGCGGGCGGCACTGCATCGAGAATGGAGCCCGCGTCATCGGGCGACATCAACGCCAGCACTTCGGCGACATACGGAATCGGCAATCGCTGCACGACCTTTGCCGCGTTCTCGGGCTGCATGTTGGCCCACACCTGCGCCGTCCGGCGCATCTCCGGCGTTGCGTTTGACGTCGTGTCGCTGCTGCCGGCTTCCGCCGCTGCCGGATTGCTCTGCGCCGCCGCGCCGGCCGCCGGAGCGGCGCTTGGCGACGTCGCCGCGTTGCGCGAACTCGCGGCCTGGGTCTGCAGTTGGCCGATCTGACCGTTGAGCGACGAGATCTGCTTGTCTTTGGCGGCGCTTTGCGCTTGCAGTTCGGTAATCTGAGACTGGAGTTGCATGATCTGCCGGTTGCGGTCGGTCAAGACTTGATTTTGCGCCGCGAAATGAAACGGTGCTGCGATCGTATCGAACCGCGACCCGACGTTTTGCAGCAGCGGCGAAAGCGGGCCGCCGGTGATCACGTTGCGCGAGGGCGGCCAGGCAAACGCGAAGACCACCAGCCCAATGGCAACGACCGGCAAAATCAAACGTCTCCACGGAAACGGCTTGCGCCGCCGGCGAGTGACGATCACGGCGTACCTCCTGCTTGAACGCGCCCGTGTCGACGGGCATTTCCGTCATCGATTTCTTTCTGTTCCATCCGCTGCTCTTCGAGCACGTATCCCTCGCGACGACGCTCCTTGAGTTTTTCCACGATCTTCTTCTCTTTGCTCGCCTCGAGCAGATCGGTACGGGCGCGATCGAGTGCGACCCGGCGCTCGGCCACGATACGGATTTGCGCGACGATGCAGCGATCGAGGAATTGCAAATGCGCGTAGATGCATTGCAGCTCCCGGGTCTCGAACTTCTTGTGACCATCGCGCAGCATCATTGAATGCTTGCGAAATTCTTCGTTGAGGCGCGCGAGCTCGCGCTCAGCCTCGTCCAGCGATCGAGCGCGAGCCGCCACGACGAGCTGCTTCTGGTCTTCGATCCGCTTGCGATGATCCAGCACCGGCTGCAACCGGAAAGTGAAGCGCTTCACGTGATGCTCATCAATTTCGCGAGCGTCTGCTCGGGTGAACTGGCCTCATAGATGCCCTGGCGCAAGAAGTGGCGGACGCCTTCGATCTTTGAGAGTGCAAGGTCGACGCGAGGATTGCTTCCCGGAACGTACGCGCCGATGTTGATCAAATCTTCGGCGTCCTTGTACGTCGCGAGCACGTCGCGGACCGCCGACGCAGCCGAGTATTGATTGGCATCGACGACGTCGGGCATCACGCGGCTCACGCTCTGGAGCACGTCAATCGCGGGATAGTGGTTGGCGGAAGCGAGCTGACGGGAGAGCACGATGTGCCCGTCGAGGATCGATCGTACCGCGTCGGCTACCGGCTCGTTCATATCGTCGCCGTCGACCAACACGGCAAACAGCCCGGTGATCGTGCCGCTTTGCGAGGTGCCCGCGCGCTCGAGCAGCTTCGGCAAGAGCGCGAACACCGACGGCGTGTAGCCGCGCGTCGTGGTCGGCTCGCCAATTGCAAGGCCCACTTCACGCTGCGCCATCGCGAAACGCGTGACCGAGTCCATCATGAACATCACATCGAGGCCCTGATCGCGAAAGTACTCCGCGATGGTCATCGCGACGAACGCCGCCTTGATGCGCACCAGCGCGGGCTGATCGCTCGTCGAAACGATGACCACGCTGCGGCGCAGACCTTCTTCACCTAAATCGCGCTCGATAAAATCCCGAACTTCCTTGCCGCGCTCGCCGACCAACGCGATCACGTTGACATCGGCGGCCGTGTTGCGCGCGATCATGCCCAGGATCGTCGACTTTCCGACGCCCGAGCCGGCAAAGACGCCGACGCGCTGTCCTTTTCCACAGGTCAGCATCCCGTCGATGGCGCGAATGCCCAGCGGCAGCGGTTCGGTGACACGGCGGCGCGACAGCGGCGGCGGCGGAGCCGCGGTAACGACCGCGCGCTGCTCGGCGACGATCGTGCCCTTGCCGTCGATCGGACGCCCGAGGCCCCCCAGCACGCGGCCGAGCAAATGATCGGTCACGCCGATCTCGAGCGGAGCGCCGTGCGCAACGACATCGCTGCCCGCGCCAATGCCCATGAGCTCGCCGAGCGGCATGATCAGCACTTTATTGTCGCGGAAGCCGACAACTTCGGCCAGCACCGGCACGGCGTTGCGTTTGTATGATATCGAGCACGTCTCGCCGACGGCCATATTCGGGCCGAGGCTTTCGATCACGACGCCGATGACCTGGCGCACCTTGCCGTATTGGCGCACCAAATCGGCGCCGCGCAACGCTTCGAGGTACGGCTCGGCGGAGTAAACAGTTGTTTCCATCGGTATCCGCAGCTAGCTGGCTTGGGCGGGCGAGTGCAACATGTCCGCCTCGCCGAGCGCGATCTCGTCGTCGCTCAGAATCGCACGCCGCGCTTCGCGCAATTGGGTCGAGATCTTTGAATCGATCGTTCCCGCGTCGGTCTCGACAATGACGCCGCCGCGCTCGATGCGCTGATCTTCGACGATGCGTAAATGTTCGACGTCGCCCGCCGCGATGATTTCGTCGCGATGCTGACGGATCATATCCAGATCGACGGGATTGACCCGTAACGTCACGACTTCGCGGCTGACTAGGCGGGTCAGCGCCTGCCGTACGTTTTCAACGATGACGTTGGGGTTGGTAACGAGTTCGCCGTGCACGATGCGTTCGGCAATCGCCATCGCAAGCCGCGTAAGCTCGGGCTCGGCCGACGTCATCACCGCGCTACGCTGCGCGCGAATGCTCTCGATCAGCTCGCGTATCGTGGTAATCACCGGCGCCAGTTCCGCTTCGGCGGCGCTCTTTCCGTCGCCGTAGCCTTGCTCGTGTCCCGCCGCGCGCGCGTCTTCTTCCATTTGCGCGATGTGCGCTTGAGCCGCGCTGATAAGTTCGCGTGCTTTCGTCTCGGCCTGCCGGATCAGGCTCTCGGCGTCGCCAGCCGCGTGATCGATGATCGCCTCGGCGTCGGCGCGCAACTTTTCCCAATCGACGCTAGGCTCGAGCTTCGGAAGCGTAATACGCTCGGTGTGACCGTTGGACGACGGCGCGACAAACGGAGCGGCGAACCGATCGTCAGGTTCGCCATGTGTTTGCGATTGCGCTTCCGCGACAAAGTCGGCGTGCGGTACTTCGACGACGTAAGCGGCGTCGGAGAAGCGCGCCTCCTTTACTATCTTACCCACGTCGCTATACTAGACGCTCGTCCTTTGCGCCGCGAGCAATGACGATCTGTCCGTTCTCCTCGAGCGTGCGAATGACGTCAACGATCTGTTGTTGCGCCTTGCCGACGTCGCGCATGCGCGTCGGTCCGAGCAATTCGATCTCTTCTTTGAGCATCGCCGACGCACGCGAGGACATATTCTTGTAGACCCGCGCCAGCAATTCATCGTTGGCGACCTTGAGCGCAAGCGCCAGATCCTTGCCGTCGACCTCTTTGAGCACGCGCTGGATCGAGCGATCGTCGAGGTTGATGATATCTTCGAACACGAAGAGCAGGTTCTTGACTTCTTGCGCAAGCTCGGGATCGCGCTTGGCGAGTCCGTCGAGAATGTTCTTCTCGGTTTCGCGATCGACGAAGTTCATCACGTTGGCAAGCGACTGCACGCCGCCGGCCTTGGCAAAATCCGCGCCGCTGACCAGCAGTCGGCGACCGAGGAGCTCGTCGAGCTGCTCGAGCACTTCCGGTGCAGTCTTTTGCAAAATGGCAATGCGCATCGCGACTTCCGCTTGCAGGTCCGGCGGAAGCGCCGACAGCACGGCGCCGGCTTGTTCGGGCTGCATGTAGACAAGTATGAGCGCGATCGTCTGCGGATGTTCGTCTTGAATGAACTGCAGCAGCTGCGCGGGTTCAGTTTTCTTGATGAGCTCGAGCGGATTACCGTGCTTGAGCGCGGCGAACAGCCGCGAGGTCATGTCATCGGCTTGACCCGCGCCAAAGCTGCGCTCGAGAATCTCCTTGGCGTACTCGATGCCGCCTTCGTTGATGTACTTAAGCGCGATCGCGCGCTGGTAGGCTTCCTGAATGACGGCGTCGCGCTTCTCGATCGGAACGGTCGTGATCTTGGCGATCTCGAGCACGATGCGTTCGACTTCATCTTGCCGCAAGAACTTGAAGATCGTCGCTGAGAGTTCAAGTCCCAGCGTGATCAGAAGGATCGCGGCCTTTTCCGGCCCCGAAATCTCGATCTGCGGATGTTCGGGCAGACCGGTGAGCGGCGGCGGCTCAGGCAGCCCGCCCATTCCCGTGAGATTAACGATCGGTGATTCCAAAGTTCGCCTCTCCTACTCGGCTAGCCAGAGTTTGACGAGTTTGGCAATGGAGTCGGGGTTCTCTTGAGCCACGGTCGTAACGTATTCGATCATCTGTTCGCGAGTGAGATCCGCAGCGGATCGTATCGGTGCGGCAATACCCGGCGCGCCTTCGAGGATCGGATGCTCTTCGAACGGCGGCAGCTCTTCGGCGAGCGAGGTATCGAAGGACGGCAGCTCGGTTTGCGGCGCGAAGCGTCCGCGGCGCGAACGTGTCACCAGGAGCCCGGCGGCTGCGAGCGCCGCAGCAAGGCCGACGGCGATGAGCGCCCAGAGCGGAATGCCAAGAACCGTCGTGGTGGCGGCCGACGGCGCACCGACGTTTTCAACCGACGGGTTGAACGGAATGGCTTCGACCGACACTTGATCGCCCTGCGCGACATTGAGACCAGCGGCGGCAATAACGGTGTTGCGAATCTGCTGCACGTTTGCCGGCGTCAACTGATAGGTCTGTGCGGCAGCGATGGCCGGCGTGCCGTTAGCGTTTGCGGCTTGGGCGGAAGCGTCGACCAGCACCGCGACGCTGGTTTGCAAAACTTTGCCGGGCGCGTCGATGTGCTTGATGTTCTGCTCGGTAATATCGTAGTTGGTCGTCGACTTCGAACGGTTGTAGCGTCCGTTGGATTGTTGGGCCTGCGCCTGGTACGTGCCGATGTTCGTCGTTGTCCCGGGCACACCAGCTGCTGGATTTCGAACCGGCTGCGTTCCGACATACGATTCGCGCTCGGATTGCGCGGAGAGCACGGTGCCTTGCGGCGCGTAGACTTTGCTGTCGGTCGAGTTGGCGTCGAAATTCATCTTGGTTGAGACACGAGCAACGGCGCGCTTGGGACCAAGCGTCGAATCGAGCATCGACTGGATGCTGGTTTGCAGCGCCGACTCGTAGCGCTCTTTGGCGACCAGTTGTTCTTGCGTCATCTGCAACGCGCTAGCCGACCCGTCGCTCGAGCCCGAACCCGCGCCGGTTGGTCCCGCGCCGGGTAAAAGAATTTGCCCGTCTTGGTTGACGATCGTAACGTCTTGCGGCTTGAGCCCGTCGACCGCGTTGGCAACGAGCATCGTGATGCCTTTGACTTGGCCCGCGTCGAGGCTCTGACCGGGCTTGGTCTTGATCGCGATCGAGGCCGTCGTGGGCTCTTGCGTCGCCGTGTAGAGCGACTGGTCCGGCGCGGCGATGTTCACGCGCGAAGATTCGACCGGGTCCAAGCCGTCGATCGTGCGCTCGAGTTCTCCCTCCACGGCGCGCGTTTTGTCGAGCTTCTCTTGGAACTCGGTCATCCCGAAGTTGGTCCGGTCGAACAACTCGTAGCCGGTGGACCCGCCTTTGATCAGACCTCCGCCGGCAATTGCGACCCTCTCGTCGCTGACGCTTGCGTCCGGAACGTAGACCGTTTTGCCGTCGGCAGAGAGATGATAAGGAACCTTATCATCTTTTAAATGTTGTGTAACGGCATTGGCGTCGTCGGCCGAGAGGTTCGAAAACAGCGTCTCATAGTGCTGACCGCGCCCAAGGTAGAGCCATGAAAGTGCGAGCAGTCCGATGACGACGGCAGCAACGCCCGTGACGGCAATCGTGCGCGTCTGACGGTTCTGATTTTGCCAAATGGCCGATAAACGTGCGGCAAAGTCAGACCAAAGCGAGCTAAGACGGTCCACGCCTATATGTACCTAATTCTCCGAGCCAACCGTGGCATGCAACACCGAGCCTCCGTGTTCGGTGCGGGAGAAGCCCATCGCGAAACGTGGGGCTACTATCTCGTGTATCGGTCAGGGTGCTATCGCCTTTAGCACTTAGCGGACCAGTTCGTTTCGTTCTCGTCCGACGGAGATTAATTCGACCGGGGTTGCTAGTACCTCTTCTATACGGGCGATATAGCGCTGGGCTGCTTGCGGCAACGCCGCCTTGGCGCGAATCTGCCCGATCGGCTCGCTCCAGCCTTCGAGCTCCTCGACGATCACCTCGAGGTCCGGGGATCCGGCAGCCGAGAACTCGGCTGCTTGCCCGCGCAGACGGTAGCCCGTGACGATCCCCACGCGCTCGAACCCACAGAGGACATCGAGTTTTGTAAGGGCTAGCGCATTCAAACCATTAAGCCGGACGGCATACCGTCCGGCGACGGCATCGAACCAGCCGCAGCGGCGCGGGCGCCCGGTGACGGTGCCGAATTCGCCCCCCGCTTGCCGCAAGCGCTCCCCCCGTTCGTCCTTCAGCTCGGATGGAAACGGGCCGGCGCCGACACGCGTGCAGTACGCCTTGACCACGCCGATGACCCGGTCGATCGCCCCCGGCCCGATGCCAAGGCCGATGCACGCGCCTCCGGCAATGGTGTGCGAACTGGTCACGTAGGGATACGTCCCGTACCCTACATCTAACAGCGAACCTTGCGCGCCTTCAATTAACACTCGCTTATTGCGCTCGAACTTTTCGTGAATGTAGGCGACGCCGTCCACGATGTGCGGCGCGAGCCGCTCGGCCGCGTCGAGTGTCGCGCCGACGATGTCGGCTTCGCTGGGAACGCTCTCGCCTTCCAGCAACGCGGCGCGGTGCAGCAGATTCATGCGAATCTTTTCGGCGAGCGACTCGCGTCGCGCGAACTCACCGAACGTAATGCCGCTGCGCGCGGCTTTGTCGACGTAGGCTGGACCAATGCCACGGCCCGTTGTTCCAAGCGCGCTCGCTCCGCGGGCCCGCTCGCTCGCGCGATCTTGCGCTGCATGGTAGGGAAGCACCAGGTGTGCGCGATCGGAAATCTTGACGCGCGAGATGTCGACACCAATTGCGGCTAAACGATCGAGTTCGTCCAACAAACCCGTAGGGTTGATGACCGTGCCACCGCCGACAAAGAGCTCGACATGCGGATTGAGCACGCCGGAAGGCACAATGCGCAGAGCGATATCGACATCGCCGACCTTGATCTGGTGCCCGGCATTGTCGCCGCCGCCGAAACGCGCCACCACGTCGTAGTTCTGGGCGTACAAATCGACGACGCGCCCTTTTCCTTCGTCACCCCACTGGATGCCGACGATGATGTCCGCTTTGGTCATGAAAGGCTCTTATTCGGAGCGGAATTCTAAATCGCTTGTGTCGCCCATTGGAATTTCACGCGCGCCTTGGAATTGCGTCATGACGAATTCCGAGAACAAGGCATTGGGCCACCCGAAGTCTTCGCGCGTGAAGCGCTTGGGGTCGTCGGGATCGAACGATTCGTGCAACAGGTGATCGCCGGGATCGCTCGCGAGCAATTGCGTGAGGACGTCCTGTTTTTCCCCATCGGTGGTGGCGGTAAGGCCCTCCATAATCAGCGCGAGTGGCCAAATCCAATGATCGGGCGTGTGGAAGCTGCCGATGCCGCGCGCAACTTGACCCTGGTAGAACGACGGATTGTCGGCCGACAGCAAGAAGTGGCGCGTGTTCTCGTAGTAACGATCGTTCGGCGTCGTATAACCGATATACGGGGCAGAGAGCAAGCTTGGCACGTTGGCGTCGTCGGTAAGGATCGCGTGCCCCAGCCCGTCGACTTCGTAGGCGTAGATGTAGCCGTATTTCGGCACAAGCACCAATCCATAGGTTTGTATGCCGCGCTGGACTTCATCGCGCAGCGAGGTCGCCTCGTTTGCCTTGACGACATTATGATAGACCGTGCGTTCGATCTCGGCCATGTCGCCGAGCGCGACCACGGCGAACATTTCCGACGGAATCAAGAAGTTGTAGTAACACGCATCATCCGACGGGCGGAACCCCGTCCAAATCATGCCGGTGTAGCCAACGGCACGGCCCTTGCCGTCTTCGGCGAGTTCCTTATGCGTGTAGCGCGAGTCACGCGGATGATCCTGTTCGCGTTGCATCGTCGCCAGCGCCGCATCCAGCGCTTTTTGATAGTCGGGCGTGAAAATCGACGCGTCACCCGTGGTCTTCCAATAGCTCCACGAGAGCGCTATTGGGTACGCGAGGGAATCGAGCTCGAACTTCTGCTCCCAGACACGGTAATCGAGGGTGAACGCATTGGCGTAAGGATCGACCTGTATGTACTTCACCATGCGCGCAATGATCGCGCGCAACAGTGAGCGCGTATCGGGATCGTCCTTGGCGAAGAACAGATAGGGGCGCGCTTGGGCACTCGCGTCGCGCAGCCACTCGGCTGGAATGTCGCCCGTCTTGATGTAGGCGGTGCCGTCGGGCGCATACTCGGCGAGCTTGCCCGTGTCGAGCAAAGCCGCCCGGAACATTTCGGCCAGATGGGCGTTGGGGTTATTATAGTCAGCTGCGGCGCGCGCGATCGACTGCAGCTCGAGCGAATTAGCACGCAGCGGGAACAACCCGGCGAGGAGCGCCGCAATCAGCGCGCACACGCGCGCCCCGCGCGTCCAATTCTCAATCACGGCCACGCTCCATGAGCATACAGTGCCTGCAATTCTCGGTAGCGACCGCGATAGTCGAGGCCATAACCCACGACGTAGACGTCGGGAATTTCAAAACCGCGGTACTTGACCTCAATATCGGCAATTCTGCGCGCGGGACGATCCAGCAGGGTGCAGACCGCCAGCGAGGCAGGCGACCGGGCGGAAAGCGACTTGAAAACATATTGGAGGGTCATACCCGTATCGATGGTGTCGTCGACTAGGATAACGTCTCGCCCCTCAATAGAGGCTGAGGTGTCCTTGAGGAATCGGATGCCCTCGGCGCTGCTGAACTTGGTCACGGCGATCGCGTCGTACTCGCAGGGGATCGTCACCGCCCGCGTCAGGTCGGCCAGAAAGGTCGCAGCCGCATTGAGAACGCCGATCAGGACGGGGACGCGTCCCTCGTAGTCGCGCGAGATCTGGGCGCCCAGCTCCCCGACGCGAGCGGCAATCGCCGGGGCGTCAAAGAGCACCTCGCCGATCATGCAGCAGGCCGAAGGCGCGCGAAGAGCCGCTCGACATCGCGTCGCGTGAAGAGCTTCACGCGCACGCGCGGATGATGCTGAGCCATCAAGCGCAGCTTGCGGTTTTTGCGCGTGTTCAACGCGGGCTTGGCCACGGTCATCTCGATATACAGATCGTAATCCGGCAGATAGAAATCGGGCGTAAAAAAAGCGACAGGCCTGCCGCTGGGGTCCCAAAAAATCGGAAACGAACGAGGTTCGTATTCCCAGGCGATTCGATAGAAGTCGAACAGCCGGGCGAGCGCCGATTCGCTCTCGTGAGCAAAAACAATCCGTGACACGGCCACGGAAGACGTTCTACGACATGCTCGGTCGAAATTCCGCCTTTGCGCCGGGCAAACGAATCACGAATCGCGCGCCTCCCAGCGGAGAGTCCGAAACGCTAACGTTGCCGGCTGCGCGTTCCACGATCGTGCGAACGATGGCAAGGCCGATCCCGCATCCGGGTGCCGCGTCGCTCCCGCCACCGCGCGCGCGATGCTCGAAGATGCGCTCACGATCGCGGGGCGCAACGCCCGGTCCGTCGTCATCGACGATCGCGTGAACAAACGGATCCTGGCGTTCGAGCGTGACGATGATCCGTCCGCCGCGTCCGGCATACTTGATGGCATTCTCGATTACGTTGAGCAGGACGTGCATGCACGCATCGGCGCCGATCCGCGCGGCAGCTTCGCCGTCGTGCGCGACGCGCAGACGCATGCCCGCTTCGCGCGCGATGGGATCGAGCGCGTCAATCGCAGCCAGGGCCGCGGCCACGAGATCGGTGACGCCGGCGACCGGGTGCGGCGAGAGGTCCAGGAGCGAAAAATCGAGCATGCCGTCCACCAGACGCCCAAGCCGCAAGGCTTCGTTGCGCGCGACCTCGAGGAACCGCCGCGCCGTGACAACGTCGAGGTCGTCATCAAGCAATGTTTCGATGTAGCCGCGTATCGATGTGAGCGGCGTTCGCAGTTCGTGGCCGACCGTCGCAAGAAACTCGTACCGTTCGCGCTCTCGCGCGCCACGTTCCAACGCCCGCTCGATCGTCGCTTCGAACCCGTCAACGTCGCCTGGGCTAGAGATCGGCCACCAACCGGTATCCATCCGCTTTCCGGCCACCAGCGACATCGCGGCGGCAATGCGCTCGAGCGCCGAACGCGCGTCGAGCGTAAGCGCCGTGGCGGGGTCGCGCGCGGGCGCAAGCATGGCAATCACAAACCAGTCGCTACCGGGTTCGTGCGCCAGGCGATCGCCCTCGCGTACGATGCCCTCGGCCGCGCGGGCAAATGCTTCAACCGTCTGCCGTTCCAATCGCCGCGCAGCGCGCCGCCCGTCGCGCCAGGCGAGCCGCGCAACCTCGGGCAGCCGCAACACCAAAAGTGGAACGTTGCGCCCGTGCGAAACTACTTCCAAGATCCGCGGTTCGAGCTGTGCGAGCGTATGGATTTGCCGTACGCGAACGTTCATGGTCGAACGAACTTGTATCCGTACCCGTGAATCGTTTGCACGATCGGCGGCAACCCGGCATCCTCCTCGATCTTGGCGCGTAAGCGGCGTACATGGACGTCGACCGTACGCTCGTCGCCGTCGAAGTCGAAACCCCATACGCGCTCGAGTAACCGTTCGCGCGAGAGGGCCACACCGGCATTCGCCGCGAGTTCGAGCAAGAGGGCAAACTCGCGCGGCTTGAGCCGAACGTCGACCTCGTCGACGCGCGCCTCGCGCGCGGCTTCGTCGATCTCCAGGCGCCCGAAGCGCAGGCTCGCCGGCGCCGCCTCGAGGGTGCGGCCGGCGCGGCGCAATACCGCGCGCACGCGCGCAACGACCTCGCGCGGAGAAAACGGCTTACAGATGTAGTCGTCGGCGCCCAATTCGAAACCGACAACGCGATCGATCTCATCGATGCGCGCGGTGAGCATCACGACCGGTACCTCACGCTCCTCCCGGCGCAGCGTCCGCACCACGTCAAAGCCGTCGACGCCGGGTAGGCCGATGTCCAGAATGACCAGATCGGCAGCGTGACGCGCGCTGCGCAGCGCCGCCTGGCCGTCACCGACAGCCACGACGCTAAAGCCCTCGCGCTCTAAATGATGCGCGAGGAGCTCGCGGATTGCACTGTCGTCTTCGGCGACGACGATCGTTGGGGCGGCCATATGCTGGCCAGTGCCCGCCGGGAGCGTTACAAGGACAGAATGCCCGAGAGGGCCGTATCCTGTGCGGCCTTTTCACGAAGCACCGCATAGATCGTGGACGCTGCAAAACCCAGACGCTCGAGCCGGCGTGCCGCGGCGGGATAACTCGGCGCCGCGCGGCCCAGGAGCGCATCGAGCGCACGCATGCAGCGCGAACGCTCGCCCTCCTCGAGCGCATCGACCGCAGCCTGCGCATCGTCGCGATCGATACCCTTGCGGATCAGCTCGCCGACTAGGCGCATATCGCCCAGCGCCTTGCGCGTGCGTTCGACATAGAGTTGCGCATAGAGACGATCGTCGAGAAAACGCTCGGCTTTGCAACGAGCGACGACACCGGTAATGGTGTCGTCGTCGAAGCCTTTGCGCTCGAGGCGCTCCCAAAGTTGCGCCTGCGTCAGCCGTTGCCGCGCCAGCAGCCCGAGCGCATAGCTATAACCTGTCATCCTGACCCTTCGACTCGCTTCGCTCGCTCAGGACTTCGGCTATTCGTCAGCGATGGTGGCGACGACCGTGCCGCTGCTGTGTCCATTCTTTGAGACGGCGCCCGAAAGTGCTTCGCGGATCTTCGTTTCGATCTCGCCGGCCATATCGAGATGCTCTTCGAGAAACGCCTTGGCGTTCTCGCGTCCCTGTCCGATACGTTGCTCGCCGTAGGTGTACCACGATCCGCTCTTGCCGACGATGTTCTGTTCGAGCGCGACATCGAGGATCGAGCCCATCTTCGAGATGCCCCGACCGTAGGTGATATCGAATTCAGCTTGCCGGAACGGCGGCGCCACCTTGTTCTTGACGACCTTGGCGCGCGTACGCGAACCGACGACATCTTGCCCAACTTTGATTTGTTCGAGCTTGCGCACGTCGACGCGGATCGACGCATAGAATTTGAGCGCGCGGCCGCCCGAGGTCGTCTCGGGACTTCCGAACATCACGCCGACCTTCTCACGCAGCTGGTTGATAAAGATCATGACCGCCTTGCTACGCGAGATCGCAGCGGTAAGCTTGCGCAGTGCCTGCGACATCAAGCGCGCCTGCAGGCCGACGTGCGCATCGCCCATGTCGCCCTCGAGCTCAGCCTTGGTCACGAGCGCCGCCACCGAGTCGACCACGATCACATCGACCGCGTTGCTGCGCGTGAGCATTTCGGCGATCTCGAGCGCCTGTTCGCCGGTGTCGGGCTGCGAGACGAGCAAGTTGTCGAGATCGACACCGAGCGCGGCGGCATAATTCGGATCGAGCGCGTGCTCGACGTCGATGAAGGCGGCGGTGCCGCCGTTCTTCTGTGCTTCGGCGATTGCATGCAGCGCGAGCGTCGTCTTGCCGCTGGACTCGGGACCGTAGATCTCAACGATACGGCCGCGCGGATATCCGCCGACCCCGAGCGCGAGATCGAGTGCGATCGATCCGCTCGGCACGACCTCGAACGCCATGCGTTCCTGAAAGTCGCCCATCTTCATGATCGAGCCCTTACCGAATTGCCGTTCGATCTGGGCGAGGGCGTTGCCCAGGGCGATTGCCCGCTCGTCTTGCGCTGCCATTCTATCTCCTTGTAACTTCGCGCTTTTTGGTCGGTCGATTAGTGCATCCATGCGATCACGTCTCTCATCTCGAAATGCCAAGTGCCTGGCACGGGAAAGATTAAACTTTCACGGAATCCGGGGCCTCATCGAAGAGGGCTTGGGTGAACTCTGCGGCGACGAATGGGCGCAGCGCATCCGCGCTCTCGCCTAGGCCGATGAACTTGATCGGAATCTCCAGCGTGTCGACGATGGCCACCAGCACCCCGCCCTTTGCCGTCGAATCGAGTTTGGTGACCACGACGCCGGTGAGCTTCGTCGTCTCATTAAAGAGCCGCGCTTGCGAAATTGCATTTTGCCCGGTTGTGCCGTCGAGCACGAGCAACGTTTCATCCGGCGGGCGGCCGAGCTCGCGCTCGATCACACGGCGAACTTTCTTGAGCTCTTCCATGAGATTGGCCTTGGTTTGCAAGCGCCCGGCAGTGTCGACCAAGACCACATCGACGCCGCGCGCTTTTCCGGCTTTGATACCGTCGAAGATCACCGACGCCGGGTCGGCGCCTTCGGCGCCGCGCACGATCTCACTCTTGGAGCGTTCCGCCCAAATCGCCAACTGTTCTACCGCCGCCGCTCGGAAGGTATCGCCGGCGACCAACAGCACACGTTTGCCCTCGCCGCGCAGCCGCGCTGCGAGTTTGCCGATCGTCGTCGTCTTGCCGCTGCCGTTTACACCGACAACGAGAACCACCGACGGCGGATCGCTGCTCAGTTGTAATTCGGCGCCCGGAATCGTCAAGAACTTTTCGACGTCGCGGTGGAATCGCGCGACCGCCTGATCCGTCGTGGCCCAGGCCTCTTGCTTGGCGACCGTTTTGAGGCCCTCGATGATTTTGGCGGTCGTCGGGACCCCGAAGTCGCCCATGATGAGCAGCTCCTCGAGGTCTTCCCAAAACTCCGGCGTCAGCGGCTTGCGCGCGAGGCCGAGGTTCTGAACCGCGGCGAAGGTGTCGCGGGCCTTGCCGAGAGACGCCCTGAGTCGTTGAAACCAGCTCACGGACCCCTTCCTTCTGCCCGAAAATATACGAACCCTTGTTCGATAGTCCTAGGCAACGGGGTCGAGGCCCGAGATCGTCGCGGCTTCCATCTTCACCCACTGCGGGGCGGCGCCGTCGACCCGCACCGGATACTCGAAGGTGACATTGGGTTTCCCGATCTGATCGCGCATGAGATCGGCCAGCCGTCCTTCGATGAAGACGCGTCTGCCGGCCCCGAACGGCGCGTGGCCCGGCACGAAGTGAATCTCAAAGACCGCCGCCGAGGGCGCGAAAGCGTGAACGCTCGCGCCGAAACAATCGTGCACCGCCATCTTGAGCGCGGCAACGATCTGTGCGAAGAGGGTGTCGTCGACGCGCGCGTGGCGTTCGTCGAAACAGCGCTCGCGATCGATCACGTAGCGTGTCGGCTCGACGCCGTCGATGAATTCAACGCGAAACTGACGGCCCGAGATGTGCATCTCGAGGTCCCCGCCCATTTTCGTCAAGCGCACTTCGCGAATCCAGTCCTTGTGATCGCGCATCGTCTTCGAAAGCCAGTTCTTCTTCCACACGGCTAACCAGCACGCTCCCGAAACGCGGCATCGACACGATAGACGTAGGCGAGCACTTCAGCAACCACGCTATAGAGTTCGCGAGGAATGCTGTCGGTCACATTCAGGCGCGCCAAGGCCTCGACCAGCCCCGCATCTTCGTAGAGCGGAATGCCGCGCTCTTTGGCGACGCGCACGATCGTTTCGGCCGTGATCCCGCGCCCGACCGCAATGACCTCAGGCGGTTCGGAGCTGAGCGGATCCCACTTCAACGCAGCCGCTGCGGGCCGTTTGAACACTGATTTGCGAAAATCGAAGAAGCGGTTCACGCGCGCGTATCCCAGAACGATTTTCGTTCGGCGGGAGCAGATGATTGCGCGGATTCCGATGCCGGCGCCACAGCGCCCGAGGGCGGCGCAACGCCGGCGCCGATCGAGGAGATGCGGTAGCGCAGACCTTCCAGGCGCGAACGCAGATCGTTCAACGTTGAGCGAAAACGGTCGGCGGCGGGCGTGGCTTGCGTTTTCACCTCCACGCTGACCGCACGGCCGACGGTCTGCAGGTCGATTGCGACGGTTCCGAGCGACTTCGTGTCGAGAATGAAGGCGATGTGAAAATTGTCGGCATCCATCGCGTTCTTGCCGTTGGGCGCATCGCGTGAAATGCGCATCTGCACGGGTTCACCGCCCTCGTAAAAATAGGCCGGGAGCGGAATTGCGATGGTTCGAGGATCGCTGCTCTGCGATGAGAGCACGTTGAGCTGCAGCGCGGTCGTCGCGGTGAGTGCGTCGCGCAACGCGCCCGCGATCTGCGGCGAGCCGTCACGCGACGACGACGCAATCATCGCAAGGATCGCCGATTTCACGTCATACTCCATCGCCGCGACGCGCTCGGCGGCTTGCGCTGCAGCGTTGACCGCAACCGGCGTGGCCGGCTGCGTGCTCGGCGCTTGCGCCGGAGTATTCGCGGATGGCTCAGTTTCGAGCGCAGTCCACGCAGCGACGCTCTGCACGATTTTCGATTCGGCACCGTCGAGCACGTCGGAAACAAAGGTCGCGATCTGCTCGGGCAGCGCCCGCGAGTTGCGCAGATCAAAGCGGGCGACGAATGCCAGCATCGAGCGCAGTGCCCCCGCGCTCTCCGGTGCAATTCGCGCAAGCAGTCCTTCGAGCCGTTCGTACGCCGCGGTGACACTTTGCGTCGCCGTATTGACGGAACGCGCTGCCGCGAGCGTCGCCGGCGTAATCGGCACACCAAGACGCGCCAGCAATTCGCCTTCGGGTGTCGCCGGCACACTCTGACGCGGCAGCGGCGTCGCGAGAACTGGCGCCGGAGCTGGGGCCGGTCCTTGGGCTGGTGCGGGTGTTTGCTGCGATACGGGGAGGTTCGAGGCCGGTTGAACGATCGGCGGCGCAACGGGGAAGCGGGAGCTCGGCGATGCAGCACTCGGCGGTGCAGCGTTTGGCGCTGCCGGCGGTGACGGCACGCCGCGTTGGGCGCCGGGAGGCGATTGCGCCGACGGTCCGGTTGGCGGCGGCGGCGCGCTCGCGCGGTTCGCCGCAAGTCGCGCCTCAACATCGTTGCTTGTAATTGCCTCTTCGATTTGCGCAGCCAGCGTGCGTGCGTTGGCGGCCAAGTTCGAGCGGACCGACGCGGCGACAAAGACCTCGCGCGGCGGAGCAACGTTCGGCGCAGGCGGAACAACGGGTGGAAGCGCGGTCGGTACGCTCGCGGTCGGTACACTCGCGCTCGGCACAGCCGCGTTTTGCACCGGCACTGCTGAACTGGGTTCCGGTGTACTCGGCGCCGGCGCGACTTGCGTGCTGAGCACCGCGGTTTGCGGACCGTCAGTTACCGGCGGTGTCAGATCCGGGTTGACGGTTGGAATCGGGTTTTCGGGGTCGATCGTTCCCAGATTGCGAACCGTGACGGTCGAGTTGGTAAAACCCGTCACTTGTAAGAGCAACGTTTCGCCGGGATCGATGCCGGGCGGAATCTGTGCCGCGACGGTCTGCCCCAAGAACGAAAGCAGATCGGTGCCGGCTTGGGGCGGTAGGACGGTGGCAGCGATCACGTCGCCGACGTTGACTTGGGCTTGGAGCGTCGCGACATCGGCCCCGAGGCTAAGCGTCGCCGCGTCGATCGCGGCTTGCGCGTTGGCAACCGCCTGAGCAGCGAGTGCGGCGAGCGGATCGAGCCCCGACATTGTTTAGCCTCTACGCGGTGAAGTCGATGAAGTGCTCGCCTTCGCCGGAGAGTCCGAGCGGCGAATCTTGCGCTCCATCGTCGTCTTTGCCGTGGCGCCGCTGACCGGGCGTGTAGCTCCCGCCGTTATTGCTGCCGTCGGGATTGGTGCGCAGCGACGTACGTTCAGCGTGTTCGGTCTGTTTGACCATTTCTTCGCGCTGCTGTACTTGCGCGGCGAACGTCGCCTGGGCAGCCGCTTGAGCCGCCTGCGGGGCCTGCTGGGCGGCGCTAACCTGGGCCGCGTTTTGCGGGGCGGCCAGGTATGCCAGTTGCAGATCCGCGGGACGAATCGCCATGATCCGGTATTTCCCCTCGCAGCGTCCGTTCTACTTTATTTTCGGCCGCTTCGGGGGTCGGCGCGGGGCGCCGCAAATATTTCTGTTTGACGGTGGGGTCGTCTTCGCGGTAGCCGAGGTCCGCGCGCAGCTCGCGCAGCCGCTGGCGCAAGTGGATGACGGCCTGGGCGTGGATCTGCGAGACCCGCGACTCCGAGACCCCGAGAGCGCCCTTGATTTCCTTGAGCGTCTGCCCCTCGAAGTAGTAGAGGGTGATGACCGTGCGCTCTTGCGGCGGGAGATTCTCGACCGCGCGCACCAGCTCGGCGTGCACTTCGCGCGACTCGACTTCGCTCATGACGTCGTTGCCGTCGTCGCGGAGCGTGTCGACCAGCGGAATCTCATACCCCTTTTCGTTGGGGAGAAATTCCTCGAGCGAGAGCACAGCGGTGCCGCGTACGCGCTGGATGAGCTGATCGAACTCTTTCTTCGAGAGTCCGAGGCGCTGGCCGACCTCGGTTTCGGTCGGCGCGCGACCCAGCTCGACTTCTAATTCTTGATAGGTACGCTCGAGCTCGCGGGCGCGCTGGCGAACGGCGCGCGGAACCCAATCGAGCGAACGCAGGGCGTCCAAAATAGCCCCGTTGATACGAGTGATTGCGTAGGTCTCGAACTTCACTCCGCGCGCGTCGTCGTACTTTTCGATGGCGTCGATCAAACCTAAGATCCCGTCGTTGATGAGATCGTTGATCTCAACGTTCGGCGGGAGGTTAACGGAGATTCGACCGGCCACATACTTCACCAAGTGTAAGTATTTGTGGACGATCTCTTCTCGTGAGAGTTCGACGCCGCCGATAACGTAGCTGCGTGGACTACGGCTCAGCTTCATGCAACCTCGTGGACGAGCATATCACGCGTCCGAGCTTCCGTATTCAGAGTCTCCAATCGCTATCCTACTCCGCCATGTCAGCGTTTTGCCTATTCTTCGTCAGCGTTCTGCATCCAATAGGTTAAGGCTTTGCGGCACCTGCGAGGCTAACCAAGATCGGCGAGATATCGTCTAGCGGGACTTCGCGGTCCACCAGGCCCTCCTTGGCGGCAGCCCGCGGCATGCCGTAGACGACGCACGTCGCTTCATCTTGGCCCAACACGTAGCCGCCTCGTTCTTTAAGTTTGCGTAAACCGCGGACGCCGTCTTGACCCATGCCGGTGAGAATCACACCGATCGCGGCACGTCCGTAGGCTTGCGCAATTTGCGCGGTCATAAAATCGACGCTCGGGACATGCACCGAGGAACCGTCGTCATCGACCAGCCGCACCTCGGTCTCGCCCGTCCCTCGTCGACGCAACTCGACTTGCTTGCCGCTCGGCACCACGAGCGCCGTGCCGGCCTCCAGAAGCATTCCGTTGACTGCCTCGTGCACGGCGATTTTGCTCAGCGCATTGAGGCGGTCGGCGAGCGGGCGCGTGAAGCCCATCGGCATGTGCTGGACGATGAGCACCGGCAAAGGAAAGTTTCCTGGAAGCATGGGCACAACGTGGGAGAGTGCGACCGGACCTCCAGTCGACGTGCCGATCGCGACGACCTCATACTGGCCGGTCGGGCGCACGCGAGCAACCGGCGGCGGCGCGATGATCCGGGGAGCTTGCTCGATCGGCGGCGGCGCATGCACGATCGGTTGCGCCGGCTGGCCGCCTTGCCGCGAGACCGCGCGGATCTTGGCGACCAGATCGCGCGCCACGTCGGTGATGTTGACGTACGCGGCGTCGGGCTTGGAGATGAAGTCGACGGCGCCCAGCTCGAGTGCGCGGAAGGTCGTCTCGGCGCCTTCGCGGGTGAGCGAGCTGCACATGATGATCGGGATGCGGTGATCGGCGACGATTTGCCGCACCGCTTCGAGGCCGCCCATTCCCGGCATCTCCACGTCCATCGTGATGACGTCGGGATTGAGCTGCAAGGCTTTGGTGATCGCTTCCTCGCCGCTACGCGCGGTCGCGATCACATTCATATCGGTTTCGTTTTCAATTATGGTCGAGATCGCTCGGCGCATGAACGCCGAGTCGTCGACAACCAGTACGTTGATCTTTCCCACGTTTACATCACTTCCGTCGGTAGTAAATCGCTTTTGGGGTGACGACGGCCTCGTATTTATCGGTCACGCGCATGATCGATTCCGCATGCCCAAGAAAAAGAAATCCCCCCGGGCGCAGTGCTCGCGCAAAGGCCTCAACCACGCGCTTTTGCGTCGGCTTCTCGAAATAGATCAAGACATTGCGGCAAAAGATCGCGTCGAACGTACCGATGGATGCGACCGCGTGTTCGTCCATAAGATTCAATCGTGAAAACTGCACCATGTGCTTGATCTCGTCATTGATGAAAAAACCGCCTTCAAAGGGGCGGAAGTACTTTTGGACCATTTCCGGCGGTGTCGCGCGGAAGGAAAGTTCTCGATAGAACCCGGTCGAAGCGCGCTCCAGCGCACGCGGCGAAAGATCGGTTGCGCGCAAAACCACGCCCGACGGTGCGACGCGATGCGTCTGCATCAGCATCATCGCGATCGTGTAGGGCTCTTCGCCGGTCGATGACGCGGACGACCATACCCGCAGCGGCGTGCCGGCACGCTGCGACTCCTCGAGGACGTCGGTAACGAGCACCTCGAGCTGGGCGCGCTCGCGAAAAAAATAGGTTTCGTTGTTGGAAAGGACCGAAGCCAGCTCGCTCCACTCGCTCTCCCGGTCGGGCGATGAAGTCAAGAAGCGTTGATAGCCTGCGAAATCGGCGACGCGGCACTTGAGCAGTCGCGTCTGCAGCCGGCTTTGCAACAAAAAAAGCTTGGTATCGTCGTAATAGATACCAAAGCGCTCGCGGATCAAATCGCGCAACGTTTGAAATTCGTGTTCCGATATAGCAATAGTTGACAAGCGATCGTATCCGTACTAGGCCCGGCTTCGCCATCTAGACAAAAGATGCCCGCGTAGCGAAGCGCAGTGCGTTCAAAGCGAGCGTGAGCCGGTCGAACGGCGTACGCTGTGCGTCTTCCTTTTGAAGTGCGTCGGCAAATTGCGCGCTTCCCGCGAGCTGATCGAACAGTAGGCCGTAGCGCGCGGGCCGCGCCTCGAGGTAGCGCATCAACCGTACACGGTGCTCGAGCCGGCGCGTAAACCGGCCGCGAAGCCGCTGTGCATAGAGTTGCGCGGCGTTTTGAGGGCTTGCACGACGTTCGTGCACCGCCGCGGCAGCAAGGCGACCGCTCATCGCCGCTTCGAAGATGCCCTCGCCGTTGGTCGCATCCACGAGACCGGCAGCCGTGCCGCCAACCATGGCCGCGCCGGCCGCGTATCGTTCGCGCGGCCAGCCTCCGTAGAGGAGATGTCCTTCTTCCTTAATCCGCTTAACATTCGCATTGGCGTAGAGCCGTTCGCGCGTGCGCGCGGTAAACGCATCGAGTTCTTCGCGCAGGCGCTTTCCGTCGAGCTTGCCCACGAGACCCAAGCCGATCGCCAAATGATCGCGCTTAGGAAACATCCAGGCAACGATTTGGCGCCCGTCGTGCGCCGGAAAATAATGCAACTCCAGCGTGCGATAGGCCGCCGGCACCGCTGGGCGGTCGAGATAGACGCGATATTGCAGCGTCGTCATCAGGCCGTCGTTCCAACGCGAATCCGAAAATGCGCGATCGAAGCGCGCCGTCGCTCCCTGCGCAAAGAAGACATTGCGCGCGCGAAGACGGCGTCGTTCACCTGAACGTAAATCGGCGTACTCGACGATCGACCCGTCCCCGTCACGTTCGAAGGAACGCCAAAGCGACTGCGTGCGGATGACCGCGCCTTCCTGGACTGCGAGGCGCGCAATCTCGCCGTCGAGTTCCTCGCGTGTCGTCGTGTGACCGGGCCCAAAGAAGATTTCGTGCTCGCGTCCGCTGGGATCGAAGAGCGCGAGGCGCGGCGTGTCGCAGTGAATGAGTTCGCGCGACAGATCGAACGTGCGGCAAAAACCCGGGCGCAATCCCGCCGCGCAGACGCGCTTTATCCCGACGACCGCGTCCTTTTCGAGCACGACGGTCTCGACGCCGGATCGCGCCGCCTCGCGGGCAGCGGTTGCTCCGGCGGGCCCGGCGCCAACGACGAGAAACTCGGTCTCCTCCAGCATGTCGAGGTCCTTGGTTGAGCTTACGAGAACACCCTGCGCCTCATGAGCCTACCGGATCCCCGTAACTATTTACTCCTGCCGCTTGGGGAGCGCCAGCCCGACGAAATCAACGTCGTGGTCGAGATTCCGGAGGGGTCGCGAAACAAGTACGAATACGACAAGTCGCTCGATATCTTTCGCCTCGATCGCGCGTTGCATTCGGCGATTCATTATCCGGGCGACTACGGGTTTGCGCCGCAGACGCTTGCGCTCGACGGCGATCCTCTCGACGTGCTCGTGCTCGCGATCGAGCCGACGTTCCCGGGTTGTCTGGTCGCGGCCCGTCCGATCGGCTTACTCGAGATGGTAGACGGCGACAAACAGGACGATAAGATTCTCGCCGTGCCCGTCGGCGAGCCGCTCTTCGACGAAGTCCACAACTACTCGCAGATTTTCCCGCACCAACTGCGCAAGATTTCGCACTTCTTCGAAACCTATAAGGCGCTCGAAGGCAAGCAGACGCGCGTTGGCTCGTGGCGCGACGCGGCGTCGGCGCGCCGCGAGATCACCGAATCCTACCAGCGCTTCGCCGAGAAGGACTAGGCGGGCCACCGCAGTACCGCCTAGATCAAGCGGCGCCCCATGGGCGCCGCACTGCTGCTTCCTCAAGGACCTACAAGTTACATGACGGCACAATACGCAATTGGGGCCGGGCTCATCGGTGGTGCGCTGGCGGTGCTGTATGGCATCGCGCTCACCTTCTGGGTGCTCGGTCAACCGGACGGCAACGCGCGCATGAAGGAGATCGCCGCGGCGATCCAAGAGGGCGCCATGGCCTTCCTCAAGCGCCAGTATGGAACGATCGCGATCGTCGCAGTTGTCCTGGCGATTCTCATCTTTATCGCGCCGAAGCCGCTGGGCTGGGAGGCGGCGGTCGGCTTTCTGATCGGCGCGATCCTCTCGGGCGCGGCCGGATTCATCGGCATGATCGTTTCGGTCCGCGCCAACGTCCGTACCGCCGAGGCGGCGCGCGGCGGCCTCGGCCCGGCGCTCAACGTCGCCTTCCGCGGCGGCACGGTGACCGGTATGCTGGTCGTTGGCCTTGGGCTCTTAGCCGTCTCGGGCTACTTCGCAATCCTGCAATATTACGTCAACGCGGGCGATACCACCAAAACGCTCAGCGCCATGGTGGGCCTCGCCTTCGGATGCTCGCTGATCTCCGTCTTCGCGCGTTTGGGCGGCGGCATCTACACCAAGGCGGCAGACGTCGGCGCCGACCTCGTCGGCAAAGTGGAAGCCGGTATTCCCGAAGACGATCCGCGCAATCCGGCGGTGATCGCCGATAATGTCGGCGACAACGTCGGCGATTGCGCCGGCATGGCAGCGGATCTATTTGAAACCTATTGTGTCACGACGGTCGCGGCGATGCTGCTGGGCAACCTGCTCTTCGGCGATAAACTCCCGGGCGCGACAACCTTCCCGCTGGTGCTCGGCGCGATTTCGATCGTTGCTTCGATCGTCGGCTCGTGGGTTGTGGGTCTGGGCAAGGTCTCCAAGACGCGCATCATGGCCTCGCTCTACAACGGCATGATCGTCGCGGGCGTGCTCGCACTGATCGGCTTTTGGTTTGCGACGCAACAAGAGTTTGCGGGATCGGACCTCAGCCCGCTCAGCATCTTCTTATGCGAAGTGGTCGGCGTCGTGATCACCGGCCTCATCACCGTCATCACCGAATACTACACCGGCACGCAGTTCGCGCCGGTGCGCAGCATCGCGCAAGCCTCGGTCACCGGACACGCGACCAACATCATCGCGGGCCTGGCGGTCTCGATGCAGGGCACCGCGCTTCCGGCGATCGTGATCGTACTCGGCATCCTCGTGAGCTACGGTCTGGCCGGCATTTACGGCGTCGGCATCGCCGTGATGGCGATGCTTTCACTCGCCGGCATCGTGGTCGCGATCGACTCCTTCGGCCCGATCACCGATAACGCGGGCGGTATCGCCGAGATGGCTGAGATGCCCGAAGACGTGCGCAATGTAACCGATCCGCTCGACGCCGTCGGCAATACCACCAAAGCGGTGACCAAAGGCTATGCGATTGGTTCGGCAGCCCTTGCGGCGGTCGTGCTCTTCGCGTCGTTCTTGCAAGAGCTGACCAAGGCGAAGTGCGGCGTGGCCGGCGGCGATGCATGCGCGGCGAACGTCACCAACCTGTTCGCGATCGGCAATCCCTACGTGCTCTCGGGCCTCTTCATCGGCGGTTTGCTGCCGTATCTCTTCGGCTCGCTTTCAATGCAAGCCGTCGGGCGTGCGGCCGGCGCCGTCGTCGAAGAAGTCCGGCGGCAATTCCGCGAGATTCCGGGCATTATGGACGGCACTGCAAAACCGAACTATGCGACGACGGTGAGCATCGTCACGGCGGCAGCTCTCAAAGAGATGATCGTCCCGGCACTCATTCCGGTCGGCGTGCCGATCATCGTGGTGCTGCTCGCGGTCTTCAACATCCTCAAAGGCGACACCGCAGCCCAATTGATGGGCGGTATTCTGGTCGGCTCGATCGTCACCGGACTCTTCCTCGCGATCTCGATGACGACCGGCGGCGGTGCATGGGATAACGCCAAGAAGTACATCGAAGACGGCCACCTTGGCGGCAAAGGTTCGATTGCGCATCAGGCCGCGGTCACCGGTGATACCGTCGGCGATCCGTACAAAGACACGGCAGGCCCCGCGATCAATCCAATGATCAAGGTGCTCAACATCGTCGCGCTCTTACTCGTCGGCTTCTTGGTGCATTAACTGCGCGAGCGAAGCCGCGCGACTCTTGCGGGCAAAGCTTCAGCTTTGCCCGCAAGAGTCACCAAAGACCGCCGTCGGCGACCAAGATATAGAGAATCGGACCGAGTCCCCAGACGATGCTGACGATGAACCAAATGACTTTTTTGCCCGACGACATATCGTCGCGCGCCGCCAAATTGATCCACATCAGGATCATCGCGACCGGGTGCAAGATAATCGAAAGCAGAATTTCGAGTAGAAGCTTCATCTTCGTCTCCTAAGGTTCGGTAAGCCAGTTGGCCGCTTTGAACCACAGCTCCATCGCCGCGTTGACGCGTGGCCGATCCTCCGTCGCGCAGTAGTCCATCATCGCGCCGCGATACACCGCGAGCGTCAGCGTCGCAAATGCCTCGGCTCGATCGTTCGACACGCCGCGACGCTCAAGCGCCTCTTTAAGCAGGCCCAGCCAATCGTTGATCCCGTGCAGAAAGTCACCGTAGTGCTCGTCGCGAAGCGCAAGTCCATAGGCTTCAAAGAACAGGCGCGACTCGCTCGCGGTCTCAACATAGAAGTCCCACATCACACGACGGAACTGGTCAGGCGGCAGCGAGAGATCGAGACTCGCAAATTTTGTGCGCAGTCGAATGCGATTGCGGGCGATGAGCGCCGCGATCAGATCTTCCTTGGTCGGGAAAAAATCTTCGAGGGTGTCGGTGGGCAGGCCGAGAGCATCTGCCGCGTTATCCAGTGTCAGCGCGCAAAGACCGACCTTGTCAAGATGCGGTCGCAGACGCTCCAAAAGGTCGTCACGTTCGCGCAGCTCGGCGGTCGGATCCATCACCCGCTCGCCGGCGCGGCATGGTCAAGCGCCTCGTACTTGCGGTAGACCGCAAGATAGGTCGCGCCGATGATCCCGATCGCAAAAAACAACAGCCCGTCGCCGATCACGTTTCCGATGACGCTGGTCGGCGGCAGCAGGATGCGGATCACCGCGCGGCCCACAAAAGCGCCGACGTAAATCAGCGCCGTTGCCCAGTTGGGACCCAGCTGCATGACGCCGTGCCGATCCGTCGCTGTAACTTGTGTGTGGTAACCGCGCAAGATTCCAAGTGGAACGCCGGCGGCGAGACCCAGCACGACCGCCGCGGCAATCTCCCACACCGGCGGATGAAAAAACGCAAGACTTTCGTACATAAATGCGCCGGCGAGCAAGATCAAAATGCCGGCGAAGATCCACATTCGCGTGACACTGATGCGCTGCGGGCGTGACGCGCGATAGAGTATTAGCGCCATTGCTACGAAATAAATCAGGATGCTTTCGCGGCTCATGCTGCCCGTCTTTGGGCGCATTCCGCACCAACGCCTTTATAAAAAACGGGGCCGCAGTTTGCGGCCCCGTTCGTTGCATCTCCGGTCGAAGGACTACTTGATCTCGACCTTCGCGCCGGCTTCCTCGAGCTTCTTTTTGACGCTCTCGGCTTCGTCTTTGGTGACGCCCTCTTTGACGGCCTTGGGAGCGCTTTCCACAAACGACTTGGCCTCGGTGAGACCCAGGCTCGTAAGTTCACGCACGGCCTTGATGACCTTGATCTTCTCCGGTCCCGCTTCAGACAGGATCACGTCGAATTCGGTCTTTTCCGCGGCCGGCGCCGCTGCTGCGGCGGCGGGACCCGCGACCATCGCGACCGGGGCTGCGGCGGAAACGCCGTACTTCTCTTCGAGCTGCTTGACTAGGTCGGCGAGCTCGAGCACGGTGAGTTGGTCGATTTGATTGATGAGTTCGGCAACTGCCATGATAGATGAATCTCCTTAAGCGTTCGAACCCGCGGCTTCTTTTTGCTCGCGGATGGAATTGAGCACGCGGACCAGACCGCTCTGATTGCCCGAGAGGACGGTAACGAGACCGCGCAACGGGTTTGCAAGCGTTCCGACGAGTTTGGCGATGAGCTCGATCTTGGGCGGCAGCGAGGCCAGGACGTTGACTTGCTTGGCATCGACGAGCACGCCGTCGATGTATGCAGCTTTGATCCCGAGCTTCTTGCTGTCGTCTGCGAACTGTTTGATCGCTTTTGCGGGCGCGACCGGATCGGTGCCTGCAAAAACAATGCCGGTTGGACCGGCCAGATACGCGTCCAACTGCTTGGCGATCTCTTCGCCGGCAGCGATCTTGAAGAGCGTGTTCTTGACGACGGCATAGGTGCTGCCGTCCTTGCGCAGCTCGCCGCGAAGTTTTGTGATTTCTTCGACGGTGAGACCTTGGAAGTCAGTCAAGAACAAGTTCTGCGAACCGGCGAGCCGATCGCGCAACTCTTGAACCGCGGTTTCTTTACGTGCGGTTGGCATTGACGTTGTTGCTGCTTTCTTGGATTTAAAAAAGCGCTCCATCCGTCCGGAGGGCGCTTCACCAAGAACAACGCACGTGGCGACACTTGTCACCCTGAGCCTGTCGAAGGGTCGAACGCATCCTCTGTTGGGTTTAGGCTTTCGCCTCTTTTGAGCGCCTTGCGGCGCCCCAACGGTCTTCGGAGCCAAGGGGTACCGTACCACAGTGCGCCTCTGCGCGCAACCGGAGGACCCGCCCCACCGCCCAAGCGAACCGACGCGCCGATGCCCTTTACTCAGCCGTCCACCCCGGATGAGGCGCTCGCCCGCCTGCTCGAAGGCAACCGCCGCTTCGTCAACGAGCAACCGCAGACCGCGGTCCCGTCGGCCCTGCGCGTCGAGCTAGCCAGCTCCCAACGTCCCTTTGCGGTGGTCTTAGGATGCTCGGACTCGCGTGTTCCGGTCGAAACGATCTTCGACCAGCGGCCCGGGGACTTGTTCGTGATTCGTTTGGCCGGAAACATCGTTACCACCGAAGGCTTGGCGTCGATCGAGTACGCCCGCGAAGTGCTGGGAAGCTTGCTGGTCCTGGTACTCGGACACACGGGCTGTGGGGCGGTCCAAGCCGCGATGTCTCTGGTCGAGTCGGGCACGGTATTCCCCGGCCACATTGCGCTACTCGCCGAAGCGATCGCGCCCATCGCCCGCGACACGCGCGCGACGCAAGGCGACTGGTGGACGGCGGCGATCGAATGCAACGCGCGAGCTGCGAAACGTGCGATCTTGCGCCGATCGCAAATCGTGCGAACGGCGGCGACGCGTGGAACTCTGCGCGTCGCCGCCGCTCTCTACGATCTACACACCGGGATGGTCGCTCTTCTGGACTAGCTCACCGCGGCCGGTGGCGAACCAGACTTCCGATCCTCTAAAACACGCAGCGGACGCAGCACACCAATCGAGAGCAACGCGGCCACGATATTGAAGACCCCCGCGACCGAGAGCGCGAGCGTCCAACTTCCCGTTGCCGCCGTGAGCACGCTCGCAAGGGGTACAAGTAGCGAACCCGTACCCTTTGCGGTGTAAAGCATGCCGTAATTCGTCGTGGCATACTTCTGTCCGAATTGATCGCGCGTCGTCGCCGGGAAGATGCTGAAGATCTCGCCCCACGCGAAGAACACGACGGCCGCGAGCAGCACGAACGCGACCGGCGAGTGCCCGAACTTCATCAGCGCGAAGATGCCGATGCCCTCGAGCATGAAGGCGATGAAGAGTGTAAGCTCGCGCCCGATGTTGTCGGAAACCCATCCGAGGAACGGACGTGTGAAGCCGTTGACTAGGTTGTTGAGCGCGAGTGCATATGTGAGCGTCGCGCCGGTGATGCCGAGGATCGTTACCGGCGTCTTGGCGATGCCAAAGTCCGTGGCAATCGGCCCGAGCTGCGCGACGGCCATCAAGCCGCCGGACGCGACCAGTGTGAACATCACATACATGACCCAGAATATAGGCGAACGCAAGGTCTCGCCCGGCGTGTAGTCGCGATTACCTTGAAGCACCTTCACCGGACGCGCCTCTTTCACGGTTGTCGCGGGCGGCGTCACGAGAAACAACGACGCGATAACCACGATCGCGCCCTGAATTATGCCAAAGACCAAGAACGTGTGTTCCCAGCCGCCGCTCTTGACCATGTTCGAGAGCGGAATGATCGTCAGCGCTGCGCCCGCGCCGAATCCCCCCGCCGTCAACCCGGCTGCGAGGCCGCGCTTTCCGGCAAACCACTTCAGTGCATTTCCGACGCAAGTGCCATACACGATGCCCGCGCCGATACCGGCCAAAATGCCGCCCACATAGAGCACCTCGAGCGAGGTCGCAAAAGAATTGACGACCCAGCCGAGGGCAGCGAACACGCCGCCGATCATTACCATGCGGCGTGGACCATACCGGTCGACGAGCGCCGCCTCGAACGGAACGAGCCATGTTTCGACCAGTACGAACAACGTGAACGAAACCTGGATCGCGGCCTTCTTCCATCCCATCGACACACTGATCGGATCGACGAACACGGTCCAGCCATACTGCAGGTTCGCAATCATCGCCATGCAGACAATGCCGGAGACGAGTTGGATCCAGGGGTTACGCAATACGCTTGTTCGCGGCGGCGCCGCGGCGGTTTGAGCGGCCATTCATGCACCCTTTCTCACGTAATGAACCGAGAAGCAACAGTTCCGAGTAATTTAGCGGCGAAGACTAATCCAGATCGTCTTCTTATCGGTGTAGTTATCCAGAGCGGTCTCTCCAAGGTCACGACCCATGCCGGAGTCGCCTCCCAAACCGCCCCACGGCAGGCGCGTGTCGCTCTGCCCATAGGTGTTCACCCAAACCGTCCCCGCGCGAAGCCGCTGCGCCATTATGTGCGCGCGTACGACGTCTTTGGTCCAGACCCCGGCAGCGAGGCTGAAGTCCGAATCATTGGCGATACGCACAGCGTCATCCTCATCCTTGAAACGGATAACGGCGGCCACCGGGCCGAAGATCTCCTCACGCGCGATTTTCATCGAGTTATCGACGTCGGTGAATACCGTCGGCTCGAGGAAGTAGCCCCTTGTACCCACGCGGTCGCCGCCCGATTTCAAGGTGGCGCCCTCGCTCTTGCCGGCCTCGATATATCCCATGATCGAGTTCATCTGCTTCTGCGAGATGACCGGACCGATGTACGTTTTCTCGTCCTGCGGATCGCCGATCTTCAGCGTCTTCGACCGCTCGACCATCCTCTCGCAGAACTCGTCGTAGACGCTCTCTTGCACGAGGATGCGCGAACCGGCCGAACAGACTTGCCCGCTATTGAAGAAAATACCCGCCGACGATCCTTTGACCGCTGCATCGATATCGGCATCTTCAAAGATCAGGTTGGGCGACTTGCCGCCCAGTTCGAGCGTCAAACGCGTAACGAAGGGAGCCGCATTTTCCATGATCAGTTTGCCGACGCCGGGCGAACCGGTAAAAGAAATCTTGTCGACGTCGGGATTGCGGACAATCGACATGCCGGCGGTCGATCCGGGCCCGGGCACGATATTGAGGACCCCCGGCGGCACGCCGGCTTCGAGCGCAAGCTCCCCGAGCAACAGCGCGGTGAGCGGTGTTTCCGTTGCCGGTTTCATCACGATGGTGCAGCCGCACGCAAGTGCCGGTGCGATCTTCCACATCGAGTTCATCAGCGGGAAGTTCCACGGGACGATCGCACCCACGACGCCGACCGGCACGCGCGCAATGTAGGTGTGCGCGTCAGGACGTACGGGTACGACATCGCCGGTGATCTTGTCGGGCCAGCCGGCATAGTATTCGAGACAGTCGAGCATCGCCGGGTAATCCTGGCGGCGCACCGAGCTGATCGGCTTTCCGCCATCGAGTGATTCGAGCATGACGATCTCGTCTTGGCGCGTACGAATAAGGTCTGCGAAGCGCATCATGATACGTGCGCGCTCGGAGGCTCGCATCGTGCCCCAGGGCCCCGCCTCGAGCGCGGCGCGCGCGGCCTTGACGGCAATCGCGGTGTCTTCGGGACCGGCGGACGCGACATGCGCGATGACTTCTTCGGTGGCGGGATTGCGTGTTTCAAACGTCTCGCCCGAGCGCGCGTCGACCCACTTGCCGTCGATCAATAACTTGGTCTGCGGAATGCGGACGGATGGACGCGGTGTTGCGGCAATTGCCATGATCAGATAACCCCTTCCGCGCGCAGGTTCTCGACCTGCGCAGCATCATAGCCCATGAGTTCTTTCAATAGTTCTTCATTGTGTTCGCCGAGCAGCGGCGCCCGGCGGTATTCGACCGGCGAATCGGAAAGCACAAGCGGACAGCCGACGGTGTAGTACGTTCCGCGCTGCGGATGCTCGACTGCGGCAATCATGCCGCGAGCGCGCAGCGATTCATCTTCGAGTAGTTCTTTTGTCGCCAAGACCGGCCCGCAGGGGACATCGAGCGCGTTGCAGCGCTTGAGCACTTCGTATTTGTCATACTTCTGCGTCCATTGTTCGATGATGCCGAAAACTTCGGCCAAGATCGGCACGCGCGCCTCCGGCGTCGCGTATTTCGGATCGGTAATCAACTCCGGACGTCCCATCTCCTTACAGAGCGACTCCCAAATCTGCGGCTGAATGATCAGGTACACGTAGTCGTTGGGACCACCGGGCGCGCAGCGCAATGCCGAACCTGGGTGACCGCCGCCCGACGCGTTGCCCGACCGCGGTACGACGCCGTTAAAACTACGGTTCGGGTACTCCCGCAGCGGACCGTGCTCGAGGCGCTGCTGGTCGCGCATCTTCACGCGGCACAGGTTGAGCACCGAGTCTTGCATGGTGCACATGACGCGTTGGCCTTCGCCGGTATGCTCGCGTTGGTACAACGCGGCGAGAATCGCCGCGACTGAATGGATGCCCGTACCCGAGTCACCGATCTGCGCGCCGGTCACAAGCGGCGGCCCGTCTTCCCATCCCGTGGTGCTCATCGATCCGCCCATCGCCTGCGCCACCGGCTCGTAGGCTTTGGCATCGGCATACTGGCCCGGCCCGAACCCCTTGATCGAGGTGTAGATCATCCGTGGATTGAGTTCGTGAATCTTCTCCCACGGAAAACCTTGCCGATCGAGTACGCCCGGACCGAAGTTCTCGACCAGCACGTCGCACTCCCGGACGAGCTTGGTGAAGATCTCCTTGCCCTGCGGCGTCTTGGTATTGAGCGTCAACGAACGCTTGTTGCCGTTGAGCATCGCGAAATACAGACTGTCGACGTCGGGAACGTCGCGCAGTTGCTGACGCGTGATATCGCCGCGTCCGGGCAGCTCGACTTTGATCACGTCGGCTCCGAGCCACGCGAGGATCTGCGTACATGAGGGGCCCGACTGGACATGGGTCATGTCCAATATGCGAACGCCGTCGAGTGCTTTTTTTGTTTTTTGGGCGATCATTTGTACATCGTTTGGTTTTCAGTTCCGGGGGCGTAGGCATCGGGATCGAGCCACACGTTGATGACCGCGCAGGTCCCTGCCTCGCGCGCGCGCTCGAGCGCCGGGCGGATCTGTTCGGGTTCACGAACGGCCTCGCCATAGAACCCGAGCATGTCGGCAAACTTCTCGAAATCCACGTCGCCGAGATAGTTGCCCACGTCGCCGCGCTCTTTGCCATACTTCTGGATCTGACCGCAGCGGATCTGATTCATGTAGCTATTGTTGCCCACGATCGCGATGTACGGCAAGCCGAAGCGCACCGCGGTCTGCATGTCGAATCCGGTCATCGCGAACGAACCGTCGCCGAAGAGGGCCACGACTTCGCGACTGGGATGCGCGAGCTTGGCGGCCATCGCAAAGCCGGTTCCGACGCCGAGCGTCCCGAGCGGACCAGGATCCATCCACAGTCCCGGAGCCTTCGGGCGCACGACGTTGCCGGCAAAGGTCACCACATCACCGCCATCGCCGACGAAGATCGAGTTATCGGTGAGGAAGTTGTCGATCTCGTAGGCGAGACGATACGGATGAATTGGGCGCGCGTCACTGCGCAGCTTCGGTAAACGTGCTGCAACCGCAGCGTTTTCTTTTTCGCGCAACATTGCGACCCACGCGTTGCGCGCGGACGCTGCTGATTTATTCCCACCCGCGGCGTGCGCGACCGCGGCGAGGATCACGCCGACGTCACCAACGAGCCCCAAATCGACGTCTCGGTTACGGCCGACCGTCGCATACGACATGTCGATTTGCACGACCGTCTTGGCCTTGAGGCTCTTGCCGTAGCGCAAACGGAAATCGAAGGGCGTGCCGACCACCACGATTACATCGGCGGCTTCGAACGCGTCGCGACGCGTCAGTTGGAAATTCAGCGGATGATCGGGCGGCAGCGTGCCGCGGCCGGCACCGTTCATAAACGCCGGGATGTTGAGTCGTTCCACGAACTCACGCGCCGTCTCCGAGGCGCCGCAAGTCCAGACTTGCTGCCCGAGCAACACGCACGGCTTCGTCGACGACGACAAGATATCGGCGAGCCGCTGGATGTCATTGGGATCGCCAACGCTTTTGGTTGATGCGCGGTAATGGCCGGCTTTCGGGATCACGGCTCGATCCGGTTCGATCTCATGATCGAGTACCGTGCGGGGAATCTCGAGGTAGACCGGACCGAACGAACCGTTGAACGCCTCGCGCGCAGCCATCGATACAAAATCCGCAACGCGCAACGTCGTGGGCACGCTCGTTGCGAATTTGGTGATCGGTCGCAACATCTCGACGTGGGGAAGATCCTGCAATCCACCCATACGATGCTGCGCGAGCCCGGCTTGGCCGCCAATGAGCAGCATCGGACTCTCGGCGCGAAATGCATTGGCCACGCCGGTAATTGCATTCGTCGTTCCAGGTCCAGCGGTGACGACCGCGCAGCCCAAGTTCCCGGTCATGCGAGCATAACCGTCGGCAGCATGTGCCGCGACCTGTTCGTGGCGCACGTCGATGATCTTGATCCCCTCGTCAATGCAGCCATCGTAGATATCGATGATATGGCCACCGCACAGCGTGAAGATCGTATCGACGCCTTCAGACTTCAGCGCTTTCGCGACAAGATGACCGCCCGAGACCTTCTTCACCGGTGTCGAGACGTCGACTGCGGTGGTCTCACTAGGAACCGAAAGCGTTTGCGCCATGAACGACCCTTTCAGACAAGAGAACTATTAAATATCGTGAACGTGTGCGGCAACGTGCGCCGCCAAACCTAAGGCGTGCTCGCGGACCAATCGCTCGGCGAGTTCGCCCTGGCGCGATTCGATCGCCTCGATGATCTGCATGTGGTCGACCATCGATCGCTCGAACCGGTGGTCTTCGGAAATCGTACGATGACGGATCGAGCGAACGTGAATCATGAGTATTTCAGCCATCCGTGAAAGCGTAACCGAACGCGCCAGTTCGATGATGCGCGCATGGAAGGCCAAATTGGCATCGGAGTATTCGTCGAGTTTGGCGGCAATCGCACCGTTTTCAAAGGTCGCGAAAATCGTGCGCAGCGAGGCGATCTCCTCGTCGTGCGCGCGCTCGGCGACGAGGCGTGCCGCCATGCTTTCCAGTGCGGCCCAAACGCGAATGATCTCGACGAGTTCGTCACGGCTCTTGCGTAAGATGAAGTAGCCGCGACGCGGCACACTCTCGACAAGACCCTCGTGCTCGAGCCGCGCGAGCGCGTCACGAATCGGCGTTCGGCTCACACCCAGGCGTGCAGCCAGGTCGCGTTCGTCCAGGCGAAGGTCTTGATCGGCGCGCTCGTAGATGTTCATCTCGAGCAGGGCAGAGCGCAACGCCGCGTACGCGCGTTGCGCGAAACTCTGTTCGGATTCGAGTCTGACCAAACCCAACGCCATTGCCCACGACCTCCTGGGGAGAGGTGGGATATGGTATGTGGTATACCAGTTCCTTCAACGCCCGCCAAGCACGGTTCGGTCGCCTTTGGCGATCGCGCATCCTGCGCTCCGAACCTCGAGCCGCATCGTGCGGCACCCCCTAAAGCTGTTCCAACTCTTCAAGTGTTTTGGGCCAGTCTGCCTTGAGAAGCCGGGAGAGGCTGCGGTCGGCGAGCAGCTTGCCCCCGGTTTGACACTGCGCGCAATAGTTTGTTTCGTTGTCAGCGTAGCGGATGCGCTGGACCGGCCTGCCGCACTGCGGGCAGGGCTGGCCATAGCGCCCGTGCACGGCAAAGTCTTTGCGGAAGGCCGTGACGTGTTCGGGAAACGCTTCGTCTGCCTCGCTGCGCAGACGATCGATCCAGGCTTGCAGCGTACCGCGGGTCGCCGTGAAAAGCCGCTCCCATTGGTCCGGCGTCAACTTCTGCGTCAACGCAATCGGCGAAAGCTGCGCGGCATGCAGAATCTCGTCGGAGTATGCGTTGCCGATGCCGTCCACGATGCGAGGATCGGTGAGGGCGCGCTTGAGCGTGCGGTTTTCGGCCGTCAGCGCAGCGCGGAACGCACCCAGATCAGCGGAGAAGACGTCGAGGCCTCCGCGGCCCATACCGGCGAGGGCCTCTTCGCCCGCGACCACGGAGAGTGACGCGCGATGTTTCGAACCGGCTTCGGTCAGCACGAGGGAGCCGTTGCGAAAATCGAATGCCGCAAGGCTGGTCCGGCCCGATAGCGGTGCATTCGGCCCTCGCCAATGAAGTCGACCCGCGATCATCAGATGCAGCACCAGCCAAAGGTCGTTGTCCAGACCGATGGCGATGCGTTTGCCGACGCGCTGCAGCGACACGACGCGATGCCCTTGCGCCTCCGAAAGCGGCGGCTGCGCGGTTCGCAGTAAAAACGGGCTTGCGATCCGCACGCGCTCGAGTGTCTCGCCGACGATGCGTCCGTCGAGCGCATGCAGGTACGCGGCAATATCCGGAAGTTCAGGCACGGCGCGCGAGCGCTACGGCGGATTGCACGCCCACGTCGTCAAGGGCGATAACGCGCACGCGCGCAAACGCGGCGCGGGCCAGATCGGTCAGCACGTGCCCAGGAAGCGTCTCGACGAAGACGTTCGTCCCCATTTCGACGAGCATCGTCGATGCGTCGTGCCAACGTACTTCGTGCGCCACACCCGCAGCCAGATCCTCACGCAAAGCGCGAGCGTCGCGAATAACCCGTGGCCCAACGCTACCGACGTACACGACGAGCGGATCACGGATCTCGATCGATGCAAGCGCCTCCTCGAGACGCGCCTGCACCGGTGCAAGCAGCGGACAGTGGGAAGGGACCGCCACATCGAGCCGGTCGGCGCGGCGTGCGCCGGCAGCTTTGCCCGCCTCGAGCGCGCGCGCGAGCGCCGCGTTCTCGCCTGCCACGACGCACTGCGTCGGAGCATTGACGTTGGCAACATACACCTGCGCTCCGTCGTCGAAGATCTCCGCAACGATCTCACTCACGTTGCGTTCCGGCAAACCGGCGATCACCCCCATGCCGTACCCGCTTGGAAAGAGCCGCTCCATCGTGCGGGCTCGCTCCGCAACGACGTGCAGTGCATCGGCAAACGACATCGCACGCGCCGTTACCGCTGCGGCGAAACCGCCCACCGAATGTCCGGCGACGGCGAGCACATGAACGTCGCGCTGTTCGAGGATCCGCGCCGATGCAACGCCGGCAACGAGCAGACCGAGCTGGACGTTGACCGTCGATGCCAGCGACACGACGTCGTCGCGCGTGCGTATATCGTAGCCGAGGACCGCCTGGGCTTCGTCGAAGACGGCGGCGGCCAGCGGATCGCTCGCGATGCGAGCTAGCATGTCGGGGTATTGCGAGCCTTGTCCCGGAAAGAGCAGCGCCAGCACGCTACGCCCAGCTATTTCGTTCGATCGAGTCCACAAAGAGCGTCGCGGCGAGCAAATCGGCGGCGCCTCCGGGAGAGGCGCGGTGCGTGAGCAGCTCCGACTCAAGTACATCAAATGCGCGCCGTCCGGCGCGTGTGCCGATCCCGCCCGCGTCAAGCGCCGCCGCCGCTCCGGCTTGCATTGCACGCAGGGCTGCCTGGCCGCCACGATGGAGCACGCACGTGTCATCGAGCGTGCGCATGATGGTCAGGAGCGCATCGACCCGCGCGACTGCTTCGCTCGCGCCGCGCACACGCGCCGCACGTAACGCAGGAAGCGCACGGCCGATCACGTGCGGAAAGCCCGCCTGCGCCTCGCCCATCGCACCACCAACTCCATAGCGCGCGCGCGCACGCTCGCCGTGCGAATCGACGCTAGCGCGCGAGGAGTCGGACAATGACGCGATCGTCGCAGCCGTTTGCACGAGGATGTACGGATCGCGTGAGCCGGTCTGCGCGTGCGCCGCGAGCAAGAGCCCAAGGCACCAGATTGCGCCGCGATGCGTATTGACGCCACCGGTGGCGCGCAGCATCGCCGCTTCTCCATCACGCCCGATCGCTCCGAGGCGCTCGCGCAACGTCGTATCTAGAGCGGAGCCACGCGCGGCGACCGCTACCGCTTCAAATGTTTCGCCCAGTGCGCCGGCCGAACGCAGGAGCAGTTCGAGCGACAGATCATCGTGCGCACCGCTGCCACGCCGGTCGACCAGCGCCGGTTTTGGCGTCAACTCGGCTTCGGCAACGAGTACTTGCACGGCGGCTTGCGCGGGGGAAAACGGCGGCAAGAGCCGCGGACCTCCAGGCGTCTTAATCAGCAATTCACCACCGCGCATGGCTTCGAAGAGCGCGACACCATAGCTGTCCGCGAAAGCGACCTCGACGTCGATGCGAACCGGCAGATCGGCAACGGTACGTCCGAAGGCCTGCAATTGCGCATCCATCGGCTGCGCGCGAACCACCACGTCGAGATCGCTCTCGTCGTGTAATGCCGCAACGCCGGTCGCAAGTTCAAAGCCGGCGGCACCAATTGGACCAATCGCCAGCGAGTGCGCGCGAGCCTCGCGCACCACCGCCTGCAGTGCGTCAAACGCGCCGTGGCTTCGAGCCGGCGTGTGCTCGGCCAGCGTCTCGGGGGTGAGGAGTTCCTCAATCTCATCTTCGCGCGCGACCGCGGCAAATCGCTCTTCGCGGCCGGACCCGCGCACGCCGATTGCGACACCCCGATCGACATGTGCGCGCCGCACCGCAGCCCAGGGTGCGCGCCGCAAACTAGCCCCGGTCCACGCCGGGGCATCACCGGCAATCCGCGCGACCGCGGACGGAGTTAGCCGAACGAGGTCGTGCGGACGCGGCCGATCATGCATCCCACTGCGCCTGCAGTTCGTCTCGCACCCGCCGCGACAGCGCTCGCGTGTGCAACGCGGCGGGCGCGTCGAGACGCTCGCGAGGATCGCGAAGGCCAAGACGAGGGTTGCGCAAGACCTCAGCGAGTGTATGCACCACGGCTGCCACGTCCGCGTCGCTTGGCGCGCTTGGATCGCTGACCGGAAAGAGACGATCGATCCCGCCGAGCGTAGCGAAGGTGCGAATGTCGCGCGCCGTTGCCGGAACCTCGCGCGCGACGCGAGCGAGATCCTCGCGCTCCATGCGCGTGACGCGCGCGACCGCGGCCTCGGACATGACGTGGATCTCGATGCCCTCGTCATCGAGCGCGCCGATCCAACCGGCCTGCAACCCGTGACAGAGAAACGCACCGGAGATTGCTTTGCCGACGACGAGTGCGAGCACCGGATGGCCGCTGCGACGCGCGCGAATGTAGGCGTTGGTCGAGGCAGCGAGCGCGCGTTGCAAGCCGACCGCTTCTTCGCGCGTGCCGAACGACTGCCCAGGCACATCAACGATCGCTAGAATCGCGCTCCCGGCAGGCGTGCCGCTCACCGCAGTGGCAAGGCCGAAGCCCTCGTCGATGCCCATCTCGCCGTTTCGTGCGCGTGGAAAACGTCCGTTGGGATCGGGAACGACGGCGACCGCGCGCACGGCATGCCCATCGATCGACGCGTCGGCTGCGAGCACCGACGCAGGCAGTCCCGCAATCGGCTTCGCGCCGCCGGTCAAACGCTCGAACCACGCGCGTCCGCGCACGCTCGCGCTCACGGTTCGATCTCCATCGCGCGTAAGAACGCATCGCGTTCCAGCCGCGGGTCGGGGAATGGTTGCGGAACGAGTGGGCCGAGTTCGCGCGGTTCTTCGAAGGCACGCTCGACCGCGGCTCGAATCGCCGCGATGTCGTCGCTGACCAGTTCGGTAGCGAAGCCTTGGCGGAAACGCAGCTGGCCGCCGGTCACGCGCCAGATCAGCGGGCGATCCGAAGAATCCATCTCGTCTAATCCCGACTCTGTTTCCACAACGTCGGGGCCGTTGAGGCCAACGCGCGCACCTTCGCTGACGATGATCTGGCTGCACAGTGCGGTCGAGAGCGAGAGTCCGCCATACACGCCGACGCGCCCCGCGATGACCGCAACCACCGGCATCAGCTCGCGTAGCGCGACGATGCCGTCGCAGATTTCCGAGACCGCGAGAATCGCAAGATTAGCTTCTTGCAAACGAATGCCACCGGTATCAAGCGCGAGCACCAAACGAGTCGGCGTTCCGCGCTGCGCATCTCGACGCGCGAGTTCGAGCGCGCCGGCAATTTTTGCCCCGCCGATCTCGCCGATCGATCCGCCGAGGAAACGCCCATCGGTTGCGACCACGCATGCGCTCACGCCACCGATTGTCCCGCGCGCGACGACCGTCCCATCATCGGATTGTGGCACAACGCCTTGCGCCTCAAGATACGGCGAAGCGATGCGCTGGAAAGGGCCAAGCAATTCGCGAAAGCTCTGCGCATCGAGCAGCGCGCGCGCACGGTCGCGCGCGCTACGCTCGGCATAGGATTCGGCCAAGAGCAAACTCATTGCGCGCTCTCCAAAGCTTGTTCCAAACGCAGCGACACAACAGCCGGCGTCGCGCCGAAATCGTTGATCTCGATCTGCACTGCGACCGGGTTGCGCGCGAAGAACCGTCCCAGTACTGCCTGCCACGTTGCACCGAAGCCGCTCACGCTCGTGCGCACGACGATCGAGGAGCGTCCATCCTTCGCCGGCTCGAGCAAAATCTCACAGTTGCCCGACGCAACCACGCCAACGTGCGACCGTTGCTGCACCCCCTCGTTCGCTGGAAACTCATAGGTCAACGTCTCGATCATCACCAGCTCCTAAAACGTTTGGGCGGATCGTAGAGTCCGCCCGACCACTCGACTAAATCGCGCACCGAACGCGCCGCCAAGAGCGTGCGGTTGGCCTCGTTGCGCCTGACCCCAAGATCTTCAGGAAAGGCCACGATCCCAGCCTGCCGCAGCGCTTGCGTGCGCCGTTCCTCTGCGCCCAGGCCGACCTTGGTGACGCCCGCGATCGCCGCCAGCGCGGCCCGCCGCTCATCGATATCGCGCGCGCGATAGAGATACGCGATGCCTTCTTCGGTAACGACGTGCGTGACATCGTCGCCATAGATCATGACCGGCGCAATCGGAAATCCGGCGCTGCGTCCCAGTTCGATCGCATCAAGCCGCTCGACGAACGTCGGAACGCCGCTCTCTTGAAAGGTCTCGACGAGTTGCACCACGATCTTACGGCCGCGCCGGATCTCGGCGTCTGAGGAAGTCATTTCGAGCCAAGCCGTGCTCGAGTGCCGGCGTCCGCGCGGATCGCTCCCGAGGTTAGGCGCACCGCCGAAACCGGCGATGCGACCGAGGGTCGCGGTTGATGAGTTCGCGTCGCGATCGATCTGCAACGTCGATCCGATGAACAGATCGGTCGCATAAAGACCGGCAGCTTGGCAAAACGCACGATTGGAACGCAACGATCCATCGCGCCCGGTAAAGAACACGTCGGGACGGGCAGCAACGTAGCGTTCCATGCCGAGCTCGCCGCCATAGCAGTGCACGCTGCGCACCCATCCGCTCTCGATCGCCGGAATCAGCGTGGGATGCGGGTTGAGCACCCAATGCGTGCAGACCTCGCCGCGCAAACCGAGACGCTCGCCATAGGTCGGCAAAATCAACTCGATCGCCGCGGTATCGAAGCCGATGCCGTGATTGAGGCTCTGCACACGGTGGCGCTCGTAGATGCCGCGCAGCACGAGCATGGCCATGAGGATCTGCACGTCGCCGATCAGTTCGGGATCGCGCGTAAAGAGCGGCTCGATTTCGTACGGCTTATCGGCGACAACCACTAAGTCCACCCAGTCGCCCGGAATATCGACGCGCGTGCAGCGATCGACGATGCGGTTGACTTGCGCGATCACAATCCCGTCGCGAAAGGCGGTGGCTTCGGCGATCGTCGGCGTCTCTTCGGTATTCGGGCCGGTATAAAGGTTGCCGTCGGCGTCAGCTTCGTCGGCCGCAATCAGCGCGACGTCGGGCGTGAGGTCGACGAAATAGCGCGCGAACAGCTCGAGATAGGTGTGAATGGCGCCGACACGCACCCGCCCGTCGGCGACCTGCTGGGCCAAACGCAGTGACTGCGGTCCCGAATACGAGAAATCAACCAGTGAGGCAATGCCGCGCTCAAAGAGCGCGATATGCTCGGGCCGGCCGATGACGGAAATGAGCAAATGCAGGTCGTGGACGCGTTGCGGATCGACGCTGGCGAGCGCGCGCGAAAGAAAGTCGGCCTGCTTCTGATTATTGCCTTCCAGGCAAAGACGATCGCCTGGCTCGATAAGCTGTTCAAGGATCGCGACCGCGTCAGTTGCCTCGAAACGCCCATCGCGCACCAAGCGAGAGATGCGCGCCAAACGTTCGTCCTTGCGCCGGCGGCGCGTATTCCAGGCCGGGTTCACCCCGGGGGAGTTGCGCTAGGCCGAAAATCGTACCTGCAACGCGTCGCGTGATTCGCTCAGTTGCAATGCACCCTCGAGCCCAGTGATATTGAAGATCCGCCGAATGCGCGAACTGACCGGTACGACGACGCCGACGCGGTTCGGTGCCGCATTGGCGGCACGAATAAGCACGTTCAAAATTGTCGAATCCAGGTAATCGCATCCGGAAAGGTCCACGATCACCGGCAGGTCGCCAGCGAGCTTGGCCGCGATCGCGTCGCTAAACCACTGCGCGGCCGCGATATCCAGCTCGCCCTTGACCGCGAGCACTTCGGCCCAAATCAGTGATTCGTGTCCTAATTCTTTTTGCAGGTACGTCATGGCTCTACCTTAACCGTATGCCAAGCATGAAAACAACTTGGTGGCGGTCGGGCCAGAGGGGGCTACCGGGCCGCAAAAATGCGCGCCGCGGTCATCATATCGCCCTGTATTTCGACTAGGGATTCGTCACGAAGAAGCACCGCCGGGACGCGATCCCCCAAGTGTGGATTGCTGCCATGGAACCAAGCCCGAACGATATCAGGGTCTCGCGTGCTCAGGATCATCGACGCGACTTGAAGCGTAAACCGCAGCACATTGGGCCGTTGCGGCGCGCGACCCGCGGTCCACTGCGCAACGGCGCGCGTCTCTCCGACACCGCCGATCATCGCGACCGTCTTGGAACCAAGCAGCTCCGTAAGCTCCTTGACGACCTCCTCGATCGGCATCGACATAGCGCGCTCGTGCGCCTCGCCGGCCGACCATTCGCCCCGGGTTCCCCGGCCAAATTGCTCAGGATTCTCTCTCGCACTCACAGCCGAAATCCCACCTCAAATCCCAGATGCAATAACACCATATTTTTACCAAACAACCGAGCCTTCCGTCTATATCCAAAAACCTGGACGTTTAAAAAGAAAACCCCGCTACTCGCGGGGTTTTACCTGGTATGGGCTCGCCGTTCCTAGGCGGTGGCTTTTATGCGGTTCGGGTCAACCTTGACGCCCGGGCCCATCGTGCTGGTGAGCGTGACGCTCTTGAGGTAGGTGCCCTTCGAGGCCGACGGCTTTGCGCGTACGATCGCGTCGAGCAGCGCGCTGACATTCTCGAGCAACTGCGCCTCCTCGAACTGCGCCTTGCCGACGATCGTGTGAATGATCGCGGCCTTGTCGAGGCGGTATTCGACCTTACCGGCCTTGATGTCGCGAATCGCGCCGGCGATATTCGCCGAAACGGTTCCGGCCTTGGGGTTGGGCATCTTCTGCGCGAGGATGCGCCCCAGTTCCTTACCGACTTGCGCCATCATGTCCGGCGTCGCAACCGCAACGTCGAACTCGGTGAACCCGGCCTTGAGCCGGTCGATCAGTTCCTGATCGCCCACAATGTCGGCGCCCGCCTCTTGGGCGGCCTTCGCGTTGTCGCCTTTGGCGAACGCGATCACGCGCACCGTACGGCCCGTACCGTGCGGCAAGAGCACCGTGCCGCGCACGTTCTGATCGCTCTTCTTGGGGTCGACGCCCAGACGAATGTGAATCTCAACCGTCTCGTTGAACTTCGCATTCGCGTTCTTCTTCACGAAGCCGATCGCTTCGGCCGGCGTGAATAGCGCCTTCTTATCAAAGTTGGCGACGAGGTTCTTGTAACGCTTTCCGTGATGTTGCGGCATTACTCTACCTCCACGCCCATCGAACGTGCCGTTCCGGCGATAATCTTCTTGGCTGCGTCGATATCGTTGGCGTTGATGTCGGGCATCTTCACCTTGGCGATGTCTTCGAGTTGTTTTTGGGTCAGCTTGCCAACCTTATTACGATTGGGCTCTTTCGAACCCGACTCGATCTTGAGCGCCTGTTTGATCAGGAACGACGCGGGCGGCGTCTTGGTGATGAACGTGAACGTACGATCTTCGTACACGGTGATCTCGACCGGAATGATCATGCCCGCCTGCGAAGCCGTACGTTCGTTGTACTGCTTGCAGAAGTCCATGATATTCAGCGAGTAGGGTCCGAGTGCCGGACCGATCGGCGGCGCGGGCGTTGCCTTGCCGGCCGGAATCTGTAGGCCGATTTTGCCTACAACTTTCTTTGCCATGGTCTGTGTCTTTCGTTAGCACGGCCTTTGCTCTCGAATCGTGCCGCACTTCGAAAAACGCTCGTCGCGCGACATCGTGTCACGCTCCTGCTCTCGCGTTCGGACCTCTCGCCATCGTGGCTCCGGTCCTCATCGCGAGGTTTTCTTCGTTGCGGCACGCGTCGATCGCAAATGCCTACCCCTCTGCAAAGCTCTTGGGTCGGGGTCGTCCCCAAGAGAAACCTGTCAGATTCTAGCTGTCTCGGCGCCTAAAGTAAAGCGGCTAGACTTTTTCGACCTGGAAGAACTCGAGCTCCACGGGCGTCTCTCTTCCGAAGATCGAGATGAGCGCGCGCAGGCGTTCTTTTTCGGGCTGGATCTCGTCGACCACACCGGTGAAGTCGAAGAACGGGCCCGAGGTGACCTTGACGCGGTCGCCTTTGGCGAAGTCGATCTTGAGCTTGGGCGCTTCGATGCCCATCTGCTTGAGGATCGTCTTGACTTCTTTTTCTTGAAGCGGCACGGGTTTTTCGCCCGGACCGGGGCTGCCCACAAAGCCGGTGACACCTTGCGTGTTGCGCACGACGTACCACGACTGGTCGTCCATGATCATCTCGACGAGCACGTAGCCGGGGAACACCTTCTTCGGCGTAATCTTGCGCTTGCCGTCTTTGAATTCGACTTCATCTTCCATTGGTACGAGCACGCGGAAGATCTTCTCGGCCATGTTCATCGAATGAATGCGGCGCTCGAGGTTGGCTTTGACTTTGTTCTCGTAGCCCGAATAGGTGTGAATGACGAACCAGTTGCGGTTGTCTTTCTTCGCCGGCGCGGGAGCTTCGGCGCCACCATCTTCGTCGACAACGTCGGTAATGTCGTCCTCGAGCGGCGGCGGAGTGGTTAGCTCGGCTTCCGGCTCGGCGATCGTTTCGACCGTCGTCGTTTCGTCGTCTTCGTGTAGTTGGAGTTCGCGTTCGATATCGGACATCATGATCAGATGTTGTAGGTGTGAAGCTGAGCGAAAAGCCAGGCGAAGCCGTTGTCGAGGGCCCAGGTAATGAGGCCCACGCCAATGACCAATCCCAGCGTCAGCACGGTTGCCGAAACCCACTCGTTGCGGGTCGGCCACGTGACGCGCCGCAATTCGGTGAACACGCCGCGCACGAAATCGCTGCCAGCTTGCTGCTGGCGGCTCGCTGCCGCGGACTTCTTTTGCTCGTTCACCAAACTTCTTTCGCTCCCGGAGGTTAAACTTGGCAGGGCGGACAGGACTCGAACCTGCAACCGGCGATTTTGGAGACCGCTACTCTACCAATTGAGCTACCGCCCTATACGCGCGCGGTTACTTTGTTTCGCGGTGTGCGCGGTGGCAACGGCAGAAGCGGCAATATTTGCTCAGCTCAAGCCGGTCCGTTGTCTTCTGCTTGTTTTTTTGCGTGTTGTAGTTGCGGCGTTTGCACTCGTTGCAGGCCAGCACAACCATCACGCGATTTTCTTTTTTAGCCATCTGTAGTTTACCACGCGACATGAAATAAACGGCCCGCAGGACCGTTCTTAGCTAACCGACTGTACCATAACCCCGCCCCGGCGTGCAACCTCTGGGGGCGGGGTCTGGTAAACCATGCGTCCGGGCGGAATTGAACCGCCAACCTCGGCCTTAGGAGTGCCTTGCTCTATCCCCATGCGCTGACGCGCAAGGGGACCCCAATAGTTTGAAAGGCGCTGCGCTGCTGCGGCAGCTGCGCGCCCCCCAACTTCGTCGGGGCCCCCAAAATCTGCGCTCGGGCGGAATTGAACCGCCAACCTCGGCCTTAGGAGTGCCTTGCTCTATCCAATTGAGCTACGAGCGCGTGCGGTAAGGCAGTTAAGCGAGGGGAGGGGGATTGCCCTCTTCGCGCCAGGCAACGAACCGGTCGACGAGGGCCGGGTCGAACTGGGTGCCGGCGCAGCGCTGCAACTCGGCAAGCGCTGCGTCCTCGGTGATCCCGCGGTGGTAAGGACGGTCGGCAACCATTGCCGAGAACGCGTCGAGAATCGAGACCGCCCGAGCGATGGGGTGAATGTCCTCGCCGGCAAAGCCGCGGGGATATCCCGCGCCGTCCCAGCGCTCGTGGTGCTGACCCACGATCTCCGCGACTTCGGCGTAGCCTGCGTGCTGCGCCAAAACGTGCTGCCCGTATTGCGCGTGGCGCATCACGGCTTCGTACTCGAGCTCGGTCAAACGCCCGGGCTTGCTCATGATCCGATCGGCGATAAGGAGCTTGCCCACATCGTGCATCAAGCTGGCCTGGAGCAGTTTCGACAGCGATGCATGATCGAGATCGAGGTTATGCTCCGACCACAGTTTGGCCATCGTGTTGACTTGCAAGAGGTGCACGCGCGTGAAGGGGTCCCGGTCGAGTAAGCTTTCGACTATCGGCTCGATCCCGTCGAACGATCCGTGAACGGTGTAGGCGTCGACGTCGTCGGCGCCGACCGGGATTCCACCGAGCTTGCGGCTCAGCCGCGTGCGGTGCTCGCACAGCGCGACCACGTCGGCACGCGTGCCGGCGTCGAGCGGAGCCAAAACGTAGCCGCAGGCAATGGTAACCGGCAAGGTTTGATCGCGCGTCACATACGCGAGTTCGGCGAGCTTGGCCACAACCTGCATGACGTTATACGGCGCCAAGTCCGCCGCGCTGTCGCGCATCAAGACCATGAAGATGTCTCCGCCGAAACGACCCGCCACCATCGATTCCTCGGCGCCTTCAAAATCGCGAAATATCGCGGCGATGCGGCGCAGGACGTCGTCGCCTTCGCCGTGACCGTAGAGCTCGTTGAACTGCGCGAAGTTCACGATGTCGAACATCATCGCAACGACCGGCTGCGTCGACGTCGATCCGGCAATCGCGCTTTCCAATTCACGAGAGATGCGCGTGTGGCTCGCAAGCCCGGTGAGCGGATCGTATTCAGCGGTGCGCTGCAACGCCTGATACATGCGTTGATTCTGTACCGCGACGCCCAGATAGTGGCCGATCGCCGCAATCGTCTCCACTTCCTGGGCAGAATACGCGTTCTCGTGAATGCTCTGCACCGACAGCGCTCCGACCATCGTTCCGCCGGCTCGCATCGGCACGAAGATCGCCGAGAGCGTATCGTCGGTCCACGGGCGATCGGGATTGATTGGATAGGTCCCCTGCGGTGCCCAGACGTCGCGGCGATTCCCCCAGATCACTTCACCGCTTCCGATGACCGCCCGCGCGCGAGAACGCTCGGTCAACTGGATGTGCGGATAGCGACGAATATCGCCATGGTCGTAGATGTACTCGATCGCGTGGTTGCCGTCGGGATGCGCCAGCGCGATAAAGACAACGGCTGAATCGATGTGCGCGGCGAGCATCGTGGTGAGACGTTCGAACAGTTCACCGAGCGAAAGATCGGTCGACAACAGCGAGGCCGCCTGCTGGATGAGCAGACGATCGTTGCCGCCCTCCGGGCGTTTTCCGACCAGTTGATCCTTCACACTGGGCTCCTGCAATGGGACTTTCGGCTCGGTTTCGCGGGGGCTGCGGCGAACCCCCGCGCATGGACTACGATCTCTTGGCAGCCCAGGCGGCCTCCTTGCTCGCGGACGAGAGCAACTTTATCGCCAATGCCGCCAACTTTGCGTCCTTCGTCTACCACGAAATTCCCGAGCTGAACTGGGCCGGCTTCTATTTTACCGCCCCAAGCGGCGACCTGATACTCGGCCCCTTCAACGGCCGTCCGGCTTGCACGCGCTTGCCGCAGGGGCGCGGCGTCTGCGGCGCTGCCGTGACCTCCGGCCAAACGCTCGTGGTTGACGACGTGCATAGCTTTGCGGATCATATCGCGTGCGACAGCGCCTCGGTATCGGAGATCGTCGTCCCACTGCGAGCCGCAAACGAAATTGTCGGTGTCTTCGATATCGATAGCCCGCGCGTGGCGCGCTTTAGTGACGGCGATCGCGCGGGCATCGAGCGATTGGTTCAGGTCTTCTTGAACGCGAGCGAAAGCGAGTTGATACAGTAACGCGTTCCGAGCGGCCCGGGACCGTCATCAAAAACGTGGCCCAAATGCGAATCGCAACGCGCGCAACGCACTTCGGTGCGACGCATGCCGTGACTCGTATCGTCGAGCAGCCGTACGTTTTGCTGTTCGTGCGGATGGGTGAATGACGGCCAGCCACAGTGTGAGTCGAACTTTTCATCCGAGGTGAACAGTTCGGCGCCGCAGGCGCCGCAGAGGAACGTTCCGTCGTCGCGAACTGCCAGCAACTCCCCGGTGAAGGGGCGTTCGGTCCCGGCCTCGCGCAGAATCGCGTAGCGCTCGGGGCCAAGCTCCTCCTTCCACTGCGCTTCAGTCTTGACGATCGGTGGGGTGATATCGTGTTTCATAGCACCCTTAAGAACGCCACACGCCCGGGCCGCGGATGCGTCCAAAGGCATAAGGAGCGCCAAGTTGCTTGCGCGAAGCTCAAGCCCCCGGAGGAATCGCCATGCGCCTGATCACCCGTGCTGACCTCGACGGCCTTACGTCGGCCATCTTGCTCCAAGAAGTGGAGCCTATCGAGGAAGTCGACTTCGCCCATCCTAAGGACGTGCAGGACGGCAAGTTTGCTCTCTCCGCCAACGACATCCTCGCCAACCTCCCGTACGACGAACGGGCCGCACTCTGGTTCGACCACCACGTGAGTCAGTCCGATGCCGCGTGGAATCCGCAGATGCGCGGCGACTTTGGCGTCGCTCCCAGCGCGGCGCGCGTTATCGCCGACCACTATAAGTCCGATAAGTTCGGCCGCTTCTCGGACTTGATGGAGGCCACCGACCGCCTTGACGCTGCGCTGCTCACCCGCGACGACATCGTCGATCCCAAGGGTTGGATTCTCGTCGGATATACGCTCGATCCGCGTAGTGGTCTTGGCGCATTCAAAGATTACTTCCGTCACTTGATGACGCTTGCCAAAGCACAAACCGTCGAGCAGATTCTCAAAGACCCAGAAGTCAGCAAACACGTCGCGCGCCTGCGGGCCGAGGAGCCGGCTTTCCGCGAGCACTTGCTGGCAACGTCGCGCCAAGACGGCAACGTGGTGATCACCGACGTGCGCGGTCTCAAGAATCTCCCCAGCGGCAATCGTTTCCTGATTTACGAGCTCTTTCCGACCGCGAACGTTTCGGTGCGCGTGGCTGATGGACGTGGCGGAGAGTTCGTCTCGATTCAAGTCGGACACAACATTCTCAAGCGCGATTGTAAGACCAGCGTCGGCGACATGCTCGCGGAATACGGCGGCGGCGGCCACGTGGGCGCCGGAACCTGTCAACCAACTCCAGCCGACGCCGATCGCGTGCTGGGCGAAATCGTCGAAAACCTCAAGCGCAACGGATGATCTAATAAAACGGCCTCGCAAAATGCGAGGCCGTTTTTCGATCTGGAGCCGTTGGCGGGGATTGAACCCGCGACCTTCTCGTTACCAACGAGATGCTCTACCACTGAGCTACAACGGCAATTCGCCTGCCAACGGTACTACGCCTGAGGCGCCCGCACCTACTACCTTCTTCGGCACCCCCGGGAGCCCAAAGGTCTCCGCCCACGTGATGCCTTTCGATTGCCTATTTCTCGTAGGCTCGACGCGAAGACTACCATGCGTTCCTACCCTAACAGCTGGTACCAGAAAGCATCGATCGAGCTGCGGGCAGTAAACGCCAAAGAGCTCGACGTCTCCCGCGTACGACCGCGTTGATACTCCGCCGCGGTGTGAATGGGAGCTGTAGCCGTTATATTCGATCGCGCCATTACGAAGGCGCCCCGTCTTGATCTGCACCCGCGCTAGCCTTCCGACGTCGTCTTCGATAATGACATCGTATCGGCTGTTCTCTCCGTACGGGATTGCGAGCCGGTACCCGGCGCGCACGAGCGCTGCCATCACCATAAGCTCGGAAACGTCACCAACCCGCTTCGTATCCCGTTTCATTGAAACAGCATACGCGGTTAGTCGCCCACCAGGTTGGCACTGTTTTGGAGCGGGCGGCGAGAATCGAACTCGCGCTATCTGCTTGGAAGGCAGAGGCACTACCATTATGCAACGCCCGCGAAAGCCAAAGACGGGATGGTGGGCCGGGCTGGATTTGAACCAGCGTATCGCTTTCGCGAGCCGAATTTACAGTCCGGTGCCATTAACCACTCGACCACCGACCCACGGGATCCCGGCACGGCTAACGACGGTACGATACCACGGGCGCTCCCTCCTAGCAACCTCGCCAAAAGTCAGAGCGGAGCGTTGTACTTGAGGAAAGCGACCTCGCGCCGCCAGCCCTCTCGCTCGTAGACCTCTTGAGCCCGGTCGTTGTCGACCGCCGTTTCGAGGAACATCGCGACTGCGCCGCTCTCGCGCGCATAGGCTAATGCCGCATCGATGAGCGAGCGGCCGATCCCGCGCCGGCGAAACTGCGGCTCGACGAAGAGATCTTCCAGAATCAGCACCGGTGCGAGCCGCACCGTACTCCACGACTCAAAGAGCTGCACGAAACCCAGCGCGATACCGGCACCGCTGGCAAAGAATAGCGTGCTCGTTCGATCGCGCAGGTGCTTGCCGAGGAATCGGCGCTCGCCCGCGTCATCCGGCGGCTGGCCGTAGAACGCGCGGTACGATTGCACGAGGGGCAAAAGCGCGTCGACGTCGCGGGTGGTCGCGCGCCGCACGGTGATCTCCATAGCTACACAACTACCGCCCACAGGGCCGGCCTTCCCTCCAACTTAATGACCGCTTTATGCCCAAGACCTATGATGCGATCGTGATCGGGGGTGGTCACAACGGCCTGGTAACGGCGTGTTACCTGGCGCGCGCGAAGCGCAGCGTGCTTGTCCTCGAACGCCGCCATCTGGTCGGAGGCGCATGCGTCAGCGAGGAGACCTTCCCCGGATTCAAAGTCTCGACCGCAGCCTACGTCAATAGCCTCTTTCGCCCCGAGATCGTGCGCGATCTCGATTTGAAGCGATATGGATTCGAAGCGATCGAGCGCGATCCAGCCTCCTTCACGCCGTTTATCGATGGACGCTACTTGATGCTCGGCCGCGGGCAAGCGCGCGACACGGAAGAGATCGCGAAGTTTAGCCGACATGATGCGCTTGCTTACCCACACTATGAAGCGATGCTGCAGCGCGTTGCTGCGGTGATCGAACCGACGCTTACCCAAATTCCGCCCGACGTGCTGCATCCCGGCCTGACCGACCTGGTTCATCTCGGTGCGTTGGCGCGCGCAATGCAAAAAATGGGTCCCAACATGAATGAGGCAATCGAGATGCTCAGCGGCGCGGCACGACCGATCCTCGATCGTTGGTTCGAAAGTGAGGAACTCAAAGGAACGCTTGCAACCGATGCAATCATCGGCGCGTTCATGGCGCCGTCGATGCCGGGCACGGCCTACGTGCTGTTTCATCACGTGATGGGCGAAACGAACGGGAAACGCGGCGTGTGGGCGTACATGCGCGGCGGCATGGGAGGACTAACGCAGGCGCTGGCGCGCGCGGCGACCGACCTCGGCGTCGAGATCAAGACCAATGCCGAAGTCGTGAAGATTCTCACCAAACGCGGAGCCGCGACGGGTGTCGCCCTGCGCAGCGGCGAGGAGTACGCCGCAAAGAGCATCGCGAGCGGGGTCGATATGCATCTCACGTTCGAACGGTTTCTCGATCCGTCGACGCTGCCGCCCGCGTTTCGTGAAGCTGTCGGGCGCATCTCGTACGACAGCGCATCGGTCAAGATCAACGTTGCGCTCGAGCGTTTACCGAGTTTCACCGCGCTGCCCGGCCACGAGCCCGGACCGCAGCACCACGGCACCGTGCACTTCTGTCCCGATCAGGATTTCATCGAACGCGCTTACGACGACGCAAAGTACGGTCATCCGTCGAAAGAGCCGGTGGTTGAGTGCTGTCTCCCCTCGTCGCTCGATTCAACCATCGCCCCGTCTGGGAAACATCTGATGTCGATGTTCGTGCAGTACGCACCGTATAAACTGAAAGACGGACCGTGGACGCAAGCCGTCAAGGACGATTTCGCCGACCGATGCTTTGCCATTGTCGAGCGGTACGCTCCGGGCTTCACCTCGTCGGTGATCGACCGGCAGATTCTCAGCCCGGTCGACATCGAGGAAACGTTCGGCCTGACCGGCGGCAACATTTTTCAGGGCACGATGCCGCTGCACAATCTCTACGCATTTCGACCTGTACCCGGGTACGCAAACTACAAGACGCCGGTAAAGCATCTCTACATGTGCGGATCGGCGGCGCATCCGGGCGGCGGCGTGATGGGCGCGCCGGGTTGGAACGCCGCGCGCGTCATGCTGCGCGACTAGCGGGAGGCTCTTATGCAATCGACGCTTGCGACGATCGAATTAGACGACGGTGCAACCACGACGTTAGAGAAATGGGGCGAGCGCGGCCCGGTTATGCTCTGCGTGCACGGAATGACCAGCTCGCGCAAAGCCTGGTTCCGGCTTGCGCAGCATTTCGCGGGCCGCTATCAAGTCGCAGCCTACGATCAACGCGGTCATGGCGACAGCGCCGCAGTCGCGGGCCCAATGACGCTCGACCGCGGCGTGGCAGATCTGCGCAACGTCGCGGCCGTGGCCGGCGCCGACGTGCTGGTCGGTCATTCGTGGGGCGGAGCGGTCGTGGTGCGCGGTGGTCTCGATCTCCCGGTACGCGCGGTGGTAGCGATCGATCCAATGCTGGTGCAAGTCGACGACACATGGTACGCCGAATTCATCGAAGAGCTCGATAAGATGTTTTCGGCCCGTGGGCCGATTCGAGATGCGCGCGTTCGGGTGGATTACGAGCAATGGCACCCCGACGACGTCACCGGAAAAATTCACGCCGTGCATTCGATGACCACCGCCCCCATCGCGGGGCTGCGCGATCAGAATCGCGACGGCACGTGGGACTTACGCGGCGACATCGCGGTGTATTCGAAACCGCTGCTCATGGTGATGGCCGGACGCGAGGGTTCGATCGTGCCCGACGCCGTGATGGCGGAAATCGAGGCCCATCATTCGCCGAACGTTCGTATCGTGACGCTCGAGGATCAAGGGCACAATTTGCATCGCACGGATTTCGACCGCTTCGCAAACGTGATGGAAGACTTTCTACAGGAGGGGAGGCCGGACCGTGGAAACGAGGGCCGTCACGCCGGAGTCCCATAGCGGTCGATTGGGCGGGTTTTGTAAACCCGAGACGCAAGTCCACGTCGGTTCGAATCCGACCTCCGGCTCCGTCCGTTATAAGGAACGCATGCAACAGGTTAATCCCAAATGGCTCGAAAGCGGACTCGTCCTCGTCTGCGAGCGTTGCTTTAAAGAACGCATCCCCGAAGAGGCGCCCGAGGTCGCAGAGCGGATCGGCGATTTCAATCTGCGCGACTGGCTGAAGTCCAAGCTCAAAGAAAACGATGAGTGGGGCCCCATTCGTGTCATTGCCACTACCTGTATGGACGTCTGTGCAAAGGGTAAAGTAACTGTTTGCCTCGATTCGAAAAACGGCGATCCGGCAAACGTGTTTGTCGTCGATCCGATTGCCGAGCGTTCAAATCTTTACGACTTCATTGTTGAATCCATGGGCAAAAAGACCCGTTCCCAGTAAACCATCAGGCCCACGCTACCGAAAACAACAGTAGAGCGTTCTTTACGGAGCGTTTTTGGACTGCGGGTAAGTCCCATCTCACTTCCGCCTTATGGGTAGGGGGCTAATGTCGTGGGCTTTCTTGCTCGCTTTTCTTCACTCGCAGTCGTTGTCGGGCTTTGCGCACCACTCGCGCCGGCACTCGCCGACACGAGCATTCGCGTCGGTGGTTCAACCAACATCACACCGCCGCTTTCAAAGATGGCTCCCGCCTATCAGGCGGCGCATCCGGGGACGACGATCACCATTGCCGGTAGCAGTTCAGGTCAGGGCATCGCCGCCCTTAAGACCGGGGCGCTCGACGTCGCGTGCTCAGACGTGCCCGTTGACGACCCGGCCTTCGAGGATACCAGCGTCGGTGTCATCGGCATCGCCTTCGTCGTCGGAAGCGGCGCCGGCGTCAAGAACCTCACCCGCGAGGACGTGCAGGGCATTTATTCCGGGAAATACACGAACTGGAAACAACTCCGCGGTAACGATCTCGCGATTGTGCCGTTTAGCCGCCCGATCGGCGCGGGTACGCGCTTCGTCTTCGAGATGAGCGTTGCAAAGACGCTCGTCGATATGAAGGAACAGAAAGACGCGACCGCCGTGGTCAATGCCGTTTCCGAGACACCCGGCGGTGTCGGCTATGCTTCCGTCAACTACATTGGCGACCGTCAGAATCTCGTCGTGAATTACGAAGGCGTTGCCCCTACCGACGCAAACATCGCGAGCCACGTCTATAAGTTTTCAGCCGACGAGCACATCTACACACTGAAGGGCGCATCACCCGAGGTCAAGGCGTTCGTCGCCTGGGCTGCGACGCAGCAGGCGATCTTCAAAGCCGGCGGCATCGTGGCAGCCGTGAATCCGACCGCCACCACCGTTGTCGTGCAGGGCACGCTCAATGCGATCCCCGCGTTGCAAAAGATCGCGGTGGCATATCAGGCGGCGCATCCGGGCGTGAGTATCGACGTAACGCCAACCAACTCCGGCTTAGGCATTGCAGCGTTGCGTTCGGGTTCCATTGACGTCGCAGCTTCTGACATCAGCGTCGATTCTTCGAACTTCATGGATACGACGATCGGCGTGCTCGGCATTGCGGTTCTCGCCGGTCCGGGTAGCGGCGTGAAAAACATCACGCGGGAACAACTGATCGCAGTCTACGGTGGGAAGACGGCAAACTGGAAGGATTTCGGCGGCGCAGACCAGGCGATGGTTTTGTTCGCGCGCGCGATCGGCACCGGGACGCGGTTCCTTTTCGAAGATAAGGTTGCGAAGATCACCGTGCCCACCAAAGATCCGGTCAACCCAGCGGAGACGGTCGAGGACATCGCGACGACGCCGGGCGCGGTTGGCTATATCGCGACCCAGTTCGTCGCCAAGCGCCCCGAGCTCGTGTTGACGTATAACGGCGTTGCGCCGACGCCCTCAAACATTCGCAACCACAGCTACGGCATTTCGACCGACGAGCATCTCTACGTCCGCAAAGATGCCCCGGCGGCAGCCCGCGACTTTGTTCAGTTCGCCAAGGCTCAACGCGCAATGCTTGCGTCGGCGGGGATTTACTAAAGGAGTGCAACGATGAATCCGCACATCTTTCTTCGCTCGACCACGGTACTCGCCGCGCTGCTTCTGGTTGTGCCGTCGCTCTCGGCTCGCGCGGGCGTTGACATCAGCGTTGGCGGCACAACGAACCTGGCACCGCTTCTGATTCAAGCTGCTGCGGCCTATGAAAACTCGCATCCTGGTGTAACCATCAGCGTCAGCAGCACGAGTTCGGGCGCCGGGATTGCATCGCTCAAGAAACATGACATTGACATCGCAATGTCCGATGTCGCCGTCGACGACGTTGAATTCGGCGATAACGTGTTGGGCAGCGTCGGCTTTGCGTTTGTGGCCAACAAGGATTGCGGTATCAAGAACCTCACCCGCGAACAGCTGATCGCAATTTTCTCGGGCAAGGTCACAAATTGGAAAGACGCGGGCGGGAGCGATCGCCGGATCGCGTTGATCGGCCGCGAGATCGGCACGGGAACCCGCTTCGTCTTCGAGGACAATGTGGCAAAGACGACGATCCCGATCCGTGTCGAAGCCAACGCGACGGCCGTGCTTAACGCCGTCGCGAGCACCTCCGGAGCGCTCGGATATCTCGCAAGCGGTTTCCTTGGCAACCATCAGGACTTGCTCGTCGCTTATCAAGGTGTGATGCCGACTCCGGTCACCATACGGACGAGAGAATATCGCTTTTCGACGAGCGAGCATCTCTACACGTACAAGAATCCTCGACCGGACGTCGCCGCGTTTGTGCAGTACGTGGAGAGTAGCACCGATCAGCTCCGTGCCAACGGCATCTACTGACAAGGTTAATCTTCTTAACTATCTTACCGATCTATTACAAAGCGGGAATACCGCCTAAGGAGCTTCGATTATGAAAATGCACGTGCATCGTTTCCTCGCCCCCCTCACCGCGTTGGTTCTTCCCGTGGCGCTGCTGCTTCCGGCCGGCGCCGCTCAAGCCGTCAGCGTGCAAGGCACAACCAACCTCGCACCATTGGTCGCCGTGGCCGCCGCGGACTATCAAAAAGCCAATCCCGGCGTCACAATCAACGTCAAGGGCAACAGCTCCGGCGCCGGCATCGCCGCACTCAAGGACAAATCCGCCGACGTCGCGATGTCCGACGTCGCGGTCAACGACGCCGATTTCAACGACACGATCCTGGGTGTGGTGGGCTTTGCCTTCGCTCTCAATCCCGATGTCGGTGTCAAGAACCTCACGCGCGGCGAGCTCCAGGACATCTTCTCGGGGAAGATCACGAACTGGAAAGCCATCGGCGGAAACGATCGCAAGATCGTCTTAATCGGGCGGCAAATCGGTACTGGCACGCGCTTCGTCTTCGAGGACAAGGTCGCCAAAACCGAGATTCCGATCACCATTGAGCCGAACGCGAAGGCCGTCGTAGAGGCGGTTGCGCAAACATCCGGGGCGCTCGGTTATCTGGCAAGCGGCTTCGTCGACGGCCATGACAACCTCATTGTCTCGTACGAGGGTGTGATGCCGACCCCCGCAAACATCCGCAACCACACGTACTCGTTCTCGACCGACGAGCACCTTTACATGCTCAAAAACGGTCCGGCTGCCGCCGCGGCCTTCATTCAATACGTCAAGAATGACGCGGCACTGCTCAAGGACAACGGCGTCTTTTAAATACTAGTCGCCAAAAATAAAGCGGCCGGTCATTTGACCGGCCGCTTTTATTTCGCTTTTCCAGGGCTACTGAAATTCGAATTCAGCGAGATTCTTTTCAATCTTTCGCTTCACGCGCTGGAGCGCGTTGTCGATCGATTTCACGTGGCGCCCAAGATCGCGCGCCATCTCTTGGTAGCTCTTGCCTTCAAGGTAGGATTCGAGCACCTGAGATTCCAGCTCGGAGAGATTCTGCCGAATACGCTGACGGATGTCGTCGGAGACTTCCTGAGTGACCACGAGTTCCTCGGGGTCGGAGGTCTTCTGCGAGGCCATCACGTCGAGGAGCGTGCGTTCGCTATCCTCATCGTAGATCGGTTTATTGAGCGAAATGTACTGATTGAGCGGGATGTGTTTTTGCCGAGTCGCGGTTTTAATCGCCGTGATGATTTGCCGCGTGATGCATAGCTCGGCGAACGCGCGGAAGCTCGAGAGCTTGTCAGCCTTGAAATCGCGCACGGCTTTATAGAGGCCGATCATACCTTCTTGGATGATGTCCTCGCGGTCCGCGCCGATTAAGAAATAGCTCTTGGCCTTAATCCTGACGAAGTTCTTGTACTTGTTCAGTAGGTATTCCATCGCCAGGTTGTCGCCTGATTTTGCGATGGCAACGAGATCTTCGTCTACTCTCTCGTTGTATTCCAAACCATCCGTCACGGGATGGGTCATAGCCATAGTTTTTGCCTTCGTTGGTCGATGCACCGCAAAACGCGGGCCGGAGCCTCATCGGGCGCGGCACATCCAGGTGATTATAGGAGGGGGTCCTCCCGCCGTCAAGCGCAGATTCGGTAGGCAAGGCTAGGGTGTTCTCTGCCGGAGCGCCTCATAAAGCAAGATACCGGCCGCCACCGAGGCGTTCAAGGACTCGGTCCGGCCACGCATAGGGACACTGACCAGGTAGTCGCACTCCCGTCTCACGAGCGGGGCAAGCCCCTCGCCCTCCGCGCCGATCACGAGCGCCAAGTCGCGGTCAAAGTCGACCTGCCCCATCGGCACCGATCCCTCGCCCGCGTTTGCCCCCGCGACCCAGATTCCGGCCTTCTTGAGCGTGCGGATTGCCTCGTTAATATTGGCTACCCGAACGACGGGCAGATAGGCGGCCGCGCCGGCCGCCGCCTTGCGGACCGTGGCATTGACCCCAGCCGAGCGCCGCTCGGGCAAGATCACCGCATCGGCCCCGGCACACTCGGCGGTGCGAATGATCGCCCCCACATTGTGAGGGTCGGTCAGGTGATCGAGGATCACGAACAGTGCATGGCCGGTTTTCTTCGATCCGATGACCTCCGGCAGGCCCGCGTAGTCGAACGGCGGCGCGACCGCCACCACGCCCTGATGCGTCTTGAACGGCAGTTGGGTAAAAAACCCACGTGCCTCGAAGCGCACCGGAACGTTGCGCTCCTTTGCTTGGGCGATGATCTTCCGAAGCAATAGATCGCGCTTGCGCTCGTCGGCGATGTGAATCGCGCGCAATTCCTCGCCGGCGTTGAGCGCTTCCTCGACGACGTGAATGCCGTACATCACGTCGTCAAAATCCAGACGCGGTTTGAAGTTTCTTACTCTGCGACGGTCCACGTCGTTCCGTCTTTCGAATCTTTGATTGATACGCCGGCGCTTGCAAGGGCATCGCGCAACCGGTCCGACGCTGCCCAATCCTTGCTCGCGCGCGCGCGCGCACGCGCTTCGATCACCGCCGCGATCGCCGCTTCCGCATTCGAACCATTGAGCGAAAGCTCGTCACCGAGCTTTGCGCGCAACCGTTCGAGCAAATCTGCGGGCAGCGCGCGCTGCGGTTCGAGCAACCAATCCTCGTTCGGCTCTATACCAAGCAGCCACAGCGCGCGCTCGAATTCATCGCGCGTCCCCGGGCGCGGATTCCATTGCAACAGTTCAGCCAGCGCGACCGAGGTATTCATATCCTCGTCGAGCGCCGCTTCCATGCGTTCGAGCAACCCGGTCGATTGGGTGCCCGGTGTCGATGCGCGGTACCCTTTCTTCAAGCGCTCGAGCGTTGCGTACGACGCTCCTAGCGATTCTTCAGTAAAATTCATGACCTTGCTGTAACCGGTCGTCAGAAACGCCAGCCGAATTGCCTGCGGATCGTGGCGCGCTAACAGGTCCACCAATGGTTCGAAATTGCCCAACGATTTCGACATTTTCCGTCCCTCGAAGTTGAGCAATCCACCGTGGATCCAAAAGTTCGCCATCGGGGGATGGGGCATCAGCGGTTCGCTCTGCGCGATCTCGTTCTCGTGATGTGGAAAGATCAAGTCCGCGCCCCCGCCGTGGATATCGAAACCGGCGCCGTCGGGATCGAGCAGCGTGCGCGACATTGCCGAGCATTCGATGTGCCAACCCGGCCGGCCGTCGCCGTAGGGCTCGAACGGCCACTTCGGCTCGCCGGGTTTTGCGAACTTCCACAACGCGAAATCCAAGGGATCTTCTTTGCTCTCGTCGACTTCGATCCGCGCGCCCGCCTCGAGTTCATCGATGTTGCGATTGCTGAGCTTTCCGTAGTTCGGGAAACTGCTCACGCGATAGTAGATGCCGTCGGCGACGGCATAGGCATTCCCTCGTTCGATGAGCTCGCGAATCATCGTTTGGATCTGCGGGATATAGGCGGTTGCGTACGGTTCCTCGTCAGGCTCCATTACGCCCAGACGGCGCATCGAGTCGTGAAACTCTTGGTAGTAACCGCGAACGATCTCACGCCAATCTTCGCCGGTCTCGCGCGCACGGTTGATGCTGCGATCGTCAATATCGGTAACGTTCTGCACGTAGCTGACGTCGTAGCCCTTGTGCTTGAGATACCGGCGCAGAAGATCGAAGAAGAGGAATGACCGCGCATGGCCGAGATGCGCCTGCGCTGATGGCGTAAGGCCACAGACATAGACCCGCACCGCATTGCCGCGCAGAGGAGTGAAGATTTCGAGCGAGCGCGTACGGGTGTTATAGAGCTTCAGATGACCCACGACCAGGTCTCTTCGCCGTTCTCGCGTTCGACCTGTGCTAAGCGGACCTCAAGCTGTTCGAGCCTGCGCTGCAAATGGTTGATAGCGCCGGCGTTAGGATCGGGCATCTCGACCTGCGGACGATCCGGCACTGCGCGTACCGGTTTGCCGTCCTGGGCTACAACGTGTGCGGGAATTCCGACAACCGTTGCATTGGCCGGCACGTCGCGCACCACGACCGAGCCGCTGCCCACGCGAGCGTTATCGCCCACGAAGATCGCACCGAGCACCACGGCACTCGCGCCGACCGTGACGTTCTTGCCGAGTGTGGGATGGCGTTTGGTGTGCGCCAGACTCGTGCCGCCGAGCGTGACGCCTTGGTAGATCGTGCAGCCGTCGCCGACTTCGGCCGTCTCGCCCATGACCACGCCCATCCCGTGATCGATGAAGACGCGCTGTCCGATCGTCGCACCGGGATGGATCTCGATACCGGTCAGAAATCGAGCAACATGCGAGAGCCAACGGGGCAGCAACGGAATGCCGAGCAGCCATAGCCGGTGGGTGACGCGGTAGGCGGTCAGCGCATGGAAGCCCGGATAGGAGAGCACGACGTCGAGCCAACCCCGGGCGGCGGGATCGCGCTCGAGCGGGGCCCGCAGGTCATTGAGAAATGTCTCAAACGGTCCAGCCATTGCAGATAATCTTAACCTACGGGTCAACGCGCTTGGATTCAATCGTCTCGAACGGCTTGCCGTCAGGGCCAAACTTGATCGGTTCGAGGCCGCGCCCGTGGAGCAGGCGCGAGCTCACCGCACCGATGCGAATCAGCATCCGGTCGTGGCCTAGTAGTGGGAAGAGCAACTCGAGTGGTGGTCCCTCTTTTTCACCGGTGAGAGCCATGCGCACCGCCGCGAACGCGTCCGCTTTTGCGATTCCGAACTCGTCGGCAATCGCCGGAATGTCGTGCGCCAGCGGCAGGTCGCGCAGCTCAGGCAGATGATCGATATACTGCCCAACGGCGTCGAGAAAGAAGAGTACCGAACGGGTACGCAATCGCTCGAGTTCCAGGGCGGGAATCACGCACGACTCGGCGCGCAGGGCAGCGATGTAGGTGAACGCATCGTCGACCTGCGACAAGTGGTCGGCAAACGCTTTGAGAAACGTATCGATCCAGCGCAGCGCCGCGTCGGGCGCGGGATCCTCCAGAAAGCCCCAGCGCTGCATTGCCGTCAAGAGCTGGGCCCGCGTGATTGTCGTCATTGCACGCCCCGCTCCAGCGACGCGACCGCGAACGCAGCGATCCCCGTACCGTCGCCGGTATAACCCATACCTTCGCTCGTTTTAGCTTTGACGCTCACGCACTCGAGCGGCAAGCCCAGGCGCGTCGCGAGATGTTCTCGCATGGCCCCAATATACGGCGCGAGCTTCGGACGCTCGACGACGATCGTCGCATCCAGGTTCACGATGTGATAGCCCGCCTCGCGGACGCGCGCTACGCAGGCCTCGAGCAGAACCATCGAATCGGCATCCTTCCAGCGCGGATCGCTGTCGGGAAAATGGCCGCCCAGGTCGCCGAGCGCCGCAGCACCCAGCACTGCATCGGAGATTGCATGCGCAAGAACATCGGCATCGGAGTGGCCCAGCGCGCCGCGATCGTGCGGTACCATGATCCCGCCGAGGACCAAGCGACGTCCTTCAACCAATCGATGCGCATCGAAGCCATGACCAAAACGCGTCACTTAAAGGGAAGCTCCCAGAAGCATTTCCGCGCGCGCCGCATCGTCGGGATGCGTCACCTTGAAGTTCAGCGCGCTAGCCGGAACAATCGCCACCTCGATGCCGATTGCTTCGAGCAGCGCAACGTCGTCCGTGGCTTCGAGCGCTGCCTCCGATGCGGCATCGTGCGCCCGGGCAAGTTCTGCACGCATTGAGAATTGTGGCGTCTGCGCCGCCCACAGCGTGCTCCGATCGAGCGTGCGCTGCACCAGCATGGTTTCCGGGTCGATGACTTTGATCGTGTCCACAACCGGCGCGGCCAAAACCGCAGCACGGCCCGGGCGCACCTCACGCATGCCTGCGCGCACGTCGTCGGCGCGCACGAGCGGCCGCGCGCCGTCGTGCACGAGCACGGCATCGTACTGCGACGCCAACGCGTCTAAGCCACAGCGCACACTGGCTTGCCGCGTCGCGCCGCCACCGACGACGCTAATCTCGCATTGCGCGCAAAACGCGCTCGTCACGTCTTTTACGGCGCCGAGCCAATCGCGTTCCGTCGCCACCACGATTGCGCCGATCTCGGGCATCGTGGCAAAGGTTTGCAACGACCACGCAAGCATCGGGCGTCCGGCGATCTCGATCAGTTGTTTGGGACGGCCAAAGCGCGTTCCGCGTCCAGCCGCAACAATCACGGCGCCCCACTTCATCGGGCCGCGGCGCTCGCAGCCTTCGGGCGCGCAAAGATCATTCGACCGGCCACGGTTTGCAGAACGCTGGTTACGACCACATCGGTGCTCGATCCAACGAGCCGCTTCCCCTGCTCGATGACGATCATCGTACCGTCGTCGAGATAGGCGACGCCTTGGTGCGCCTCCTTTCCCTCGCGAATGACGTGCACGTGCAGTTCCTCGCCGGGCAAAACCACTGGTTTGACGGCGTTAGCCAATTCGTTGATGTTGAGCACCTCCACACCCTCGACTTGCGCAACGCGATTAAGATTGTAATCGTTGGTCAAGAGCCGGCCGGGCAATTCGCGTGCCAGGCGAACCAATTTTGCGTCGACGTTTCCCGGTGGAAGGTCGTCGTATTCGCGCTCATGGATCTCGATCGCATGCAATTCCTGGAGTTTGGTCAGCGCCTCGAGCCCGCGGCGCCCCCGCGTCCGGCGCTGCGGATCTTCAGAATCGGCGATCGCCTGTAGTTCGCGGAGCACAAAACGCGGCACGATCAACGCGCCTTCCAGAAATCCGCTCTGCACGATCTCGACCACGCGACCGTCAACGATCACCGAGGTATCGACGATCTTTGCGCCTCCGCTCCTGGGCAGATTCGCGTCTTTGGAAACCAGCGGCAATAAACGGGTTTTCGCCCCCACACGCGCACCGAGATACGCGAAGAAAATCGTAACGATGAGATAGAGGAGAATTGCAAGGTAGCTACCCGCGCGTCCGGTAATCGAGATGAATTCGAACAGAATGCTTTTAACCAGCAGCGCGGTTCCAAGTCCGACCAGCAAACCCACGGCCCCACCCGCAATTTCGGCCGGCGCCAGCCGCTCGATCGCGTGCTCGACGAGATTGAGCTCGTCCTCGAAGAACGACTGCGCCAGCGGCGCGACCGCAATGCCGACAAGCGCACCGACGACGGGGGACAGGATCATCATCGTCCACTGCAGCCAATCGCTTGCAAAATGGAGCGAGAGCACGTTGATATAGAGCTCGCGCCCGAGTAGGAAGCCCGTGATCGAAAACACGATCGCAAAGACCGTGCGCAGCACCGTCGCGGAAAGACTCCCTGTGCTCATTCGAATACTACAAACGCTCCGCAGACGTCATTGGCGAAAAATCGCCCACGCTTGGTCAACACGAGCCGATCGCCGCTGCGTTCGAGCAAGCCATCGCTTTCATACCGGGCCACGACCGGGGCGTATCGCTCGGCCACGTCGATGCCGTACCGCTCTTTGAACTCACTCAGAGCAACCCCTTGCGCGGTGCGTAGCGCGATCATCACCGCTTCCCCCACGGCCTTGATTCCGCCTAGGCGCTCGGCATCACCTGGAATTGGGCCGCCGGTGCTCGCCGCCGCCAGATACGCGTCGAGATCGCGGGTGTGCACGCTGCGCTCGCCGGCACGGTACGAGGCCGCGCCCACCCCAAACCCGTTGTAATCGCCGTTGCGCCAATAGTTTTCGTTATGGGCGCAGCGATGTGCCGGGCGCGCGAAGTTGCTGATCTCGTACTGTTCGTAGCCGGCCCGTTCCAAGCGTTCGATTGCCGTCTCGTAGAGATCGGCCTCGGCAGCGTCATTCATGAACGCGGCCGGTTCGCGTTCGCGCCAGCGTTCGTACGGCGTATCCGGCTCAATCGTCAAACCGTACGTCGAGATGTGATCGACGCCGAGATCAATCGCGCACTCGAGCGAGTGCTCCCAACTCTGCACGGTTTGCCCAGGTACGGCAAAGATCAGGTCGATCGAGACCGAACGAATCCGCGCAGCGCGTGCTAGCGCAACGACGCGTGTCACGTCTTGCGGGGTGTGCTTTCTTCCAAGGGTTGCAATCTCGCTAGGCACGAATGACTGCACGCCGATCGAGACGCGATTGATGCCGGATGCCGCATAGCGCAGAAAATCTTCGTCGCGCACGAGGTCGGGATTCACTTCGATCGTGATCTCGTGCTCATCGCCGCTAGCCGGAAAATGCTCGCGCAAGAGCGTCGTGAGCGCCGCAATCTCGTCCGCCTCGTACGCGTTAGGCGTTCCGCCGCCGTAGAAGATCGTGGCTGCCGGCTCATGGTGCGCGCCGGCGATCTCCGCGCGCAGCGCCTCTAAGTACGTCGTTGCGCGCGACCGCCGCATCGGCCACTTTGCGAAATCGCAATACGGGCAAATGTACGGACAGAACGGCAAATGAACGTAGATTCCGAGCGGCATGACCGGCCTTAGGGCACGATAGCGAAAATCCCGATTGCCCCGGGTCCCATGTGCGCCGCGATCGTGAGCGTGCCCTCGTGCACGATTTCCTGCGCAGGGGGATGACCGAGTTTCGTTTCGAGCTGCTTACGTAATTTTTCCGCCATCTCGGCGGCCTGAATGTGTCCGAAAGCGACGCGTACGTTCGGCGCGCGATCGATGCCACGCACCACCGCGTCGACCATAATTTCGCATGTCTTATCAAATGAGAAACTCTGCCCGGCGGGACCGATGGCACCCTGTTCGTTCATCTTGAGCACGAGGCTCACATTGAGCATCGAGCCGAGTGCGGCGACGGCTTTGGGCAACCGCCCGCTGCGCGATAGCATGCTTACGTCGGGCACGGCGAAGTACACAGTGTACTTGAGTCCGCGGGGATCGATCTTCTTGGCGATCTCCGCGGCCGTCGCGCCGGCCTTTGCAAGCTCAAGGCCGTAGTATGCGAGAAGTGTCTCCATGCCGGAGGCGCCACGCGAATCAACCACGACAACCTTGCCACCAAACTCTTTGGCTACCTCCGTCGCAATTTCGAAGCTCTTCGAAATCTGAGACGAGAGCACGATCATCACCGCCTCGTTGCCGGCATTCACGATCTTCGCAAACGTCTCGCGAAACTGCTCGGGTGTGGGCGGTTCGGTGCGCGGCTGCTCTCCCGCTTGCATGCGTGCAAAGAACGTCTCGCGGTCGATGTCGATACCGTCCTTGAAACGCTCTTCGCCGAAGATGATCCACACGGGAATGATCTCGATGCCGAGACGCTGCCCCTCGCTGCGCGAAAGATCACTTCCGCTATCGGTAACGATTGTTGTTGGCACGGGTCCTCCTATGTATCTTGCGCAACGGCGACGCCTACCGCGCCCGGCCCCGCATGCGTCGCGATCACCGGCCCCGCCTCGGTGATATCGAGCAGGCGTGGTTGCGCGTCGCCCAGACGCGCGCGCAGTTGTTCCAGCGCAGCTTCCGCCAAATGCGGTGCATCGGTGTGCATCACCAAAAACCGCGCCTTGGAAACGTCGGTAACGGCCGCCAAGGCAAGGTCAATCATGGTCGATTGCGCGCGGCTAAACGTGCGCACCTGCGCTTCAGCCGAAACTTGACCGTCTTTAAGGACGATGACCGGCACGATCTTCATAAGCGTACCAAGCACTTGTTGCGCCTTGCCAATGCGTCCGGTGCGCTGCAAATGCGAAAGGTCCGAGATGCAGCAATAAAGTCGCTGCACGGCTCGCTCGCGATCGAGCGCGGCAAGAAGGTCCTCCCAGCTCGCACCCGCAGCAACGAGCTCTTGCGCGCGCAAGGCCATGATGCCCAGGCCGCCGGCTGCGCTCTCCGAGTCATAGACGACGATCTTCGCATCTGGAAACTGCTGCGCCGCAGTCTGTGCTGCGTTGATCGTTCCCGAAAGATACGATGAGATCGTAAGACAGAGAACGTCGTGCCCGGCTTGCACCAGCGGACGAAACGCATCTTCGAACATTTGCGCAGTGGGTTGCGAGGTGGTGGGGAGCGCCTTTTCGTTGGCAAGCATTTCGAAGAATTGGCGGCGGCTCAAGTCGAGATTGTCGCGGTAACTGCGATCGCCGAAGACGACGAAGAGCGGAACGATGGTTATTCCGAGGCTTGCAGCGCGCTGCGGGTCGATATCCGAAGTGCTGTCGGTGACGACGACGATCGACAAAGAGAGTCCTTATGCGCTTTCTACCGAGGTTTCGCGCGTGAGGTGCGGCGTTGCCATCTCGCCGATACGGCCAACGACGTCGTGTTCGACTTCGCTGATCGCGCTGAGAATCGCGCCCTTGATGCCACGGCGCGAGACGCGCCCATGTGTGTAGATGCAATTGCCGCGCACGCCGAGCAGCGGCGCGCCGCCGTACGTTTCGTAGTCGAAACGCCGGCGCAACCCGCGCAGCGACGGCGCGAGCAAGGCCGTGCCAAGCAGATTCATGATGTTGCGGCGCAACAGCGTGTCTTTGATCACCTCGCCCATCGCCGAGACCATGCCTTCTGCCGTCTTGAGCAACACGTTACCCACGAAGCCGTCGGTAACCACCACGTCGGCCACTTTGTGGAACATGTCCTTGCCTTCGATGTTGCCGATGAAATTGATCGGCGCCCGCTCGAGCAATGCCGCCGCCTCAAGCACCAGCGAATTGCCCTTGGTGCGTTCCTCACCAATCGAAAGCAGCGCAACCTTGGGACGCTCGATACCGAGCACCGCCGAGGCATAAGCCGAGCCCATGATACCGAACTGTTCGAGCCACTCCGCGCGGCAATCGACGTTTGCGCCCGAGTCGATCAATACCGTCCACCCGTTGACCGCCGGCCATACGGTTGCAATTGCCGGACGCGCTATGCCTTCGATGGTACGAAGCTTGATCAGCGCGATCGCCAGGAACGCGCCGCTGTTTCCGGCGGATACGACCGCGTCGGCCTCACCCGCCTTGATGGCGTTTACCGCCATGCCAAGCGAGGTGCGATCGGCGCTGCGCAGCGCTTGCGACGCGTGCTGATCCATCGGGACGGATTCGGGCGAATGCACGACCCCAATCCGCTCCGCGCCGGGCCCGCGCAGCAGAGCTCGCACGCGCGCTTCGTCGCCATACAGGGTTAGCGACGCGTCGAGGCACTCGTTGGCCGCGAGCAGTGCTCCGGCCACGATCTCCTCGGGCGCGTGATCGCCACCCATGGCGTCGATCGCTATCCGTGGCTTATTCATCGAATGAAATCCAGTACTCCGCGTTCTTCATGCCGCCGTAGTAGTATTCGACGTCAGTATTCGCGTAGACGGCACTGAGCTCTTCGCTCAGACGTTGCGCATCCTTCTCCCGCTGTGCGCCGCCGTAGTAGAGCGTCACCAGGCCGCCTTCGGCCGCCCCCATCTCGCGCAGCGCCTCGATCGCGGTCTCTCCCAGGGTCGGCGCAGCCACGAGGCGTCCATCCAGGCTGGCTGCCGGCCTTCCTCGCTCCACGCTCACGCCGCCCACCGTCGAATCCTTTCCGGCAAGGAACAGCTGCGCGCTGCGCGCACCGCGTGCCGCGCTCATAATCGCGTCGTCGCTGGGAACGGCCTCGCCGGCCGAGCGCATCGCAAAGAGCCCCGCGATACCTTCCACAATGTCCACCGTCGCCATAACGTGCATGCGTTTATCCGTCATTGCACTCAGCTCTTTGGCCGCGAGCGCCACATTCTTGTCGTTGACGAAGAGATAGACGTCGCTGCCCAAGGTCTTGTTGACCGCAAGCAACAGATCGCGCACGCTCGGATTGCGTTCGCCGTTCATGGTGACTTCGGCGCCGAGTTCACGCGCAATCCGCTCGAAGCCGGGTCCAGGAACGATAGCGACGATCGAACGCGACACGCTTGGGGGTTCTACAACCAGCAACTGGTGCTGGCGTTCCATGTTGTCGACTTTGACCCGCGTGAGACGCCCGTGGCGTCCGGCGATATCTTGCACCCGATCGGGATTGTCGGTGTGGATGTGAACTTTTATCGTCGGGGGTGCGCCGATCACCAGCAACGATTCGCCGCGCGGCTCGAGGAGATGACGCAAATCGTGCGCGGTAACGGTGGCGTCTTGAAGCAGAAACTCCGTACAAAATTTGTTCTCCCCGACGGTCTGCGCCGGGGTAAAAACGCTTTGGCGCACCGGACGTCGCGGGAATGCCGTCGTGCGGGTACGCGACTCGGGAAGAAAGCGCAGGATGCCTTCGACAAAATACACGAAGCCCGCGCCGCCCGAATCCACCACTTGCGCTTCTTTGAGAACCGGCAATTGATCCGGGGTGCGGTCGAGCGCCTCGTTTGCCGCGCGAACGATGCCGACGCCGAGGCGATAAAAGTCGCGTTCGTGCAACGCCAGCTTGTAGGCCGCTTCAGCCGCTGCCTCGGCAACCGAGAGAATCGTCCCCTCGACCGGGCGCAAGAGCGCCTGTCGCGCAGCCGCAACCGCTTCGCGCATTGCCGTCGCCAGCACGAAGGTGTCGATCTCGCTGCGATGGCGGACGTGATGCGCGAAACCCCGCAGCATTTGCGAGATGATCACTCCCGAGTTGCCGCGTGCGCCCATGAGGCTGCCTTGGGCAGCTGCAGCGGCGACCTCGGCGAGATTGGTGGTATGGAGCTTGCCGGCTTCCAGCATCGCGGAGCGGACCGTCAGGTACATGTTTGTGCCGGTGTCCCCGTCGGGGACCGGGAACACGTTGAGGTCGTTGAGGACCGCTCGGTACTTCCTCAGGAAGTAGGTCCCGGCCGCGAGGAACTTGGCGTAGCCGCGGCCATCGAGGCTGGTGACGTCCACGGAGGAGCGGTCTGCGAGCCCCCGGCGCCGGAATCCTTGTCAAGGCCTCGGGCACATGGTATCATCCGTAAGTTCGTGCCCAGGAAAGGACCCGACCCCGATGGCGAAACGCTGCGACGTGTGCTCCAAAGGCCCAATGACGGGCAACAATGTGAGCCACGCGATGAACAAAACCCGACGCCGCTGGCTGCCGAATTTGCAGTCGGTGAAGGTGAATATTGGCGGCACGCATCGGACGGCACGGGTTTGTGCAAAGTGCCTGCGGTCGAAGAAGGTCGTTCGCGCCGTCTAGGCTGAGGCGGAGCCCTTTAGGGGTTCTCGGTCGAAAACCACTCAAAACGCCGCATCCGTGCGGCGTTTTTGTTTTGACACTTTTTGCGCAGAACAAGTTTTGAATTTCACATCGTGTGAAGGCGCAAAAAGTTGTAAATTTTCTTCGAGAACCCCTAAAGGGCTGCGCTTCAGTCGGCTGTCGCTCGTTCGAAGGCGGCGAGGTCTTGGAGGAGTTTGGTTATTTCTTGGGGTTCGAGGGTGACGAGGTATTCAAGTCTTACGTGCGAGGCTTCGATGCTCTTTAAGCCGACTGCGCACAGCACTGGTCCGCGTCGGCTGGGTGCGAATGAGATTTCGAACAAGCCGCCCGCGAAGGCAAAGTTTCCGGCGGGGCCATTGCCTGAGTTGATCTGCGCAAGGTACGTGCCGAGCGAGCGCAGCTCGTCGACGCGGAGTGAGACCGGAAACGTCGCGTCGACCGGCGGTGCGACCGCGTGCACGAAACAGTCGAGTAGATCCATGCCTTCGGGTTCAGCCACCTCGGGGTGAACGTAACCGGCGATCTGAATCGCCACGTGCGGATCGCCCTCGCCGATGCGAATGGTGTGGGTGGTCATCCGTAGATAATTTTGTGTTTCGGCGGCGCGAATTTCAGGCGCGGCCCGTCTGCAGCTGTCGCTTTGAGCATTTCGCTCTCGACGTTCGAACGCTCGCAGAAACGCATCGTGCGATCGTCGTCGACTTGATACCCGAGCGGATTCCATTTCGCGAGTGCTGCAATCGGATCGACGCTGGCCCCGGCGTAGTTGGTCGTGTTCGCGACGGCGCGCGTCGCGAGCGCCGTGCTTAGCAAGGTTGCGGCAAACGGCGATCCGCCAAGCGCCATGAACGCCGCGACCGACGCGGCGAAGACGTCGCCCGCGCCGTGCGCCTGATAGCGAGGAAAAAACGGCCCGTTGATGCGGTGGTAAGAATAACCGTTCGAAAAGAGGCTGGTGGTGCGGTGCTTCTCCGGGTCGCGCTCGAACGAGGTAATGATCACCGCTTGCGGCCCCAGATCGAAGATCCCGTTGAGATAGGCGTGCTCGGTGAGCGTGCGATCGCCGGTTCCGAGCAGCACCTCGGCCTCGAAGCGATTGGGCGTGACCACTTGCGCCATCGGCACGAGCATGTCGCGAATCGCGCGCGCCGTCTCTTCGGAAACAAAGAGCCCCTTTTTGTAATCGCCGATGACCGGATCGAGAAGCACGACGCCTTTGAACTCATGGAGCGCTGAGGCAACGACGTCGACGTGCATAGGCTTGGGCAAGAAGCCGATGTGCAGAATCGCCGGGCGCGCGCGAATGACGAATTCGACGTCACGGCGGAATTGATTCACGTCTGCTATTGTGGTCGTTCGGCCGGTCACCCCGCTGGGAGCACTGGCGAACTGGGATTGTGCGTGAACCAGCCGCGCCCCAAGCGCGTTTGCGATCGCGAACGCCGCCTGATTGCCTAAAAAGCCCATTCCGACGCTGTTTTGAATGCTGCCGATGAGCGGAAACGATTGAACGTCGTCTTCGAACAAAGTTGCGTTCCCTATTGTGAAAAGTGATCCCAGCCGGTGCGCGCAATCGGCTCTTCTCGACCCTGGTTCACCATGACGACGCGCTCGTCCGCCCTCACCGTGCCCAGACGTTCGAGCGCCTGCCCAAACCGTGCGTGGAACCGGCGCGCCAGCTGCGCAAAGGCGCGCGCCTCGACCGCGACGAGCAGCTCGAAGTCCTCGCCGCCGGCCATCGCATAGGCCATCGGATCTACACCGAGCGCAGCCGCGGCCGCAGCCGCCGCATCGGCGATCGGCACGCGCTCGATCGACGCGCCAACACCGCTTGCGCGCGCCATGCGCGCGAGGTCGGTTGAGAGACCGTCGGAACAATCCATCATCGCATGCACGTGCGTGCTGGCACCGAGCCACCGGCCCTGCGCGACGCGCGGCTGCGGCGTCCGATGCGCCGCAAGTGCCGCAGCGGCAAGCGATGCCTCCAGCTGCACGGCGCCTTGCAACAGATCGAGTCCGGCCCGGCTTGCACCTAGCGCCCCGGTGGTCGCGATGACGTCGCCGCGTCGCGCACCGCTGCGCGTCTTGAGGTTGCTCGGTCGCACCTCGCCTACAACGGTGATCGCAATCGTGAGCACTGGCGCGCGCACCAGATCCCCGCCGGCGATCTGCAGACCAAAGGCTCGTGCGCAACGCACCATGCCGGCATAACACTCGAGCAATGCTTGCGGCGTCCATTCGGGCGGAACTCCCAATGCCACTGTTCCAAGGCGCGGGCGCGCGGCCATTGCGGCAAGATCGCTCAAGTTGGCCGCCATCGCGCGCCAACCGATATCGTCCGGCGACATCCAGGCACGTGAAAAATGGACGCCCTCGATCAATGCATCGGTCGAAATGACGCTGCGCAGCGAACGCGCCGGTTGCCAGACGGCCGCATCGTCGCCGATCCCGATCAGCACCCGCGACGTACCGTCGGTGAGTGCGGCGATCGCGGCTACGAGTTCGTCTTCATTCATTCAGTGGCGATGCGGCGCATCACGCGCACCGTCGCCGCGGGGTCGGTCGTGCCAAAAATACTCGAGCCCATGACAATAGCTCGGGCCCCGGCGTCCACGACGCCGCGAATGTTCTCGGTGCCGATGCCGCCATCCACTTCGAGGATGCACTGCGGATTGCGCGCATCGATCAACGCCCGCGCTTCACGCAGCTTCTCGAAGGCGCGTGGAATGAAACGTTGGCCGCCGAAGCCCGGATTCACGCTCATGATCAGTACGAGATCGCAATCGTCGATGATGTCTTGGAGCATCGCGACAGGCGTCTGCGGACAGATCGAAATCCCGGCTTTAGCGCCCAGCGAGCGAATATGGGTGAGCAGGCGCTGCGCGTGTGGCGTCGCCTCGTAATGAAACGTGATAATGTCGGCGCCTGCCGCGCGGAACTCATCCACATAGCGTTCGGGTTCGACGATCATCAGATGCGCGTCGAACGTCAATTTCGAAAGCTTGCGCAGGTCGCCGATGATCTTCGGCCCCCAGGTGATGTTGGGCACAAACCGGCCGTCCATCACGTCGAGGTGAAGAAAGTCGGCGCCGCCCGCCTCGACTGCGGCAATTTGGTCGGCGATGTGCGCAAAATCCGCCGAAAGCAGCGACGGCGCGATAACAACCGGCATCACGGGCCTCCAGGGGAGGGAGAGGGCGTCGGTTTCTCGTCGTAGATGCGTGCCGGTTCGTCGCCGAGTCGGGTCTCGCCCACCAGCGTATTGTCGACGAAGAGCGAGACCACCGACGTGCCGACCGCCGTAACGGTGAAATCGAGTTTTTGGCCGGGCTGCGCAAACGCGCGGTACGCTTCGTACTCGCCGGTCGCGTCTCGCACGCGCAATACGACGGTGACCGACTGATTGGCCTCGGCATCGCCGCTTATCGGAATCGAGGCAAGCACGTGGACCTGCCGGATGATATAGCCCGACTCGTTTGGTCCGGCGCTGACTTGCAGCGAGACCGGCTCGTATGAAGAGATCTTGGTATTCGGCGGAATCGATTGGCGCGCCACGATGCCGTGCTTAGGCCCATCTTTGCCCAGCGGCGTCCAGACGATTTGTCCGAGCTTCACGCCGCTCTTGCTCGCGAGATTGCGCGCGTCGTCGATCGTCAAGCCGGTCAAGGTGGGCACGCGCACGATCGGCGCGCCGCCCTTGCTCAGGACGAGGTTGACGCTCTCACCTTCGACGACGTTGACCAGCGGCTGCGGATCTTGATCGACGACGTGTCCGCCCGGAACGAGATCGTTCTTGACCGAGGTAACGGTGCCGAGCACGAGCTTGGCGCGCGAGAGGTCGAGCTGCACCTCGCGCATCGACTGGTAGCGAAGATCGGGCATGACGCGCGTCACGATGCCGTCACTGATCACAAAGTCTACTTGGCGCCCCGCGCGCACCGTCGTTCCCGCATCCGGCCGCTGGCTCATGACCACGCCCTTGGGATAACGATCGCTGGTCGCATGATCGATGACCGCAGCAGCGAGATTCATCTGTTGTGCTGCGGCGGTTGCATCAGTCGCGGATTGGCCCACGAATGACGGAACGGTAATCGTGTCGGCCGGCGGAAGCAAGAATTCGTAAATTTGATGTCCGAACCACACCAGGACGGCGACGAATGCGGCGAGCACAATCGGAAAAATCCAATCGCGCGGGATGCATTGCTGAACGAAGTCTTTCCAGTCGCGCGTCCTGTTCAGGTGAGCGCCTCCAGCGCAGCCTCACTCACGTCGAGATTGCTGAAGACGTGTTGTATGTCTTCGTGATTCTCGAGCACTTCGAGAAAAGCCAGTGCGGCAGCGAGTTCGCCTCCCTCGGGAGCAACGGTCTGTTTGGCGCGAACGCCGAGATACACGTCGGCCACTTTGAGTTCACCGCGCAGCGCATCGCGCGCGGTGGCGAGTTGCGCCGGCACTGTATAGATGTACGCGCGCGCCGGCGTGTAGTCGACATCGATGACCCCGTCGACCAGCGAAGACTCGGTCAGCGCGTCTTCGCTCGCGCCTTGCGGATCGACTTCGATCACGCCGACCGCGTCGAACATCCACGCGACCGAACCCGTCTCGCCGAGTTGACCGCCGTGCTTGGTAAACATGAAGCGGAATTCGCCCGCGGTGCGGTTGCGATTGTCGGTGGCCGCATCGACCACGACCGCGAGCCCCGCGGGGCCGTAGCCCTCATAGCGGATCTCCTCGATCTCTTTTTCACCGGATCCGCCGGCGCGCGCAATCGCGCGTTTGACGTTGTCGGAGGGCATGTTGTTTTCGCGCGCCTTGTCGACCGCGATCTTCAAGCGATGATTCGACTCGGGATCAGGCGATCCCGACTTCGCCGAGAGGGTGATCTCGCGGCTTAGGCGCGTAAAGAGCGCCCCACGCTGCGCGTCGGTCTTTCCCTTATCAAGTTTGATGTTTTGCCACTTACGACCCATAGGATATTCCTTTCGCTATCCCGGTCCGACGATCCAGGTCGGAAACCACATTCTTAGATGCCATTGATCCCACGAGAGCGGGACGGCTGCGAGTATCGGATAGAAAAACACGAACGTCGCCGCGATCAGGACCACGACTGCGGCGATTCCCCCGATCGCCCAGCGGCGCTGCGCCTCACCCTTGTCGGCGAAATGCAACCATAGCTGCTGCATCACGATGGCGTTGCACAAGCAGATCAGCGGTATGTCGACGTAAAAATGGTACGCGAAGGTGATGCGCGGCGATTGCATCCACGGCAGCCACTGCAAGAGGTAGGTCAGCACGATCAGCGCATAGGCCTTGTTCTTGCGCAGCCACGCGAGCACGCCGACGATCGGCACCGTGAGCAAGCCAAACCACATGATCAGCGGGTTCGGCATCGAGGTAATCTCCTCGACGCAGCATCCGCTGGGATCTTTCTGGTCTTTACGGTGATCCTGATAGTAGTACGCAATCGGCACGTAGTCGAGCGGCCACTCCCACCACTTCGAGGAATACGGGTGCGTCGCCACCAGCTTGTCGTGATACTCGAACATCGAGTATTGACGGTACACGACGTCGTTGAAATTGTGAACCTCGTTGGGGTCGGGTGATTGCCGCAGAAGATCCGGAACCCAAGCCAGCGCATAAACGGTCGCGCTGATGAAGAGAATCGTCGCGAGCGCGCCGTCGAGCCGGAAGCCGCGCGGATTGCCCCACACAGCCGGACGGCGATCGAAAAAGACGCGCTGTAACCAGACCAGAATCAGCACGACGAAGCTCACGCCGAAGCCCATGACGCCGTACCACTTCGAGCTGACCAGCAAGCCGAGCGCGATGGTGAAGGCGATCAGCCACAACGTTGAGGACGAACCCTGTTCGCGCGCCTCGCCGGCGCGAATCTCATTTTGCGCATATGTTGCGCTGGACACCGGCGTTTCGTACGTTTCGCTCGGCTCGGCACGATAGCTAATCGTATAGTCGTCGCCGGGATAGACGAGAACGCCGGAGCGGTTCTGTGAACGGTCGCCGGCGGTGATGCGTGCTTTGCCGCCGGTGCCTTCGACGACACCGCCGTCGGGCGCGTAGAGGGCACGGCTCGACCCTTCGACGAGTGCATACGCCCCGTCGGGGAACGTGAACTCCTGCGCGCCGTCCGAGAACCAGTTACGGAAAAGACCGTAGCGCAAGAAGAGATAGACGCCCAGCCCGACATAGAGCGTTACGATGATGCTCGAAGCGGTGTCTAGATGCGACGGATTCACCATATGGGTCCAGATGAGGTCCCACAGTCCCACCACGATCAGACCCGACGCAACCGACGCGCCAACTGCTGCGACGAATGCCCAGACGGGAATGACCGTGTGAGCGCGCGACTCGACTTGTGATGCTATCCAGAAGCGATAGAACGCATAGACCGCGCCCAGCGAAAAAACGATGACGAAGCCCTCGGGCGTGCCGATGCGCGACTGGACGAAGTGCATCCCGTCGCACAGTAATAAGAATGATGCGATCGAGGCGAAGATCGTCGAGCCGGTCACACGCTTGGCAAAAACGTAGAGCAGCATGATCACGATCGCGCCGAACACCACATCGAGGAAGCGCCAGCCCCAAGAATTGTCGCCGTGCCCGAGGCCGCCGAACAACAGCACGGAGAGCGTCACCAGCAACTTCGAAAGCGGCGGGTGCGTGTTCTCGTAGATCCGCAAGTTTTTAAGATATTCTTCGGCCGCTCGCGCGAAATAGATTTCGTCGAAGATTTTATCCGCGGGATACCAATACCGAATGAACGAGAGCACGAAGCTCACCAGGCCAAGCGCGCTCATCGCGATGTAGTCGACCGCGCTCATGACGCTAAGACCTTCGCGCGGATCGTAGTAGTCACGGGCCTGCTTTTTGGCCTTCTCCTCTTCCTCGATTTTGGTTTTGGGTGCGGGCGCAGCTTCCGGGACGGAGCCCAGATACGCGTAGCCTAGAACAAAGAACGTGCCGACCGCGATAAGCGCATAAAACGAGGTGAGGGGTCCCCACAGGTTAACCGAATTGACGCCGGGCGTCTGGTTCGTCACCACGATGAGGTACTGCAGCGAATAGATCAGGTTCGCAAAGAGCACGACGGAAAGCGCGAGTGAGCCCCAAAGATAGCGCCGCGCGATCGGTATGCAGACGATGCAAAAGAGCAGCGCATCGAAACTGTAACGCTCGTGCATGCGGGTCGAGAGAATGAAAAAGCCGAGCAGCGCGATGGTGCAGGACTCGAGCAGCGCCGCGGCCGTGCGTTCTTGCAAGTACCGCCAGACGACCAGCGCAAGCGCGGCAACGACGAGCGCGATGCCCCACACGTATTGCGGCAGCAAAAGATGCCAACCGATCAACTCGCTGTCCTTCTGCCAGAAGGGACCTTTGATCGCCCAGAGGTTGAACGCGTTGACCGAGTTGTAGGGATACTGGCTCGAACCGAATGCGTACTGCCCCAAGAGCCACTGCAGCGCGGCGATCGGGTTGGGAGTGGGATGGAACGGCAGTACGAGCGCGGTCGCAAAAACGAATGCTGCGACGATACCGATTCCCGTCGAGATCAACCGCTCTCGCAGACGCGCTCGATCGGCAAAGGCGAACGCTATGAACAGCACGATCAGCACCGCTGCCTGCGGCTTGATCAACAGCGAATAGGCTAGGCTCACCCATGCCGCCGGGATCGCCCAGGAGAGCGTTCCGATCGGCCGATCGTCGCTCTTTAAAAGAAGATACACGCCAAGGAGCGCAAAACCGCCCGCCACGCAATCGACTTGCCCCCAATCCGCCGAGATCATGATCGTTGCCGGGTTGAGCACATAAACAGCCGCCGCCCCGAGGGCGACCGCGGGCGCCGCGAATCGCCGGCCAATCGTATAAATCAATGCCCCGACGCCGAGGTCGGCGAGGACGGCCGGGAGCTTGACCACCAGACGCAGCAGGTTGTACTGCGGATCCATCCCGCGAAACGGCGCCCAAAGATGACCGAAGATCGCGAGGATGTAGAAATAGCCCGGCGGGTAGTCCGCGAAGCTCGTCTTTGCGTAGAAGTTGGGCAGACCGTTGCTAAGCAGCGACAGGGTCCAGGCGACAAACGTGTTGACGTCGGTTGAAAACCCACTCGAACCAATGAACAGCATGCGCACGACGAAGCCGACGAACAGCAAGAGCGGTAGCGCGTAGGGGAGCGTGCGCTCCCAGACGGACGTTTGGACGTTCGTCCTGGCGTTCACGGTAGAGGTTGCCTCCGGTCAGCCGACGGGTTCGGCGAGCGTTTCGAGCAGGTAGTCGCGCAAGGCACGGTTGGGGTGGCGTTCCACGACGGCCATAGGTTCTGCAACGGCCCGCGTCGCGGCCTCTCGAGCGCCCAGCTCCTCGAGCGCTTCTACCACAGCCTGGACCTCGGCTGTGTCGAGTGGTCGCTGCGAGCGATAGGCCGCGGCAATGACTTCGCGCGCCGGCGACGGCGGCCGGGCGAGGGCCCAAACCACCGGAAAACTCCATTTGCGCCGCATGAGATCGCCGGCCACAGATTTTCCGGTGCGATCCGCACTCGCCCAAATGCCCAGCAAATCGTCGCGCACCTGGAAGGCCATACCGTAGGCTCGCCCGACCGCGGCATACCCGGCAACGCGCGATTCGTCGACGCCGGCGCAGCACGCTCCAAGCGAACAGGCCGCTTCGAAGAGCGCACCGGTCTTGCACGCGATCATAAGATCGTAGTCGGGAAGCTCGACGTGGCCCTCGCTCTCGAACTGCAGATCGAGCGATTGCCCGTCACACATCGTGCGATGCGCGTGGTGCAAACGCTCGATGACGTCGAGCGCTCGCGTGGGACCAAGCAGCGCCTTCGCGCGCATCAACGTGAGAAAACTCAGCGCACACATCGCATCGCCGGTGTTGACCGCTTGGGCGATGCCGTACACGCTCCACAGTGTGCGGCGTCCGTGACGAAACTCATCGCGATCCTCGATGTCGTCGTGAACCAGCGAATAGTTGTGCAACAGCTCCACCGCGGCAGCTGCATCGAGCGCATGCTCGAGCGGCGCGCCTTCGGATTCGCAGATGCGCATGAGCATCGTCGGGCGCAGACGTTTTCCACGCCGCGCCGGCCCGTGTGGCGGGTAACCGAAGTGGTACGCGAGCATTTCGGCAATCGCCGGCGATCCGCCATATTCGCGGACGCACTGGCTCAGATGGGCTTCGAAGCGCTCAGACGGGTTGACGAGCGAGCTCCTCCATGCGCGCCTGCACGCTATCGACCAGCCATCCCGGGGTCGACGCGCCCGACATGAGCCCGGCGACCTTCACGCCGTCGAACCACTCGGACCGCAATTCATCCGGGCCCTCGATGTGAAACGAGTGCGCGCCGTGCGTTTCGGAAAGTTCAGCCAGGTGCTTGGTGTTGGCCGAGGTCTTTCCGCCGACCACGATCATGACATCGACTTCCTCTGCCAGGCGCAGCGCTTCGCTCTGCCGGTTGTTGGTATCGGTGCAAATGGTATTGACCGCGCGCACTTCGTAATATTTTTCGCTCAGCGCTTTGACGATGTCGCTAAAGCGCTCGCGCGAGTAGGTCGATTGCACGACCACACCCATGCGGCTGCCGCGTGGAAGCTTGTCGACGTCTTCGACCGTCTCGATGCACCAGGCGCCGGGTACGTGACTGAGTGTGCCTTTGACCTCGGGGTGCGCCGGGTCACCGATCACGATGATCTTGTAGCCTTCGGCTTTGAGCTTCTCGGCTTGCACGTGAATCTTGGTGACCATCGGGCAGGTCGCGTCGATAATCTCCAGCCCCTTGGCTTGCGCTTTTTCGAACACGTCGACCGGCAAGCCGTGCGCGCGCACAAAGAGCGCGCCGCGCTCCACGTCGTCGACGCTCGCGGCGTTACGCAACCCGCTGGCTTCGAGGGTTGCGACGGTTTGCGGGTTATGTACCACATGACCGAGCGTGGTCACGTCGCTGCGCTGCGCGATCGCTTCCTCGGCTTTCTTCACCGTGATCGCGACACCGAAACAGAAGCCCTGAACCTTCGCCTTACGAATTTCCATCGATGCTTTCCCGTACGGCCCAAATGGCGCTCATTACGTCCTCGGTGAACTTCGCCAAGTCTTCGCGGGTTGCTTTCCGGTCCGCCGACAGCGCGAGTGGTTTGCCGAATGCGACTTTGATCTGAGCCAGGCGCCCGGCCTGACCGCTTCCCGAGATATAGGCCGGCACGACCGGCGCCTTGGTCAGCGAGGCCAAGAGCGCCATGCCGATTTGCGGCTCCTTATCGCCGTGGACGTTGCGTCCGCCCTCGGGGAAAATGCCGACACAACCGCCTTTGCGCAGGATCTCGACGGAGCGCTTGATCGCCGCGGCGGCACTCCCCTGACGATCGACCGGATAGGCGCCGACCGCGGTAATGAGCGGCCCGAGCACGGGAATCTCAAACAGCTCCTTCTTGGCCATGTAGCTGATCCGGCGCGGGCAGCATGCGCCAAGGAGCGGCGGGTCGAGATTGGAGATGTGGTTGCACGCGACGATCAGCGGCCCGCTCATCGGAACGTTTTTCTTCCCGTATGCGCGCAGGCGCCAAAGGGGCGCACCGAAGATGCGGATCAAGCCCTTGGCCAGTCCGTACAAGCTCATCGCGATCGCTCCACCAGGCCCACGATCTCCGCCACCACCGCATCGATGCCCAGCGTGCTCGAATCAACCACGTGCGCATCTTGCGCGGGCGCAAGAGGTGACACGGCGCGTTCCCGATCGAGCCGGTCGCGTTCCTCAATTTCTTGCGCAAGTTGGTGTTCGCTGATGTTGTCGCCGGCCGCGAGCAATTGCGCTCGGCGGCGCTCGACGCGTGCCTGGACTGATGCCGTGAGGAAGATCTTGACCTGCGCGAGCGGCAGCACGACCGTTCCGATGTCGCGTCCGGCCATGACCACGGGGCCCTCTTGCGCGATCTCGCGCTGGCTGCTCACCATCGCTTCACGCACGCGCGGATGCGCGGCAATGGTGGAGACGACGGTGCTCACTTGATTTGATTGCAGCGTCGCGTCATCGAGCTCAACGCCGCCGGCAATGATGCGGAACCCCTGCGGAGCCTTCGCATCGAGCGTCACGCGAACGTGCGCGCCCTCCCACAGCCGCACCAGCGCGCTCTCGTTATCGGCGTCGATGCCGCTGCGTAGCGCGAGATACGCAAGCGTACGATACATCGCGCCGGTATCCAAATAAAGCACGCCGAGGTCTTGCGCCAGCCGGAAAGCGACGGTCGTTTTACCCGACGCGGCGGGACCGTCGATGGCAATCTGGAGGTACGATGGGACGCTCATGGGTCGAGCCGCCGATTCGCCGAGGGGTCGCTTTACCCCCGGTAGCAAACTTCACCGCGTGGCAAAGACGCGGTCGGTCTTCTTCTGTAATGCGTGCGGCTTCGAATCGACGCGATGGCTCGGGCGCTGCCCGCAGTGCGAGGCTTGGAACTCCTTCGACGAGCGTCCCTTCGCCGTGCCGTCACGCTCGGCGAAAGCCGTCGCGAGCACGCGCCATGCCGCGCTCGCTCCTGTCGAGCTCGAATCGATCGATAGCGCGAAGATCGCTCGTTTGCGCAGCGGCATGGGCGAATTCGATGCCGTGCTGGGCGGCGGTATCGTGCCGGGAAGCGTTACGCTGATCGGCGGGCCGCCGGGTGCGGGAAAATCGACCCTGCTCCTGCAAATCGCCGCGCGACTGTGCGCCGCAGGCCGCGTCGTATACGTCTGCGGCGAAGAGTCTGCCGCGCAAGTGAAGCTGCGCGCGCAGCGGCTCGGCATCGAGGCGCCCTTGCTCGTGCACGCCGAAACGAACCTGCGTGCCGTGCTCGACGCGCTCGATCGAATCGATCCGATCGCGATCATCGTTGATTCGATTCAAACCGTGTGGCTGCCCGACGCCGAATCCTATGCCGGCAGCGTCACCCAGATTCGGGACTGCACGCAAGCACTCATGGAATTCTCGAAGCGCACCGGCTGCTCGACGTTCATCGTCGGGCACGTCACCAAAGACGGCGCGATCGCCGGACCGCGCTTGCTCGAGCACTTGGTCGACACCGTGCTCTACTTTGAGGGAGAGACGACCGGCGAATATCGGATTCTCCGCGCGTACAAGAACCGCTTCGGTTCCATTGACGAGATCTGCGTCTTCGCGATGCACGACCGAGGTCTCGATGAAGTCGCCAACCCGTCGGAATTGTTTCTCGCCGGGCGCGAAGAGCGCCCCAGCGGTTCGTGCGTCGTCGCGTCAATCGTCGGATCGCGGCCGGTTCTCATTGAAGTACAGGCGCTCGTCGGCGAAAGCAGTTACGGCACGCCGCGCCGTTTAGCGAACAATCTCGACCAAGCGCGCCTCGCGATGATTCTAGCCGTGCTCGAGCGACGCGTCGGGATGCATCTTGGGACGCATGACGTCTATGCGTCGGTCGCCGGAGGACTGCGGGTGAGTGAACCCGCCGCAGACCTCGGCATCGCGCTAGCAATTGCATCCTCGTTTCGCGACCGGCCGCTACCGCCGCATGCCGTGGCCTTCGGGGAACTGGGTCTTTCCGGCGAACTGCGCAACGTCAACGCGAGCGCCCGGCGCGAAGCCGAAGCTCGCAAACTCGGGTATCGCACGATCTTCTCCCCGGAGAATCATCGCGACGTCGCCTCGGCAATTGCTGCCGCGCTTTCGTAGCATGGCCATGCCGCTGTTCGAAATCGTACCCAACCTGTCCGAAGGACGCGATCCGGCAACGATCGATGCGGCGGTCGACGCCGTGCTCGCGACCGGCGCACGCGTGCTGCATCGTACCAGCGATCCGGTCCACCATCGCAGCGTGCTCACGGTCGCGGGTGACGGTCCGCACGTACTCGACGCAGCGGTAGCGCTTGCCGGGGTCGCAGTCGAGCGAATTGACTTGCGTAAGCATCGCGGCATCCATCCGCGCATCGGGGCACTCGACGTGTTACCCTTCGTGCCGCTCCGCGACGCTTCGATGGACGACGCGGCTGCGTTGGCGCATGAAGCCGGTGCGCGCATCTGGGACCGCTATCGCGTGCCGTCCTTCTTCTATGGTGCCGCGGCACGGGCACCCCAGCGCGCACTCCTCGCCGACGTGCGTGCCGGCGAGTTCGAAGGGCTCGAAGCGCGCTTCGCTCGTCTGCCGCCGGACGTCGGCGAGATTCCCAGGCACGATCGCGCCGGCGCGATTGCGATCGGCGCGCGGAACCTCCTCGTCGCATTCAACGTTGAACTCCACAGCGACGATCTTGCCCTGGCCAAAACGATCGCTCGGAGTTTGCGCGAGCGGAACGGCGGCTTAAGCGGGCTTCGCGCTCTAGGATTGCGCTTGAGTGAGGGGGTCGTCCAAGTCTCGCTCAATGTCACAGACGTTGAAGCGACACCGCTCTATCGTATCGTCGAGTTGATCGCGCGCCTGGCCGCCAAGAACGGCGTCGCGATCCGCCGAAGTGAGCTCATCGGTCTGGTTCCGCGAGCCTGCGTGGAAGCATCGGCCCGCTACTATTTGGGGACATTGTGAAACGACTCGTTATCCTGATCGCCTGCGCCATCTTCGCGCTTGCAGGCTCGAGCGCTCGCGCGCAGCAAACCGGTGGCCCCGGTGACGCCGGCATTTACACGACCACGTTGAAAAACGGACTGCGGGTCGTGGTGGTCGAGGATCACGCGGCGCCGGTCGTGCAGACGGCGGTTTGGTATCATTTCGGCTCGCTGGACGAAACCAAAGGCAAGACCGGACTTGCGCATGCGACCGAACACATGATGTTTCGCGGAACCGAGGATCTCAATGCCAGCGGTCTGGATGACATCGTGGCGCGTCTTGGCGCACAGATGAACGGGCAGACCTCGTACGATTACACCGAGTTTTATTTCATGATGCCCGCGGATAAAGTCGGCGTGGGCCTGGCGATCGAGGCCGATCGCATGCAACATGCGGCCATGCGCCAAAGCGACTGGAACATCGAGCGCGGCGCCGTGCTCAACGAACTCGAAGGCGACGATGGCTCGCCGTTCTTCAGCCTGCTCTCGAAGGTGCGCGCTGCGGCGTATCCGGACCAACCCAACGGCCGTACGCCGACCGGATACATTACCGACGTCGAGCACGCCACCGCCGCCGATATCGCGAAGTACTACCACGAGTGGTATGCGCCGAACAACGCGACGCTGGTCGTCGCCGGCGACGTGAATCACTCGACGATTTTCGCCCAAGCCGAGCGAGACTTCGGCGCGATTCCACGCAAGACACTGCCCGCGCGCACCGAGAAGCACCCGACACCGGTTGCGCACACGGTCTCGGTTACCTCGGATCTGCCTTTCCCGTTCGGTATCGTCGATCTCGCGTACGCGGTTCCCGGTGACACCGAGCCCGGCGAGCCGGCGATTAGCACGCTCTCCGCGCTGATCGAAAATCAGCTCTCGCCGTTTTATGCTGCACTCGTACAAAGCAACATTGCAATCGCAGTCCAATCCGAAGAAGACACGCAACTTAAAGGCGGCCTGCTGGACGTCTACATCGTGCTCAATCCCGGGCATACCGCAGATGAAGCCGAGCGCGTCTTCCAAACGACGATGACGCAGACCCTTGCCAACGGCTTTTCGCCGGATCTCGTCGAGGCCGCCAAGCGTTTGACGATCGCCGACCGTCTCTACTCCGCCGATTCGGTCGACGGACTCGGGGATCTCGCCGGTTACACCTATGGCATCGTGGGCGAGCGCCTGAGCGATGAAGACGATCGCCTCGCCGCGCTCGACAGCCAATCATTACTGGCCGTCGCGCGGCAATACTTGAGCCGCCCAACGGTGATCGGCCGGCTCGATCCGAACGCGCAACCGGCGCGCAGCAATTCGCAAAAGAGCAATGCCGCGATCAGCGACGACTTTTCCAAACGCGTGCCGACCGGACCGATCGTTGAACCGGCGGCGCTGCGCGAAGCGGTGCGCACGCCGACAACTGCGCGCAGCTCGCTCGATCCAACGAGCTTTACCTTGCCCAACGGGATTCGCGTGCTGGTGCAGCCGAAGCCCGATCGTTCGACCTTCATTCTGAGCGGTCAGATCGCCGGCTCGGCCGCATTCGCGCCCGCGGGTGAGGAGGGCATCAGCGACCTTGCCTCCACACTAGCCGACTTCGGTAGCGCGCAGTACCCCTTCGCGCAACGGCGTAAGGCCGTCGATATGATGGGTGCGGTCGTGCAAAACGGCCAACACTTTAACGCGCGCGGTCTGGCGCGCGATTTTCCTAAGATCGTCGCCATTCTCGCCGACGGTGAGATGCACCCGACCTTCAGCGAGCCATGGTTCACTCTGGAACGCGACCAACTCGCCAACAGCCTGCAATCCACGGCGACCATTTCCGGCGTGATGATCGATCGCGCCTACCTGCGACTGCTCGCCGCGCCCAACGATCCGTCCCTCCGTAACGCCAATAAAACAACCGTCGACGGACTCACGCAAAGCGATCTCGCGTCCTTCACCAAGACCTATTGGCGCCCCGATCTGACCACGATTGCGGTGGTCGGCGACGTGACGCCGGATCAGGTGCGCGACGTGCTCGAGAACGCGTTTGGCGGATGGAGCGTGCAGGGTTCAAAGCCCGACGCGCACGCGATGTCGTTTCCGTCCGCACATTCGGGCCACGAATACGTGGGTACCGATGCGAACCAGGTCTACGTTCGACTAGGCCAACCGGCGGTCGGACGAAATAGTCCGGACTACGACACCCTGCTCGTGCTCAATCAGATCCTCGGCGCAGGCGGCGCGTTTGAATCGCGCCTGTGGCAAGAACTGCGTCAAAAGCGCGGCCTCGTGTACGGCGTGGCAAGCTCCGTGGATGCCGGCAGCGATCGGGGCGATTTCAAGATCGAGCTTAATGCGTCGCCGGCCAAGGTGGTTGAAGCGGTCGCCTTCGTGCGCAGCGAACTGCAAACACTGCAGACACAACCGGTCACGCAAACGGAGCTCGACGACGCCAAGTTGCGCCTGGTCAGCGACGCCCTGCTCGATGAAGCGTCGGCCGAAGGTCAGGTTCAGCAATTGCTCGACATCGGCACCAACGATCTCCCGCTCGATTACTACCGCACGCTCAACGATCGCTTCGCCAATATCACGGCGGCCGACGTCGAACGCGTCGCGAAAAAATACCTCGACCCGACGGCTCTGGTCGAAATCTACTCCGGGCCGCCCGGGCCGTGGTCGGGAACGTACTAAAACGGATTACGACACCGGGACTCCCCGCTTACTTGCGCTCACGATCTTTCACCCCAAGCCCGCGTGGCTGGAAACATCTCGGGTTGAAGCGCTGCGTTGGCTGTCTCACCGAATGGATCAGATTCGGGAATACATGCTCACGGAGTCGGGAAGTGGGGTGCTGTGGGCCAATTCGTTTCCAACCGATTCCGAAAGCCTTCCTCGCGCAATCGTGTTGCTATGGAACCTCGCAGATCGAGAGGCCGTTCATGGCCTGCTCCATCAGTTGAACCGGCCCGACCTTCAGCACTACTTCCACGTCGCGGTCGCGAGCGGTATGACCGGCCCGAGTATGGACGACGTATTAAACGCCTTTACCGAGGATCTGGACCGCTGATTTATGGGCAAATTTCGGCGATTTTAAACTTGATGTTTTTTATCTTGCGCCGAATGCGGTAGGTCGCGTAGCGGCCCAAAGGCTGTCCCTTGGGACTTTTGGACTAGTGGGTGGCAGAGGGTCCCAGCTTGACCGCCAAAGAAACGGTGCGCTGTGCAAGTCATTTGGACGAGAGCGGCCATAGCAGCTGCGCTGTTTTGGTGCACCATTTTGGCGGCGTGCGGAGGCCGATCAGCATCGAGCGTGCCGCAGACGCTCCAGTCGGGACCGACTACACCTCTCACAATCGTGATTCGTTGGCCCGTTCCGTCGAGCTCAGGCTCGACGCGCCCACACTTCATCTCGCCTTCAGCGCGCAGCGTAACAATCGCTTTTGATGGAGCGATTGTCGCTACAATGAACGCTCCGGCATCTGGAAACTCAACAACGTCCGTAACCATCGCGTACAACGACTATTCGCCGATCACCATGAAGACATTCGATGGGGCAAATGGAACGGGAACGCTTCTCGGCGAGGTGACCGCAGCGCCTTCTATCCAACTCGGCCAAGCGAATACGATCACTCTTGCCGTCGTCGGTATCGCGGCGAGCGCTACTCTATCGGTCGTGCCGAATCAACCCCTGCTCCTGGGTGACGCGTCGACCGGTTACACGCTGCTCGGTAATCAACCGGAGCTCTTCGATCTCGTTCTCAAGGATGCCGACGGCAATATTATCCTCACAGATCCGCCTCCGTTTATTACCACTGGGAACACGACGGTGGGCGCCGGATACACCAATCAAACCGGGTCTCAAGTATCTTTCCTTGGCGTTAGTATCAGCTCCGGATACGAAAACGTCAGTCTAGAGTTCCAGAACCCCGACGGAACCACACTGAGCCTTCCTCCCGTGAAAATCAAGGACGAGCCGCTTGTCGCAGTCGTGAATAGCGGGACGAACTCCATTTCGTTGTTCGATGGCAATGGGAACGTTGTCGCACTTCCGTCGACCAGCTTTCAAGGGCTGGTGCATCCAACGGCGCTCACTTACGACCCGTGCTTGCGAACACTCGTCGTCGCCGATGCCGGCTTGAATACGTTGCTGCTCTACGGTGAAGACGGCGAAACGTACCCGTACACAGTCGGTCCGTTCACAGGCATCTCGAACCCGGTCGCAATTTCGCTCGATGCTTTGAACACCGATTATCTAGTTGCGAACGCCAGCAACGACACCGTCTCGAGCTACTATACGAATGGCCCGCAATTTCCGCCCTACACGTGGACACATACGCCGTCTGCCATGGCATGCCTCGGGACCTGCGCGCAACAGGTCCTTCTCAGTAGCGACAACAGCGCCACCATCATCGGCGATCAGTCGCCGCTTCCGCCGAGTGCTTTTGCCGGCTTGAACGATCCAACCGGTGCGATTGGGAATGAGCTTCCAAATACCATGATGTACGTGGTCAATCACGGCAACAACACGATTACGACCTACGACGTCACCGGTGCGCCCGCATCGGTAACGGGGTCCTTCTCCGGACTCTCTCAGCCGTACGGAATCACTTACAATCCCAGCCAAGCCGGAATCCTCGTTACGAACGAGGCTAACAACACGGTTACTGCTTACGATATGCAAGGAAATCCCATCAGCCTTGCGGGAGGCGCGTTCTCGGGCCTTCAATCGCCGACAGCAATTTTCGGAATCGGAATTGGGCAATGCAATTAGACCGTTTGCACGTCGGCCTGGTCATGCTTTTTCTCGCTGCCGCTACGGCCTGCGGTGGGGGCGGCGGCGCAGGTACTCCATCGGTTCCCCTCGCGCAACCAACGCTGATACTGTCGACACTAGCGCCGACGTCAACTCCCAGCGCGTTACCGACTCTGACACCAGCGCCTGCTCCGATTGTGGCCGCTCCGACCGACGTATTCAATTTCTATGCCATTGGGAGCGCGTACGCGCAGACGGTCACGCTAAGCGAAGTAGGATACATGGGCGCGTTTACAGCCGGGACGCAGTGCGTCGGAATCGTTACGGTTAGCCCGCTCTCCAACACGCAACTATCAATCGTCCCAATCGCCGCAGGCCGTTGCATCCTTACCTTCTCGGATTCCGCCGGGAATCAATCCGTGCCCATTTACGTCGAGGTCACTACAACGCAGGTTGTCGGCACGTAGGACTATTTTACCTCGGGTTGTCGTTCCGCGAGCACGTCGCCGGATTCCATGTGAAGTTGCGCATCTCGCCAGCGTACGTTTTTTCCGGTCAGCCCGCAGGCCCACACCGCAATACCGAAGAGGTCGCGCGGCAGCACGAGCCACGCGCGAGCAGGTTCGACCCCGAGCGCTCGGGCGGAGATCTTCTGCAGCGCAAGACGCGTCAGCGTCGCAACAAGAAGCGTGAGCGCGCGTTTGGGATGCGGCGCGATCAGAAACGCAAGCAGCGCGAGCGGAATCGGATAGGTGAGGAACATCCCGGCGTAACCGGCCGGCTGCACCCCGCGAATCGTTCGGTGCCAGCGTAATTCATGGTCCCACAGCGCGGGAAGGGTCGCGTCCGACACCATCGTTCGTATCACGTGGTCCGAAATCGCGACGCGAAGCCCACGGGCGGCGACGAAGTTTCCCAGCATGTAGTCGTCCGCAAGATGAGGTGCAAGCGCCTCAAAACCGCCGACTGATGCCAGGACCTCTGAGCGAAAGGCATTCGTCGGTCCAAGGCAGTGTTGCGCGAGGCCAAAAAGCCGATTGACGAGCACCGACGGGATGAATTGCTCGGTCATAAACATGGCTCCGAGTTTCGACGAAAAACTGCCGTCGGGAACTCCCGCGAAGAGACATGTCACGACGCCAACGCCCGGCTCGCGAAGGCCCGCCGCTACCGAACCGACGTACGACGGGTCAACGCGCGTGTCGCTGTCGGCCAAGATCAACACCTTGTGCCGCACCAGCCGCATCATCGAGAGGACGTTTGCGATCTTGGGATTGCGCGCACCGGGAACTTCGCCGACATCGATGTCGATGTGCCGGTCGGGGAGAGCCGCCGCGACGCGCTGCGCAATCGCCAGCGCGCCATCGTCGGCGCGCGCAACGCCGAGGACGAGCTGCAACTCGGGATAGTCTTGCAAAGCGAACGCACGCAAGTTCTCTTCGAGTCCCGGCTCGGCACCGTGGAGGGGCACGAGCAAGGTCACTCCTGGCAGGTCGTCGACGACTTGGGCCTTGAGCTTCCGGCGTCCGAAGCGCGCCATACAAACGATCGCGACTGCCGTATAGCCAATCGCGGCGATGGCAGCAATATCAATGCCGGTGGCGAGCAGACGTGCGAGCTTCACACCAGCGCCGGTTCGCTAGCATGCGAAAGGGGGCCTCGCTTTTATTCGTGATGAAAGTCGCGGTAATGGCGGACACGGAACAGTTTCAGCGCGGCGGGCACGTCGCGATCAATGCGCTTTGGGTGGGGGTTCATTTCCAGGATGCGGCGTTGATGTCGATCATCGTGCCGGCGGTCTTGCTGCAGCTAGCTCCCGCTAACCATACCTACGTTCTCGCGCTGCTTTCGACAATCGTCGCAATCGCGACCGCAATAGTACCGCCGTTTGTAGGCGCACTTTCGGACCGCCTGCGCCGGCGCGGAAGCGACCGCCCCATCGACGACCGGCGCGTTCAGACGGCGATCGTACTCGCAATCGACGCAGTCGCGCTCTTAGTCATGGCGTATGTCTCGACGATTTTTTCGTTCGGCACGGCCACCGTCGTTGCGACGGTCGCATTGATGAGCGGCTCGGTCGTCTATCAAGTATTGGTACCGGAGATCGTTCCACGCCGATTCTGGGGAACCGCCGCAGGCTATCGTGGCGCGATGACACTCATCGGGACGATCATCGGCCTTCTTCTTGGCGCGCTCTTGCCGGCGCGCGAAGCGTTGCTCGCTTCAGCCGGCGGCGTTGTCGCGAGCGCCTTGCTGCTGCTCCTTGTCCCGGCTTCTCCGCCGTTCGTCGCCACCGCGCAGCGCGAGGGTCCACACATCCGCGATCGCCGCGATCTTATCGTCACGCTCATCGCCCGCGCGTGGATCGTCATGGGCATGACGCTGCTCAACACCTACGTGCTGTACTTTTTCCACGACGTCCTCGGCGTTCGCAACGCGTCGCTAAACACTGGGCTCGTCGCCGGAGCGGCAATGTTCGGGGCAGTCGCTTCCAGCGTGGCGGTCGGAATCATTTCCGATAAAGTCGATCGCCGGCTCGTCGTCTTTCTTTCGGGAATACCGATGACCATAGCGGCGCTTGGCTTCGCCCTTGCGCCGGATTTACGGGTGATCTTTGTCTACGCCGCGCTCTTCGGGCTTGGATATGGCGGCGTTTTCTCCGTCGGTTGGGCACTCGCGCTCGATTCGATTCCGGAGCTGGGGGATGTCGCGCGTGATCTCGGCATTTGGGGAACGCTCTCGAATCTTCCGATGCTGATCGCTCCGGGGGTCGGCGCGGCGATCATTGCCGGCGGCGCAACCGTGAGCGATGGCTATCGCTGGCTTTTTGCTTGTGCCGGCGCGTGCTTTCTACTCGGCTCGGTGACGGTGCTTGCCGCGCGCAAACCAGCCCCGGCAACCGAATGAAACCCAACTGGGCAATGCGCGCGATTACCTACGGCTCGCGCCAACTATATCTTGCGTTCAAGATTCGCATCCGTCAGTGGGGTTATTTGCCCGCCCAGCGCGGGGCCGCCGTGCTGATCACCAATCATCAGCACATGGACGAAGGCGAAACGATTACGGCGCGCGTTTTTTTTCGGCATCCCTGGAAGCCGCTCGTGATGTGCAACTCTCGGCGCACGTTCGAGACGGGATTCATCGCGGCGCGGTTGCCCTGGACGGCGCGATTTACGCGCGGCGTGAACCTGAGTTGGCTGTGGGCTACCTTTAGCATCCTGCCGATTGAGAACCACCTCTTCTCACGCCCCTTGATCAGCCTCGCCGAAGAGCTACGTTCCGCGCACGGTGACCTGCAACTCGACGCCGTCCTGTCGCCCGAAACGCTCGGGCAATTGGACTTGGAGGGGTGTTTGCTCAGCGATCTTTGGAGTCTGGGGTATTTCATGCGGGCTCAGGCTTGGGTGAAGATTTCGACGATCAAACAGCCGTACCGGCGCGAAGTCGTCGAGAACCTCCGCGCGACGATTGCGCGTGACGTTGCAGCGATCGTCGATTGCGTTCGCGCCGGCGCGACGTTCTACGTTACCCCCGAAGGGGATTTCAGCCGCGATGGCCGGATGCATCCGATGCGCGGCGGAATCGTCGAAGCGGTCGCGCCATTCGCAGCCCTGTATCTCAACGCCGTTGCCTACGACCCGTTCCGCGGCCGGCGTCTCTCGATGCTCTATCGCGTCGTTCCGCTACGCGGCGACGACGTCGGGACGTCGCTTGCAGCGGCTCGGCCAATTACGACGTCTGCGCTGCTGGCGGAATTTTTGCTCAGCGGGTCCGAAGCGTTTGTGCTCAAGGACGCCGTGCACGCCATACGTGAGCGACTCGACGCACTGCCCGGAAATGTTTTTGTGGATCCCGAGCTGCGCCGTTCTCCTGGGGCTGCGGTCGCAGGCGCGATTGCGACGCTGCGAAAGCGCGGCACGCTGCTCGCCGATGGCGAACGCTTAAGGCTTACCGAAAAACGGAGCGATGCGCGGTTTCCGCACGTGGCCGACATGGTCGCGTTTCAACGCAACATGCTCGAAGAGACACTCGCCGCGGCGCGACGGCTCGAACCTAGACAGCAACAAGCGTAGGCGACGAAACCTCTTCGCGAGGTGGCAGCATGCGCAACCCGAGCAGCACCGCCGTTGCCAGTGCGGGAATGATGCGCGGACGTAGTAGGCGCGAGTCGATGCGCCGCATCATCCTTCGATTCTCGGCCAGAGCAATTTCAAGGAACATCTTGGGTGTGACGCCTTCGAGAACCGCCTGCGAGCCGCCGCTGGTGAGATCGGGCGCCGCCGATGCAGTCGTTGTGCCCTGGGCAGTCTGCGCCTGGTGCATCACCGCCGCAACGCTATGTTGAAGGGCACGAAATACACGGGCGATCGGATTCGAGCGTCCGGCTAGGGCTTCTTCGTAGCGCCACCAGTTGACGAAAAAGACGATGTGCCGAGCCTCTTCGTATAAAACATGTTCAAAAATGTTCAAGAGCGCGTCGGGGAAGATCCGCTTCTGACGCGCCAGCGCGAAACCGCCGAAGCCGATGACGGAATCGGTGCACTCGCTGAAGCCGAACACCAAAAAATCCTCGCGACCCACCGGCTTGGTCGAAAGCGGAAGCGGTTCGACGGCGATGCCGTAGCGCTCGAACATCGTCTTGAGTAAACGGCCGTGCCGTCCTTCCTCAAATGCTTGCAACTCGATTGCTTCGCGGATGAGCGGATCGTCGATCGTCCGAGCAAAGGCGGTGATCATCCGGGATGCCTCTTGCTCCATGCTCAGCGCGAAGGCCCAAAACGGGAACGCGCGCAGGAGTTCAATATGGCGCGGTTCGAGGTGCGGCCAGGGGAGCTCCGCCGGATCAAAGACCCGATGCGTATCGATGAACGTTCGACAGAGCAAATCCCGGTGCGCGGGTGAGCCGACGATCATCCTGCGGCCGACGTCGCTTCGAGACGGCGTTCGCCGGCTTGTACTCGCCGCGCCCGCAAGTAGCTAAAGAACTCACCGCCTTCGCGCAGGCGGCGAACCATCATCTGACGGTTGGTAATCATCTCAGCGACGATTTTCCCGATCTTCTTCGGCCGGAAGTAAAACTCACGGTACATCCGCTCGACCGAGTCTTCGATCTCGGCGGTCGAAAGCGTGTCGTAGCGCAGCGTCGAGGTCTGAATGCCCGCTCCCGAGACCAGGTCGTCGCGTGCAAACCAACCGTTCGCCAGCGCTTGATCGTAGAGCTCCGTCCCCGGATAGGGCGACGCGATCGAAACTTGGATCGTGTGCGGATCCAGTTCCTTTGCGAACTCGATCGTTTCGCGGACCGTCTCGGGCGTATCGACCGGCAAGCCGATGATGAAGGTCCCGTGAACCTTGATACCGAGCTTGTGGCAGTTCTTCATGAACTCGCGCGCCATCTCGAGCTTCAGTCCCTTTTTGATGCGATACAAAATCTCTTGGTTGCCGGACTCAAAGCCGACCAGGAGCACGCGCAACCCGTTGTCGCGCAACGTCTTGAGGGTGTCATAATCGACATGTGCGCGGGCGTTACAGGCCCAACTAAGCTTGAGACGCTTCATGTGTTTGCTCAGTTCAATCGCATACGCTTTTTCATTCGTCAGCGTATCGTCGTCGAACATGTACTCCCGCACGGTGGAACCGAAAATGGCTTTCGCTTCGTCGAGATCGCGACCAACCGCTTCGGGACTCTTGTGTCGAAAAATGTGGCCGCCGATGGTTTGCGGCCATAGACAGAACGTACACTTTGCCGTGCAGCCGCGGCCGGTATACCACGAGACATACGGGTGCAAGAGGTAGCCGTTGTAGTACTTCGTGACGTCGAGGTGCTTGGCATAGATGGGCAATACGCTCGGCATCGCATCCCAGTCGTGGATCTGCGGACGTTCTTCCGTGCGCTTGAGCTCACCGTTGGCGTCGCGGTACGAAAGGCCCAAGATTTCATTCCAGGGACGCCCCTCGGCGAGTTCCTTGCACGTATAGTCGAATTCATTGCGGCAGACGAAATCGATGATCTCGTGCTCGCGTAGTGTCAGCTCGGGCAGCACCGCGACGTGCGCACCGATGAAGCCGACCTTGAGCGCGGGATTTTGAGCCTTAAGCCGGCGAGCGCACTCAACGTCACCGGGGAGTGACGGCGTACTCGTGTGCATGATCACCAGATCGTGATCCTTAGCGATCGCCAGAACGTCTTCGATCGTCTGACCATGCGGGGCCGCGTCCACCAGCGTGCTGCCGGGCACCAGGGCCGCGGGCTGCGCCAGCCACGTCGGATACCAGAACGACGTCACTTCTCTTTTTGCCTGGTATCGTGCGCCCGCGCCGCCGTCAAATCCATCGAACGAAGGCGGACTAAGGAACAGGGTTCTCAAGGGCACATTACCTCTGCAGCTGGAGATCGGGGACGGCTACTTTTTGTATAAACGGCGCTCGAGTCCTGTGGTCGGCGCTCGTCTGACGTCGGACTATCGTCTTGTCGGATGGAACGCTACCCGATACACTGAAACCCCCAAAAGCGACCCGGAGGAGCTATTCTGAACCGTCCAAACGTAGCCGGCGACTTGGAGCCCATCGAGCGCCGCTCAGTCTTTGACGAAGTCGTCACGCGCCTGGGCGACTTCATCATGCAAAGCGAGCTCAAGCCAGGCGACAAACTCCCGGCCGAGCGCGAACTCACCGAGTCGCTGCGGGTCGGCCGGTCGTCGCTTCGCGAAGCGGTCAAGGCCCTGCGTGCCGTCGGGGCCATCGATGTGGTGGCCGGTGGCGGAATGTACGTCGGCCGCGGCGGATCGAAGTCGCTCGCCAAGCCGCTCTCGTGGGCGGTGCTGCTCAATGCCTCGAGCTTACAACAGACGGTCGAAGCACGTGAGATCCTCGAGGTGCAGCTCGCGCCGCTCGCGGCCGAGCGCGTTGGCGACGAGGAGCTCACGGAATTGCGCCGCTTGCTCGAAAACATGCGTGCCGCGCGCAACGATCCCGAGGCCTATCTCTCGGCCGACGTGCAGTTTCATCTAACGATCGCTCGCGCATCAAAGAACGACATCCTCTGCTATGCCCTCGAGATGCTCCAGCACGTCGTGAGCGCCTGGATCCGGCGGAGCATGCTCGCAACCAACTGCCAACCGCTTGCGATCGATGAGCATCAGGCGATCTACGACGCGCTCGTCGCGCGCAACGCGCCTGCGGCGCGCGAAGCCATGCGCGCGCATCTCGACCGGGCGAGCCGCCGGCTTCTCGAGGAAACATCACCATGACTGCTACCCTGGACACTTACGACGCTCTGCACCTGTTCATCGCCGGCGAACGCATCGGCGCAAAGCAGCGCGCGACTCGGCCCGTGATCAATCCCGCGACGGGCGCGGTGCTTGCCGAGCTCCCCATTGCGACCGATGATGATTTGCACGCGGCGCTCGCTGCCGCGGCAAAAGGCTTTGCCGGCTGGCGCGCGGTCAGCGCCTACGATCGCGCAGTCATTTTGCACAAAGCCGCGGCGCTCATGCGCGAGCGCACCGATTCCATCGCGCGCACGATGACGCTCGAACAAGGAAAGGTTCTGGCCGAAGCGCGAGCGGAGATCGGCGCTGCCGCCGACATCTTCGACTGGGCAGCCGAAGAGGGGCGCCGCGCTTACGGGCGCGTCGTACCGTCGCGCGTGCCCAAGGTTCGTCAGATCGTGATGCGCGATCCGGTCGGGGTTGTGGCCGCCTTTACACCGTGGAACTTTCCAGCCCTCACGCCGGCGCGCAAACTGGCCGGATCGCTGGCTGCGGGTTGCTCGATCATTATCAAGCCCGCCGAAGAGACGCCGGGCACGGCGCTTGCGCTGATGCAAGCGTTGCTTGACGCCGGACTTCCCGAAGATGCCGCGCAGATGGTATTCGGCGATCCGGCGCACATCTCGTCGACGCTGATCGCATCGCCGATCGTGCGCAAGATTTCTTTCACGGGCTCAACCGCCGTCGGCAAACAGCTCGCGACGCTGGCGGCAGCGGGCGTAAAACGCGCAACGCTCGAGCTTGGCGGACACGCGCCGGTTATCGTGACGGCTAAAGCGGATCTCGATCGTGCGGTCAAGCTTTCGGTCGGATTCAAGTTCCGCAACGCCGGACAAGTCTGCGTCTCACCCTCCCGCTTTCTCGTACAAGAGGGAATTTACGACGAGTTCGCCTCGCGGTTCGCGCGCGCCGCGGCCGAGATTCGCGTCGCCGGCGGTTTGGAAGAGGGCGCGCAAATGGGATCGCTTGCCAACGAGCGCCGTCGAAGTTCGATTCACGGTCTGGTCGAAGACGCGGTGGCGCGCGGCGCAAAGCTCCAGATCGGCGGCACGCCGTACGATACCCCGGGCTTCTTCTATCCGCCGACCGTGCTGACCGATATCCCGTCTGATGCGCGCGTGCTCAATGAAGAGCCCTTCGGTCCGGTCGCCGCAATTTCAACGTTCCGTGACGTCGATCAGGCGATCAGTGAAGCGAATCGGCTACCCTATGGACTTGCCGCGTATGTGTTTACTCAAGACGTTTCGGAGCATATCGCGCTCACTAATGGTATCGAGGCCGGGATGATCGGTGTCAATCACTTCGGCGTCTCGATGGCCGAGATTCCCTTCGGCGGCGTCAAGGAATCCGGTTATGGATCGGAAGGCGGCACCGAGGGGCTCGACTCCTATTTGGTCACAAAATCGGTGACGACGACTTAAACGTATTCTTTGCAATAGGCGGCGATGCGTTTGATGCCTTCACGCACGCGTTCGAGCGGTGCGACCCAGCTCAAACGCAGCCAGCCCTCAAACGCGTCGCCGAAAGCCACGCCGGGAATCGCCAGCACGTCGCGCTCTTCGATAAGTTGGATCGCGGCGTCGTAGGAACGCACGCCGTCGGGTAGCCGAACGCACGCATAGAAGCTTCCCTCGGGCGGAATGAAGCGCAGACCGCTCGATTGAAGCGATTCGACAACGCCGGCCCACTGTGCGCGATACCACGAGACATGCTCGTTTACACCGCCGAGCTCGCCGAAGATGTGCAACGCGACCTGTTGGGCAAACGTGTCGGTACACGAGGTCAGCCAGGCATGCGTCTTGATCGCATTGTCGATGAAGGACTCGGGGCCGATCAGCCAGCCCAGACGCAACCCGGTAAGGGCGTTGCTCTTGCTCACGGAGTTGGTGACGATGGTATGCCGATACCGTTCGCCCAAGAATGCTTCCTCTTCCACGAAGGTTTGCTCGCGATAGATCTCGTCGTGGATGAGCCAGATCGGCTCGCCCGCTCGCGTCTCGAGCGCGTGCACTAATTTTTCCGCCTGTTCGCTGTGCAGTACGCGGCCGGTGGGATTGTTGGGCGAGCAGATGACGATCGCGCGCGTGCGTTCGCCGATGCCTCGCACGATGCGCTCGGCATCGAATGCGAAGTCGTCGGATTCGCTCATGGTGACACCGCGAACGGCGACGCCTTCGAGCCGCGCCATCTTCGCGTACGACGGAAAGGTCGGCTCGACGATCAACAGCTCGTCGGTCGCCGGATCGAGGAGCGTCTTTATCGTCACGTACATCGCCTCTTGCGATCCGGTCGTGATGCAGACGTTGTTTGCTTCATGCATCCCGGGATAGTCGTAGTGTCGCGCGATGGCTTCGCGCAGCGCGGGATCGCCGGCATTGGCCGTATAGCGAATGCCGTGCGTTTCGATGTAGTTCATCGCATACTTGAAGTGTTCGCTGTTGGGCGAAAGCGAGGGTTCGCCCAGCCCTAAATCGATCGAACTCGGGCGGCGCTTGGCCGCAACCCTGCGGATGAGTGAGGTTTCGATCTCGAGAACCCGTGGGTTCACACCGGCACCTCGAAGTCTCGCAGTGCCGCATTGAGCGAAGTCTTACGATCGGTCGATTCGCTGCGCGTCCCGATGATCAACGCGCACGGCACGCCGTATTCGCCGGCTGGAAACGTCTTCGGGATCGTCCCCGGAATCACGATGGCGCGCGCCGGAATGCGGCCTTTCGAGGTGACGGCGACCGCCGCGCGCACATCAACGACGGGTGTGCTGGCGGTGAGAACCACGCCGGCTCCGAGCACGGCTTCGCGCTCGACGCGAACGCCCTCGACGACAATGCAGCGCGAGCCCACAAACGCACCGTCTTCGATGATCACGGGGGAGGCCTGCGCGGGTTCGAGCACGCCGCCGATCCCCACCCCGCCCGAGAGGTGCACGCCCTTGCCGATCTGCGCACACGACCCAACCGTTGCCCAGGTATCGACCATCGAGCCTTCATCGACGTATGCACCGATATTCACAAAGCCCGGCATCAAGATCGTACCGCGCCCCAGGAAGCTCCCATAGCGGGCGACCCCCGGAGGCACGCAGCGCACGCCCAGCTTCTTATAATTCCGTTTGATCGGGAGTTTATCGAAGAACTCAAGGCTGCGCGCGTCGCCCATCACCGCCACCTTGCGACGTGCGAAGTACAGGAGGATCGCCTGTTTGATCCAGGCGTGCACGATCCAGTCGTCGCCATCGGGTTCGGCGACGCGCAACGTTCCTACGTCGAGTGCCGCAATGACGTCATCAATCGCGCGGCCGGCGCGGCCGCGCACGTCGCCGCCGCCGGCGGCAAGCGCTTCAACGTGCACTTGCAGTTTGTCGGTTTTCATGCCGGGCCAAGGTTACGCCTCGGCGAAGGGGCTTCCATGCTCGCATACCGACTCTTTGAAGACGGACCGCGTATGGTCGATGACGCGCCGGTCCCCGAACCACGTGAAGGCCAGGTGCTGGTGAAGGTTGCCGGATCCGGCGCATGCCATTCCGATTTGCATGTGATCGAGGCGACGGCCGCCGGGAACTGCTTCTTCAAGCCGCCGTATACGCTCGGTCACGAGAGCACCGGCTGGGTCGAAGCGGTGGGGGCCGGCGTGCAACGCGTCCAACCCGGCGACAAGGTCGCGGTGTATTGCGCGATCGGTTGCGGAAAGTGCCGCACGTGCATAGCCGGCTTCGAGAGTTACTGCATGCGTTCGCGTCCGGTGAACGCCTTGGGACTCGGCATCGACGGTGGGATGGCCGAATACTTGCTGGTGCCCGCGGAGCGCTATCTCATTCCGCTTGGCGACCTGGATCCGGTGGAAGCAGCGCCGCTCACCGACGCGGGCATGACGCCGTACCATGCGATCAATCGCTCGCGCGCGTTGCTGACGCCCGACGCAACGGTTGTCGTCATGGGCATCGGCGGCCTCGGTCACCTTGCACTGCAGATTCTACGCTCGACGAGCGCCGTGCGCGTGATCGCGATCGATGTCTCTCAAGACAAACTCGCGCTGGCAAAAGAACTCGGCGCGGATGCTACCGTGCGCGCAGGCGAGAGCGCGTTACGCGAGACGATGGAGTTGTTGCACGGCGAGCAAGCCGACGTCGTGTTGGATTTCGTCGGAGTGCAATCGACGATCGATCTCGGCCGTAAGCTGGTTCGTCCCGGCGGCGATTTCACGATCGTTGGCCTGGGCGGCGGCACGATGAGCTATGGGCAAGGGCGGATCGCCGTAGGCGCGCGCGTCTTCACTCCGTACTTCGGCGGCATGGGAGAGATGCGCGAATTGATTGCGCTCGCTGCGCGCGGCGGCATCGCGGCGCACGTTACTCGCTATCCGCTCGATCGCGTCACAGACGCCTATCAAGCGCTCCACGACGGCACCGTCGAGGGCCGCGCCGTCATTTGTCCGAACGGCTAAGCGCTGGCCGCCGGCGCAGCGGTCCAACGGGGATAATCCGGGGTTAAGCTTCGCGACGTTCTTCTTCCGGGTAAGATATGGATACGGGAGCGCGAATTACACGCTCCCGCCTCTTCACTAGAGTACGAGAAGGAGCAGTCGTGCCGAACGCCCCTGCCGACGAGCAACGCATCAACACTATCCGCTTTCTTGCGGTCGATGCGGTCCAAAAAGCCAACTCTGGGCATCCCGGCATGCCCTTGGGGGCGGCCGCAATGGCCTATACACTCTGGACCCGGCACCTGAAATTTAATCCGAAAGACCCGCACTGGTTCGATCGCGATCGCTTCATTCTCTCGGCCGGACACGGCTCAATGCTGCTTTACGCCCTGCTCTATCTCACCGGCTACGACCTCACCCTCGACGATCTCAAATCGTTCCGTCAACTCGGCAGCAAGACGCCGGGTCACCCCGAGGCCAACCATACGCCGGGTGTCGAGGCCACCACTGGGCCGCTCGGTCAGGGTTTGGGGAACGCTGTTGGCTTCGCGATTGCCGAAGCGCAGCTCGGCGCGGTCTACAATCGATCCGACGCGAAGATCGTGGATCATTTCACCTACGTCATCGCCGGCGACGGGGACTTGATGGAAGGCGTCAGTCAGGAAGCAATTTCGCTCGCCGGGCACTTGCAGCTTGGTAAGCTGATCGTGCTTTACGACGACAATCGTGTCTCACTTGCCGGCCCCACCGATATCACCTATACCGACGATGCGTGCGCGCGCTTCGACGCCAGCGGCTGGCACACACAACGCGTCGATGTTGACAAGTCCAATGACGTCGCGACGATCGACCAAGCGATTGCAGTGGCCAAAGGCGTCACCGATCGTCCCTCGTTGATTGCAGTACGTACGCATATCGGCTTCGGATCGCCGTTGCAAGACACGTTCAAAGTTCACGGCGAAGCGCTGGGTCCCGAGAACGTCAAGAAGACCAAACAGGAATTAGACTGGCCGCTCGAGCCGGACTTCTACGTCCCGGAGGAGGCGCTAACATTCTTCCGCGACTGTGGCGCAAAAGGAGCCATGCTGGAAGCCGATTGGCAAAAACGCTTCGACGCTTGGAAGTCGGCCAATCCGGATCTCGGAGCGCAACTCGAGCGTGCGCTCGTGGGAAAACTTCCGGCGAATCTCCCGTGGCCGGTGTTCAACGCCGAAAACGGCTCGGTTGCGACGCGCGATGCCGGCGGTACGGTGATGAACGCGATCGCCAAAGCCTTGCCCGAACTCGTCGGCGGCTCGGCCGATCTCGATCCCTCGACCAAGACCTACCTTAAAGACGGCGGTGATTTCCAGCCCAACAATTACGCCGGGCGGAACATCCACTACGGCGTGCGCGAACACGGCATGGCTGCGGCGACCAACGGCATCGCGTTGCACGGCGGCCTGATGCCGTTCTGCGCCACGTTCTTCAACTTCGTCGACTACTTGAAACCGTCGCTGCGTCTGGCGGCGCTGACCAAGCTGCACGTAATCTACGTCTTCACGCATGACTCGGTCTTTCTCGGCGAGGACGGCCCGACGCATGAACCGATCGAGCAGCTCGCGATGCTGCGTGCGACGCCCAACGTGCGCGTCGTGCGCCCGGCCGACTCGCTCGAAACGTGCGAAGCATGGAAGCTCGCCATCGATCCCGCCGGCATCCCGTGGGTGCTGGTGCTCTCGCGTCAGAAACTACCGTTCCTCGGCGATCGCGACGCGCACGTCGGTCGCGGCGCCTACATCCTTTCCGACGCGTCCGGCACTCCGGACCTAATCCTCATCGCCACCGGCTCTGAAGTGTCGCTTGCGATCGACACGAAGAAGATTCTCGAAGAGAAAAGCGTGCGCACGCGCGTCGTATCAATGCCCTGTTGGGAACTCTTCGAACTGCAGCCGCAGTCCTATCGCGACGAGATCTTACCGCCGAACGTCACCGCGCGCATGTCCATCGAGGCCGGCTCGACGTTTGGGTGGAGTCAATGGGTTGGCGATCGCGGCGTGACCTACGGCATCGATCGCTTCGGCGAATCGGCGCCCATGGCGGCCGTCGCCAAAAGCCTCGGCTTCACTCCCGAGCGCGTCGCGCAAGTCGCACTCGATGCATTTGCGCTCGCATCTCGTTAAAGTTCGCTCATCATTTTCGTAGGAGACGTATGTGAGTAACCAATTGCAACAACTACTCGAGGCAGGCCAAAGCGTATGGCTCGACAACCTGCGCCGCAGCATGTTCGCCTCGGGCGAACTGCAGCGCCTGATCGATCAGGGGCTGCGCGGAATGACGAGCAACCCAACGATCTTCGAGAAGGCGATCGGCACGGGCGACGACTACGACGAGCAGCTGCGCACGCTCATCGGCGAAGAGACGAGCGCGGATGCACTCTTTTGGGACTTGGCAGTGGCCGATATCCGGCAGGCCTGCGACGCGTTCCGTGGGGTTTACGATTCCAGCGGCGGCAACGATGGTTTCGTCAGCCTCGAGGTCTCGCCGCTGCTCGCGCACGACACGCAAGGCACGATAGAGAACGCCAAGCAGCTGTGGCAGCGCGTCGATCGTCCGAATTTGATGGTGAAGATTCCCGGTACGAACGAGGGTGTGGCGGCGATCGAGGAATGCATCTATTCCGGGCTCAACATCAACGTGACGCTGATCTTCTCGATCGAGATGTACGAGAAGACCGCGACCGCGTACATCGACGGGCTCAAACGGCGCCTTGCGGAAGGCAAACCCGTCGATCGCATTCGTTCGGTCAACTCGGTCTTTGTGAGCCGGATCGATTCGGCCGTCGATCGCCTACTGCAAGCCAAGATCGCCAAAGGTGAAGCAGCGCTGCAATCGCTGATGGGTAAGGCCGGCGTTGCGAATCTCAAGCTCACCTACGCGAAGTTCAAAGAACTCTTCGAAGGCGAGGCCTTCGCGCAGACTCGCAAGGCCGGTGGTGCGGTACAGCGACCGCTCTGGGCCAGCACGTCGGTGAAGAACCCGGCTTACCCCGACTTGATGTACGTGGAGACCGTCGTCGGCGAGCACACGGTCAACACGATGCCGCCCAATACCCTCGACGCATTGCTCGATCACGGCAAGATCACGCCCGACACGGTCGAGACGGGGCTCGATGAAGCTCGTGCGACTATGCGCGCGCTGCAGGACGCCAAGATTTCATTCTACGACGTCACGCACGAGCTTCAGGTTGAGGGCGTCTCGCTCTTTTCCGATTCGTTCGCGGCGCTGATGGGTGCGATCGTGTACAAGCAAAAGCAACTGGCTGACGGTAAGGAGCGCGTTGCGATCTCGTCGGCGCCCGCCAGCGCGCTCGATAAGCTCGCGAGCATTGACTTTCTCAAGAAGCTCTGGGCCAAGGATCCCTCGCCGTGGACCAGTGATCCGGCGGCCGCCGACATCATCAAACACGCCTTGGGTTGGCTCGACATTCCGCAGCATTTGATGGAGCACGTGCCGGCGCTCGACGCCTTTGCCAAGGAGATCGCGCGTGAGTTCGATCACGTGGTGGTGCTCGGCATGGGCGGGAGCTCGCTCGCGCCGGACATCATGAGCGAGACGTTCGGCGACATTGCCGGGGGGCCGATTGAGGATGTGCCGTGGCCGGAACTGCACGTGCTCGATTCGACCGATCCGACGCAGATCGCCGAACTCGACGAGAAACTTGCGCTGGACCGGACGCTCTTCGTCGTCTCGAGCAAAAGCGGATCGACCACCGAACCCAACGCCTTCTTCGCCTACTACTACGAGAAGGTGGCAAAGTTGGTCGGCACGAGCAACGCGGGCAAGCAATTCATCGCCGTGACCGATCCCGGCACGCACATGGTCGACGTAGCCAAAGGTCACAACTTCCGCCGCATCTTCGAAAACGATCCGAATATCGGCGGACGCTATTCCGCACTCTCCTTCTTCGGCATGGTTCCGGCGGCGCTCGCAGGATACGACGTGCGCCTGATTCTCGATCGCGCGCTCGGCGCGATGCACGCCAACGACAAAACGGTCGACCCGCGTGTCGCAACCGGCGTGCGCTTCGGCGCCGCGATCGGCGGTCTTGGCGTAGCGGGGCGCGATAAACTCACAATCGTCACGCATCCCGACGTATCGGCTTTCGGCGCGTGGGCCGAACAACTCATCGCCGAATCGACCGGCAAGCACGGCAAAGGCATCGTGCCGATTGAAGGTGAGGCTTTGGGCACGCCCAGTGATTACGGAAACGATCGCGTCTTCGTCTACGTTGGGTCGAATCTGCCGGATCCAAAAGCCGGCGTCAAAGAAGCGTTGCAGGCGTTGGAAGACGCGGGGTCTCCGGTCATTCGTCTAGCGATGAACGATGAATATGATTTAGGAGAGCAGTTCTACCTGTGGGAGATCGCGACGGCTGCAGCGGGCAGCATTCTCGGCATCAACGCGTTCGATCAACCCAACGTGCAGGAGTCGAAAGACAACACCGTAGCGCTGCTCGCACAATACGAAGCGAAGGGTTCGATCGACGAGCCGGCGTCCGACGTGCAAGGGCCCGCCTTTGACATCACCTACCTCTCGGGCACCAAGGACTTCGCCGGCGCGCACGCCGACATCGGCGCGTTGGCCGCGGTCTTCAAGCAGCTCGCGCCCGGCGATTATGTCGCAATCTGTGCCTATATCGCGCGCAATCCCGCGCACATCGAAACGCTCGACAAGCTACGCTTGATGATCCGTAACGCAAGCGACGTGGCGACGACGGTCGGCTTCGGGCCGCGCTTCCTGCATTCGACGGGACAACTTCACAAGGGCGGTCCCGATTCCGCGGTGATGCTGCAGATCGTCGGCGATGAGCCAACCGATCTGCCGATTCCGGGCATGAACGTCGGGTTTCGTACGCTGCTCGCCGCGCAAGCGCTGGGCGACTGGCAATCACTCGACAGCCGCAAGCGGCGCGGCCTTCGCATCCATCTCAAAGGCGATATCGATTCCGCACTCCAAACGTTCGTCGCTGCGGTCGACGACGCACTCACGGCTCGGACATAAGGAGTTTTTGCATGCAGTTAGGGATGGTTGGATTGGGCAAGATGGGCGCGAACATGACGACGCGTCTGATCCAAGGCGGACATCAGGTGGTCGTCTACGACCGCAGCGCGGATGCGGTGGCGCAAGCAGCAGCGGGCGGCGCGACCTCGTCCGGCGGCCTCAAAGACCTTTGCAGCAAGCTGAGCTCGCCGAGGGTCGTGTGGATCATGGTTCCGTCGGGTAAGCCGACCGACGACACCATCGACGAGCTGTGCGGCATCTTGAGCAAGGGCGACATCATCATCGACGGCGGTAACACCAATTGGAAGGACGGCCTTGCGGCGTACGATCGCGCCAAAGCCAAGGGCGTGTCGTTGGTTGATGCCGGAACGAGCGGCGGAATCTGGGGCCTCAAAGAAGGTTACTCTCTGATGGTGGGAGGCGACGACGCGGCCGTCAAAGCGTGCGAGCCGATTTTCAAGACGCTTGCGCCGCCAAACGGCTACGCCCACGTCGGGCGCGCCGGCGCCGGCCACTTCTCGAAGATGGTGCACAACGGCGTGGAGTACGGCATGATGCAAGCCTACGGTGAAGGCTTCGAGATTCTCGAAACCTCGCCGTTCGATTTCGATCTCGAACAAGTCGCGAGCGTTTGGTGCTACGGCAGCGTCGTGCGCTCGTGGCTGCTCGAACTCGCGGTACTGGCGTTCAAAGCCGATCCCGGCCTCAAAGACATTCGCGGCTACGTCGAGGACACCGGTGAAGGGCGCTGGACCGTGCAGGCCGCGATCGATCAAAACGTTCCCGCGCCGGTCATCACGCTTTCACTCATGCAGCGCTTTGTCTCGCGTCAGGAAGAGTCGTTCAGTGCCAAGGTGATCGCCGCACTGCGCAATCAATTCGGCGGACACGCCGTCAAGACCGAGACGCATGCCTGAAGCGGTGGCGACCGTCTCGGTCGACGGTCAGTCCGAAAATCCGCTGCGCGCCGGGCTCCATACCGAGCGCATTAGCGATCCATGCACGATCGTCTTTTTCGGCGCCAGCGGCGATCTCTTCAAACGCATGCTGCTGCCCGCCGTCTACTCACTGCGCCTGCACGGCACGCTGCCCAACGATTTCGCGGTCGTGGGAGTCTCGCGCGCCGAGTATACCGACGACAGCTTTCGCGAGTACTGCAAAGAACAGCTCGATCAGTTCGCACCTCCCGATCAAAAACCGCAAGGCGCGATCTGGGACGACTTCGCAAAGCGCCTGAGCTACGTAGCCGGCGAATTCGACGATCACAAGACCTACGGTGAATTAGCCAAGCAAATCGCAGACAACGATAAAGATCTCGGAACCAAAGGCAACCGGCTCTTCTACCTCTCCACGCCACCCTCGGTTTTCCCGACGATCATCGAGCTGCTGCGCGAAGCCGATCTCAACCAGCAGCAAGAAGGCTGGGGCCGCATCGTCGTCGAGAAGCCGTTCGGCACCGATCTCGAGTCGGCACGCGCGCTTCAGGCGGAGGTCGAGAGCGTGTTCCGCGAGAGCGAAGTCTATCGTATCGATCACTACTTGGGCAAAGAGCCCGTGCAGGATATCATGGCGCTGCGCTTTGCCAACACGATCTTCGAGCCGGTTTGGAACCGCAATTACGTGCAATCGGTGCAGATCACCGCAGCCGAGCAGCTCGGCGTCGAGTTGCGCGGCGGATATTACGACAACGCCGGCACGTTGCGCGACATGATTCAAAATCACGTAATGAACCTGCTTGCCCTGGTTGCAATGGAGCCGCCGTCGAGCTCAGACGCCGATGCGATTCGCAACGAGAAGTTCAAAGTGCTGGAATCGATCGAGCAGCCGGACGTCAGCGAGGTCCAAGCGATGTCGGCGCGCGGCCAGTACGGGCCCGGCGTCATCAATGGCAAACCGGTTCAGGGCTACCGCCAAGAGCCTGACGTCAATCCGCAATCGAACACGGAGACCTTCGCCTCGGTGCGCCTGACGGTCGAGAACTGGCGTTGGGCCGGCGTGCCGTTCTACCTGCGGTCGGGAAAGCGCCTGGCCAAGAAGATGTCCGAGATCGCGGTCACGTTCAAACCGATTCCGCACCGCATCTACGGCGAACGCACCGACACGATCGAACCCAATGTGCTCGTAATGAAAATCCAGCCGGACGAAGGCGTCGCGATGCGCTTTTCCGCCAAGGTTCCCGGCATGAAAAATCACATTCGTAGCGTCTTTATGGACTTCAACTACGGAACGGGCTTCGGCGTGCAATCTCCGCCCGCGTACGAACGCTTGATCGGCGACGCGATGCGCGGCGATCAGACCCTCTTCACGCGCTGGGACGCGGTGGAACGCGCGTGGGAGATCGTAACACCCGTGCTCGACGTATGGAAGAACACCAAGGACTTCAGCTTTCCGAACTATCCGGCTGGATCGCAGGGTCCGCAGTCGGCCTTCACGCTCTTCCCGGAGTGGCGCGCGTTGTGAGTCTCGACGTCCATCCGGTTGTGGACGCGTTAGCGAAAGCTCGACAAGACCCGGGCGCAATGAAGACCGCCACGATGACCTTCGTAATTTTCTTCGGCGACGGCGAGGGTGCCGATTGGGTGCGCGGCCGCGCGCATGCGCTAGCCGAGAAACATCCTTCCCGGGTCGTGGTCTTTGATGCCAACAAGAATGAAAACGAGCGCGTTATCGAACCGTCGCAGCGGCGCGGCGAGTGGGTCGAGATCGGCGTCCACGATGCCGCTCCCGGCGAGCTCGATGCGGCGCTCGCGATGCTCGAACTTCCTGAAGCGCCGGTCGTCCTGCTCTGGATTGCCGAAGCGCTCTCGGCCGATGAGCGCTTCCTCACGCTCGCGCGCCGCGCGGACACAACCATTTGCAGTACGTCGGTTGCGCGAACCGATGAGCGGCCGCTGCGAGATCTCACGAATTTCGTACAAGAACATCCCGAGATCCCCGTCCAAGACGTCGCCTACCTGCGCCTCGGAGCCTGGCAAGAACTCATCGCGGAATTCTTCGATGATGCGGACTGCCGTGGAGAACTCGAAGCGTTGCGCAGCGTGGAAGTGACGGCCGGATCGGACGCGGAGATGTACTATCTTCTCGGCTGGCTCGCGAGCCGGCTTGCATGGACGCCGCTCGACGGTTCGACCTTTGCGGCCAAGACCGGCAACGTTCACTTCACGATGATTCACGACGGACCACCACGGCGGCTCTCAAAAGTCGTGCTCGCCTCTGAGCGCGCGTCCTTTAGCGCGAGCGTCCACCCGCAAGATCAGGGTGCGATCTGCCTCGACGTGACGGGTTTCGCAGCATGTCCGTCGCGCTGCGCGCCGTTGCACACGGTCGATCTTGCCTCGTTGGTTGAGCGCGCGATTCTCGGCCGCACGCGCGACGAGTTCTTCATGGAATCGCTGAGCATGGCCAAGCTCATTATCGAAAGGCATGTTGCATGATACGCGAAGCCGGGACACTCTACGTCTATGAAACGCCCGGCGACGTCGCCAAGGCGCTTGCCGACCTCTTCATCCGTTATGCCGTGTCGGCAATTGACGGCAGCGGGCGATTTGTCGTCTCGCTCGCCGGCGGAACGACACCGAAAGCGACGTACTCCATGTTCGCCAAGGCGCCTTATGCCAGCGCGATCGATTGGAGCGCAGTCGATATTTTCTTCGGTGACGAACGCTGTGTGCCGCCCGATAACGAACAGTCGAATTACAAGATGGCGTTTGAGGCGTTCATCGGCCCTCTCGGAATCTCAGACAGCCAGGTGCATCGCATGCGCGGTGAGGACGACCCGCAGCAAGCGGCAATCGCTTATCGCGGAGTGCTCTTCGACGAACTCGGGGAACAGCCGTCCTTCGATCTGGTTATGCTCGGCATTGGTCCCGACGGTCACACCGCCTCGCTCTTTCCGGGCGAAGACCCACTCACCGACAATCAGGAAAAGGTTCGCGCCGTCTACGCGACATCGCACGAGCAGTGGCGTCTCACGCTCACGCCATCGGTGTTCAATGCCGCGCAGGCCGTCGTGTTTGCCGCTACCGGCGCGGAGAAAGCCGACGTCATCGGCCTCGTGCGTCAGGGGTCTTACGATCCGATCACCCTTCCCGCGCAGATCATCGCGCCCAACGACGGCGAACTGATCTGGCTCGTCGATAAAGCGGCGGCCGGGAAGCCTTAGAAGCTAAGGCTGCAGTAGGCGGCGCAGGTGCGATCCGTAGGTTCGGCTTACTTGCAGCCGCGTTCCGTCGCGGAGAATTGCTGAATACTCGCCATGAAACAACGGCTCCAAGCGATCGAGCCTCTCGATGTTCAGAATGCTCGAGCGGTGGACGCGCACGAAACGCTCGGGATCCAGGCGCCGCTCCACACCGCGCAGCGTCGAACGCACACAATACGCCAATTTTCCAACGTGCATGCGAACATAATTGCGTTCCGCTTCGAACCAGTCGACGTCGACCGCGCGAACGACGTGAAACCCGCCGCCGTGCCACGCTGCGAAGCGATCCTCGAGATGTGGTTCCTTGCGCAGGCTGCGAAGGAGCCTATCCACGTCCGAAGTGTTGCCCTGCGTGGCTGAGAGACGCTGCAGCGTGCGAGAGAGCGTTTCGTCAAAGCGCCGTTTCGTGACCGGCTTGAGTAAATAGTCGATGGCGTTCACATCGAATGCGCGCAGCGCGTATCGATCGTGTGCCGTAACGAACACCACCGCTGCGGGCCGTTTTGTCTTGTCGAGCGCTTCGAGCAAAGCAAAACCGTCGACCGGCGACATCTGAATATCGAGGAACAGAATATCGGGCGGTCCCGCATCGATCGCTGCAAGCGCGGCAAGTGGATCACCGTAGGAACCGGCAATTTCAACCTGTGGGAATCGGCCGAGCAATCGACGGAGCCGCTCCCGAGCCAGCGGTTCGTCGTCGACGATGAACGCGGAGTGAGCGCTCACGGCCGTTCGAGCGCTCGTACGGGAAGTCGCAGCACGACGGCGAGACCGGCATTTTCGCTCGGCCGGATTTGCAGCGAGCCGCGCGTTCCGTACAACACGGCGAGGCGGTCGCGTGTGTTGGATAAGCCGATCCCGATTTTCTCTGGACGACCGCTTGGCAAGCCTGGGCCGTGATCGGAAACCTCGAGCGAGAGCACACCTTCCTCGACCCATCCACGGAGGCGAACGGTGCACAGACCCAGCACGCGGTCCACTCCGTGTTCGACCGCATTTTCCAACAGCGGTTGAAGAATAAAGTGGGGAACGAGACAAACGCGAGCTTGTTCCGAGACGTCGACTTCGACGAGGAGCCGATCGCGAAACCGCACGCGCATGATCTCGACGTAACGGTCGAGCGTTGCGAGCTCGTCGGCTAGCTCGATTTCCTGAGCGCTTCCTCGTTTCAGCGTGAGCCGCAGCAGTTCCGAGAGCCGGCCGAGCATTTCTTCAGCAGCCTCAACGTTGACGTGCATCAATTCGGCAATGCTGTTGAGCGTGTTGAAGAGAAAGTGCGGTTGAAGCTGAACCCGCAGCGCATCGAGTTGGGACGTGGAGAGCGCTACCTCGAGCTGGGCCGCGCGCGTTTCGCGGTCCCTAAACGATCGATAATACATCAACGCTAAAAGAGACCCGATCACGATCGTAAATCCGTAGAACTGGAATACGAACATGTTCAGGAGCAGCGAGATAAACGTGTCGGATGACATAAGATTCAATAGCCGCGCGATCCCCAAGTCAATAGCGAATTTTACCAACGTACAAAGCGCCAAAACGAGCGCGTAGCCCGACCATGTGCGCCACCCGGACGACTTACCGAGCGGCCAACGCTGAACGAGGTAGACGAAGACCGGCGTAAAGATCGCGCAGGTTGCCCATTCGAGAAACCCATCGCGAAACGCGACTGGCCATGCCGGCGGGTGGTGGTAAACCGCTGAAGGCAGCGCATTCTGCGCGCCCGCTGCAAGCGCCAACAACGCCCATCCTAGGTAAATGAACGTAACGTCGCGGCGAGTGATCACGGGTATAGAAGTTCGGCGGAGCGCTGTCCCCTCATGCCGGTAAAACGACGCCTCGTCCCGTTTTCGGCGCGGTTCGTCCCGGAGTGGAAGCCGCGGCAGAGCGCCGGCGCTATCGTTTGATCCATGATCGTGCGGATGGTGATGTGCTTGGGCCTGCTTACGTGTAGTTTGCCGCAGACGGTCGTGGCGTGCGCTCCGGATGAAACGTGCAGCCCGGGCGAAAGTGCTTTCACGGAGTCAAAGCCTTTCGCGCACATGGCGCTCTCGGGCTGGATACGGGCTACCGTCATCATCCAAGGCGATGAAGGTTCCCAGTATGAAATTGGCGCGGGAGTGATCATCCAAGAGGATTCCGTGTCCTTGACGATCGTGACCGCCTACCATGTCGCAAGCCATCAAAATCTTCGCGTGATGACCTCTGACTCCGAGGTCCTCGACGTTTACGGCGTCACGCAAATAGCGGGTGTGGACATCGCTCTCGTGCGCACGCCGCGGCCTCGCGGCTGGGTTCGCGTCGCCTCGATTGCGACACCGGGACCAACCGGCTCCGCAATTGCCGTTGTGGGATTCAAACCATCAATCTTTTGGTCACAGAGTAGCGGCAGCGTGGTTGCCGTGACGCTGCCACCCTCCGGCGCGGGAGAATTTGCATTTGTCTGCGATTGCGGCAGCGGCGATTCGGGCGCGGGCGTTTGGAACGCGAGCGGACAGCTGACTGGAATCCTCACGGGGCATTACACGTCGATTGATGGATCGAGCATCGTGTTCGTAGCCGAACCGATGAGCGTGCTGCGCCAAGGCGGCCCCGAAAACTAACGAGTACGCGAGTTGAGGCGGTTCATTTCGCGGCCATACAAGATGGCCATGCGTTCGGAGAGTTTTCGGTAGGTTATGTCCGAGACGCGGCGCGAACGAGCCGGTTTCTTGACGACGATCATGGTTTGAGCGCTCCTTGTCCGAGCGTACCGAGCGAAACATTGTTCTGACTCAGGATCGAGCCGTCGACACGTTGCAGTTCGACGACGGCCTTGTTGAGATCGGTCTGCGCCTGCAACTCGAGCCCTTGGTTCTGCACGAATTCCACCTGGCGCTGATTGATCAAGAACGTGGTCGACTCGCCGTTACGGAACTTGCGTTCTTCACTTGCGAGCACTTCCGCCGATGCTTCGCGTGCTTCGCGCGCAGCGAAGAGGCGCGCGAGCGCCGCTTGATAGGTCTGGACCGCATTGCGCACTTCATACTGAATGCGTTCGGCTGTGCCGAGTTTTTGCACGGCAGCGATATGCGCTTGCTCATCGGCGACGCCCAGCGCGCCTTTGGCCGTGTTATTGCCGATCGGCACCGAAACTTGGAGCGCGGCCGAGTAGGTCGAGAAGCGCCCCGAGTTCGCGAACGCTTGGCCATACGCGCCGTCGTAATACGGCGGCGGCGTCGCCGTCCCGAATACCCCGCCAAGGGGCGGCAACGCATTACCTGCGAAGCCGTTGCCGTTATACGCGAGCTGCAGATCGGCTTGCGGCAGCAGTTGGTTCTTCGCGTACGCGCGGTTCACGTCGGCCTGCTTTTGCGCGTCAAGCGCCTGGCGGACTTCGGGGCGGTTCTGCATTGCCGCGGCGAGAAGCGATGCGACCGACGGCGCCTGCGGCAACGACAAGACGGCTGAGGTTGGAACGAGATTCGCTTCCCAGATCGGATCGCCGGGATCGGTAACGATCAGACTCTTGAGCTGATTCTGCAGCTCGGAGACGGTCTGGAGCGCCGAGAACACGTTTTGCTGGTACACCGCGACTTGTGTCGAGGACTCGACCGCATCAATAGGAGCCGCATAGCCGCGCTTGGCTTGGCGAACGTTGCTCTGCTGCTGCAACACGGTCTGACGCAGCGCCTCCTCTTGAATCGCCACGTTGCGCCATGCCGCAAGCAGATCCCAGTAGGCGTCTTCCACGCTAGAGATCGTCGTCGAGACCGTCGCCAGCGTCGAAGCCTGCGTGGCATCGTTGTTGACGATCGAGAGCTGAATCTGACGCTTGTCGTCGTTCATCAAGAAATTCTTGAGCAACGGTTGCGTGATCGAGACGTTGAACGAACCGTAGTAGTACGGATTGAATGAATTGATATAGGTGCTATCGTTGACCTTGCTCTGTGAAACGTTGATGTTGTACTGCGTTCCCGTCTCGAACTGGCCCTGGACGCCGGCCTCCTGCGTCTGGTAGTTTTGCACGTACGGCTGGAAGTCGGTACCGCCCGAGAAAAAGGCGTTGAGCGCCGGGTTCGTGTCGTGCTTAACGGATGGCTCGACGAAGAAGTGCACGTCGTTGGCACCCTTGGCCTGTTGGACCTGATAGGTCGCGACGCGGGTGTTCGAGGCGGCAACCGAGAGATTGGGATTCTTGAGCAACGCCATGCCGATCGCATTCTCGAGCGAGATGCCGACGAACGGCTGCTGCGTCACGCCGACGATGTCGGCATTGATCGGCCGAATGTCCGGCGCTTTATAACCGGGAGCGACGGTTGGGACCGGCGGTGTCACCGGCGTCGGGACGGGCGTCGGTATTGCCGCCGCCTGCGGCAGCGTGGGTTTTGCCGACGCAGCAAACGGGGCGGCTGCGATGACCGCGCCGAGCGCGATGGAAGAGAGAATGCGAATTTTCACGGAATGCTCCTATTCGACCGCGACGTGTCCGCCGAGTCGCGGTTTGTTAAGCAGTAGTACGAGTGGCGAGAGCGCGATCGTAATGATCGCGGTCCAACGCGAAGTATCCGCGTAGGCGAGCACCGCAGCTTGCCCTTCGACCAGGCCTTCGAGATTGGTCAGGGCGGACGTCGAGTGTTCCCCGCCGTTCTGTTGTAAGTAGATTGCCGTCGGCTGCGCGTGCAAGTTGACACTGGCCGCGAGTTCCGTTTGGTGCGCCGTCGTGCCCCGAACGAGCAGAGTCACCAGGATCGCCGTCGCGATGCTGCCGCCGACCTGGCGCGAAAGGTTGAAGAACGCCGAGGTTGACGGAACTTCTTTATCGGGAACCCCGCCGATGACCGCAATCGAAAGCGGGACGAAGATTTGCGAGAGACCGATGCCGCTGATGACGAGACATACGATGAACGTGCCGAACTGCGAGTTTGGGGTCGTGATGCCCGCGAGAATCCAATTCGAGACACCCAGCAGCACAAAGCCGATCGCGGTCGAGAGGCGCACGTCGATCGTGCCTCGGCTCGCGAGCATAGCCGTTATCGGCGTAAAGACCATGACCGCCGCCGCGCGCACAAGAATCGTCAAACCCGAGAGGGTCGCGGTGAATCCCAGAGAGTTCTGCAAGTATTGCGGGAGCACGAGAATCGAGCCGTAGAGACTGACTCCGAGCACGGCGCCGAGGACGCTCCCAGCCGCAACCTGACGCAGCTTGAGCACGTGCAGATCGACCACCGGGATACCGGAACGTAAGGTCCACCAGATAAAGCTACCGATCCCCACGATCGCAAGCGCCGCGAACAGCCGGATGTTCGGATCGTCGAACCAGTCGTATTGCTGTCCCTGATCGAGCACGTATTGCATCGCCCCCAGGCCCATCGCCAACAGTGCCAGGCCAATCCAATCCAGCTTGAGTGCACGCGGCTTGATGGGATTGCGCAAGTAGTTCCAGATCAACACCGCAGCGATGATGCCGACCGGCAAGTTGATGAAGAATGCCCAGCGCCAAGTCAAATTATCGGTGATCCATCCACCGAGCACCGGGCCGAGCGCGGGGCCGACGATGACGCCCATCGCGAAGATGCCCTGTGCCTGGCCTTGCTCCTTGAGCGTATAGGTGTCGCGCAAGATCGCCTGTGAGGTGGAGATCAACCCGCCTCCGCCGAGCCCCTGAATGATGCGCCAAAAGACCAGCGCGCCAAAGCTCGGCGCAAGGCCGCACATCAGCGAGGCGATCGTGAAGATGATGATCGACGCGAAGAAGTACTGCCGGCGTCCGAAGCGTGCAGCCAGCCACGGCGTGATCGGAATCACCACCACGTTGGCGATGATGTAGCCGGTCACGATCCAGGCGCCTTGATCGATCGGCACGCCGAAGTTCCCTTGAATGTTCGGCAACGCGACGTTAACGATCGTGGTATCGATGATCTCGAGCAGCGTGGCTGCGATCACTGCGACGCTCACGATGGTCCGACGTAGGCCGTGCTCGACTACGTTTCTTGGTTCCATCATCGTTGCTTGCGCTTTCGGCTTAGCGGACTTTCACGTAGGTTTCAACGCTCATACCGGGACGCAGCGGATAGTTCCGCTGATCCATGTCGTCCACATAGATGCGCACTGGAATACGCTGCGTCACCTTCACGAAGTTACCGGTGGCGTTCTGCGCGGGCACGAGCGCATAGGTATTCTGCGAGGCCGGGTTGATCGAGCCGACGGTGCCGTGGAACGTGTGTCCCGGATACGCGTCGACGGTGATATCGGCACTCTGCCCGACCTTCATTGGGCCTACCTGTGTTTCTTTATAGTTAGCCGTAATGTAGATTTGGCCCGGGCCGTCGGGAATGAGCGTCATGATCGTGAGACCAGGCGAAACCGTCTGGCCGACCTCGGCGCTCTTCTCGCCTACGAACCCGTTGATCGGCGACGTGATACGGGTGTAAGCAAGGTTCTGCTGAGCAATCGATAGCTGCGCGTGCGCACCGGCGACTTGGCTTGGATCTGCCGACTGCGCGAGCTTGCCTTGCGCCGTCGTGACGCCGCCTTGCGCCGCAGCCACACCGGCGACTGCTGCGCCGACTTTCTGCTGGGATGCGTCGAGGTTGGCCTGCGCGACGTTGATCTGATCGGTCGCGTTGCGAAGCTGTGCCGCCGCTTGCGCCAGGTCGGCGCGCTGCGCGTCGAGTTGTTGACGCGGCACGTCGCCCGTGCTCACGAGCGAGACGGCTCGGTTGTAATCTAAACTTGCGCGATCGTACGCGGCTTGTGCAGCGGGGAGTTGCGCCTGCGCGGCACGCAGCTGCGCTTGTGCTTGCGACACACCCGCTTGCGCGACCGGAACCTGCGCGGATGCATTCGCGGTGTCGGCGGTCGCTTGCTGTACGCCGCCTCGGCCCTGCTGCGTCGTCGTCCGTTGGTTGGCCTGCGCGAGCTGTAACTGCGCTTCCGCGTTGCGGACCTGATCCCGTTCGACCGCAGAGTCGAGAACGACCAGCAACTGGCCCTTCGTAACTCGATCGTTCGTGTTGACCAGCAGCTGATCGATCCGCTCATTGATCTTGCTCGTCACTGCGACGGGATCTGCATCGACGCGCGCGTCGTCCGTTCCCTCGTGGACGCGTGCGTAGAGAAACCACTTCACACCCCAGATGATGAGAAGAATCGCAACGATCGCTCCGAGCACACCGAAGATGACGCGCTTACGCGGTCCCGTGCGCTCTTGGATCTCGGCCACCGGCTCAGACGAGCCGTTGGCGTGCGTTTGCCCTTGGCCGCTCTGTGCCTCGCGCGTGTCCATTTACTTGCTCCTTACGCCGTTGAGAAAGACATCGATGATATAGGAAAGTGCGTATTCAGAATCCGAGAACATCCGGCTGTCCGGGAACTTACCGCGCGACATGACTCGCGCGAAGATCATACCCATAAAGAACTCGGCTAGGTCGACAGGGTTGCCGTGCAGGGTCTCATCCCCGACCTTTTTCTCCATGAATTCGACCACGGCCGAGCGGACGGCGGTCTGGGGCCGCCAGGTTTCGCGGGCGAAGACGCTGTTTTCGTAGTCGGTCTCGACCAGAGACCAGCGGATCATGTCGCTCATCGACTCCAGGTGCTCGTTCATCGATTTTGCGATCGCGAGGAGCTGCTGCTCGACCGGACCTTCCAGCGTACCGATCAAATCGCGCAGCTGGCCGTCGGGGCACGAGCGCTTCGCGACTTCGATGATCAACGCGTCCTTGTTGCCGAAGTGACGAAACAGCGTCGCCTCGTTTACGCCGGCAACGTCCGCTATCTCTCGCGTCGTCGCGCCACGCTTGCCCTTGCGCTTGATGACGTCGCGAGCCGCGAGGACGATGCGATCGCGCGTCTCTTCGGGAGTAACTTTGTCTGTGTGCTTCTGTGCTTCAATCATGGTTGTTGTGTAAATACCGCGTCGTTTACGGCGACGTTGGTCTGATAGGAATCGTAGGTCGAATCGCCGGTGAATCCGATGCGGCGGCGCCCTTCGAAGTGCTGGCGCACGACAACGCTAAAGCCGCCCTCGATACCGTAGTACTGCTTCATCGCAATGGCATCGCCGTTGGTGTAGTGCCAATCCATCTCGACCAGCTCGTAGGTCGCGGGATCGACGTAGACGGTCGTGTCCTTGATCTGATCGCTGTAGATCTTCTTCGTCAGTACCAGCACGATCATCGGGTGGCCGTCGAGCGGCTGAATGCCGGCGAGCTTGATGTTCGAGTCTTTCTCCCATCCGACTGGGTCGCCGACGTCGGTCGAGAGCTTCTGAATCGCCTTGAGCGAGCTTGCGCACAGACCGGAGATTGGATTGAGCGCCACCGCGAAGCTCCCGGGCCGCTTGTAGTACGCGGTGCCGTCAGTGCGCAGCCGGCACAGCGGAATCGACGGGCGAGCGGTAACGTGCACGTGCGCCGTATACGAGCTCAAGCCTGCGTTGCGCGCGAGCATCCGTGCGATAACCGCGCTCGCGTCTTGGGGCGCCGTCTCGGCCTGCGCTGAAACAGGTGCGCTGTTTGGCGCCGTATTTTGGGCAACCGCACCAACCGATGCGCCGGCCATGGCCACGACCATGGCAAAAACTCGCATGATCACGCGGCAATCCCCACCATCGGAAAGATCCGATCGAGCGCCATGACCGAAAGCGAGCGGAGCAACTCCGGCCGGGTCACTTTGAGGGCGACCTCGCCGCCGACTTCGCGCGAGCGCCGAAGGAGGGTTATCAGGCCGCGGACGCCTTCGGTGTCGAGGCGCGCCAGCTTGTCGAGATCGAGGACCACCCGCGGAGCCCCTTCTTCGAAGGCGGCTAGCGTTTCGCGGGTGATCGCATCGAGCGATTCGGGGCGATAGTTGATGGTCAACGGGGTCTGCATGGTATCCTGCGCTTCAAATCGTTAATGCAAGTGTGTACTTGCACGCACATCATATCATCCCGATGTGACGCATGCAAGTACCCGCATGCATGAGACAACCTGCGGATCGGCCGAAGGCCGAACGCCACAGATTCGGCGCAGCCGAATCCTGCTAGGTCGAAGCCGGGCTCGGCTGGGCGCCTTCCATGCTGCCGCCCATGCCACCGTGGTGGTGCTTGCCCGAGGCCTTGTGGTAGCCGGCCGCGACTGCAGCCGACGGGCACATGTACGCGCCATGTCGGGTCCGGCCATAGAGCGGATCCGAGGGCTCATGGTAGGTGTGCGAACGCTGGTTCACCCATACCGGCTGGACCGCGCCGCAGTTGAGTCCGGGCGGAACGGCGGCCATCGGGCCGGGCGACGCCGCATTCATCGCGCCCGAGGTGCTCATCATCGCACCGGCGCTCGAGGATGGCTCGGCGCTGCTCGAACTCTGATTTCCACCGCCGCCGCAAGCGGCCAAGCCGATGATGAGGAGCGCGCAGGCGAGTTGGTTACGGAATGACACGATTCGCAATCTCCTTGAGTTTCACGCGCGCGTGTTGCGCTGCCGGTGAGGGTTCACCGGTATAGACACGAGCTCCGTTGACAAACGTCGCCTGCACCCACGCATCCTGCCCGCGATAGACGATCGCTTGCACGTCTGGCGACCACGGATCGACGTTCGATGCGTCGAGCACTAAATAGTCGGCCGAGTAGCCCGCAATGAGGTCCCCGGTCATAAGCCCCAGCGCGCGCGCGCCTTGTGCCGTCGCGAGATCGAATGCCGTGCGCGCGCCGAAGGCGCTCCCATCGAGGCGCGCGATCTTTTGAAGCAGCGTCGCCGCGCGCATTTCGTCGATCAGCGACGGCTTTACGTCGGCATCGGTGCCCAGTCCCATGGTGACCCCGAGCGCCTGCAACCCGCTCGCGTCGCAGATACCGTCGCCGAGATATTGGTTGGTCATTGGGTTATGGATCACGCGCGCGCCGCGCTGCGCGAGCAGTCGCTTTTCTTCTTGCGTAATGTGAATCGCATGAATGGCGACCGTCCGATGGTCGAGCGCACCCAGTTCGTCTAAAAGTGCGATCGGTGTCGAACCGTAGCGTTCGAGCGTCTGATCGCCTTCATAGGCTGCCTCGGCTACGTGAACGTGGAGCATGCAATCGTACGACCGCGCGAAATCTGCGGCCGCGCGAATCATCGCCTGCGACGCTGCGTGGAGCGAGTGCGGGGCGACGCACACGTTTGCCCAGGGATACCGCTCGATCAATTCGAGGGTGCGCGATTGGGCGAGGTCGATGCTCTCGCGAAACGCAGGCGGTGCATACTCGGCATCCATCCATGCCCGCGCGAAGATCAGGCGAATGCCCGTCTCTTCCGCCGCCGCAATCGCCGCCTGCGCGTGCTCGTTCCCCGCTCCATTGAGATAAAAGAACTCCGCAACGGAGGTAATCCCCGCCGCGAGCATTTCGCTAAACGCCGCGATGAAGGTCCAGTACACGTCGTCGGGCGTGAGCCCCGGAACGACCTTGTAGAGCGCGTCGCTCCGCCAACGCGCAAAGGTCCAATCGTCGGCCCAACCGCGCAGCAAGATCTGATATGCATGGCTGTGCCCGTTGACAAATCCCGGCACGATCAAGCGATCCTCCGGAAATGCACGAGCCGGAAGATCGCCGGCGTGCTCGCGGATGACCGCATAGTCGCCGGCGAATTCGATCGTGCCGTTGCGAATCACAAGAGCGTAGTCGCGGCGCAACTCGCCGCCCACGAGGGCGCGCGCGCAGCGCACGAATTCGCTTGCGGCCTTCACTCGACGAGCTCGCCGCGATGCACGACCGCGCGGGCGAGGTTTCCGCCGAATTGCCAGCCGAACTCGTCGGGCGAGGCGATCTGCAAGGCAACAAAATCGGCCCGCGCACCGGGACGTAGGACGCCGGAATCGCTGCGCAACGAGCGCGCCGCGGCGCGCGTGACGCCGTACAGCGCCTCGGGAGCCGTCAAACCGAAGAGTTCCCGGCCAAAATAGGCGACCGTCTGCAGATTGAAACAGGGCGAGGTTCCGGGGTTATAGTCGCTCGCGAGCGCAACGTCGGCACCGCGTTCGAGCAGAGCGCGGACCGGAGCTTTCTGTCCCAGTCCAAGATACGCGATCGTGGCCGGGCACGCGACGGTCACGATGCCGGCATCGGCAATTGCGACCACATCTTCTTCGCGAATGCAGTTGCAATGATCGACCGCGTCGACGCCAACCTCGACGGCCATCTCCGCCGCCGCGCCGAAGGCCATCTCGTCGCAGTGCACGCGCAGACGCATCCCGGCTTGCGCGCAGGCCTGAAGATAGCGCCGCGTCTGCGCCGGTGAAAAGAATCCCGGCTCGCAAAAGGCATCGGCGTAGACGGCGCCATGGGCAACCGCGGTTGGAATCACCTGATCGATCAGATAGTCCACGTAGGCCTCTTCGCGCGTGAACTCCGGAGGCAACGCGTGCGCGCCGAGAAAGGTGGCGATCAAGTGCGGCACGTCGGAATCGTCGCGGTGACCTGCAATGAGATCGAGCAACGCATCTTCGCCCGGCTTATGCAATGCATACCCAGTCTTGATCTCCAGTGTCGTCGTCCCGTGCGCGAGCATTGCATGCAAGCGCGCCCGAACGACACCGTCGTAAAACGCGGCGGGCTCGAGCAACGCATCCCGCGTGCGTTCGACCGTATAGAGCATGCCGAGCGCCGGCTTCTCGCCGCGCATGCGCGAGGCAAAGTCGGGCTCGCGATCGCCGGCAAAGAGCGGATGCGTGTGCGCATCGACAAAGCCTGGGACGATCACACAATCGCGCAGGTCGAACTCCTCAACGCCGCCCCGCAGCGTTCGCTCGATCTCTGCACGCGGGCCAACGGCGGCGATGCGCTCGCCGTCGATGATGAGCGCCGCATCGTCGATGCGTCCGAGATCCGCGAACGACACCCCATTCTGAACGGCGTCGCCGTCGCAGGTAACGATCGTCCTCGCGCGGACGAGAGTCAACACGCTACAGACGCCAATCGATGCCTTGTTCGTCGGCCGTTTGAATGGCGAGGTCGTAGCCGGCGTCGGCATGTCGAACGACGCCCATGCCGCAATCGGTGGTCAGCACGCACTGCAGCCGCTCTTGCGAATCAGCCGAACCGTCGGCGACAACAACCATGCCCGCGTGCAAGCTGTAGCCGATCCCGACGCCGCCGCCATGATGGAAGCTCACCCAGTGTGCGCCGGCGGCAGTATTGAGCAGCGCGTTGAGAATCGGCCAATCGGCGATCGCGTCGCTGCCGTCCTTCATCGCCTCGGTCTCGCGGTAGGGCGACGCGACGCTGCCGGTGTCCAAATGATCGCGGCCGATCACGATCGGCGCTTTGATCTCCCCCGAACGCACAAGCTCGTTGAAGCGCACGCCGGCTATGGCGCGATCGCCGTAGCCAAGCCAGCAGATGCGCGCCGGTAACCCTTGGAACGCAATGCGCTCTTGCGCGAGCTTGATCCAGCGCTGTAATCCGGCGTCGTTGGGAAAAAGCGCGAGCAGCTCGCGGTCGAGGCGCGCAATATCGCTCGGGTCGCCCGAGAGCGCGGCGAATCGAAACGGCCCGGACCCTCTGCAGAACAGCGGGCGTATGAACGCCGGCACGAATCCGGGGAAATCGAAGGCGCGCGCGTAGCCGGCGCGTTGCGCTTGCGCGCGCAGGTTGTTGCCGTAGTCAAACACGACCGCGCCCGCATCCAAAAACTGCACCATAGCATCGACGTGTTTCCCGCAACTCTCCAGGGCGCGGCGCTCGTATTCCTCGGGCGCGCTCACGCGCAAAGTAGCCGCTTCCTCGAGGCTCACGCCCTCGGGAACGTAGCCGTTGATCAGATCGTGAGCGGAGGTTTGGTCGGTAACGGCATCGGGACGAAAACCCAGATTATACAGTTCCCAGAACTCGGTCGCGGCGTTGCCTTCGTAACCGATGGAAATCGCCTCCCCCGCAGAGCGCGCACGTTCGACTTCCTTCAACGCGGCTTCGCGCGAATCGGCGACGACATCGAGATAGCGCAGATCGCGGCGCCGTTCGAGACGCGAGCGATCTACATCGACGAGCAGCGCGATCCCGCCGTTCATCGTAATGGCGAGCGGCTGCGCGCCACCCATGCCGCCGACACCCGCCGTCAAACAGACCCGCCCTTTGAGCGAACCGCCGAAATGCTGACGCGCAAGCTCGGCAAAGGTCTCGTAGGTTCCTTGGACGATGCCTTGCGTGCCGATGTAGATCCACGAGCCGGCGGTCATCTGCCCGTACATCGTGAGGCCTTGCGCTTCGAGTTCGCGGAAGATTTTCCAATCCGCCCACTTCGGAACGAGATTCGAATTAGCAAGCAGCACGCGCGGCGCCCGCTGGTGCGTCCGCCATACCGCAACCGGTTTACCGCTCTGCACGATCATCGTCTCGTCGTTTTTCAAGCGGGTCAACGTGCGTACCATCGCATCGAAAGCCGGCCACGAACGCGCAGCTCGACCGTTGCCGCCGTAGACGACCAAATCGTTCGGACGTTCGGCGACGTCGGGATCGAGATTGTTGCAGAGCATGCGCAGCGCCGCTTCTTGCGGCCAGCCTTGCGCGGTTCGTTGCGTGCCACGTGCGGCTCGAACAACGCGCGGGCCTGAGATCGTGGATGCCATGCCCGGATGTTAGGGAACCGGCCGCGCCGCCCTTGCAACACAAAACGGCAATGGAGTCGAGACGTTCTGACTCCCCGTGAGCGAGGCGTCTGAGGCCGAGCCGAAGCCAGGATGGCGGGAGGCGAGGCGAAGCGAGTAGGAGCGAGCCACGAAGGCGAGCGACGCGCGTCCGAGCGACGGGGAGCGGATCGTCGAGGCTCCACTTGACGTCAACCGATATATCGAGTAACTTACTCGTAAGCACGGCGACTATTCGAAAGGACCTCCAATGGACTACGCCATCCTGGCAACCCTCTGGAACGGACCGGCGACGCTTCCCGAACTCGTTGGTGCCGTTTACGACCGCATGGGACGCCCGGTCAACCCCTCCCTCGTCGATAGCTATTTACGGCTGCTCGAGCGGTTTGGGTTCATCGAACGCTCCGGCGGCGACTCACCTTACAAACTCGCGGAACGTGGGTCGGTCTACCTGGCCTACGCGACCGCCTAGGAACAACACACTATGGATTTTCATTTCAAACACAGGCACCACGGCTTCGAAGGCCACTTTGGACCCGGGCGCGGCGGACGACGCGGCGGTTGGGGCGGCCGCGGACGCGGCGATCTCAAGTACGAGATCCTCGAAGCGCTGCTCGAAGGCCCGCGTCACGGTTACGACATCATGTTGAACATCGAACAAAAGCGCGGACTGCGCCCAAGCCCCGGATCGATTTATCCGGCGCTGCAGATGCTCGAAGACGGCGACTTCGTTCGCAGTCAGGAACGTGACGGTAAGCGCATCTACGAGATCACCGACAAGGGCCGCGAACTCTTCGCGCAGCGCGAGCCGGGCGAGGAAGGACACGAGATGCCCTTCGGCAATCCGGCCTTCTACGCGACCGTCGCTGAAGCAATGCGTCAAGTGCACGGCATCAAAGACGCCGCGAAGCAAATCGCCAAGAGCGGGAACCTCGAACTCTACAAGAAGGCCGTCGAGGTGCTCGATAAGGCGCGGCGCGAGCTCTTACACATCCTCGCGGATCACGTCTAGCGGATCACGTCCAAAGGAACCCGCATGCTCTAAAGCATGCGGGAATGCGCGCGGCGGACGTAAAATCCGTCCGAGTCGCTACGCGACGAAAGGACGGATTTTCATATGATCAAACGTCTTTCTCTCGTATTCTTCGCAGCGCTTGCGATCGTGTTTTTGCCGCGGCCTGCCCTCTCGTACCCGAGCATCGAGGTGCTGAACCGGTCCGATCACTGTGCTTGGGTCACCTTTTACCACAAGGGTCTCATGGACATCAATTGGACGATGCAAAAGAATCAATGGTGGCCGGGCTTCCTTGGGCCGAATTGGCATACCGGATTTGCCAGCACCAACTCGTGGCGAATGAAGGTACTCGTCGAGATCATGCCCGGCATCGACCATTGCGGAGGCAAAGCCATCGGCGCTATCGATTTCGTCACCGACGTACAGGGCGATAGAGTGTATCTGCGGCACACAAATGGCCGCTGGACCCTCACTCGATAGGCACGCATCAGGCTGGCGCGCCGGTACCGGAGGCGTTTTGGGGCTCAGCGATTTCTCAATCATTGCTTAGAAACTTCTTGCGTGCCAGAGCCCCAAGCCGCCGACTCCATTTTCCTCCACTGTGGGTGGCGTACGGCGGGAACATGGCTGTGGTCGCTGTTCCGGTCACGACCCGATGTGATGGCGTTTTACGAGCCCCTCAACGAATCACTCGCAACGGCAACGCTTCGTGACATTGCGGCGATGCGCCCAAGCGCCACCGACTCCAGGCATCCGGATCCAGAGCGCCCGTACTTTGGGGAATTCGCCCCGCTGATTCCAACGTCGGGGTGCGGTGTCACGGGGTTTCCCGACGGTCTTTCTTACGATCATTTTCTCGCTGGCCCCCAGACGAATCTCCCCGGCCTCGCGAGCTACCTCGACTCTCTTGTACGGTTCGCGCACGCAGACGGAAAGACGGCGGTGATGAAGCATTGCCGCACGCTTGGACGAGTCGCGTGGATGCGCAAACACTTTCCGAGCGCGTGTCATATCGCGGTCGTACGCTCCCCGTGGGGTCAGTGGCTCTCGGGGTGGCGAATTTACAAGGCTTCGGGTAATGCGTACTTCATTACCAAGCCTTTAGAGATACTCGCGCTGCATCACGATCATCCGCTCTTCGCGCGCGCGCTCAAGGCGCTGCGCATCTCGCCCGAACTTTTGAGCGGCGCCGTGAAAAGCGTGACGAGAAGGGGTTTGAGCCGGGTCGTTCCGGCTACGACGACACCTGACATATTCTATCGAGCCTTTCTCGCTTTTTGGATCAGCACGACCTACAGTACCTTGCTGGAGGTCCAAGACGTCATCGATTCCGATCGGCTGGGTGAATCGCAAGCCTATCGTCGTGAAACCGAGCAGATGATTCTTGCGCGGAGCGGGTTAGCAATCGATCTTAGCAATGCGCATGCTCTGCCCGCGGACAGGTCGGTTGTTGGAATATCGGGCGCCGATATCACGCGTTGGCATACCGAAGCGATCTCGGCGCTGTCGGCTTTTGCCGAGTCCGATCGTACAATTTCAGAGGCGCACCATCGTACCGCTTCCGCGTTTATCCAGGCAAAGCTGGCGAAGGTCATATCCCTCGTCCCGGTACCCCCCGCTCGAAGCACCGTCGTCTCCCGGGAGATGAAATACGTCTCGAGCCGGTTCTGGTTCTGCATCGCTGCGGCCGCCATCGCCGCCGCGATTGCCGATCCTTTGGTCGAAAGCGTCTCGAACGCCGGTTGGTTTGGGCGGGGCCTGTACACCGATCATTCGAATCTCGACGTTCTACCGACGCTTGCCCTGGGCGCAATACTCGTCGTTCTCTATTTAGTGTTGCGCGTGCGCCGCGATCTATTGCAGGCTTCCGACGATACGCTTCACACGACGGTCAGCCGTTTGCTCGTGCCGATTTTCGGACTGCAACTCGCGCTGCTCGCGTCCATGGAGACACTTGAACAGATCGTCGTTGCCGGCCACTCGCTCGGCCGTACGGTTTGGCTGGGTGGCCCGATCTGGTTCAGCCTAGGCGTCCACGCGGCGGTCTGCGTCGCCGTCAGTTTCGGTCTGGCGAAAATGCTCCAGGCTTGGACGTGCACGACCGTGCGCATCATCCGAGCAGTGCTTCCACGGTGATCGGCAGTTCGCGTACGCGAACGCCGGTCGCGTGGTAGACCGCGTTCGCGACTGCTGCGGCGGATCCACACATCGCGACCTCGCCCATCCCGCGCACGCCCGCCGGATTCACACGTTCATCGTCGTCCTCAACCGTGATCACGTCGGGATTCGGAATGTCGGCGTTGGTTGGCACGAGGTAATCGGCGAGCGTCGCGTTCATGATCCGGCCGGTGCGCAGGTCGAAGCGTGTCTTTTCGTAGAGCGCCATGCCGATGCCCCATACAACCGCGCCGACGAGCTGGCTTCCAGCCGTCTTTGCATTGAGCACACGGCCGACATCATATGCGCCGACGAAACGTGTGACGCGAATACTGTAGAGATCCGGATCGACTTCGACCTCGGCAAAGTGCGCGCCGAAGGCTTGTTGCGCATAGCGTTCTTCTGCTGCTTCATCGACTTTGGCACTGACGTCGATCGTGATGCCTTCTGCGGGAACCTTGCCGCCGAGCGCTGCAAGTCGATCGCGCAATTGCGCAGCGACGATTACCGTCGCAGAACCGACGCTCGCTGCGGTTTGCGAACCGGCGGCAAGCGGCGCCGTCGGGAGATTGGTATCGCCCCATTCGAAGCGAACTCGGTCAGGCGAAATGCCCAGCACTTCAGCAGCAAGCTGCGGATAGACGGTCGGCGAGCCGGTCCCTTGTTCGATCGTGCCGACCGCTAAGACCACGCTGCCGTCGGAATGCATGGTGATGCGCGCGTCCGAGTCGCCGCGATGGGTTCCGCGCGAGGCCGTGGCCATTCCCCAGCCGACCAGCACGCCGTTGCGCTGCATCGAGCGCGGCGGCGCGGTGCGCTTCGACCAGCCAAATCGCTCCGCAGCTTGCGCGTAGCACTCCCGCAGCTTCTTGCTCGTGTACTCTTTGCCGTTGTTAGGATTGACTTGAGAATAATTGAGGAGGCGTAACGCAAGCGGATCGATGCCAAGCTCGTAAGCCAATTCGTCCATCGCCGACTCAACCGCAAATCCGCCGGTCGACTCGCCGGGTGCGCGCTGATAGGTCGGCTTGCTGATCGAGAGCCGGCGCAGCTCCTGACGCATCGTGTAGTGCGGAACCGCGTAGAGGTCGCGGCTGAAGGTCGCGCAGGGCTCGATGAACTCGTCGGACATACTCGTCTCGTTGCGCACATCGTGCAACATCGCGACCAGCGTGCCGTCGGCATCCGCGCCGGCTGAAACGTTTTGCTCGGTCTGCGGGCGGTGGCCGACCCAGCCGAACATTTGTGGACGGGTTACGAGCAGCTTTACCGGCCGCCCAGTGACTTTCGCTGCCATCGCCGCGAGCGGTACATGCGACCACGCGGTCCCCTTGCTGCCGAACGCGCCACCTACGAACGGTGCGATTACTCGAATCTGCTTCGGATCCATCCCAAAGACATTCCCAAGACGATTGCGCACCCCGAAGGCCCACTGCGTCGAGTCGTAGAGCGTGAGCTGGTCGCCATCCCATGTCGCAACGGTGCCGTGCGTTTCCATCGGATTGTGGTGTTCGGTCGGCGTGCGGTAAATGTTGGAAACCTTGGCGTGCGCGCCCGCGAGTGCGGGTTCGGCCGCCCCACGCGTGTGCGACGCCGGCTGGTCCCCGAGCATCGACTTCGGCGTAAAAGCTTCGCCGGTATCAAGATTCATTTGGGGCGCGTGCACATCGTAGCGTACGCGCACGAGATCCGCGGCGTAGACCGCCTGCTCAAACGTCCGGGCGACGACGACCGCGACTGGTTGCCGGTCGAACTCCACGACGTCGCTCTGGAGCAGATACAACACCGAATCCTGCGGTCCAACCTTCTTTTCGTTGACTTTGGTTGCGTTCTGATGCGTCATCACGAGGATGACGCCGGTCGCTTTACGCGCGGCCTCGGTATCGATCGCCACGATACGGCCCGTAGCGATCGCGCTTGGCACCACGACTGCATGCAGCATGCCGTCGAGCGTGCGATCGCATGTGTACTTTGCGACGCCTCGCACTTTGTCGGGGCCGTCCACGCGGCTGCGCGGTGCGCCGATAACCGGCTGGCTCATGCGTTTGCCATTTCCAGCGCACGAACGATCACGCGCTTGGCAAGCTGAATCTTGAAGTCGTTTTGCCCCTGCCCACGTGCGTCGCGCAACGCGATATCGGCCGCATGCTGATAGCTCGCACGCGTCGCGGGTGCGCCGATCACTTCGCGCTCGCCCTCATGCGCGCGCCACGGAATCGTTCCGACGCCGCCAAGCGCGATACGCGCGTTCGAAATCGTGCCGTGCTCCACGTCGAGCGCGACCGCGGCCGACGCCAGCGCAAATTCGTACTGCGCGCGATCGCGCGCCTTCACATAGGTCGAGCGCGCGGCAAATGGAAGCGCGGGCACGGTTATCCCAACGATCAATTCGCCTGGTTGCAACACATTCTCGATGTGCGGCGTGTCGCTCGGCAGCCGGTAGAAATGCTCGAGCTCGATGTCACGGCTTCCGTTGGCGTGTTCGATGTGCAGGATCGCGCCCAACGCAACCAGCGCGACCGCGACGTCCGACGCATGCGTCGCGATGCAATGCGAACTGGTACCCAGTACAGCCTGCATCCGATTGACGCCGCCGATGGCGCCGCACCCGCTGCCGGGATTGCGTTTGTTGCAGGGTGTCGCGACATCGCGAAAATACGGGCATCGCGTACGCTGCAACACGTTCCCGCTCATCGATGCCATGTTCCGCAGTTGCGGAGATGCGCTCTCCTGCAATGCGATCGCGATCGCGGGAAACGCCTTTTGCACCGCCGGGCTTGCGGCGACGTCGCTCATCCGTGCGAGCGCGCCGAGATAGAGCGCACCTTGACGGAGTTCGATCGTAGCGAGCGGCAACGCGTTGATGTCGATCAAAACCTGGGGGCGCTCGACGTCGTCCTTCATGAGATCCAGGATGTTCGTCCCGCCGGCGATAAAATGCGCCCCTTTTCTTCCTCCTGCGGCGATGGCTGCGCCGACCGTGTCGGCGCGCGCGAAAGCGAATGGATTCATGACGGTTTCCCCGCTTCGATCACCGCATCGACGATATGCGGATAGCAGCCGCAGCGACAGATGTTCCCGCTCATCTGCGTGCGCACGGTGTCACGATCGATCGCATGGCCTTCGGCGAGCATCGCGACCGCCGAAACGATCTGCCCAGGCGTACAGAAACCGCATTGAAAGCCGTCGTGTTCGATGAAGGCAGCCTGCACGGGATGCAGCGCCTCTCCGTTGGCGATACCCTCGATCGTAGTGACGCGATCGCGTTCGTGCATAACTGCAAGCGTCAAACACGAATTGATGCGCCGGCCGTTGACCATCACCGTACACGCGCCGCAGGTTCCCTGATCGCAGCCTTTTTTGGTTCCGGTCAGACCCGCGTGGTCGCGAATCGCATCCAGCAACGTGACGCGCGGCTCGACGGTCATCGCGTGGGGCGCCCCGTTAATCGTGAGCGTGACGGCCGTTGCTAGCGGGCCTTTGGTTGAGAGACCCTGCGCTTGGGCTAAGCCGGAGCCTGCTAGTGGGACACTCATCGCAGACACCCCCGCGGAAACGATAAACGAGCGTCGACTCAGCCGGTCGGATGGTTCATCTGACACGCTGCCATTCTTCCCCGATTTTTAGGCGAATCACCGGTTAGGGCAGGTCGGACGGGTCGTCGATATCCGTATAGGGCCAATCTTCGTCGATTGCCAGCGTACGCCGCGTCAACTCGGGATGCTCGCGCAGTTTGGCGATCGGCTCGTTGTCCCGCAGTTGTGCGATCAGCGCGCGAGCGCGTGCCGAAAAATAGACTGGATGACCAGGTGTGCCGTCGGAGCGAATCGGGTAAACGACGTCGGCCTCCTCCGCCGCAGCGGCGACATCGGCGACGTGATGGGGCTCGATCAGCAGCAGATCGGCGGGAAGCACCAGAATCGGCCGTTCCGGTTCAATCGCTTCGTTGGCCAGACGAAGCGAGTGCGCCATTCCCCGCTGCGGCTCGCGATTGAGCACGGCGCGCGCCCGTAATGTGCGAGCAAGAGGCTGCGTCGCTTCGCTGCAGACGACGACGGTATCGAAGGCGCCGGCCGCGCGGATTGCGCGTTCGAATAATGTATCGTTTTCCGCGAGCTTGTGGAGCAGCTTTTGCGATCCGAATCGCATCGATTGCCCCGCGGCCAGGATGACGACGGTGAGCACCGCTCTTACAGCGGCTCGCCGATCGCGGCTTGCGCCGCGTGGACCAGTAAACCAGACCCGATGAGTTCGCGCGCCGCTTCGATATCCGGCGCAGGCACGCGATCGGTCGTCCAAGGCGCGATACGCTCGCGAGCGCATTCGTGCGCGGCGTGCGTGCCGGCGCCTGATTTGAGCGGCCGGCGAAAATCCGTTGCAGCCAGAGCGCCGAGAAGTTCGCAGGCAAGCGCACCTTCCACGTTATCAAGCACGCGGACGAGGTTGTTGGCCGAGGTCATGCCCATACTCACGTGGTCTTCCTGCCCGGCCGAGGTTGGAATTGAATCAACACTCGATGGCCACGCCAGACCCTTATTGTCGTTGACCAGCGCCGCGGCCGCATATTGGACGATCATCAGACCGGACTGTAAGCCCGAGCGCCCGGTGAGAAAGAGCGGCAGCCCGCGATCCTCGGCGTTGAGCAAAAGATAGAGACGACGCTCGCCGATTGAGGCAAGTTCGCAGATCGCCATTTTGAGAAAATCGATCGCCAGCGCAATCGGTTCGCCATGAAAATTTCCGCCCGAGAGAAATTCACCGTCCTCGGGAAAGACCAGCGGATTGTCGGTGACAGAGTTGGCTTCGGTTTGCGTCACGCTGCGCGCATAGCCGATTGCATCGCGTACCGCGCCATGTACAACCGGAATGCATCGGAACGAATACGGATCTTGTACGCGCCCGCACTCGCGATGTGAAAGCATGATCTCGGAGCCGGCAAGCAACACGCGCAGATTGGCAGCGACACGTCCTTGGCCCGGATGCGGGCGCAAGTCATTGAGGCGCCGGTCGAAAACGCGGTCGGTTCCCAAGAACGCTTCGAGTGACATCGCGCCAATGACGTCGGCCGCTGCTGCCAGGCGCTGCGCACGCAACACGCCCAGAGCCGCGATGCCGGTCATGACCTGCGTCCCGTTGATCAGCGCAAGGCCTTCTTTGGGACCAAGCGTCACCGCGCGCAGGCCGGCACGTTCGAGCGCAACCGCGCTGGGCAATCGCTCGCCCTTAAAAGTCGCCTCGCCTTCACCGATCAGCGTCAACGACATGTGGGCCAGCGGCGCGAGATCGCCGCTCGCGCCCACCGAGCCTTGGCAAGGCACGACCGGCGTCACCCCGCGATTGAGCAATTCGGCCAAGAGGTCCAGCGTCTCGAGTTTCACGCCCGAATGGCCGGCCGCGAGCGAGTTCACGCGCAGCACGCCCGCCGCGCGCACAAAGCGTGCGTCGAGCGGTGCACCGGTTCCGGCTGCATGCGACCGCACCAAATTTAACTGCAATGCGGCAGCGTCTGCCGGGTCGATTTGCACGTTCGCCAGCCGGCCGAAGCCGGTCGTAACGCCGTAAATTGCATGTCCGCTTGCAAAGCGCTCGTCGACGAAGGCTCGTGCGCGAGCGACGCGTTCGCGCGCGGCTGGCGCAATAGTGACCTCGGCGCCTCCGGCGACGGCTTCAATCGCCTCGAGGCTCAAGTGCCGCCCGTCGAGTTCGACCCGCGGTTGATAGACCGTTTGTGACATGGATCAAACGTACTTCCGAGTGGATAACCCGACGCCTGCCGTGCATAACCGTAAAAAACTTGTGGATAGCGTGTGGGTGAGCGCGCGCGCACTCTTGAAGTGCCACAGGCGCGGTGCTACCATCACCTCACTTCGAATTCATCGAAGGGCGACGCACGTATCGGTCGCGATCGAAAGCACTAACGTGTGATGGCTGCGCTGGTAGCCATTCACGGCGACGATCGAACCGCCGTCGACGTCAGTCGGGCTCTCCCACCCGGGAGTCCGATAGGCGACCCCGGTGCGCGAATACGTCGAAACTCGCTGGCTATACGCCAGCGAGTTTTGTTTCATTCGTATACTTCTCGTACTTCTCGGCGATTTGGCGAGTGAGGGCGGCCACGCGGTCGCGGACGTCGGGCGGACCGAGAATTTCGGCTTGCGCGCCCCAGCCCAGTACCCAGCGCGCAAGTTCGTCGGCATCGCTTACGCGATATTCGATCTCGACGCTACCGTCATCCAAACGCTCGATCTGTCGCTCGGCAATGACCCGCGCAGCAATCGCTGCCTTCGCAACGCGCGAGGCAAAGCGCACGCGCACGGGCGTTGCCTGCGCTCCATGCATCACGCCACTGATCGAATCGGAGGCAAAAACGTCCACGTCAAAATCGTGCGGCTTGGTGAAGGTTTGCGCGGTCACGTGCACGTCACTGACGTTGTCGATCGCGAAGACGCGTTTATCGTGGCGCGCATGATCGTACGCGACGCAGTAGATGCGCCCGGAACTCACGATGAAGCCGTACGGATCGGCTTCGCGCGTGCTGCGCTTCCCTTCTTTGTCTTGATAGACGAATTGCACGGTGCGCGTAGCGCGTTCGGCGGCGGCGAACAAACTGAACGCGCGCTCGCCGTGTTCGTCGAGTTGAGTTTCAGAGAGTCGAAACGCGACCGGGGAAGGCGCATCGACCCGCGCGCGAACGGCGCTGCGCGTCGAACCCAGGAGCTTGTCGGTAATCTCATCGATCGAAGCACCAATTGCGCCGCCGATCGAGGCTCCGAACGAACGCAAGGCGACCAGACCGAACAGCTCGCCGTTTGACAGGTCTAGACGGCGTAAGCTGTAGCCCGCAGCAAAACGGTAGGCATTGGTTGCCCGGTCGAAATACCAGGGGAAACCGGCATCGGCTAGCACCGCCAGGTAGCGGCGCAGGCTGCGGGTACTTGGGCGCTTCGTGCCCTCGGCAATCCGGTCTTTGAGGCTTTCGAACGAGTGACGCCCCTCGTCGATGGCGCTCAGCAGCCGAACCAGGAGCACGATCTTGGGTTCCGTTGTGCGTTCCACTGATTTCATACTCTAGCGCAGATCGTCGCCTCGTTGTGTGCCAACTGCCCGGCCTACTGCTCAAATTTCAATCAATTCAGCGCTGGACAGGCATGTTAGAATGGACGCCATGCTCGACCTCGCCGTGCCCCCCCAGGTTTCCGCCGACCTCGCTGCCATCGGCCGGTTCGCCGCAGCTCGGGGCTGGGTGCCTGCGACCAGTGGAAATTTCTCGTGCCGCATCGACGGCGCGCACGCCGCCGTGACGCGCTCGGGGATCGACAAGGGGAATATCCGCTCGGAGGACCTGGTGGTCGTGCCACTCGTTGGGGAACTGCCGGCGGGCGTCTCAGCCGAGACACCGCTGCACGTGGCGCGCTATCGCCGCGACTTCGGCGTTGGGGCAATTGTGCACGTGCACACGGTCGCCGCCACGGTGCTTTCACGCGCGGATGCCGCCCAAGGGTTCGTCGAACTCGAGGGCTTCGAAATGCACAAGAGCCTGCGCGGCGTAACCACCCATGAAGGCACGCTGCGCCTTCCGATCTTTGCGAACGACCAGGACACCAGTCGCCTCGCCGGCCATATCGAGGCCACCCTGCCTGCGCAAGCCCCAGTGCCCGGATACCTGCTGGCGGGACATGGGTTGTACGCTTGGGGAGCCACGACGGCGGATGCGCAGCGCCACCTCGAAGGGCTCGAATTCTTACTCCAGTGTTCGTTAGAGGAACGGAGACTACACCGATGACCACGACCCTGACCACGACGCTTCGCGTCTACGATGACCAGCATCCCGAAACGCTCGTGCTTGAAACGAGCGACGGCCAGCGCATCGCCGACGAACTGCGCGCGGTCGGCGTACGTTTCGAGCGTTGGGCCGCGGACGCGCAGTTGCCCAAGGGCGCCGATCAGCAAACGGTCATCGATGCCTATCGCAGTTCGATCGAGAAACTCGTCGCCGAGTGCGGCTACCAAACGATGGACGTGATTCGCTTGGAGCGCGGCACGCCGAACACCGAACCGATGCGCAAGAAGTTCCTCGACGAACATCAGCATTCCGAAGACGAGGTGCGCTTCTTCGTCGAAGGGCGTGGCGCGTTCTATCTTCACATCAACGGGCGCGTCTATCAAACCGTTTGCGTCAAAGGGGACCTGATCAGCGTGCCGGCCGGAACCAAGCATTGGTTCGACATGGGCGCGGATCCTGAGTTTACGGCGATTCGCCTCTTCAACAACCAGGAAGGCTGGGTCGCCAACTTTACCGGCGACTCCATCGCGAGCGGTTTCCCGAAGCTCGATTAGATGCGCTACCGCGCCCACGCGGCGCTGATCGATATCGAAGGGACGGTCGGTTCGATCGCCTTTGTCCGCGATGTGCTCTTTCCGTTTGCCGCGCTGCGCATGGATGCATATGTGCGCGAGCACGAGCACGAACCCGCGATTCGCGAGATTCTCGATCAGACCGCCGACGAAGCCGACGTCGCACGCGGCGATCTCGATGCACTGCTCGAGACGCTGCACGACTGGGCCGATCGCGACGTCAAGGTAACGCCGCTCAAAGCGCTCCAGGGATTGATCTGGGTCGAGGGCTTCGAGTCCAGCGGCATCCAAGGCCACCTCTACCGCGATGCGATCGATGCGCTGCGCCGTTTTTACGACGCCGGGGTCGCGCTGTACGTTTACTCGTCCGGCTCGGTTCCCGCGCAGAAGCTGCTCTTCGGTCACAGCGTCGCCGGGGATTTACTTCCACTTTTTTCGGGATTCTACGACACGACGATCGGCCCAAAGCGCGAAGCCGCTTCGTACGAGCGCATTCTCGACGCGATCGGGATTCCGCCGAACGAGGCGATTTTCTTCTCCGATAGCGAAGCCGAACTCGACGCGGCGCAAGGGGCCGGGGTGCAGACCGTGCAGCTCGCGCGCCCCGAAGACTTGACCGTTCCTACGACGCGACATGCTTGCGTCGAATCGTTCGATGAAATCGAGGTGACGAGATGAGCTCGCCCAAGCAGTTCTACGAAGACTTTGAGGTCGGTGACGTGCGCGAGACCGGCCGCTATCGCATCACGCAAGAGGAGGGGCTGGCGTTCGCGCGTGCGTACGATCCGCAGCCTTTCCACCTCGACGCCAAGGCCGCCGAATCGAGCTTCTTTCGCAAGCTGGTGATCAGCGGATGGCAAACCGCCGCGATCAGTATGCGCTTGCTGGTTGATGCGCGCGGAAAGGAAGATAGCCCGCTGGTGGGCAGCGGCGTCGACGAGCTGCGTTGGACGTTTCCGGTTGCGCCCGGCGATGAGCTGCACGTGCGCAGCGAGGTCATCGAAAAAACACCGTGGCCCGGGGGTAAGCCGCGCGGCTTGGTGCGCTTTCGCAACGAGACGATCAATCAAGACGACGTGGTGGTTCTGACCTATATTGCCAATACTATCGTTCCCAAGCGCGAGTAATCGACGTAATAACATCGTTCTGGCGATCGATGCGATCCGCGAGCGAACGCACGACAGCGGCGTGAAACCGCGTGGCCGCGCGCGCGTCGACCGCCTCGATCGCGTCCAGCCCTTCGCGGGTGAGTGCATAGACGACGGCGGGCGTTTCGGCTACGACGGTCGCGTCGCGCGGCAGGCGGCGATAGAACCCCATCTCCCCGATAGTCGTTTGCGGCCCGAGACTCGCGACGCGGACCTGACCTTCCCCGATGATGACCGCAAGACGCCCAGAATCGATAAAGAACATTCGATCTGCAATGTCGCCTTGCGCGCACAGAACGTCGCCCGTCGTCAACTCGATGGGCTCGAGGCGATCGTAGATCAATTGCGCAAGGGTCGCGCCGAACCGCGCCGTCAGCCATGCGTCGGCGCCTGCCGGCACCTCATCAGACGTATCATAAAGCTGCAACAGCTGTGCTTCGCAGAATTCGAGCGCCAGATCGCGATCGCCGAACGCGAGCGGACGGAGGTGCTCTTCAAGCGACGCATCCCAAAGCATCCGGACGCGCGGCGACATTCCGCAGATCATGAATTGCACCCGATCCGCGTCGATGTTACGCGCGAACTTGACGAAGGCCGCGGCGGCCGACGAATCCATGCCGGTCACACCGCCGAAATCGACCACGATCCACATCACGCCGTCGATCTCGCGTGTGCACGCAAGAAGTTCCCGGTAAAGACGATCGGCGATGCCGAAGAATACGAACCCGCGCAAGCGAAAGATCCGCACGCGATCGCCGTACTCGGCGAGAACCTCGGATTCTCGCTGCGAGCGCTGCAGGCTCGAGCGAATCACCGCTGCAGACCACCGATGCTCCACGACGTCGACACGTCCGTAGCGCACCACGAACGTGATACAGCCTACGGCAAGACCGACGACGATGCCCGGCACAAACCCAAACCAGACGATCGTGAGTACGATCGCCCAAATCGTTACGTAGTCACCGACCGATTGACCGCGGCGCGGCCGTAGGAGCCAGCGATAGGCTACCCCGCCCCCGAGAGCCATCAACAGGCCCGCGGGCGCGAATAGCGGCACGAAATTGATGAGGCGCCAGGGACCGATCAGGATCGCCGCGACCGCCCCAAGACCAACGATGACGCCGACCGAGCGATCGCGCACGCCGAGCTGATGATTCATCGACGTTCGCGCAAACGAGATATAGGCCACCATGCCGCCGAGCAGCGCCGAGGCGATGTTTGCCCAACCGGTGACACCCAATTCGCGATCGAGGTTAACGTCTTGCCCGGTGAGCAGCTCGAGCCCGGTCTCGTTGAATAGGAGCGTAACCGCCGACACGATGGCCACGACCAGCATAGCCGGAACGCTCATCAAGGTGGCGCGCACATCGATCGGGGCGTGGGGCGGCCATGCGAGCCACGGTGCGGCAGCCGGCATATCGAAAAACCACCCGCTCGCGCGCAATCCCGCGAGCGGCAAATGGAACGCGGTCACCACCACGAGCGCCGCAGCGATCGATCCAAGAAAACTCGCCGGAACCGCTACTGCGCCGAACCTGCGCGAAAGCAACAGCAGTGCAGCGGCGAGCGTAAGCGCGAGCGCGAACTGTGCGAGTACGGGCTGCGCAGCAAGAGCGCGCAATCCCTCAAGACCCAGTGAATGTCCGGTGAGCACGCGCACCGAGCCAAGCATTACGAGCACGCCGGACGCCGCGTTGAACCCGCCGATCATCGGCTCGGGAATGAATCGGATAACTCGCGACGCGCGGGCGGTTCCGAACGCGATCAACACCACGCCGGTCAGTAGCGTCGCCAACGCGATGACGGTGAGCAGCGTCGAAATGCGTTGCGCCGGAGCGACGATGACGAGTGCAGAGGCAACGAGCACCAGTACCGCCGTCGGATTGTTATCGGGTCCTGCCATCGCGATCGGAAACTTGCTGAAGACCGCAATGGCAAGGCCCCCGACTGCAACTGCAACCAAGGCGGAAAAAACGCCTATTCCAAACCCGGCCTGGAACTCGCCGGAGAAAATGAGCGCCGCGAACGAAAGCGCATACGCCAGCGCAAGCGCGATGGCGACGAGGGAATGAAGCCCCCGTTCTACGGGTGCTTGATTTTGCAAGGCGGTGTACTTCGTGAGCGCGACTTTGAATCTTCTGCGCGCAAACAAAGTCTACCGAGGTTATTTAATCGAACGCTTGCTAGTTCTTTGAGTCGAGCAAGGCATCAATGAGCGCGATCGCCTGCGCGCCACGCTCTTCGTACGTCCCGCGCAGCACCTCGAACCGATGTCCCAATTGCGTGAAGAGTTCGATGAGCCGTTCGTACATCCAGTAGCGCTTGTGTTCGCCGTCGCGGATCTCGTCGGCCACAAAGGGCACGTCGGGAAAGGGAACCAGGTACAGGGCGATGCGCGAGGGAGGGAGCGGCCACCGGGTCGGCACGCGATTCATGTAGCGCTGCGACCACACGTTGGTGGCAAGCGCGTCGGTATCGCAGATCAGCACACGGTTCGCGCGGCGTGCCTGGTCATCCTCACGACGTTGCTGTTCGAATGCGATGTGGACGAATTCGTCCTCGACCCACTGCCCCTGCATGCCGTTGCGCATCTTCTCCATCGAGTACTCGCGCCCGTATTCCGGAACCCAGACGGTGCCGTAGTGGGCAGCAAGGCGCTCGCACAGCGTGCTCTTGCCGGTCGACTCCGAGCCGACAACGCAGACGCGCGGCACATAGTGAGCCCGCACCGGCGGTTCGAGCCATTCGAGCATTGCGGCCGGCGCGCGGCGCACCATCGTTCCGGTGATCGGCACGAGTGCGCGTTCGCGATCGACGTCGAAGTGGCGTGCTCCCAGTTCTGCCGCCATCATCTCGCCGTAGTCTTCCGAAGTAAAGAGCACGTCCACCGGTTCACCAAGGAACGCACGCACGCGATCGGCTTCGCGCGCGGCATCCTGTGGCGTAAGCCGTGGATAGTTCAACGTCGGAAAAATGCGCACGTCGACGCCCGGATGAATGTCGCGCAACCAGCCTGCGCGCACGTCAGACGGCTCGGTTTGCGCCTCGAAGTCGAAAAGCAGCACGATTAAACGATCGCACCGCGCGCGCGCCGTGTCGATCAACAAGGCGTGCCCACGGTGCGGTGGATCGAATTTTCCGGCCACGAGGCCGGTGGTCATGCGTGCGCCGGTTCGCTCGGTTCAGACGGGAGTTCGATCGAAGGAATCTTCGAGAATTTCAGTTTCTCGGGATCGTCCGGATCGACGTCGGCGAGGACGTGGTCGCCGCCGACGAAGTTCCCCTTGAGCATCTCTTCTGCAAGCTCGTCTTCAACGTTGCGCTGAATCGCGCGGCGCAGCGGACGCGCACCGAACTGCGGGTCCCAGCCCTTCTTGGCAAGCAGCGCTTTGGCCGCATCGGTCACCTTGAGATGCATGTCTTGCGCGCGAACCTCGCGCAACACTTTCTCGAGTTCGAGCCCGACGATCTCTTCGATCTGCGGTTTGGTAAGCTGATGGAAGACGACAACTTCGTCGACGCGGTTGAGGAACTCTGGCCGGAAGGTGTGCTTAACCTCCTCGAGGACCTTGTTCTTCATCCGCTCGTAGCCCTTAGCTTCGTCTTCTTCGGTGCCTTTTTGCGGGCGGAAGCCGATGTCGGTCGTCGTCTGCATCCCGGCGGCGCCGACGTTCGAGGTCATGATGATCACGGTGTTTTTGAAGTCGACCTGACGGCCTTGCGAATCGGTCAGGCGGCCGTCGTCGAGTACTTGCAGCAGCAAGTTGAAGACGTCGGGGTGCGCCTTCTCGATTTCGTCGAGCAGCACGACCGAATATGGACGACGGCGCACCGCTTCGGTGAGCTGTCCCCCTTCTTCATAGCCGACATACCCGGGAGGCGCGCCGACCAGCCGAGAGACCGAATACTTCTCCATGTACTCCGACATGTCGATGCGGATCATCGATTCTTCGTCGTCGAACATGAACTCGGCGAGCGATCGCGCGACCTCGGTCTTGCCCACGCCGGTTGGACCCAGGAATAGGAACGAACCGATTGGACGATTCGGGTTCTTGAGACCGGCACGCGAACGGCGGATCGCACGCGTGATCACGTTGATCCCTTCGTCTTGACCCACGATCCGCTCGTGCAGCTTCGCGCCCATGTTGAGCAGCTTCTCGGTTTCGGCCTGCGCGAGGCGGCTGACCGGTATCCTGGTCCAGGCAGCGACGATCTCAGCGACGTTTTCGCTCGTGACCTGGAGCGGCTTGTCGGCGTTGCGCGCCTTCTTCTCTTGCCACTCTTGCTCGAGCCGCGACTTCTCGAGGCGCAGCTTCTCCTCGCGATCGCGAATCGAAGCAGCCTTTTCGAATTCCTGGTTCTTGACGACCGATTCTTTCTCGGCGATGACGCGACGCAGTTGCGCATCGACTTCGCGAATCTCAGGCGGGGGCAGCGTCGCTTGCAGGCGCACGCGCGAGCTCGCCTCGTCGATCAAATCGACGGCCTTGTCGGGCAAGAAGCGATCGGTGATGTAGCGGTCGGCGAGTTTCGCCGCCGCGGCGAGCGCGTCGTCGGTGATTTGCACCTTGTGGTGCGCTTCGTAGCGGTCGCGCAGCCCCATGAGAATTTCGACCGTCTCTTCGACCGACGGTTCGCCGACCATGACCGGCTGGAAGCGCCGTTCGAGCGCGGAGTCTTTCTCGATGTGCTTACGGAACTCGTTGAGCGTCGTCGCACCGATGCACTGCAGTTCGCCGCGCGCAAGCGCCGGCTTGATGATGTTGCTCGCATCGATCGCGCCTTCGGCTGCGCCGGCACCGACCAGCGTGTGCAGCTCGTCGATGAAGAGGATGATCTCACCGGCTGCGCCGCGGATCTCATCCATGACGCGCTTCATGCGCTCTTCGAACTCGCCGCGGTACTTCGTGCCGGCCACGAGACCGGCGAGATCGAGGGTGATCACGCGCTTGTCGCGCAGAGGATCGGGAATGTCGCCCTTGATCACGCGCTGTGCGAGACCTTCGGCGATCGCCGTCTTCCCGACGCCGGGTTCACCGATGAGCGCCGGGTTGTTCTTGGTACGACGCGAGAGAATCTGAATGACGCGTTCGATTTCATTGCTGCGCCCGATGACCGGGTCGAGTTTGTTCTCGCGCGCGAGCTGCGTGAGATCGCGGCCGTACGCATCCAGCGTCGGCGTCTTGCTCTTGCCTTTGGGCGCCGGTGGTTGACCTTCTGCGCCAAGCAGCGAGGTGGTTTGTACGCGCACCTTCGCGGGATCGACGCCGAGGTTGGTCAGCACGCGCGCGGCAACACCTTCACCTTCGCGGATCAGGCCAAGCAGCAGATGCTCCGTGCCGATGTAATTGTGATTGAGTTGACGGGCTTCTTCGAAAGCGAGCTCGATGACGCGCTTGGCGCGCGGCGTAAAGACCATCTCTTGCTGCACGGTCTGACCGCCGCGGCCGACGATCGCCTCGACCTCTTGACGCACCTTGGCGAGATTGACGCCGAGCGACTCGAGGACTTTCGCGGCAAGGCTTTCACCTTCCGAGATAATACCGAGCAGGATGTGCTCGGTACCGATGTAGTTGTTCCCCAAGCGCTGCGCTTCTTCTTGAGCGAGCACGATACTGCGCCTCGCGCGCTCGGTGAACGGTTCCCACATTGACATTGCTTGGCTCTTCCCTCCGAAGACTGTGCCTTGCGCCCCGCGCAAGTATTTTACTCTAACGCTACCCAGGCTGGGTGGGTTTCGTGACGCGCTTTACTCTTTTGTATCAGGCGGTACGCCGCCGCATCGCCAGGGGCCTCGGGTGAGTTAAGATGATAGCCATGCCAACCACCGATCAAATCCGTACCGCCCTGGCCGAGGTTAAGGACCCGGAGCTCAATCTGGGAATCCTCGAGCTTGGGCTCGTCTACGATGTAAGCGTCGAAGGCGACACCGGCGAGCACGCGACCGTCGTCATGACCCTTACCTCACCTATGTGCCCGGTCGGCCCCATGTTCAAAAAATCGGTCGAGGATCACGTCCTGGCCGTCGAGGGGGTCAAGACCGCGACGGTCGACATCACCTTCTCGCCGCCCTGGGACCCGGTGACCATGGCCTCCGACGATGTGAAGGCCGCCTTAGGAATTTGGTAGTTACCCCTGAAGGCCGATAATCGCGAAGGTGCCCGTGCCGTGGGCGATGAGCTTCCCGTCGGGACTGAGGACCCGGCCTTCGGCGGTGGCGAGGTTCGCTCCAACGTGAACGGCGCTGGCTTCGGCTGTGATCCGGCGGCCGTCGGGAAGAAGCGAACGCACCATGTGCACGTGAAGGTCGACCGTCGTCGCCATGCGATCTTGGGGCAGACGCGTCTGCACCGCAAGGGTCAGCACCGTATCGAGCAGCGTTGAGGTGAAACCGCCGTGGACGACGCCTGCCGGATTGGCGGTCCACTCGTGCGCCGGCACCGAAAACGTCACTCGTCCCGGCTCGGCCGTTTCGAAGGCAAAGCCAAAGGCGCTGGCCAACGGCGGCGGCGGCGATTCACCCGTGATGATGTTCTGCATCCATTCCAGGTGCGGCTTGCCCGCCATCGCGCGTGCGACGTCCCGTGGATCGCACCAAGTGAACGAGTACTCGCGCAGGGTGTCCATCGTGTTCTCCTTACGAAACGGGTGCCGGGGCTTGCAGCGCGAGCGCTTCGCGCGCGATCGGCCACATCGCGCGGCCATTCGCCGAGCGAAAAAATCCCATGTGCCCAACCACGCCGGCTCCGTCGTCTCGCGGATCGACGCTTCGGATCTGCGGCGTCGTCCCGGTAAAGGCGGACGCAAGGCCCTCGATCGCGCGCCGCGTCGCCCAGCGATCGTCGGTCAGCTCGAGCATGACGAGCTCACCGTGGTAACCGGCCCCGTTGCGCAACGACGTGAGGCTTGCGTCATCCAGAAAGTAGCGCGGCTGCAATACCCACTTGCGCCACTCGCGTGCAATGCCGGACGCGAGATCCTCGCCAAAACCGATTCGCGACCCCGGCGAGTAGCCGAAGATCGCGGTCACGACCGGCACCACGAACTTCATCAACGCATAGATCCGGTAGTTGTCGGGGAACCGGCAGTTGCCCCAATAGCCCAAAAACGATGCGACGGTGAGCGCGCGTGACACTTCGTAGTTGTTCGGCGCAAGAAGCAGCGCATGACCGCCATAGGAATGTCCGACCAGGTGCAGCGCAAGCTGCGGGTAACGAGCGCGCATCCACGCGATCACTCCCGATGCATCGCGCTCGCCCCAATCGCGCATCCGCGCGTCGCTGCGACGAAGTTGCTCCGGAGGCTCTCCCGATCCGCGGTAATCGTAGGTGACGGCAACGGCACCGCAGCCGGCAAGGTACGCGGCGAAGGCGGCGTAGTAGCCGCGGGGCACGGCGGTTGCGCCGCTCACAATCACCGCCGCGCGGGGTTGCGGTTCGTCCTCGAATAGCGTTGCGCGCAACGGTAGGCCATCGAGAGCAGGAATGGTCACATCATGTTTCATCAGATGCAGCGCTCCTCGAGCCAGCCGCGTAGTCCAGCGCAGACATTGCGCGAGTGCGTCCGCGAGCGCATCCCGCGCGCGAGGAGCACGGCCCCTTCGAGCGATGCGACGATAAAGTCGGCGGCTTGTTCGACATCGGTGCGTGCGTCGATCTCGCGTGCGAGCACCGCGCGCTCGACGTTCCGGAGTACGATGCCGCGCATCGCACCGAACGCTTTGGACACGCGCTCGCGCAGGAACGGCAGCGCATCGTCGGCCTCGACGCACGCATTGATCACCGGGCACCCGCCGTCGATCACCGGCCGTTCGCAGTAACGCTCGAAAGCATCGATGTAGGCGCGAAGGCGCGCCAGGCCCGGGCTTGCGCCGACGAGTGCCTTACCGAAATACTCAACGACCTGCGCGTATGCAAAGTCGAAGGTCTCGACCGCCAGTTCTTCTTTGCTTGCAAAGTGATTGTAGAGTCCGCCCTTCTCGAGCGCGGTCGCTTCGAGAATGTCGGCGATCGACGTTCCCGCAAAGCCGCGCCGGTTGAAGATCGGTGCCGCCGATGCGAGGATCGCCAGGCGCCGTTTCGAACCCTTCATAAAACAGACCGTTCGGTCTGTAACCAATACGATCCTTGGGGGCGTTCCAAGAGCAAATGCAGTCACACGAGCAACTGGTTGAGTACGGCGCGCGCCGCTGGCTGATCGTCGTTGGTGTCATGTCCGCGACGCTCTTGCAAGTGCTCGATGCGACGATCGTCAATGTCGCACTCCCGACGATTCAAGGCAACCTCGGCGCAAACTTCGACGACGGCGCGTGGATCGTCACCGGCTACATCATCGCCGCGGTGATCGTCATTCCGCTCACTCCGTGGCTGCAGCAGCTCCTTGGCCGGCGCAATTATTACGTCGGAGCAATCGTCGGTTTCACGATCACGTCGATCCTGTGCGGCACGGCGACCTCACTCGATTCCCTGATCTTCTATCGTGTGCTGCAAGGCTTGTGCGGCGGCGGCTTGATCGCCACCGGTCAAGCCATCATGCGCGATACCTTTCCTCCCAAACAATTGGGCCTGAGCCAAGCGCTAACCGCCATCGGTGCGGTGGTCGGTCCGTCGATCGGGCCGACGCTCGGCGGCGTACTCACCGATGCGCTGTCGTGGAATTGGATCTTCTACGTCAATATCGTCCCGGGGATTCTCTCGGCGCTGCTTTGCGCGATGCTGCTGCGCGATCCGCCGAAACGCCCGGGAGGCAACCCGTTCGACGGCGTCGGCCTTGCGCTGCTTGCGACGGGTCTGGGCTCATTGCAATATGTCCTGGATGAGGGCGAGCGGTACGACTGGCTCAACGACCATAACATCTTGTTCACCGCAATTCTGGCGGTCGCAGCACTGGCAACGTTCGTCTATTGGGAGCTGCGCGTGGTCAAGAACCCGATCGTCGATATCGGGATTCTGGCGCGCAAACCCGTTGTCGCCGCGGGGTGCGGGCTGGCCATGCTGCTCGCCTTCTCGCTCTTCGGCGGTGTCATCCTCGCTCCGCAATTCCAGCAACTCTTGCTGAACTTCACCGCAACGCTCTCGGGGCTCTCGATTCTCAGCCGCGCGCTGGGCATCATGGTCATGACCTTCGTGACGCTGGGGCTGATGAATCGCTTCAAGATCCACCCGCAGATTTTTCTTGCGACCGGCTTTATCATCGTCGCAATCGCCAACTTTATGACGGCTTCGGTGCTCACCACCAACAGCGTCTTCGGAACGTTCCTCTTTCCGCTGATCTTCGGCGGGATCGGCTTCGGCATGATCTTCGTGCCGCTTTCCGTCTCCGTGCTCAGCTCGGTGCAAGGCTTTGACACGCAGAAGGCGACCTCACTCATGAACCTATGCCAACAGCTTGGCGGCTCGATTTCAACCGCGGTCCTGGTAACGTTGCTCGACCGGCGCGGCGCCTTCCATCAGGATCACCTCGCAGCGTCAATTAATCTCGCGAGCCCGGCGGTGCAACATGCGCTGCAAGCGCATGCGCCGCTGAGCGCCGTCGCCGGAATCGTCTCGCAACAGGCCGCCACCATGTCCTTCGCAGATGCCTTCTTCTTCTTGGGCGTCGTAACGCTTGTGCTCTCGCCGCTGGTGCTCTTGCTGCGTCCGCCCAAGGGTGCAGCGGCAGCTCCGCCCGCAGGGCATGCGATTGCCATAGAATAATGCGGCCAAGGTGAGGACGCACGAGGAACGATACCGCGAGCTCGCCCAAAAACGCGAGCAGGTGCAAGCGCCGGCCGGCGCGGAAGCGGTCGAGAAACAGCATCAGCGCGGCAAACGAACGGCCCGCGAGCGAATCGATGCATTGGTCGACGAGGGCTCGTTCACCGAGCTCGATGCGTTCGTTACACATCGCACCAACGCGTTCGGACTGGACGAGAAAGAGTTTCTCGGCGACGGCGTCGTGACCGGACGCGCAACCATCGACGGACGCCAAATCTTTCTCTTCTCGCAAGATTTTACGGTGCTGGGCGGATCGCTCGGCGAAGCGTATGCAGAGAAGATCTGCAAGGTGATGGACCTCGCGCTGCGGACCGGCTCGCCCATGATCGGGATCAACGACTCCGGCGGCGCGCGCATTCAAGAGGGCGTCGTCTCGCTCGGCGGTTACGCAGAGATCTTCTGGCGCAACGTGCAGGCCAGCGGTGTGATTCCGCAACTGAGTTTGATCGCGGGCCCGTGCGCGGGTGGAGCGGTCTACTCGCCGGCCATCACTGATTTCATCCTGATGACCGAGAAGATCTCGCAGATGTTCATCACGGGGCCCGAGATCATCAAGACCGTCACCGGCGAAGACGTAACCTTTGAAGAACTCGGGGGCGCCATGACTCACGCCACGCGCAGCGGCGTCGCGCACGTCGTCGCGACCGACGAAGACGATCTCGCCGCGCAAACCAAGCTGCTCTTTTCGTACATTCCCCAAAACAATCTGGACGATCCGCCGCGCTATGCCTGCGACGACGATCCGATGCGCGAGAATGCCGCACTCGACGACCTCGTTCCCGACTCGCCGAACAAGCCGTACGACATGCACGAAGTCATCGAAGGCATTCTCGACTACGGCGACTTCTTCGAGATCCAGCCGCTCTACGCGCAAAACATCCTGTGCGGATTCGGTCGCGTCGCGGGACAAAGCATCGGCGTGGTAGCCAATCAGCCTAGCGTCCTGGCCGGCGTGCTCGACATCGCGTCATCGATCAAAGCCGCGCGCTTCGTGCGCTTCTGCGACGCCTTCAACATCCCGCTGATCACCTTCGTCGACGTTCCCGGATTCCTGCCCGGCATCGCGCAAGAACATGGCGGGATCATCGTGCACGGCGCCAAGTTGCTCTACGCCTTCGCTGAAGCGACGGTCCCGAAGATCACGGTGATCACCCGCAAGGCGTACGGCGGCGCGTACGACGTCATGGCCTCCAAACACATCCGGGCCGACGTGAACCTGGCGTGGCCGACGGCCGAGATCGCGGTTATGGGTGCCGAAAGCGCCGTCAAGGTGATCAACCGGCGCGAGATCGCCGCGGCCGGCAACAAGGACGCGAAGACAAGAGAGCTGATTGATGAATATACCGAGCGCTTCGCCAATCCGTATATTGCGGCGGGGCGCGGATACGTCGATGACGTCATCGAGGCGCACCGTACGCGTGGCGCGATCGCAACGGCGTTGACGATGCTGGAGAACAAACGAGTCGAACGCCCCAAGCGCAAGCACGGCAATATTCCGCTATGAGCAAGGAGCACCAGCAGGGATGACCACACGTAAGGACTTTCTCGTGGCGGGAACGCTCGCCGCAGCGATTCCGGGCACAGCGCTCGCCGCTTCGCCTGCAGCGCTGCAGCACCCCAAGGCCCCGAAGCTCGACTTCGACCTCGAGGCGTTTAACGCGCTGCTCGACGGCGCCCAGGCGCACAAAAACCTCTTCACCGCCGTGCAAATCGAAGGCGGCGAAGTGCTTTTGGCCATGCGCAATACCCTGGGCGGTTACCGCGACGTGGGTATCGATTGGAGCGACGTGCTTCCGGTCGCCGTGCTCTATCACGGTTTTTCGATTTTCTTGGCGTTCGACGATTTCGTCTGGAACCGCTATGTGATCCCGTTCTCTGGAAAGCTCAAACACGGAAACGGCGCGGCGCAGATCGCGTCGGTTCGTGAATTCAGCCCGAGCGGTAACCCGTGTCTACGCGAGCAAGGCGGCGACGGGGATATCTCGATACGTTCGCTGGTCGCCGACGCTGGTGCTCGCTTCTTCGTCTGTAACAATGCGGCGCTCGGAACCGCCTCGATGGTGGCAAAGGCGCTGGGCAAACCGTTTGATGCCGTCTACAGCGATTTCGCGCACCATCTCGTGCCGAACGCGCTCATGGTTCCCGCCGGCGTTTGGGCCATCCACGCCATTCAGGAGCAGCGCTTCACGCTGCTGCAAACCTCACTCGCTCCGCCTAAGGGTTAGGAACCGATTTGCGGCCCATTTTGATCCTGGCTCTTCTCGCGGCGACGCTCGGAGCAGAACCGACGCCGGCCTTTGTCGACGCCCTCGTTGCAAAAAACGATGGCGAGCACGGGCACGCCGGCAGTGTCGCTCGCAATCGTGCGAAACGGAAAGATCGTCTACGAAAAGGCCTATGGATTGCGGTCACTGGATCCAAAACTTCCGGCGACCACGAGTACGACATTTCCGATCGGATCGGTCAGCAAGCAGTTCTTGGCGGCAACCATGGTCGCGATGGCCCGCGAAGGAAAGCTTTCACTCGACGATCCGCTCGCAAAATACGAACCGAGTTACACCGACGCCTCGCAGATCACGATCGCGCAGTTGCTCGCGCACGAGTCTGGAATTCGCGACTACTATCCGCTCGACTACCCGACGCTCGAATCATACCACCCGATTACCATGCAGGCGCTGGCGGATCGTTACGGACACCTTCCGCTTGACTTTGCACCGGGAACGCGCTGGCAATACAGCAACAGCGGATACACGATCGCCGGCGTGATCGCCCAACGCGTCGAAGGAGCGACGCTCTTTGACGCGTATCGCCGCAGATTCTTCGCTCCATTGGGTATGACATCGGCGCATTGGATCGACGGCGGCTTCAGTCCGACCGATGCCGTCGGCTACACGTCGTATTTCTTCGGGCCGTATGAGGTTGCGCCCGTTGCCGCAGCCGCGTGGCTCAACGCCGCCGGAAGCCTCTCGATGACGGCACACGATCTCGCGCTTTGGACGATCGCGCTCATGGAGCACAACGTCGTCCCGGCTGCGGACACAGCCGTATTGTGGCGACCGCGACTGCTCGCCGACAAAGAGAACCCCGGATACGGTCTAGGATTCTCACTTGGTGCGTTCAACGGCCACTTTCAAGTCGCCCATGGCGGCGAACTCGTGGGCTACCAATCCTCCGAGGTGCTCTTTCCGGACGACGACACGTCGATTGTCGTCTTCGCCGACGCAACCCCGAGCGACGTCAGCTCAACGATCACGCGCGCGATCGCCGAACACATTTACGGCAGTGCTGCCGTGGACGCCGGCCTCCCCGATGCGACGGCGCTGACCCAAACGTGGCTAGCGAACCTGGCGCAGGGCAGGATCGATCGATCGGCGCTCACCGCGGACTTCAACGCCTTCATGACGCCGCAGCGCATTGCCGAAGCGGCGACGTCGTTAGCTCCACTGGGAACGCCTGCGGTAGCAAATACGCGCGCGGTTCTGCGCGGGGGTTTAGTGGTCAACGTCCTGACGGTTACGTTCAAAACCAAGTCGATGCGCGCGATCTTATATCGGACGCCCGACGGCAAAATCGCCGAGCTCTTCCTTCTTTAAAAAAGAACGTCTACGGCGCTCCGAGATTTTCGATTCCGTAATGCTTGAACGTCGGCCACAACGCTGCAAGCGGCGGATGCATGCCGCGACACAGCACGATCGGGCGATTGACCTCGTAGGGCATCGCGTAGGGTGAATCGCCGGTGTGCGCGACGACCCGCACCGAATCGCAGAACGCCGACCACTGCGCCGGATCAACGTTGATGGCGATCACGACCGAACCGTCGTAGCCGCGCGGTCCCCATAGATAGTAGTTGTTGTTGCCGCTGATTGCCGGCGGTAGATCGTGTCCGTAGACGTCGACCGCTGCCGCTTCGCCGTAGTTCGAACCAAAGATCGCGGCCCGCTGCCGATCGGCCGGCGGCAGCGACGCGTAGACGCCTTCGACTGCCCGTGCGACGTCGCGCCACCCGAACTCGTCGGCAAGCTGCTGGGGAATCGGCGCCCCGAAACCCGCGCGTTCCATCGGCCGCACCTTGAACGCCGAATGGTCGTACATAAATTTCAGCCGTTCGGGGGGAAGCACCGGCAGCACAAACGGCAGCGCGAGCGCAGCGTTCGCGTACGTGAGCACGGCCCAAACCCCGACGAGGATGCCCGGCAGCATCGTACACGCGGCCGCGCCCAACGCAAAGATCGTCGGATACGCGCCGGCAAAATAGTACGCCTTGCCGTGGGTCACGAAGATCAACACGCCCATCATCACAAAGGTGACGGCGAGAAACCGGAATGGCGCCAGACGCTGCGATACGAAGGGTGCGATGATGCCGGTAAGCCACAGCGGGGCGAGCAGAACGTTGGCAATGAACGTCTGCTGCAGCACAAATCCGATTGGTCCGCCGATGAGATTCCCGCTGTTGTCGTTGCGTACCAGTTCGAGGAACGGGAATCCATGCGCCGCTTGCCAGATCGCGTTGGGCAGTGCGATCACCACGGCGATACCGACGCCGATCCACAGGTCACGCGAGCGAAAGATCGAGCGCGGTCCGAAGAGCGCGACGCCGAGCGCTAGGCCAATCACCCACAAAAGAATCGTGTACTTCGTTTCAAAGGCGAGGCCGCCGACCAAACCCGCCCACCAATACATCCGCGGCTCATTGCGCACAATTCCACGGGTGATGAGATAGGCCACGAGCGTGAAATCAAACGGCTCGAACGTTCCGGTGGAAAGCCAGCTGAACATCGCGGTGACGAGCGAACAGCTTGCGGCAGCAACCGCAGCGAGCCAGGCACCGCGCGTGCTCGCGCCGAGCAGTTGTGCAAACATGACGGTTAGGGGAACGATCGCGATTGCGGTCAGCACCGCCGGCAGCCGCTCCAGCCACACGTTGACGCCGCCGACTTGCATGAGCGCAGCGAGCAGAGGAACAATCGGCGGCTGATCCACGTAACCGAACGCCGGATGGCGACCGCACATGATAAAATACAGCTCGTTGCGGAAGAGATCGTACCTGCCGGCCGCATAGACGTGGACCAGCGCGACGAGCACCACCATAACGCCGATCGCCCAGCGCGCGCCCTTCGTCATCGGCTACGGATTGATCGGGCGTGTGGGTTTGAACTCGATGATCTCGTATTCAGAAACGCCTTCGCGCACGAAGGGATCTTCGGCGAGCATCGCCTCGACCTGCTCGCGCGTGAGATCGTGCGTGACGATCACGCCCCCGACGCGCGGATTCTGCGGCCCGGACGTGAGCAGGTGGTGCGCCTCGAAATGTCGCTCCAAAAACGCGCGGTGCTCGGGCACCCAGCGATCGACCTCGTCCAGGGGTTTGAGATAGCGTGAAAGCAGCACAAACATGCCGCTACCGGTTCGCGCGAGAGGACGAGGGCCCTTGCGCTGGTATGTAACGGGCGTGAAGCTACTCGAAGGAAAGCGTGCCCTGATCACGGGCGTCGCCAATCGCTGGTCAATTGCGACCGGCATCGCGCGCAAGATGCACGAGCACGGCGCGGTCATTGCCTTGACCTATCAGGGCGAGCGCGTGAAAGACGAGGTCGAAAAGCTGGCCGCAGAACTCGGCGGCGGCCCGGTGATGGAGTGCGATGTCTCGAGCGATGCCTCGCTCGAGGCCGTTCGCGACGCGTTGGCCGCGCAATTCGGTCCGCTCGACGCGCTGGTTCACTCGATCGCCTTTGCCGACAAAGAAGATCTGCGTGGAACCGTCTACGACACCTCGCGCAAAGGGTTTGCGCTCTCGCTCGACGTGTCGGCGTACTCGCTCATCGCGCTGGTTTCCGCGCTACGCGATAACTTCAACGACAATGCCTCGATCATGGCCATGACGTATCTTGGCGCGACGCAGATCGTTCCCAACTACAACTTAATGGGCATCGCTAAAGCCGCCCTCGAATCGTCCGTCCGCTATCTCGCCTACGACCTCGGCGCACGCGGCATCCGGGTCAACGCCATTTCGGCCGGCCCCATCAAGACCGCCAGCATGCGACAAGTCGCCGGCGCGACGAAGATGCTCGATGTCGTCCCCCAGGTCGCACCGCTGCGCCGCAACGTGTCGGCCGAAGACGTCGGGAATACTGCGGTCTATCTCGCCTCCGATCTTTCTTCCGCGATCACCGCCGACGTGCATTTCGTCGACGCGGGCTATCACACGGTCGGGATGTATCCGCCCGATTTCCACGCGTGATCACAAGCGAAGAGCTTGCGGCAATCGCGGCAGCACTCACCGCACTAGCAGAGTGCCGTCATCCTGAGGCGCTCCCGGGAGGGGAGCCTCAAAGGACGTCGCGTTGGAAGCTCGCGGCACGCGAACCGGATCTCGAAATCGAGGACCTGCGTGTTCACTAAAATCCTCATTGCCAATCGCGGCGAGATCGCGGTGCGCGTTATCCGCACCGCGCGCGAGATGTCGATCGCGACGGTCGCCGTGTATTCCGAGGCCGATCGCGACGGTATGCACGTGCGCATGGCCGATGAGGCGTACCTGATCGGCCCCGCGGCGCCATCGGCGAGTTATCTCAATGTCGATGCGATTCTCGAGGTCGCCCAACGCTCGGGCGCGCAGGCGATTCATCCCGGCTATGGCTTTCTAGCGGAAAACAGCGCCTTTGCGCGTCGCGTGGTTGCGGCGGGCCTGGTTTGGATTGGTCCGCACGCCGACGCAATCGATGCGATGGGTGACAAATTGCGCGCGCGCCAAGCCATGGCCAAGGCCGACGTGCCCTTCGTCCCCGGCGGAACCGAAGCGATCGACGACGTCGCGGCCGCACGCGAAGCGGCCAAGAGCTACGGCCTCCCGCTTGCGCTCAAAGCGTCGGGCGGCGGCGGCGGCAAAGGGCTCAAGGTCGCGCGCACGCTCGATGAGATCGAATCGGCCTTTACCACCGCCAAGCGCGAAGCCGAAGCCTACTTCAAGAACGGTACGATCTACGCCGAGCGCTATCTCGACAACCCCAAGCACATCGAATTACAGATCCTCGCCGACAAGCACGGGAATGTCGTGCACGTCGGCGAGCGCGACTGTTCACTGCAGCGCCGCCACCAGAAATTGTGGGAAGAGGCGCCGGCAAATATCCCGCTCAAAGTGCGCCGCGCGATGCGCGAAGCCGGCGTGCGTGCCGCCCAGGCGATCGCGTACGACTCGGTCGGCACGATCGAATGTTTAGTCCAAGGCGACGATTTCTTCTTCCTCGAGATGAACACGCGCATCCAAGTCGAGCACACGGTCACCGAGATGATCTCCGGACTCGACTTAATCCGCGAACAAATTCGGGTCGCCGCCGGCGAGGAACTCGGCTTCGGTCAAGACGACATCGCCTTTCACGGCTTCGCCATCGAAGGCCGCGTCAACGCCGAGGATCCCGCCGACAACTTCCGCCCGGCGCCCGGCACGATCTCCGCCTATCGCGAACCGGCGGGTCTCGGCGTGCGCGTTGATTCGGCCGCGTATCCCGGTTACACCATCTCGCCCGACTACGACTCGATGATCGCCAAGCTGATCGTCTGGGCACCGACCCGCGCGCAGGCGATCGCGCGACTCGCGCGCGCGATCGACGAATACGTTATCGAAGGTGTGCCGACGACGCTCCCGCTATTGCGTGCGCTCTGCGATCAACCCAACGTCAAAGACGCGTCGTATGGGACTGCGACGCTTGAACACTTTGCGGCCTCCGGTTTTGCGGCTTCGGGGTTTTCGGTCTCCCCCTCCGCCTCGCTGAGTATGGTTACGCTCGGCTCCGGGGGAGACACTCAACCCTCTGCGCCGCAAACGATCCGCATAGAAGTTAACGACAAGCTCTACAATGTGCGCGTGTTCGACTTGCCGGAGCGGGGGGTTTCGCCGACGCGTAACGGAGCGCAGCGCGTGCCGCCGCGCGTCGGGGGAAATAAGAAGAGTTCCACATCGAGTGGGAATGACGTCGTGTCGCCGATGCACGGGGTCGTCGTCGAGATGAAGGTGGCGCCCGGCGATGCTATCGCCGAGGGTCAGGTCGTAGCGATCGTCGAGGCGATGAAGATGATGAATGAGATTCGCGCGCATAAAGCCGGTACCGCGAGTGCCGTGCACGCGAAGGCCGGCGACACGGTCGAAGCGCGCGCTGCGCTCGTGACGATCTCCTAGAGGCGGACGCTTTTCGGACGGTTTCGAACCGCTTTTCGGACGCGTACGCACCGTTTTTCGGACGAGCGCCGGACGGCGATAAAGCTAGCCTTGTGGTGTTACTGCTCTCTACGCTAGTGAGGACACCACAATGCTACGTACCAACGACGACCAACTCAAAAACCTTCGGAATCCCGAGATTCCTGACGAACGTACCGGCATCGCGCGCCCGCCGCGCACGTCGCATGCGCTCTTCGCCGGCTGGGGACCGAAACTGTTGACTGCCGCGGTCACAATTGCCGCGGCGTTTTGCGCGGGCCAGCCCGCTTCGGCGGAGACGAAGATCGTTGCCTCGGTGTGCGCGGCGGATCACGGCGCCATGCTGTTGAGCCACCCCGATGTCGCCTTACCCGACGGCGTGTACGGATCGGGCGAGACCGTTCTGCGCGTCGATCTCGCGGCCTCGGGTCAAATCAGCAACATCTCGATCGCGCAGTCATCGGGCGACGCTGCCCTCGACTTCGCGGCGATGCGCGTGGCGCGCGCTTCGCGTTATCTGGCCGCCAGCTCGAACTGCCAAGCCGCCGGCGACAGCTTCCTCTACTCAGTGATTTTCGGTCAGTAGTCCGAAAACCACCGTCCCGGGTCGCCCAGAGGGGAACCGCCCAAAGCGGTTCCTCTCTTCTTGCGTTGCGCGATCGCCCAAGTTGTAAGACGCTTTTCGAACGTTTTCAAATTGTTTTTTGGACGATCGTGGGATGTTGAAAGTTCTAGCCTTGTGGTGTTACGTGCTTCGAGACCAGCGAGGACACCACAATGCCAAGATTCATCGCCGATTGGGGACCCGCACTGCTTACCGCGGCCCTGACCTTGTTTGCGTTGCTCTGCGCGAGCATGCCGGCCTAGGACACAGGTGCCCTACGCGCAGCCGCACCGCTCGCACAGAGCGATAGCGAAAGCACGCCCGGCTGCGGTTGCTTTCGAGACGACGATGTAGTCGCCGCACGGGCGATCATAGATATCGAACCCCTCAGCGCGCGCGTCCTCGACGTTCTTGAAAACCAATATGCCTTTCATGTCGCTACTCCGTTGTATGATAAAAGGTAAGATCCGCTGGATATCGATTCGAAGCATTTCACCGTCTCGGGCATCGGTTCGACGCCGAATTCCGAGCCGAGCCGCTGACAGAAGCGGCGGTAATAGGCCAGCGCACCGGCGCGATCGCCCGCGTTGAACCGCAGCATCAGCAGATCGCGTAACGCATCTTCGCGCCACGGATCGTGCCCGAGCAGTTGCTCTACGTACTCCAGCGCGGCGCTGCGATCGCAATTGGCACGGCATTGCGCGATGAGCCGCTCGAGCACGCGTACGATCCGCCGGCGAAGCCGCTCGCGCAGGCTCGATACCCATTCGTGATCGATCCGCGGCAGAAAATCGCCCGCATAAAGCTTCGCGGCCTGATCGAACGTCTGGGGCGTTTCGCTGAGGCGCTCGAACTCCGCAACGTCGACGAACGTCTCGTCACGTGGCCCCCACGAGATGCTCTGCGTGGCGCAAACGATCCACGGGCGACCCGATTGCGGCAGCGCCTGGTGAAGTTTATGCAGATGGCGCCGCAGCGAGGCGCGCGCCTCGCTTTCGCTGGAATCGGGCCACAGCGTGAACGCGATCTCTTCGCGATCGAGCAGTTCGTGCTTGCGTGTTGTGAGCAGGGCGAAGAGCAGCAGCGTCTGCGCGGGAAGCCGGGTTTCTCTTTGGGAGGGAGCGTGCACGATGCGCGGCGCGCCGAAAAGGCGCACGTTTAGAGACGGCAAAGATACGTCGCTCGGTGGAATCTTTCGGTCGTTTGTTGACATGGGGTGCCTCCGGCTCTGGTAGGTCGCCCAAATCGTGTCACCAGAGCGCCCCGGGGACCACGAACATCTACACGCCTAATCTGCACAATTGGCCGGAGGGGCTGCATTGTGAAGGTTGTGCGCGCGCCGCTCAGGCGCTTCTGTGGTCGCGAAGACGACGCACCATATCCCAATTCGGCTCGGCCGGTCCACAGGGCGGTACGTATAACAGTGACATCAGACGTATTGCCTGCGTCGGCAGTTCTGCGAGTGTGATGCGTTTAGCGATTGGCCGGCAGACGGCGAAGACCGGCGCTTGATAGATGAAAATTTGGTGATCCTTGCCGTATCGCGCGATCAGCACCTCAGCCAAAATGCTCAGTGCCGCGACATTCCACGTTCCGGCGTCGTCTTTGACACTTTCCTCGGCGATGGCGGCTGCTTGCCATAGAACCAGCGCCGAGTGCGGATCGAAGACGCGCTCGTAGACCAGAAAGTCCGTCGCTTCAAAGTTCTGACATCCGGATGTAGCCGGATCGACGCCGAGGTCGGCAAAAAGGCAGTCTTCGGCGGAGACTGCGGGATCCATCGATGCGTCGAACCCTTCGCTGCGAGCCCGGCGGATCGCCTCGTGCGTCGGAGACGAAAACACGCCGGGGTGGCCGTATGCCACGAAACATACTCGCTGTCCGCTCCGCACGCTGCCCAAGACTCGCTCGACCATCTCTTCGTAGGTGACGCTTCGCGGTTTTCCCGGTGAATACAACGCATTGAGAGACTCGCAGTCGCGATTGAGCTCCGAGAGCCAGAGCCACGCCAAACGATCGGCGACGACGGCATAGACCTTGTCCGCGCTCTTGATCAGCTCCACCGTCTCGAGCGATGAGTGGGACGGCGCGCGTACGCCGATGCCGACGACGCGCAGCGAACCACGCTGCCTCACCGTGCTCCGGGTCATTCTGGTAATTCTAGGCCCTCAATCGCGCAGGTCTTGACGACGCCGCTAACGTCGAACGTCACGGTCCTGCTCGGATCCGCTGCAGGTAGCTCGTCGGCTAATGCCTCGGATATTTTTATCTGGTCGCCCGTCGCGATGACGGCGCGCTGCTTCCTGGTCAGGCCAAAGGCCTTCATCTGATCGAGGGCGGATTGCGCCGAGCGGTTATGAAGCTCGCTTGCACGCGAGCTTGCGGCGAGGTGAAGAAGGTACTGCGCGATCAAAGCCATTGATGTAACTCCTTCTGTGCTGTTAGTGTGAGTGGCGGGTGTACTGTGGACGCGTGTCGTTGGAAAGCTCGTCGACAAGCGCCAGCTCGTCGATCTGACTGCCGGATGCGCATGCATCCGCGAATGCCGAATGACCCATGCGTTCTTCGAGTTTGGCAAGCGTGTCGTGCTGAAGGGCCTCGATGAGAAAATCCGAGTGAAATGGCGGCAGCGGTAGCCGGTGAAGGAATGGTAGCAGCCTCGCTACTTCCTCGTGCCGGCCAAGGCGCTCGTACGCCGCCGCCAGGACGATGACAGCGTCGGAAAAAATGAGCGATGTTTGCGTACCCCCGAGGTCGCCGATTGCCTCGCGCGCAAGATCGCATGCTTCCGCGGCGCGGCCGGCTGCCAACAAGCTGTGCGCGAGGACGGAGCGGGCTATTCCCACGATGCGTACGTTGCCGCCGTCCTCAACTAAATCGAGAGCGCGTTGCGCGTGTTCGGCGGCAAGACTCGGCGCACCGCGCATGAGCGCCACCACGGCGAACCCGCGCATGACGAGCGCAAGCTCACGCGGAGATGACGGCGGCGGCAGAAGCGCTTCGGCCTTGGCGAAATGCGCATAGGCCGATTCCGTTTTGCCCGCATAGACATCGGCAAAGCCGTGGAGGGCCCGGAGCCGGGCGGCGGTGGCATGGTATGCCGCGTCGGATGAGAGGTGTTCGCTCTCGGCGAGGACGCGCGCGGCGTCGTCGTAGCGGCCAACGTTGATCAGCGTTCGTGCGTGATATTCGAGCGCGTGGCAAAGGCCCGGGGCGTCATCGGCATCGCGATACGCACGGACCGCGGCCTCCGACAGCGCGATCGCGTGCTCGTCGAACGGAAGGGCACGGACGTATTCCAACAAGACGCGCGCGGCGACGTGCGGTTCGAGCTGGTCGAGCACCGCGTGGGCCGCGGTAAGCCAGCGCTTTCCCTCGCCGTAACTGCGCGATTCCCAATAGGGGCCGAGGATCGCACCCAATTCGGCGCCCAGCGCGATGTCGTGCCCTTGCACGAGGCTCCATTCCAGCGCATCACGAACGTTGTCGATATCCGTGCGCACGAGATCGTACCACTCGTCGTCATGCGAGGATTCGAACGAAGCGGCCGTGCGGCGTGCGAATGCGAGCATGTAACTCGCGTGCCTCCCGCATATCGATTCGTGGCGTGGGTTCTCGACGAGACGATCGTGCGCATAGATCCGAATGGTCTCGAGCAAGCTATAGCGATTCGCGCGCTCGCCATACGCGTCGGTGGCGACAAGCGACTTGTCGATCAGCGATCCCAGGAGATAGAAGACATCGGCGTCGTCGTGGCTGTCGTCGACACAAACGAATGCTGCCGCCTCCTCGGTAAATCCGCCGGAGAAAACGGAAAGCGCGGTCAGAAAATCTTGCTCTTGCGCGGTGAGGAGATCGAAGCTCCAGTCCACCAGGGCGCGGAGGGTCTGTTGACGTGGAAGCGCGTTGCGCGAGCCGCCGCGCAGCAGACGAAATCGCTCGCGAAGATTGCCGGCGATCTGCTCGACGCCAAAGGCGGCGACCTTCGCGGCGGCAAGCTCGATTGCTAAGGGTATACCGTCGAGCCGACGACAAATCGAAGTAATTGCTGCTGCATTGCGATCGGTGAGCGTAAAGCCAGGGCTCGCGGCTCGCGCACCCTGAAGGAAGAGTTCCACGGCCGCGAACTCCGAGGCTTCCGACGCGTTTTTAACAGCGCCTCCCGGCGGATATGGCAGGGTCGGCATGCGGAAGACCGCTTCACCGACGCGCAGGGGCTCGCGGCTGGTCGCAACGACGGTCAGGCCGTGGCAAGAGCGCACGAGCTGTTCGATCGTGCGCGCGGCGCCGTCGATGACGTGCTCGCAATTGTCGACGATGAGCAGCATTGACTTGGAGCGTAGCGCCGAAACGATCGAGTCGAGGAGCGGCCGGCCTGGGATCTCCGCAACGTTGAGCACAGCGGAGATCGCCTGCGGCAGGAGCGATGCGTCTCGCAGCGCCGCAAGTTCGACCAGCCAAATGCCGTCTAGGAATCGGTCCCGCAGGCGTAGCCCGAGTTCGATCGCCATTCTGGTTTTGCCGACGCCGCCCACGCCGGTGATCGTGACGAGCTTGTGTTCGCGGATCAATTCCAGGAGAAGAACCATTTCGGCGTTGCGTCCGACGAATCGCGTGAGCGAGTGCGGAAGGTTCGAGCGTTCCACGGGAGCCGGCGACTCCGGAGGTCCGTCCCGGAGCGGTCGTTTCCTGGGAAGGGGCGGCTTGGCCGCGGCGGCCTCGAGTTGCAGGCGATCCGAAGTGTCGAGTTCGAGCGCACCGATCAGAAGGGAGAGCGTGGTGCGTTGCGGGGACGTGCGGTTGCCGCGCTCAAGCGCACCGATCGCTTCGGTGCTGATTCTTGCGCGCCCGGCCAGTGACTCTTGGGACAATCCCTTCGCTAGACGGAATTGCCGCAAGAGCCCGCCAAATGACGGAGGCTCGTCCCTGTTCACCGCTGACCTCCGAGGCTCGCTTTTGCATGCCAGAGCCGCATCACTTTGTGAAGTGGACGTCTGCGTGAGAGTTTACGACGAATGTGCTCGACCCGCAAGCGAACGCAAGGTAGGCCCCGGCCCTTTGCCGAGGTCCTAACCCTTGACCACTCCTTCGCGAGGCGGCGAGCTGTGCCGGTGGGTTAGTTCTTTTTACGCCAAGTGCTCGTCCGACCGTTTTGCGCTAATGTCAGCGATTCGACGTTCCCGATCCGCTTCGCGCGAAGGTGAGCTAACTTCGGAATTCCAAAAGTTTGGCCGTGCTGCGTCAGCACTAAGCCGACGACCGTACCACTCTGGCGTACGAACTCGATGTATGCTCGCAGCTCCGTGTAGTAGAAGTGATCCTTACGCGACTCGACGATCGCAAACGCATTCTGCCCGACAATCCGCGCCATCAGACCGCCATCACCGTTGGTAATGACATAGGTATGACCCACTTCATGCGCGGCAGCTTCGGCGAGCAAAAGCAGTACCCTATCCCAGTGTGCCGAAAGTCCCGGTCATGGCACGGGAGTTCAACGGCAGCGGCATTCCGCTCGAACCGCACTACGATCGCGTGGAGGGAGAGGCGCACGAGCTCGGCGAGCCGGGTGCGTTTCCGTTTGGGCGCGGCACTCGCGCCGGCATGTATCGCGACCGGCTGTGGACCATGCGCCAATACGCCGGCTTCGCAACGGCGGCCGAATCGAATGCGCGCTATCGCTATTTGCTCGAGCGCGGCACGACCGGCCTTTCCGTCGCCTTCGACCTCCCGACGCAGCTCGGGTACGACTCCGACGCGCCGCTCGCCCGCGGCGAGGTCGGTAAAGTCGGCGTCGCGATCGACTCGATTGCGGACATGGAGACGCTCTTCGATGGCATCCCGCTCGAGACCGTCACCGTCTCGATGACGATCAACGCGCCGGCGGCTATTCTGCTGGCGATGCTGCTCGCGGTGGCGCGCCGTCGCGGCATTCCGTTCGCGAAGCTCGGCGGAACCGTCCAGAACGATGTCCTCAAAGAGTACGTCGCGCGCGGAACCTACATCTATCCGCCGGGTCCCTCGATGCGCCTGGTTACCGACGTGATGGCCTACTGCGCGCGCGAGGTACCGCAGTGGAACACGATCTCGATCTCCGGCTATCACATCCGCGAGGCCGGTTCGACCGCGGTCGAAGAAATCGCGTTCACGCTCTCCAATGCCAAGGCCTATTTGCGCGCGGCGCGCGAGGCCGGTATCGATCTCGACCTGGTTGCCCCGCGCATCTCCTTCTTCTGGAATGCGCACAACGACTTTTTCGAGGAAGTCGCAAAATTCCGCGCCGCCCGGTACCTGTGGGCGCACATTACCCGCGATGAGTTCGGCTGCACCGATCCACGTTCGCAGATGCTGCGCTTCCATACGCAGACCGGTGGCTCGACGCTGACCGCGCAGGAGCCCGACAACAACGTTGTGCGCGTCACGTTGCAAGCGCTCGCGGCCGTTCTCGGCGGAACCCAGTCGTTGCACACCAACGGCAAAGACGAAGCCCTGGCGCTGCCCACGGCCGAAAGTGCGAAAGTTGCGCTGCGGACGCAACAGATCATCGGCTACGAATCCGGCGTTACCGACGTGGTCGATCCTCTGGCCGGCTCGTACTACGTTGAATCCTTGACCAACGAATTGATCGAGCGCGCAAAGCAGCTCATCCTGACCGTCGACGAACTCGGCGGAAGCATCGCCGCGATCGAGAGCGGCTGGATGCAAGCGCGCATCGCCGATTCTGCCTACGAGGCGCAGCAGGCGATCGAGCGCGGAACCAGCGTCGTCGTCGGCGTGAATAAGTTCGCCGAGTCAGGGAGCGGGGTGACCATCCCGCTGCAGCGCATCGACGAAGCGATCGAGCGCGAACAAACCGCTCGCCTTGTCGCGTTTCGGGCTGCGCGCGATACGCGCAGCGGTCCAAGCTCGTTTAGCCGACGTCCGGCGCGCGGCAGGGTCGCGTGAGAACCTGATGGCGCCGTTCGTCGAAGCCGTCGATGCGGGCGCTACCCTCGGCGAGATCTGCGACGTCCTGCGTGAGGTGTTCGGCGTCTACCACGCAAAAGAAGTTGTGGCATGACGATCGATCACATCGCGATCGTCGTCAAAGATCTCGACGCCGCGATCGACCTGTACACGCAGACGCTCGGCTTCCAACCGCTCTATCGTGAAACGATCGCCGATCAAGGCGTCGAGGCGGTGGGCTTACAGGCCGGCGCTTCGGTCATCGAGCTGCTGCGCCCACTCGATCCCGACTCGCCGATTGCGCGTTTCCGCGGCGACGCGGAGGCAAAACTCCACCACACCGCGTACCGCGTCGACGATCTCGAGACGGCGCTAGCGGACTATAAAGCCAAAGGTGTTCGCTTGATCGACGAGCGTCCACGCAAAGGTGCGCACGGAAACCTAATCGCGTTCCTTCATCCCAAATCGACCGGCGGCGTGCTCATCGAACTGTGCCAGCGCGAGAACTAAGGGTTCGGCGCCAAACGAACGTCGACTGCGGTCTCGAAGGTGCGATCCCAGGGCAGCGTGATCGACATCGCGGCAATGTGCAACTGCGGATAGAGTTGCGCGAGCGTTGTCTGCGCCTCATACCAAAGCAGCGCGCGATTGCGCTCCGCGGTCTGCGCTGCGACGTCAGGCGCAAGCAAGGTGTGATCCGTGATACCTTGCGCGGTGAGCCAGTCATTGAGCGCCGGACGTACGTCATCGTGAAAGTCGACGTCGTCGACGAAGCGCAAAAACGTAAACGTCTGATGCGCGAGCGCATCGTAGGTGTGCAGGCGCCGCCCGGCACCGGCGGCAATCGCTTCGGCCAATGCCGTTCCGGTTGTGTTTGCGTCGGTGTTCCACGCCGAGTAGGCGTCTAATCGGCTCGCTAAGCCCGACGTCAGCAGCCCATTCGCGAACGCTTTCTGCTCGGGATAACTCTGCTCGAACGAGAGGTCGACGACCGCGACCGAACGCCGCGCGTCGAGATCGGCTCGAATCGAACCGAGGAATGCATCATCGAGCGCAGCGCCGGTTGACGGAAGGTGCACGTAGAGTTCGATATCCGGCGTCGCTTCATCAGGCACGCCTCCGCACAGCGCAATCAAACGATCGATCGTGACGCCGATCGGCGCATACTCTAGCGGATCCTGATACAACGCTCCTTGCGGCGTCGAGTAGTGTACGGCGACATGCGGTCTCCAGCGCGCGTCGCGCGCCAGAACATTCGCGACAAGCGCCATGCCGAGTTCATCAGCGCCTGGTTCGATCGAGGCGCGTTCGCCTACATCGCTCGCGTTGAGATAGCCTAACAGCGCCTGCACTTCGGGTACGTGCAGCCCGTAGGACTTCGCGTCATCCTGCCCGAGCACGAGCCGGTCGATCGACCTTGCCCGAACCTGATCGATAAGCAGTTGGTCCACGCCATAATCGCGCGCGCGCGTCTGAAGGTACGCATCGAGCACGCTCTGGCCGATCAGGCCGCGCAGACGCTGCGCTTCACTTTCCTCCGATGGTTCGAGGGGATCGTGGAGATTCGCGTATTCCTGGAGGTACGACCACACGGGGTACGGCGCAAAGTAGGGCGTGTTTGCGGGGATACCAGTCGGCGCGAGGCGCATGATCGTCCCGAAGACCCCGATCCACGCATCGGGATAGCGAGCGCGCAGACGCTCGATTTCGCGCAGGCGTGAGAACGCGTCCGCGTAGCTGGGCCCAGGAACGCGCGAGGGAATCAGCCCGCCGTACGCGAGCATGTCGCTCGAGAGCACGTACGCATGTGCGCGCGGTGCGCGCGCGTTGAGCCAAGCCACGATTTCATCGGGATCGCCGGGCTGCAAATTGTTCCCAAGCAAGGCGCGCGGCGGCGCCGTGACGGTGCGGCCGGCGATCCGGCCGAGCATGATCGGTAAGCTCAAGGTCACCGGCCGGTCGTCCATTGGGACGAAGACGATCGCTGCAAACAGCGCGAGCGCTTTTAGAGCAAGGATCGCAAAGTCTCCGATTGCAGCAGCGCGCGCGCGTGCTCCGCGTCAACGCGGCGCGTGAGCATCACCGTCGCCACCTTTGCGCTGCCGCCCGCGCTTTCGAGCGCCGCTTGGATCCGATCATCGTCGGCACCGGTCAGCGTACGGACGAGCCGGTGCGCACGCGCGCGCAATTTCTCGTTGGTCGCGACGACGTCGATCATCAGGTTGTCGTAGACCTTGCCCATCCGCACCATGATCGCGGTCGAGAGGGTGTTGAGCGCGATTTTCTGCGCAGTTCCGGCCTTGAGACGCGTGGAACCGCTCAAGACTTCGGCCCCGGTCGGCAGCACGATCGCCTCGACGGCCGCTCGAACGAGCGCCGAAGCGTCGCTGCTCGTGATTGCGATCGTGAGCGCGCCGATCGAACGCGCGCGCTCGAGCGCGGCCACAACGTAGCGCGCGCCGCCGCTGGCCGAGATGCCGACCACGACATCGCCCGAGGCGACGTGATCGTCCATCGCGCGTGCGCCTTCCTCTGCGTCGTCTTCCGCACCCTCGACCGCGTGGCGCAACGCGCGCTCGCCGCCGGCGATGTGCGCGCAGACGAGGTCGGGCGGCGTTCCAAACGTCGGTGGCATCTCCGACGCATCGAGCACGCCCAAACGCCCGCTCGTGCCGGCGCCGACGTAATGCACGCGACCGCCCAGGCGCACCCGCTCCGCCACCGCGTCAACCACGCGAACCAATGTCGCCGACTGCGCGCGTACCGCCGCGACAGCGTCGCCTTGATCGCGCACCAACAGATCCACGAGGTCGCGCGTGTTGAGCAGGTCGAGACCAGCGCTGTCGGTTAGCCGCTCCTCGGTCGGCGGAAGGCCCTCGCTCACCGCGCCATCCTACGCGCCAGTTCGAGCGCCCCTTGAACCGGAGGCGGTGGCGATTTGATCGGGTGTAATAATGGAAGATCAGCGAGCAAACGTGTCTCGATCAGATACGAGAGCAGCGAGTTCTGCGCAAAGAGTCCGCCGGCGAAGACCAGTGGAATCTCGCGCGCCTCGATCTTCGCGCGGCGAACGAGCGCCTTGAGCAGCTCAACGAGTTCCAGCGCAGCCGCTTGCACGATTTTGTTTGCAAGCCGGTCTCCGGCGCCGGCACGATCGAGAACCAGCGGCGCGATCGAAGCGACGATCGCGACTGGGTGCGGCTCGCCGTAGACGCAACGCAAAAGGTCCTGCGCATCGTGCACCCCGAGTTGGGCCGAAATGACGTCGAAGAGTTCGCTATGCGCTGCGCGCCCGTCGTACCAGCGCAATAGGTTGGCAAGGGCGGCACGGCCGATGGCAAATCCCGAGCCGTCGTCGCCGAGCAGATGGCCGTATCCGCCTGCGCGGTGGGCCTCTTCGCCGAGGTGAGCATATGCAATCGATCCGGTGCCGGCGATCAGGACCGCGCCGTCTCCAACCGGAACCGCCGCGCGCAGCGCGATCTCGGCATCGTCGAACACCGCAACCGCTGCGCCGGGGAAATACTCGCGCAGTGCGGACTCCAGCGCGCGCGCGAGCACAAAGTCGCCGGCACCCGCAGCGCCGGCGGCGAGCGCGTCAAATGCATCGCCCCGTAAAGCGCTACGAACGGTCGCTGCGATGCGCTCGGCCGCGCGCGCGACACCCACCGTGCGCACATTGGCGGCCTCACCGCGCGCGGTGCGCACCTCAGCATTATGCTCGACGACGCATTCGATCGAGGAGCCGCCGGCGTCCACTCCTACGAAGATCGGCACTCGTTTTCCACCTCCGAGATCAATCGGCGCAGCGCGAACGGCGCTATCGCTCCCAGCGGCACTGCGTGCGACGCGCCGGTTACGCGCGGCACGTTTGCGGCGCGCTCGCGCAGCGTTTCGTAGCCGAGAACGGCGAACGCAATTGCCTCTTTTGCGTCGCCGCGTACGCCGACCGTCTCGCTGGCTTCGACGCGCGCCTGCGGCAACCGTGCTGCAATACGTCGCATAAGCGCGGGATTGCGCGCACCGCCGCCACTGCAAAGCACGCGCGCAGCCGACATCCCCAGCTTCGCGACGGCATCCGCGATCGCGGCAGCCGTCAATTCGGTCAGCGTCGCGCAGCCGTCCGGCGTCGATAAGCGCTCGAGCACGTGTCGATGCGAAAGAAGAAACTGGGCCCCGAAACGCTCTCGCCCGGTCGATTTGGGCGCAACTTGGGCAAAATATGGATCGCTCAGCATAGCGCCGAGCGCGGTCTCGTCGACGCGACCGGCAGCGGCCAGCGCACCGTCGACGTCGTAGCGTTGCGCCGGGCCGGTACGCATCTGGACAAACGCGTCGATGAGCATCACGCCGGGCCCGCAATCGAAGGCCTGCACGTCATTTGCAGCACAGCCGCGCGGCAGCGCGGTCAGATTTGCGATGCCGCCGATATTGAGCGCGACGCGATCCTCGTTTGGATCGGCAAGCAGCAGCACGTCAACATAAGGAACCAGTGGCGCGCCATTTCCGCCGACAACACAGTCGGCCGTGCGAAAATCGTAGCACACCGTCGCACGCAAGGCCTCGCGAATGACGAACGGATCGCCGATCTGCATCGTCAGATGCGCGGCACCATCATGAAAAATCGTGTGCCCGTGCGAGGCAACATAGTCAACTCCGAGGGCTCCGCTGGCGCTGCGCGCAGCTCGCGCGAACGCCGCACCGAGGGAACGGTGCAAGCCGGCAATGGCGGCCGCGGTCGCCTCGTGGGGCGGAAGCGCCGCGCGCAAGCGCCGTTCGAGGTCGCCGTCGAATGGGGTCGTGACAAAGTTGAGCAGGTCGATCCCATAGCCCGTATCGCGGGGAGCGATGCGCACGAGCGCCGCATCGATCCCGTCGAGCGATGTCCCGCTCATCAAGCCGACAGCAATCATCAACCGAACGTTTCGCTGACGGCATCGTAAAATGCCACTCGCAGCGGACGGGAATCTTCCCGCCCGAAGTAGACGGCATTGGTTAGTAGTACCGCTTGCAGATCTCGCTGCGGATCTGCCCAGACGCAGGTCCCAGTAAAACCCGTATGACCGAAGCTGCGCGGACCGAAGCCGGCGCCGCACGAATTTTCGTCGGTCGTTTTGAGCGCCCAGCCCAGACCGCGCCGCAAGACCGGATCGTCGGCGGCGCAGGCAATGGCTTCGCGCGCGAATGCAGGCGCGAGAAGCGACGGCGTGCGTCCGCAAGCCGCCGCGAGATAAATCTCGGTCAGCTCTGCGACGCAGGCGGCGCTTCCAAAAAGTCCGGCGTGGCCGGCGATGCCGTTCATCAAGTGCGCCTTCTCGTCGTGCACCCTTCCCTGCACGCGCCCGCGCCACCGATCTTCTTCGGTCGCCGGAATCGTGGCGCGTTCGCGTGCGAGCGGATTGAACTGCACCCGCGAACCCCACAGCCGCGCGATCGATGCTGCCAGCGATCCCCCGGTGATCCGCTCGATCGCGACGCCGAGAGCGATCATCCCGAGATCGCTGTAGATCACGCGCTCGCCGGGCCGCGCCGCGAGCGGCCGCCGCAGCGCAAAGTCCGTGACTTGCGTATCGAGCAGCGTGCGGTAATCGGCGCCCGAGTGCATGCCGGACGTGTGGGCTAGCAACATACGCAGGGTGATCGGCGCATGCTCGCTATCCTCCCATTCGGGAATGTGCGCGCACAGCGCCGCGTCGAGCTCCACCACACCGCGCGTCACAAGATCGAGCGCAACCGTCGAGACGAACAGCTTGGTGATCGAAGCAAGGTCGAAGCGCGTATCGACGTAGACCGCTTGCGCATCTGCGTCCAGTCGCGTCGTCCCGAAAGCGCGTTCGTAGACCAGAACGCCTCCGCGCTCAATGCGCGCAAGTGCTGCGGTGAAGCTGTGATTCTGTGCTCGCTCGAGAACGTCGTCGATTGCGGCGGTGCGTTCAAGCGAGCGCAATGGGAAGCACTCCCGCGCACGGAACGCCGAGAAAGATGACGTCGCAAAGCCCGGCGAGGCTGACGTCGTCGTTACCGTAAGAGGCGAGCACGTGTCGCGCGCGCGAAAAGAGGGGCACGTCGTATGGTTCGCCGGTCGAAACGACCATCGTGTCGGGAGCATGCGCGAGGATCGCGTCGATCGCACGCGCCTGACGTTCATGGAGGTGTGCGCGATAGGCGAGCACGATCGGACGCCGGTCGCTCGCGCGCACTGCAGTCATAACCGCGGCAATCTCGGCATCGTCGGGATCGACGCTCAGCACGCGTTCCTCGAGTGCAGGCGCGTGCGCCGCAAGCGATGCTTCGCCGAAAACGATCGCGAGGTCGGCCGCCGCATCGGCGCGGGGTTCACCGCGCACCAGCGTTACCGCCTCGCGCGCAATTCGGCGGCCGATGCCGGGGTGTGGCGCAAGCGCCTCGACATCGAGCGGCGCCTGGGCTCGAGCCCGCAGCGTCATCACGCGAGCGTGCGCCTCGCGCAAACGGCTGAGTGGAAGATCGCCGCGCTCGACGGCGCTCGCGAGGTGGCGCGCCGCCTCGAACGCCAGGTCCGGATCGTGGCTGACCAGCGCGCAGTCGGCGCCCGCGGCGATCGCCTCGGTAACGCCGCGCACCGTGCCCACGCCGCGCGCGATGGCATCCATCTGCATGCAATCGGTGAAGCACACCCCGGAGAATCCCCACTCATCGCGTAAAATGCCGGTGAGAAGCCGGCGCGAAAGCGAAGCCGGACGCTCGCCGTCGATCGCCGGAACGGCGACGTGTGCGGCCATGATCGCCACGCCGTCGCCGAGCGTGGCCGCAAAGGGGGCAAGATCGCGCGTACGCAGCGTCGCCTCATTAGAATCCAGGCGCGCCGGCCCCACGTGCGTATCGAACGCCGTCGCGCCATGACCCGGAAAGTGTTTGAACGTCGCCGTGATGCCGCGGCTCTCGAGGCCGCGCGCCAGCGCTCGGCCGAGTTGCGCGACCATTCCGCCGCTTGACCCAAATGCGCGAGTCCCGATAACGGTGTTGCGCGGGTCAAGCGCCAGATCCAGGACCGGCGCGAAGTCGTGCGTGCAACCCGCTCGGCGCAAATCGTGGGCCAGGGCCTCTCCGGCTTCGAACGCAGGTTGAATGTCGCCCAGTGCGCCCAGCGCCATCATCGGCGGAATGGGCTCGACGCCGGCGCGTAGCCGCATCACGCGGCCGCCCTCCTGATCGATCGCGACGATCGGCGAGACCGGCGTCTTTGCGCGTAGGATATCCGTCAGCACGCGCGCTTGCGCGACGTCGTCGAGATTTCGCGCGAACAAGATGTACCCGGCAAATGGAACGCGTCGCAACGCGGCGAGTTCATGGGAGTCCAGGCGCGCTCCGGGAAAACCCGTAACGATGACGCCGCTCGCGAGTTCGAGCGTGTTCAAATGCGAATCGTCTGCGCGACGAGGCGACCGCCGACGGCGTAGACCGAAATGTCGACGCGCTGCCCGCGATGCAGATCGGCGAAGGTCGCGTATTCGCCGTGCCGATACATAGTTGTCGCGGGAACCACCGCGACGACTTGGGATCGCCAGCTGTCGCGCACGACGAGCGTTCCTCCCGGATAATCGACCGACTCAATCGTTCCATGAATCTCGCGAGCCGGATGCGAGGATGGACCGGCCTCGAGCGAACGATAAAGGTTCGGCGTCGGTGTCGGCGTCTGCGCCCACGCCGGAAGGCTCCGGCCAAACGCGACGAGGATGCCAAAGACGATCACCGCGAGCATTCGCACGTAGGCTTCGCGCGCAGCGGGAGCGCTCGCACCGCCCTCCCGAGCGCTCTGCGCATATCCGCGAAGCTCGACAACGCTTGTATCGTCGGCTCGCTTGCCCGCGAGAACCAACCGCAGGGCGACCAGGGTCAGGTCGGGCGTGCGAGCCCCCAGCATTCGCATTCCCTCGTAAAAAGGCGCTGCGGCGGGCAGGGTGCTCCGGTTTGCCAGTAATTTTTCAATCACGTCGGCTTTACGCGCGGTTCCGGTGAGAAGATACTCGTCGATCAACTCGAAGTGCATGGGATGGTCTTCGCCAAGCGGCTTGCTGTGCTTTTTGCAGTCGGCCTTGCGACGCAGGCAGTTTCCCCGCCGCACGAATCGCTCGCCCAACTGCTCGCCCGCATGCGAGAGCGCAGTGGCCCGGTTTGGGGCGCACATCTCAGTTCAACCTCGCACCTGACCGACAACGGCGAAACGGTCGACCTGCGCAGCGAGTCGCAAGGGCTGCGCTTTGCGACCTACCGGTGCAACGGTGGCATCTGCGCGGGAACCTATTTTGACGGCGAGCGGCTTTTCGAGATCAATATCAACGGCACGACCCTGCCGGATGCTGACGGTAGCGACCCCCTGCTACGGGCCGAGCGTACCGTCGCCTCCCTCTCCTTTCTCGACCCGGAATTCACCGCACGAGGCGGACACGTCATCGACGACGGCCCGACGATGATCTCGGACGTTGCCTATCGGACGCTCTTGATCTCCAACGGTGACGCGGTGCCGATGCTGGTGTACGTCGACCCGAAGACCGCTGCGGTTACATACATGCGCGACGTCAACGGCGATCTGACGCTCGAGTACCGGGATTACGTGCAGGTCGCGGGGCGTTACGTGCTTCCGCTCGAGGTCTATCGCAACGGCGCGCTGTTCGAGCGCTACGATCAGCGCGGTGCGCTAACGACAGCGTTCGAAACGCCGCGCGGCCCGGTTCCGGCGTTCTCGTCGCGGCCGGCGGCCGTCGCCACCGATCCGGATCGTGCGACACCGGTTTTCACGTGTACGCTCGGAGGCATTGTGACGAAGTGTCTGCTCGACAGCGGTAACTCGGGGCTCTCGGTAAGCTCGGCGCTTGCCCAAGAACTCAACGCCCCGACGATTGGCTCGTTTCAGGTCCGTGGTTTGGGCGACTACGCTACCGAAGTCGTCCGCGCCGGCGAGTTGCAGGTTGGTGCGATGACGCTTCCGGCGGCGAACTACGTGGTGTTGCACGATATCGATCGGTTCGGCTATCAGGTCGTGCTCGGCGCCGATGTTTTCGGGGCAACGACGGTACAACTCGATAACGCAGCGCACCGTGTCGTCTTCGGTGCCTCAGCACCGCAGAGCGGTTACACCGTTCCGCTAGCATTCGATAATTTTGTTCCCGTCGTCGACGTGCACCTTGGCACGTTGCCGGCATCGCTCGCTCTCGATACCGGAGACGAGTCCAGCATTAATCTCGCATACGATTTCTACCAGGCGCATCACGACCTCTTTCCGCCCGTCGAACAACGCCGCGTCGGCGGCGTCGGCGGCTCGAGCGTCGAGGTGATGGGGACGATCCCCCTGGTTCAAATTGGCGGCTATTCAATCCAGTCATCCGACATCGGTGCGACGCAGAATCTGCAAGGAACGGCGCTTGGACATCTGGGCGCGGGGTTGCTCGCGCATTTCAATGTCACAATCGACTATGCGGCGGGCGAACTGCACTTCACCCCGCTGGCAGCGCCGTCACCTGGGGCAACCCCTTAGCGTCGATGTCCTGACTCCAGATCGCTGAGCGCGTCGAGCGCGTCTTGCGGCGGTGCGGGTTCGCCCAGGAAAAAGCCCTGAACTTCATACGCACCGATCGCCCGAATCTGCTCGAGCGTGAGCCGCGATTCCACGCCTTCGGCAACCGACGTAAGGCCGAGATTGTCAGCCAGCGTGACGATCGTTTTGACGATCGCCTCATCCTGCGAACCCGGCAGCATATCGCGCAGGAAGCTTCGATCGATTTTGAGCGTATCGATCGGAAAGCGCCGCAAATAGCCCAACGACGTGTAGCCCGTTCCAAAGTCGTCGACCGACAAGCGCACACCCAAGCCTTTGAGCTCGTGCAGCATCGCGATACCGCCCGAGATGTCGCGCATCACCGAGCTCTCGGTCAGCTCGAGTTCGAGCCGCGAGGGCGCGATGCCCGACTCGCGCAACGTTCGCACGATAGCATCCCGCAGTCCCGCGCGCTCGAACTGACGCGCGGAAATGTTGACGCAGATGCGGGGAACCTCGACGCCGCGCGCGTCCCACTCCCGCAGCTGCCGGCAGACTTCGCGCAGCACAAAGACCCCGAGATCGTCGATTGCTCCCGACTCTTCCGCCAAATGAATGAAGTGTTCGGGCGACAAGAGTCCCAGTTCGGGATGCTGCCAGCGCACGAGCGCCTCGAATCCGGTGAATGAAAGATCGGCGGCGCGAAAGATCGGCTGATAGTGCAGAACGTACTGCCCTGCGCCGGCAGCCCCGCGCAGATCGCGTTTGAGCGAGAGGCGCTCCGCCGACGACGCGATCATGCTTGGGATAAAGAGCCGGAAGGCGTGACCGCCCGCGGCTTTTGCGGCCTGCATCGCGGCCTCCGACGAGCGGAGCAGCGTTTGCGTATCGGCACCATCCTCGGGGAAGGATGCGAGACCCGAGCTCGCATTGACGTACACGTCGATATCGCCGATCACGAAAGGAGCATCGAAGGTCGCATGGAGGCGTTCGAGAAACGCGCGCCCTTGCGTCGGTTCGAGTGCGTCCACCAGCAACACGACAAACTGATCCTCTCCTGCGCGCGAGACTGTGGCGGCCCCATCGACCAAGCGACGAATGCGACCGGCGATCATGCGCAACACTTGGTCTCCGCTGCCGGTTCCATAGAGCTCGTTCACCTCGCGAAAGGCGTCGAGATCGGTCGTGATAACGTAGAGCGGACTTCGATGGCGTTGCGCCATCGCGATCGCTTGGGTGAGCCGGTCCTCGAGCAGCGCTCGATTGGGCAAATCGGTCAACGGATCGTTTTGCGCAAAGTACGCGATGCGTTGCTCGGCGAGCCTGCGCTCGGTGATGTCGAAGGCCACGGCAATCGTGCCCACGATGCGTCCATCGATGTCGCGCAGCGGCTCGACGTGACCGCGAAAGGTCTTCCCACCCCAAATCATTTCGTACTCAGCGGCGCCGCCTTGCAGCGCTTGCAGATGTGCGTGACGGATTGGAAATCGTGACTCGTCGGCGAGCAGCGCCGAGCCCGCAACGTGCGTGCCGATCAGCGCTTCGGGATCGTCGGGAACCTGCGAAAGTTGTGCTCCCTCAACGCTGGTGACCGTAAGGGCGGTGTCGCACGAGATTACCAGTGCCGGGAGTTGCTCGAAAAGTAGTCGCAGCCGCGTCTCGCGTTCGCGAAGCTGCTCTTCCATCAATGCACGGGCGCGCCGTAACTCCGCGTCGCGAAGCGCGCGCTCCGCTGCCGAGCCAAGCCGTTTGAGGTTGTTCTTGAAGATGTAATCGTAAGCGCCTAAGCGGATGGTTTCGACGGCGGCTTCTTCGCCGATCGCGCCCGAGACAACCAGCGTGGGCACGTCGGTGCGCGCGATGCGCAACAATTCGAGCATCCCTTGCGCGCTGAAGCGCGGCATCGAGTAGTCACAGAGGATCAAGTCCCACGTCTGCTGCGCAAGCGCAACGCGCGCCGCCTCGCGCTCGTCGACGCGCGCGCTCTCAACCGTGAAACCGTGCCGCTCAAGCGCCAGTACGTTGAGCTCGGCATCGTCTTGCGAATCGTCGACGCATAGGACTCGCAGCGTCACTACATACCTCCCCCTCCCGCAGTGGGCGGAGGCTCGTTGAGCACCAGCCAGTACAATCCGACCTGGCGCACCGCCTCAACGAACTCATTGAAATCGACCGGCTTACGCACGTAGCTATTGACGCCAAGCCGGTAGCCCCGGATCAAATCCTCTTCCTGTTTGCTCGACGTAAGAATGACCGTGGGTAGAAGCTGCGTGGCCGCGTTAGCGCGCACTTGCTGCAGCACTTCAAGGCCACTGATCTTGGGGAGATTCAGATCCAAGAGAATCAGCGCTGGAAACCCCCTCGTATCCGGGAGCGCTTCGCTGAAAAGAAAGTCGCACGCTTGCGCGCCGTCGCGCACGACCACGACCTCGTTGGCGATGCGATTCCTCTCGAAGGCGCGAATCGTCAAGTCGATGTCGTCGGGATTGTCCTCAACGAGAAGGATGTACGGCTTCCCCATCGTGTCCGAGCTTACGGTTCCTTCGCCGGCAGCGTGAAATAGAATGTCGCTCCCCCTCCGGGGACTCCCTCGGCGCGAATGCTGCCCCCGTGACGATGGATGATTCTCGCCACGGTAGCCAAACCGATTCCGGTTCCCTCGTATTCGTCGGAGGGGTGGAGCCGTGCAAACGCGCCAAAGAGCTTGCCGGCGTACGTCATCTCAAAGCCGGCCCCGTTGTCACGAACGTAGAATTCGCCTTCGCTGTTTTTCCCGACATAAACCTGCGGGCGCTCGACGTGACGCGTAAATTTCCACGCGTTGCCTAGCAGATTCGCTAACACGATTTGTATCAAGTGTGGCTCGCCGTGAGCCGCAAGTCCCGGTTCGATGATCACCTTGACCGATCGCCGCGAGTCGCTATCGCCCAGGTCGGCCGCGACGGCACCGGCGATAGCGCTCAAGTCGATCGGCGCAAAGGCCATCGGAGCGCGCGCCACCTTCGAAAGTTGCAAAAGAGCATCGATAAGGTCGGCCATACGCTGGGCCGCGCGACGCACGCGTTCCAAATAGCCCTGGGCCCGTTGGTCCATCCCAGCGCCGTAGTCCTCGAGCATCGCCTGCGAAAACCCGTCGATGGCCCGCAGCGGCGCGCGCAAATCGTGTGAGACTGAATAGGAGAACGACTCGAGTTCTTTGTTCGCGACTTCGAGCTGCGTCGTGCGCTCGACGACGCGCCGCTCCAGCTCCGCGTTGAGTTCGAGCACTCGCTCCTGCTCGTTCTTGCGCGCCGTGATGTCGCGCACATAGCCTGCTACGCCGTTCCCGAAGGGATAGAGGCGCGTTTCATGCCAACGCCCGCGAAAATGGTACTCGAACGTGAGAGAACGGCGCTCGCGAAGCGCTTCCTTGAAGTACTGCATCACGCGCCCGTCGGCTGTGTCGAAGCGGTCGGTATACGTGCTCAACGGCGTACCGACGATTTCTAAAGGCGACTGTTCCCAGTATCGCGCCATGCGACCGTTCACATAGGTGATGCGCAAATCGCCGTCAACGGCGACAAACGCATCGTGAATACTCTCGAGCACCTCAGACATGAGGCGGTTCGATTCGAGCGCGGAGGAAAACTCCGCGATCGACTGCGAGAGCGATTGCACGAAACGCACATCACCGACTGAGAAGGTGCGCGTCAGCGCGTTGTACGCGACGATCGCCCCAATTGGCGCCTGAACGGTACCGATCAACGTCGCGACACACGAAAGCACGCCACTGCGCTCGAGCTGCGCGAGCGAGCGCGCCCGAGGATCGATGCGCAGATCCGAACAGACGAACGGCTCACCCGTGCGCACAACCGAGGCGATATGCTCGAGCGGCGGCTGATGCGGATCGATCCAAGCGCCGGTCTCCCAGCCCTCGCTGCGCATGATCGAGAACGTTCCGGTGGACCGGTCGTACTGATACAAGTCGATGACGCTCGCGTCTAAGATCTCTCGCAGCAGTTCGATCCCGTCGAGCAGCGTTTGATCGTAGGTAGCTCCCGCGAGCGCCGCACGCCCGAAATCGATCAGTGCTTGCTGGCGCCACGTCGTACGCTCGACCTCGCGCTGCGCTTCGATGCGAGACGTGACATCGCGAAAATACACTGACAGCCCGTCGGGCGAAGGATACGCTTTCACTTCGAACCACAACTCGGCGGTAGCGGAGTACTCGACGAACTGTACGGGTCGCTGGTCGCGCATCGCCCGGTGATATTCGCGCTCGAAGAGACGACCGCGCGCTTTGGGGAAGACGTCCAACCAAAACTCGCCGACGCACTCGGCACGGGCGTGCAGCAGCTTGCGTGCCTGTGCGTTGATGTACGAGATACGCCATTGCGCGTCGAGCGCAAAGAAACCGTCAGTGATGCGCTCTAGCACGAGCGAGAGGTCGGGCCGTAGCGCTGCGTCGGCCATGGGTGATGCTTCTTCTGCGCCTGGGGCGGACCCCGCCCAGGGGTCGGGGCCGCGCGCAGGGAGGACCGCCGCAGGAAGTTCCCGACCTTAAGTAATGACGGTGGCCGAGTCGATGATAGGTAGGTAGAATGCTGAACGACCTGATCACCTTTTTCACCGGGGCGCCTCAGAACCGGCGTAAGTACACGCGCCGAGCTGGGCCGTTTCCGGCGTGGGTCGCGATCGGGACGCAGTGGACCAATTGCGCGTGTTTAGACATCTCCGGCAGCGGTCTGGGCGTGGTCTGTCCGACCGCAGTTCCCGAAGAAGCCAACTTTCGGGTCCAGCTCGAAGGCCGGAACATCGTCATCCGGGCCAAACGCGTGTGGCAGCAGCCGGGAACGGCACAAGGAAAGCCGGCCTGGCGCTATGGCTTGACCTTTACCGGCATCAGCGCCGACGATTGGGATGCGGTCATACGCTTTTCAAACAACGACGCCGTCGCGGTGGACAACAAGGCGCAAAAAGACCTCGAGCTCGTGCGCCTCAAGGCCGACGACGTTGCACGGCTGATACCCAAAAAGCTGCAAGACACGATGCTCAGCATGCTCGTTCAAAAAGGCCGCCTTGCGCCCATCGACGAGAAAACACCGCTCGTGCAGTACTCGTACGGCGGTGTCGTCAAGCGAAGCGGGCGCGCTCTTCACCGCCTCTCGATCCATTCGCGCGTTCGCGATGCCGCGACCAGCGAAGTGAAGGCGTTCGATACGCGCTTCTTCTTCGACGATCAGGGCGGCAACGTTTCGATGGACGAGTAGCGCAGCAGCATCTTCCCAACCGCATCGAGTACCGCATCTATCGCTGGACGGCGATACGCCCACATTTGGTCCTCGGGTGGATAACGAACGGCCATCGTCGCGTTGCTTTCGAATACGACGACCCCTCCGCGCTCATCGAGCGTAAAATCGATCCCCGCGTAGTCGAGCTCCAATTTTTCGGCGATGGACCCTAGCGCGCTCCACGCGCGCTCGCCCAAAACGCCCGCAGGATCTCGTAAGAAGGCTGCTTCGCGCTCGCGGTAGGATGCTTGCGCCGCCATTTGCGCGCTGAAATAGTGCACTTTCCAGTCGCTTGAGATTGCGAGGTGCAGCGGATAAAGACAACCGTCCACCACCATGACGCGATATTTTGTGTACACACCGCTCGCGTCGCGCGTGTCGAGAAAATCAATCGCGAAGAGCCGCTCGCCGGGCAACTGCTCGAGCGTTTCGTCCAAATCGTCCGCCCGCTCCACGCGAATAAAGTGCTCGCCCGCATGAAAGCCGGGCGCACGCAACAAGATCGGCAAGCGAGCACTGCGCGCGTCGCGGCGAGAAAGCGAAACGATCGGCGGGACGACGACACCGTCGATGCCGGCGAGGCGCCGGGCTTGTTCCACACGTCCGGTGCGTTCGACGAAATCCGGATCGTTGAGCACGCGCTTGTTCGTTGCGGCCAAGATCATACGCGTCGTTCGCAACGCGTCGGCCGAACTGTCCGCCTCGCCCACCGCGTTGAATACTACGTCATGCGGCGGCAACGGCTCGCCGGGCGGATGAAGTTCGACCGCGAGCTTGGTCACCGCGAAGACCCGATCGTCGAACAGGCGCTCGGTGACGACGTTGCCGCTTCCAAGCGTGATCGGCACGAGCACGCGAACCGGCGTCCCCGTTCCGCGAAAGGGGGCCGAGGTCGTCGAGTCGCCGCGCGCGGCGATTCCGCACTGGGTTTTGGCAACCGCGAGCCCGCGGCGTGCTTCCGCGTTTTGGGGATTTGCGCGCAGGGCTGCTTCGTAGACGTGCAGCGCCTCTGCCGGCTCGCCCCGCAAAATATGGAAGTAGCCCAGATTGGTCAGTGCCAGTGAACTGCGGGGGAAGCGTTGGGCCGATTCAAGCGCCAGCTCGAACGCGTCGTGCGATTTCCCCGCACGGTGCAAGCGCTCGACCTCGCGTGCTAGGGTCTCCGGCGTGTCCACCATTTGGTTTTACCAAGCAGATGTTCGGCGCGCCTTCCAGGGACGCGCACCGCCTCGCGCGCAATCTGGCCGGATGAAACGAAATGCTTGGTGGAACCTCCTCTTACTCATTCCGTTCGTCGCAACGCTGTTTCCCGCTCTGTATAACCACCTCGACCCGCCGCTCTTCGGCATGCCGTTCTTCTACTGGTATCAGCTCGCGTGGACGATCGGCTCGGGCGTGCTGCTCGCGATCTACATTGCGATAGTTAGCGGAGGCGAGCGCAATGCCAGCTAGTTCAATTGTCCTCATCGTTCTCGTGCTCGCCGTAACCGTGCTGGGATTTGCCGCCGCGAACTGGCGCCGAACCGGGACGTTGGATCACATGCACGAATGGGCGCTCGGTGGCCGGAACTTCGGCACGATCATCTCGTGGTTTTTGATCGGCGGCGACCTTTATACGGCCTACACGTTCATCGCCGTTCCGGCGCTGGCGTACGCCGCGGGGCCGATGGCGTTCTTCGCACTGCCCTATACGATCGTCGCCTATCCGTTCGGCATTCTCGTGTTAACGCGCTTCTGGAGTGTCTCGCGCAGCCGCGGCTACATTACGGCTGCCGACTTCGTGCGCGATCGCTTCGGCGATCGTTCGCTTGAAATCGTGGTCGCAACAACCGGCGTCATCTCGATTCTTCCGTACATCGCGCTCCAGCTCGTGGGCATGGAAGTCGTCTTTCAGCAACTCGGTGGGTTCTTCGCAATCGGCAACGGCGTCGTCGCGCTGGCTATTTCATTCGTCCTGCTCGCCGCCTACACGTATACGAGCGGCCTGCGCGCTCCAGCGCTCATTGCGCTCGTCAAAGATACGCTGATTTACATCACGATCATCGCAGCCATCGTTGCAGTCACCCACATGTTCGGTGGGTGGGCCGGCATCTTCGACGCCGCTGGTAAAGCGCTGGCAGCCAAACCCAAGCCGGCGACGCTGCTACTGGGGCAGCCACAGTATTTCGTCTACGGCTCGCTCGCCTTCGGCTCGGCGCTCGCGCTCTTCATCTACCCGCACTCGATCACGTCGATACTCTCGGCAAAGAGCCGGACCGTCGTGCAGCGCAACATGGCGCTGTTGCCGATCTACTCGCTCTTGCTCGGCTTTCTCGCGCTGCTCGGCTATGCAGCGCTTGCGGCCGGCGTCAAGGTGACGAACCCGCAATTCGCGGTTCCGGCGCTCTTCGCAAAGATCTTTCCGGACTGGTTTGCCGGGGTCGGCTACGCAGCTATTGTGATCGGTGCGCTGGTGCCGGCGGCCATCATGGCCATCGGTGGCGCCAACCTCTTTGCCAGCAATATCTTCCGGCAGTTCTCCGCCCAGCGTGACGCGGTCGAAACACGGACCGCGAAGATGCTCACGCTGGTCATATGTTTGGTCTCATTGCTGTTCGTAATCTTCATCAAGCCGCAGTTTGCGATCGGCTTCCAGTTCCTCGGCGGCGCCTGGATTCTGCAAACGTTCCCGGCGTTCGTGCTCGGCCTTTATACCCGCTGGTTCAATCCCAAAGCACTGCTTTTGGGTTGGGTCGTCGGTATCGCAGCGGGCACGTATATGGCCGTGCAGACCAACTTCACGGCAGCCTTCCCGTTGCATCTCTTCGGCGGCCCGCTGGTGGGGTATGGCCCGTTCTACGCGCTCATCCTCAACCTGATCGTCTCGATCGTTGCAACACCGCTGTTTAATACAGCATCGAGCATGCGTGGAGCCGACGGCACGAGTACCGCGGATTATGCGTAGCGTGAGCTAAGCGTAAACGTCGATGTTCCCTCCGACGCCGATCGCGCGAAAGTAGCGCGTGACGTCGGGGGGATCTTGCGGCAGACGCACGGGACCGAGGCCCTTGCGCGAGCCGACGGTGCGCAGGACTTGACGATATTGATCCAGCGCCCAAGCGACCGAGATCGTCACCGCATTTAAGGCCATTTGCCTTCGGATTCGGAGGCTGCGGTAAACGTCCTTGACGGGCAGGGGCTCGGCATGGGATACTGCCTCGACCCCCTCCGCGCGATCTTTCGGTGTATGCGATCGAATTGCGCACACCTGAAAGACAACTACATCATTTCAAATTTTGATCAGCTCGGCTTGCAGCCTGAGCTTTTGCGCGCCGTGCGCGACCTCCATTTCACCGAGCCTACCCCGATCCAAGAGCTCGCCATTCCGCCGGCCCTCGAAGGCCGCGACGTTCTGGCCAGCGCTCAGACGGGCAGCGGCAAGTCGGCTGCCTTTGGTTTACCGATTCTTAGCGGATTGATCGACCGTCCGCGCGGCAAAACGCAAGCCCTGATTCTCGTTCCGACCCGCGAACTCGCCGAGCAAGTCGCGGAGCATCTCGCCGCGCTCGCTCGTCACACGAATCTTCGCGTGGAAGCGGTCTACGGCGGCGTCGGCTTTGGCCGTCAGATTGCCGCCTTTAAACGCGGCGCCGAGATCATCGTGGCGACGCCCGGACGTCTGATGGATCACATGCGCAGCGGAAACGCTCGTTTTGGAAACATCACGACCGTCGTGCTCGACGAAGCGGACCGCATGCTGGATATGGGCTTTCTGCCGTCGGTTCGGCGCATTCTCGAAAAACTTCCGGCCAAGCGTCAGACGCTCTTCTTCTCCGCGACACTGCCGCCCGCGATTTCGGCGCTGGTGCGCGACATGCTCGACAACCCCGTGCGCCTCGAACTCGCGGCCGAGAATGCTCCGATCGAGTTGCTCACCCAGCGCATCTACGCCGTGCCGCAGGAACATAAGACGGAGCTGTTCCTCGAACTGCTCAAAGACAATAACATCTTCACGGCGATTGCGTTTACGCGCACCAAACATCGTGCCGACCGTCTCGCTGCGGCGCTCGCCAAGAGCAACATCCACTCCGAAGTGATACACGGTAATCGTACGCAAGCGCAGCGGACTCGTGCGCTCGACATGCTCAAGAAGGGCAAGTGTCGCGTTTTGGTCGCGACCGACATCGTTGCGCGCGGCATCGATGTCGCCAAGCTCGGACACGTGGTCAATTATGATGTGCCGCTCGTCCCGGAGGATTACGTGCACCGTATCGGCCGAACGGCACGAGCCAAAGCCGCCGGCGACGCGATCACGTTCGTCGCCTCCGATGAGGAGCCGCTGATCCGCAAAATCGAGTACTTGATCGGACGGACCCTCGAACGCGAAGTCAATCCGCTCTTCCCTGACGTTCCGGCCGTCGCACCCAAGCCGCGCGTCGTTTATCAATCGCGGCGCCGTCGCCGCTAGGCGTTAGGAACCGCTACCGCTCGGACCAAAACGTTCGGTTTTGATCTGCTGCGCGTCATGACCGGCCGCGATCAATAGATTCGCGGCCGTTTCAACAAACGGCGTTGGCCCGCACACGTAACACAGCGGTTTACGTTCGGGCGCGAACGCGGCAGCGCCGACGATCTGCGCATCGATCCGTCGCGGCGGGGCCGGCCAGCCCTCGGGTGCGATCCGTGTGTACGCGTACGTAATACCGAGATCCGGGTCGTGCTCGGCGCGCTCTCGTAATTCGTCCGCGTAAATGATCGACTGCGGCGCACGTACCGAATAGAGTAAACGAAACGGCGCACTGCTGCTCGCCTGGGCACGCGTCCGAATCATCGCCATGAGTGGAACGATGCCCGAACCGCCGGCAACCAATTGCACTGCCTGCGTTTGCGAAGGCTGCCAGACGAACCATCCGCCGATCGGCCCGCGAATCTCGAGCGGGTCTCCGGGCGCGACCATTTCCGCAAGATACGGCGAGACTTCACCGTCGGCAAGTTCTTCGATCGTCAGTTCGAGGCGATTTCCCGCGGCCGCATTGGCAATCGAGTACGATCGGACGGCGCTGTAGCCGTCAGGTGCGGTGAGACGCACGTCCACATGCTGGCCCGCCTCGTGACCCGGCCATCCCGGCACATCGAGCGCCAGGGTGTGGGCGGTTGCGGATTCACGGTGACGTTCGACCAGCGTGCCGGTGCGCCAGACTAATCCCCCGTGTATCGCTGTTCCCGCCACGGGTCGCCGTACATGTTGTAGCCAAGCTGCTCCCAAAAGCCGGGCTCGTCTTGCGTCATCAAGGTGAGTCCGTTCAACCACTTGGCACTCTTCCAAAAATACAGATGCGGCACGAGCAATCGCGCCGGCCCTCCGTGCTCCGGCTCGAGCTCTTGCCCGCCGTAGCGAAACGCGACCCACGCTTTCCCATCGCGCAAATCGGCGAGCGGAACGTTGGTTGTATAGCCGCCGTACGAATGCGCCATCACAAATTTCGCGGTGCTTTGCACGCCCTCGAGCAGGGTGTCGATCGTAACGCCTTCCCACGCAGTGTCAAACTTCGACCAGCGCGTTACGCAGTGGATGTCGGTCGTGATCGTGACGCTTGGAAGCGCGCGAAATGCCGTCCAGTTCCAGCGGCGAACGTCACCGGTCTCCGTCGTGAGCGTAAACTCCCACCGATCGAGGGCAATACTCGGCGTCGGCGTCGCCGAGAGCACGGGGAAATCGTGGGTGAGGTATTGACCCGGAGGGAGCTTCGTGCCGCCTTGCGGTCTGCGGCCGGTAAAACCGCGCGAGACGATCTTGTCTTCGCTCATACCCGCGGTGATTGGCTGAGCTTACATCCGGCCCCCTGCGGACACCGGTACTTTTACTACCTGTCAACGCTCTAGGATTCACAGCTAACTTTCAATAAGTTTGCTAGCCTGCTTCTCGTTTCTCGCGTTCTCGAGGCGCCGACGGATGAAGATACGATCATCGAGGTCGGCCGGGTGTCGAGCAACGTTGCCGATCCACTCGGTCTCGCTCCTCACGAACATCTCCGTAGACACGATTCGTGCCTGGGAGAAGCGCTACGGCGCGATCAAACCAGCCCGTGCTGCAAGCGGCCAGCGCCTGTTTTCACCCAGCGAAGTTGCGCGATTGGTATTGCTGCGAACGGCAGTCGAAGCGGGTGAGTCCATCTCCCGAATCGCGCCGCTTGCGGACATTGACCTGCAACGCGTCGTCCACGACCAGTGCCTAAGCGGCGACAGCGACGATGCGGCGATCGCGCGACTTTTCAAGCGCATCTGCGCCATGGATGCAAAAGCGCTCGCGCACGATCTCTGCGCGATCTCGCTCTCACGCAGCGCGATCGACTTCGCTGACGACATCATTGCACCGCTGATAGCCGAGATCTCGCTGCGGACCGGGAATGCAGACGAAGCGTCGGCGCGAGGTCTCCTCTTGTGCGAAACCTTGCGATTCGTGGCAGCGACGTTGTTTGCCAAGTACGAGCAGCCGGCGGCGACCGCGGTCATGCTCTTCGTCACCTTACCGGGGGAGAAACATGCCGTTCCGCCGCTTCTTGCCGCCCTCGTGGCAAGCGAGCTTGGCTATCACGGCATCTTCGCCGGTACGGAAATTGTACCGCGTCAGATCGTGCAACTAGCCACATCGTTGCGTGCGGTCGGGCTTGGCATATTCGCCGGTGTCGAGAGTCACGACGTCACGCGCTTCGGCCGCGAGGTGGCAAACGCGTTGCCTTCGATCCCGCTATTTGCAGGCGGCACCGGCCTTCGCCAAGTTAGCGCATTTCACGCCACGCAGACGTTACGTGATTTTGCAGCCGCCCTCTTGCGCGGCAGTGGCGTCCCGGGCGCGACGCGGGCGGTGGCCAACGTCTAGTTACGGCGGGCAGCCCTGGAGCTGCCACTGTTTGAACGTCTCGCACATCTGATCTGACCAGCGCGGCTCGCCCGAACTCGGCGGCGGCATACTGCCGGAGCTCACGGTCGCGTAAATCGCATCCGCGTGTTTTTTTACGTCAGCGGCGCTCGAGAGATCGATGCCCGCGGGCTTCATATGCGCGACGTCCATATCCGTGAACATGGGCCGAAGGTCACGGGCGAAACTTAGCGGACGTTCGTCACTCATCAGCGTATTCTCCAGACAGCTTGCGAGTATGCGGTAAAGGAGACAGGGATGTTTCGCTTTCTACCCTAGGTCGGGTTCTCGTTTGTCATGGCGCTGTCATGCTTTGCGCCGATCCGCTCCGCTGACGGGCCGCCGCAGATCCACGTGTTTTCGTGCCAGGTCATCTCAGGCACTCCATACGTTCCCAGAACCGACGATATCGGTTTGGTCGTGCGGTTCAAGAACGAGTCCGCCGACGATCTGGCGTCGATCGTCTGGCGCTCGACGTACGGGACGTTCCCGGTCGACTTCATCGACAACGGCACCTTTTCGCCAGGCGTGCAGATCGATAACGACCTCTTATTCGAAAGGGGCTCGACGCACTTCAACTGGGGTGCGGCGCTTGGCGACGCGGCCGCGGCCCTCGCGCACACGATGCCGGCGCAATCACTGGCGGCGTCCAATATGGTGCTCCCGCAGTATTTCGGCACGGAAGATCCGGAGAATTGCGCGATCGTTCGCGTGACGTATTCCAGCGGTCAGATTTGGGAAAATCCCGAGCTGCCGCAGCTGCTTACGCCACCGCCCTCGGCCTCTGCGACGCCGCCATCACCCGCGCCGTCACCGCCGCCCGATCCGGCCGTTGAACCCGTTACGCTGGGGCGCTGCATCCTCAATATCGATGGCAAAGCCTACCTCCAAGTTACGTTCCGCAACCAATCAACAAAGCCGGCCGATCGCATCGTGGTTCGCGCCGACTACGAGAGCAGCGCGCTCGATTTCACCGATCAGGGGACGTTCTCGCAAGACTCGCTTATCTCGCACACGATTAAGATCTCGCCGCCGGACGAATTGAGCACGCGAACGTATCTCGGTTTTAACGATCCGGCACGATGCGCGGTCGTAAGCGTGCACTATACCGACGGCACCTCCTGGCAGAACAGCGCGATACCCGCAACACCGGGTCCTTTGCCAACCGCTATTCCAAGCGCGATCGTTTTACGAACATCGGTGATGAAGTGGACGCAGCGCCACAGCCGCCCGACACCGATACCTTCGGGATCGCCGTTGCCGTCCGCGACGCCGGCAAGCTAGCGCGTACGAACGCGAAAGGCGACACTGATACGCGGCCCGACGTGCGCGCGTGTCTTTGGAATCCCGTGATCGTACGTGTGTTGGGTCTCATAAGACATTACGAGAAGACTGCCGGGCTCGAGATCGAGGTCGAGCACCCGGCGTGGTAACGCCTTGCTGCGAATGGTCATTCGGCGCGTTGCACCCAGAGAAACCAGCGCAATCGGTTCGCCCGCGACTAGCTCGGGCAAGCGATCGTTGTGTGGCGCGACGCTATCGCGGCCGTCGCGATAGAGGTTGAGCCCGATGCTCGTAAAATGCGCGCCCGTCAAGCGATCGACGATCGGTAGCATCTCGGCCAAGGGCTCCGCGAGTTCATCATCGATCCGCGTGGACGCGACCAGTCGCGGGACGTCCACTTCGCGCTCGTACATCATGCGCCGCTCGCTGCTCCAGGGGATCGAGCCGAACAGTTGCTCAAAGGCGCGCGACGACTGCTCGGCAGTCAGCGCCGCCGGATAATAGACGATCGACCCGCTGGAGTCGTCGAGAATGACCCGAGCGTCGGCTTGGAAGAAACCGAGCTGCTGCGACATGCTAGAGCGGCAGGATCACGCTGACGTGCGAGCGGGGCCGAGGCAAAATGTTGATGACACCGCCAAGCCGTCCGATGATCTCGAAGCCCCGCCCGCGCAAGGATTCGGGGTCGCGCCGACGCGGCCGGGCGATGTCGTGACCCGAATCGACGACCTCGAGAACCAGCGAATCGCCTTGCGAGCGCAACTGAATATCGACCGGAATACGGCCGTGTTCACACGCATTTGCAATCAGCTCGCCAAAGATCATGACAGCGGTGTCGATGTCCGCCTGGCTGCGGCCATCGTCGCGCAACACCTTGGCAAACGCATGTCGCGAATTCGCGACGGTGCTCGCGTCAGCTCGTGTAATTCGCCACGTCCATCGCTGCGTCATGAGTCAATTCGAACCGTCAGCAGCGGCGGAGCAGACACCAGCAGCGTATGCAGGTTGCGCCCGAGGATCGGGCGCGCACGACCGGCCGCGTGTTCCATTCCTCCATCCTTGAGGCTTTCCCGGAAACGGACGGTAAGAATCGCGACGTCGTCGATGGGCGGCTGGCTGCCGAAGATCTCACGCATCAGCGCGTCAGCCGGATCGCCGGCATCAGCCGGCATCGCGCGCAGTACTTCGCGCAAGCGGCGTTCGCCTTCGTCCCAATCTCGGCCGTATTCGACGAGACCATCGGTATAGAGGACGAGCATCGAACCCGGCGCTATCAACGCGGAAGCGACGGCGTAAACCGGCCTGTACAGCGCGCCTAACGGCGGACCGGTGGCTCCGATCGTTTCGATCGTGCCGTCCGCCATGCGAACGAGCGCCGGCGGATGACCGGCATTCGCCAGACGAATCACGCCACGCGCGAGATCGATGATGCCACAGATTGCCGTGACGATCGTCCCATCTTGCATGAGCAAAATTTCGTTGGCTCGCGCGAGCACGGCAGCTGGATCGCTCTCGTCGACGCCGACCGAGAGCAACGCCTGACGCACCCGGCTCATGACAACCGCCGCTTCGATTCCGTGACCGGCAACGTCACCGATTGAGAAGAGAATCCGATCCTCGCTCAACTCGAAGGCATCGTACCAATCGCCGCCGACGCGTGATTCGCGCCCGGCCGGAACGTAGACGGCGTGCAGCTCGGCTCGCGCGACATCCGGCAGACTCTTCTGCAAAAACGCTTCTTGCAGTGCATCGGCGATCCGCTTTTCGTCGAGATACGCTTGCCGCTGTAATTCAACCTCAAAGGCAAGACGCCGTTGTGTGGCTGAGAGCCATGTCAACAAAGCTGCGAGTGCGACGCCGAGGAAGATCGCGCCAATGAGTGTCTCGGTCACTTCTCGCGCGGTCGACGCCTCCGCGATGTCGGCGGCCGCGTCGAGCTCGTTGGACAAAATCACGTCGGTCACGCGAAATTGATCGACCAGGCCCTTTCCCTCGACCTGCGTCCCGAGGAGTTCTCCGCTCCCGGGATTTTTGATGAGCGCGGCTGCCACCGTGCGCAACCAACGTTGGTTCAAATCGTCTTCGTCGCGCAGCGGTGCTTCGTCAACCCCGAGACGCGGGAGGCGTTCGCCGAGTTGCGCTGAGGTTGGACCGAATGAACGTAGCGCCGCCGTGTACGGCGCCAGGAAGATGGGCATTCTGGTGTCGGCGTAGCCGCGAACGCCGGTTTCCTCGTCAATTTGAAAACGCAGCAGGCGCGCACGATCGACCTGCGCCGTCCGCAGTTCACGCTGAAAGGTCAGATTTCGCACGACGGCGTTCCGAATCGAGAATGCAGCGAAGATGAAAACGAGGAGCACGGCCACCGCCGACAAGTACCCTAGCACAGGGCCGAGCCGCTCGGGCCTGGTCACGACGAGGCCTTTGCCTCGTCCAGCGTGGCCGCTACCGAAAGAACGCCGACGAGACCGGCTGCCTCGAACAAACGACGAACCGCGGGGCTAGCCACGACCCACACTCGCGTTCGTCCGGACTGGTCTCGCCTGCGCTGCACGTACAGAATCTCGGCGAGCGCGCTCGAATCCATGTAGGTAACGGCGGAGAGATCAACAATCGGCGCCCGCGCCTCGGAGAGCGGCGCAAGCCTCGACCGAAGCTCGTCACGGGTCGTGAAGTCGATCTCTCCCGAGAACCCGGCTATCTGGAATCGTTCATCGTTCACGCACGGGTCAATTTAGCGCTGCCCCGCGAATCCCCCTCGAAAGTCAAGCTCCGGTTTTGGGAAGGTTCCGCTGTGATGCGCGCAAAGGGGAGCTCATGTCACAACTACGATACGGCGACCACGTCGTCATAGAAAACCTTGGCGTTCGAGGTGAAGTCATCGAGGTCGATACGCGCTCCGTCGTCGTTCGCTATAAGAAAGACGACGGCGAACTGATCGAGCACCGCTTTCGGCCCGAAGACCTCACCTACGTGCCCAAGCCACACGCGGAATAATCCGTCAGTGCTATAGCCCGATTTGCGTCAGGTCAAAGATGATCCGCTGCGTCGTTGGGCTGTCCCACCAATTTGCGATCGTCGCCTCGAGCTCGCGGACCGACCGTAACGCGCTCACGTGCTGCTCGAGCGTGGCCCGGCTGGGCGTCGCTTTTGCGAGTTCGCCCTGCAGCCGGTCGATCGATTCGCGTGCGCGGTGCGACGGCGGCACCGCACCGCGCAGCGCCTCAGCCGGAAACGAGGCGAGCAATTCTTGATTTGCGACCATGCCGGTCGCGTCGGCGGCTTCCACTTCTTTACGGATATCGTCGTTCTTGTCCATGCGGACTGGCTACGCGAAAAGAGAGCGACGCCCTAGTGGGCGTCGCTTTTTTATGGCTCCCGGTGCTGGACTCGAACCAGCGACCCATTGATTAACAGTCAATTGCTCTACCAACTGAGCTAACCGGGAAGGCAGCATCGCTACGATTTCTCGCAGGGTACTGCGGGATTCTACTGGATCAGAGACCACTGGCGCAAGCAGCCTTGGTCGGGCCGGCGCTAAAAGGTTTGTGCGTAACCGGCCGTGGCGGTCGAAGCGGCGTGCTTATGGGCCACGACGGTGGCAATAATCTTGAGTTGTGGCGGGGCAATCGCGGCTCCGAGCGCTTCTGACCCTGCGAAAACGACGAGGGCGGCGGCGACAAGGCTGACGAGCAATCGGGCGTTCATTCCGGTATCTCCTAAGAAATTAGTTGATACCGCTACGATACTCCGGGCGCCAAGAACTGTCAACTAAAGAATTAATTAGAAGCCCGGAAGGCCCAGGGCGAGGAGGGCCGCTAGGAACGGTATGCAGGCCAGAAGGACGACCTCGACCCCCAAGAGCGCCCACATCCGCCGGTAGCCGTCGTCGTCGACGGTGACCATGCCCGAGGCGTCCGCCCGGCCTGCCAGGCGGATGTAGTGGATCGTCGGCGGGATCGAGAGCAGTGCGATTGCCACGAAGAACCCCATCTTCGTCCAGAAGATCGGATTGTGCAGGTAAAAGGCCGCGCCCTTGAGTCCGAAGCTCACGCGCAAAATGCCGCTCGCGACGACCAAGGCTGCGGTGATGCCATACCACGTGTCGACGCGCCGTAGCGTCGTGAGTCTCGCGAGATCCATCTGGCGCCGATACAACACCACTTCTGAAACGAGCGTGCCGACCAGCGCGAAGATGCACACGAAGTGGAACCACGCGAGCAGCGCTTCGAGCGGCGGCATCTACATCTACTGACTATTCGATGGCGAGTTCGGCGCTTGACGGCGAATGGTGACCGTTTGATTGAGCGTGATTTGAACGTCCGAACCCGACGGCAATTGGAAGTTTGTCTTTCCATTGATGCCGTAGAGCAGTCCGCCGGCGGCGCCCACGACGCCACCCCCGCTAGTGTGGAAGATCGTCTTTCCAATGGCGTTGCCAAGCAGCATGCCGCCCAGTGTCGTAAGCGCAACCTTGAGTCCGCTCTTGTGCTCCTGCTTGCGCTGATCGTCAGTCATCGTCGCCGAAATGTCAACGGTGCTGCCATCAGCCAAACGCATATAGTCGAACTGCAAACCGAGTGAGGGCTTGCGCCCCTGCCCTGCCGGCGTCACGCTCGTAACTTCGCCTGCAATGATCGCGCCTTGAAACGCCGGATTGCCGCTAGGATACGGCGGCACGACGTCCATCACAAACCGGTCGCCGACGTGCGCTTTGCCCGTATCGATCGGTGTGCGCATCCGCGCGTTGACTTGAGCTCCCTGGTATAGCGTCAGCTGCTCTTGCGCTGAAGCAAGGAGTGTGCTTGTGGCGAACGCGGCCAGCATTGCGAACGCCGTTAGTGCATTTCGAAGGTTCATGCCCTCTCCTTTTGCCGTTAAGTTCCTCCACGGAACGCAAGAACCCCGCGGGCTGGTTCCGCGGGGTTCTTATTTTCATCTGATTTTTTCTAAGGAACTTGTAAGTCGCTCGCCAGATCTATCGTCACCGGCGTGCCTGGTTGCACGACGAGCGGCTTCTTTGTTGTCGCAGCGTACGCGTAGCCGCCGGTTTGTGCGGTTTCCTTCGTCTTGGGCCCAAGTTGCGTCGACCATACCATGGTCGATTGATTCGGCGGACCTACGGTGTTGGGCAATCGCACCGGTCCGGGCGGTGGAACCGGTGCGCCTGGGCCCGTGGCCGTGCGCTGCACCACGTTACGCGAGACGACGAAGGCTCGAATCGGTTCCTTCGCACCGTTTGCAAACGTAATGCTGTCGAACAAGAATGCGATCTCCGCAGGCTGCATACCAAACGGCCCATTCACACGTGTCACGTGCCCTTTGATCCGTGCGCCGGCCAGCGCCGGCTGCGACGGATCGTCGACATGGAGGGTGAACGTGTCGCCGGACTGCGTCGTGCGCGAATCGACCCCGGTTTGCAAAACGCACGCGATCTTCGTGCCGGCTTTGAGCGTGATCGGTTGAGTGAGCGTCGTCACCGCAATGACGACCGAAGCGAGCGCGGCAAGCACGTTCATTGTGCAAAGTTCGGGACGCGCAACGCCTCGCCCGTGAAGCCGGTTGCGCTTCGTAGGGCATCGACTCGATCCGCCCGCTCCCACGGTAAGTCGAGATCGGGACGCCCAAAGTGCCCGTAGGCGGCGGTTTGCTTGTAGATCGGCCTGCGCAGATTGAGGTAGTGAATGATCGCCGCCGGACGCAAGTCGAAGACTTGCTTGACCGCGTTCGCGATCTGCTCTTCGGGAATCTTCGACGTACCGAACGTTTCGACGAGCACGCTCATGGGTTCGGCGACGCCGATCGCATAGGCGACCTGCAGCTCGCAGCGATCCGCAAGCCCCGCCGCCACGACGTTCTTGGCCACCCAGCGCGCAGCATATGCCGCCGAGCGATCGACCTTGGTCGGATCCTTGCCTGAAAACGCGCCGCCGCCGTGGCGAGCCATACCGCCGTACGTGTCGGCGATGATCTTGCGGCCGGTGAGTCCAGCGTCACCCTTGGGACCCCCGATGACGAAACGTCCGGTCGGATTGACGTAGACGCGCGTGTTCCGATCGAACATCGCACCCGGAATCACGTGTTTGACGATCTTGTCGGTAACTTCGTTGCGAATGACTTCGAGCGAAATGTCCGGTTCGTGCTGAGTCGAGAGCACGACTGCGTCCACGCGTACCGGGCGGTCGCCGTCATACTCGACCGTGACCTGCGATTTGCCGTCCGGCCGCAGGTAGGGAATGTCGCCGTTCTTGCGCAGCGCGGCGAGATGGCGCGTCAAATTGTGCGCTAGCGTAATCGGCAACGGCATCAGCTCGGCCGTCTCGCGGCAGGCGTAGCCGAACATCATGCCCTGATCGCCGGCGCCGGTCTGCTCGAACTCGTCGTCACGGCCCCCCTTGGCTTCGAGCGACTTATCGACGCCCATAGCGATGTCGGGCGACTGCTCGTCGATCGACACGCTCACGCCGCACGTGTCGGCGTCAAAGCCGACCGCCGACTTGGTGTAGCCGATCTCGGCGATTGTCTGGCGCACGATGCGCGGGATGTCGATGTAGGTCTTGGTCGTCACCTCGCCGGCGATGTGGATCTGTCCGGTGATGGCGAACGTCTCGACCGCGACACGGGAATACGGATCGTCTTTAAGCAGCGCGTCGAGCACGGCGTCGGAGATTTGGTCGGCGACCTTGTCGGGATGCCCCTCGGTCACCGACTCAGATGTGAATAGTCTGCGATAGTCGCCCATTACTCTAGGTCCCCTCCGACCATGAGGCCATGTATTTCACCTGCTCAGGCGTGAGCGTATCGATTTCGATGCCCATCGACGACAGCTTGAGCGTCGCAACTTCCTCATCGATCTCGAGCGGAACGTCGTAGACTTCCTTCTTCATCGACGCGTGATGTTTCGCGAGATGCGCCGCGGCCATACCTTGATTGGCGAACGACATATCCATCACGGCCGCCGGGTGACCTTCGCCCGCGGCGAGGTTCACCAAACGTCCGTCGGCGAGGATGCAGACCTTTCGTCCGTCATGGAACTCATACTGCTCGATGAACTGGCGCGGCACGGTCACGCCCTTCGCCAGTCGCTTGATTCCGTCGAGATCGAGCTCGTCGTTGAAGTGTCCTGAGTTGCAGACGATCGCGCCGTCCTTCATAAGTTTGAAGTGGCTCTCGGCGATCACGTGATAGTTTCCGGTGACGGTGACGAAGATGTCGCCGATCTTGGCGGCGTCGTTCATCGGCATCACTTGATAGCCGTCCATCACGGCTTCGATCGCCTTACGCGGATCGATTTCGGTCACCACGACGTGGGCGCCCATGCCTGCCGCGCGCGACGCGACGCCGCGACCACACCAACCGTATCCGACCACAACGACGTTGCGCCCGGCCAGCAGCACGTTGGTGGCGCGAATAATCCCGTCGAGCGTCGACTGGCCCGTGCCGTAGCGATTGTCGAACATGTGCTTGGTGAGCGCGTTGTTCACGGCGATCACCGGATAGGGCAGGACGCCGTCCTTCTGCATCGCCTTGAGGCGAATAACGCCGGTCGTCGTCTCTTCGCAGCCGCCGATCATATCTTTAAGGAGATGGTTGTGCTTGGTGTAGATTTGCGTCACGAGGTCGCAACCGTCGTCCATCGACATGTGCGGTTTGGTGGCGATCACCGACTCGATGTGCGAATAATACGTCGCGTTGTCTTCGCCTTTGATCGCATAGGTCGGAATGCCGTACTCGCACAGTGCTGCAGCGACGTCGTCCTGGGTCGAGAGCGGGTTGCTCGCGCATAGCGCAATCTCCGCACCGCCGGCCTGGAGCGCCAGCATCAGGTTCGCGGTCTCGGTGGTTACGTGTAAGCACGCACCGATCCGCACGCCCCGCAGCGGCTTTTCAATCTCGAAGCGATCGCGAATTTGGGCAAGCACCGGCATGTATGCACCGGCCCACGCAATGCGCGAGCGACCGGCTTCTGCCAAGCTGCGGTCTTTAACATCACCAGCAAGCTTTTCCGTGACGGGCACGATGGAACTCCTCGAAGACAAGATTGTGAGGGGGAATGGGGGAGCTTTTCGAGCCCGGCGCGGAAAGCCCCCGGCGTGGAAACGCTCTCGGAATACTTATCGCAGCTCGCCAGTGAATGGCCAACCCCGGGCGGGGGCAGTGCTGCGACGATGGTCGCAGCTGCCGGGGCGTCGCTCATCGCGATGGTCGCACGGATCTGCTCGGCCAATCCCAAATATGCAGCGCGCCGCGATCTGGCCGTGGAGCTGGTCGGGCAAGCCGATGCGCTCCGTGAGGAGTTTTTGAAGGCCCGCGAGCGGGATGAAGCCGCCTTCGACCGGGTCGTGGCGGCAACCGCCATGCCCAAGGCCACGGAGTCCGAAAAGCACGCCCGCCGGGCTGCGCTCGAACTGGCGCTGGCGCACGCGGCCGCAGAGCCGCTAGCCGCCGCGCAAAATTCGCTCGAAGTCCTGCGCCTTGCCGATAGCGCCCTGGACATTGGGAACACGAATCTGATCAGCGATATCGGCTGCGCCGCCGAATTCGCACAGGCTGCGCTCGCTGCATGCGCCTATAACGTGCGCATCAACCACCGCTTCATGCGCGACAGTGCGGCCATCGAAGCGCAGGAGCATGCGCTCGAACGGTATGAGCGCGATGCCCACGCATTGCTAACCAAGATCCGCCGCGCCGTCAAGTTGGTACTCGACGGCGCGTGAAGCCTACGGCATCGCCGCCTTGAGGTTTGCCTCGCATTGGCCGCGTCTGAGCTGAGTTTGTCGATCCGCTCGCTCCCACGGTAAGTCGAGATCGGGACGCCCAAGTGCCCGTAGGCGGCGGTTTGCTTGTAGATCGGCCTGCGCAGATTGAGGTAGTGAATGATCGCCGCCGGACGCAAGTCGAAGACTTGCTTGACCGCGTTCGCGATCTGCTCTTCGGGAATCTTCGACGTACCGAACGTTTCGACGAGCACGCTCATGGGTTCGGCGACGCCGATCGCATAGGCGACCTGCAGCTCGCAGCGATCCGCAAGCCCCGCCGCCACGACGTTCTTGGCCACCCAGCGCGCAGCATATGCCGCCGAGCGATCGACCTTGGTCGGATCCTTGCCTGAAAACGCGCCGCCGCCGTGGCGAGCCATACCGCCGTACGTGTCGGCGATGATCTTGCGGCCGGTGAGTCCAGCGTCACCCTTGGGACCCCCGATGACGAAACGTCCGGTCGGATTGACGTAGACGCGCGTGTTCCGATCGAACATCGCACCCGGAATCACGTGTTTGACGATCTTGTCGGTAACTTCGTTGCGAATGACTTCGAGCGAAATGTCCGGTTCGTGCTGAGTCGAGAGCACGACTGCGTCCACGCGTACCGGGCGGTCGCCGTCATACTCGACCGTGACCTGCGATTTGCCGTCCGGCCGCAGGTAGGGAATGTCGCCGTTCTTGCGCAGCGCGGCGAGATGGCGCGTCAAATTGTGCGCTAGCGTAATCGGCAACGGCATCAGCTCGGCCGTCTCGCGGCAGGCGTAGCCGAACATCATGCCCTGATCGCCGGCGCCGGTCTGCTCGAACTCGTCGTCACGGCCCCCCTTGGCTTCGAGCGACTTATCGACGCCCATAGCGATGTCGGGCGACTGCTCGTCGATCGACACGCTCACGCCGCACGTGTCGGCGTCAAAGCCGACCGCCGACTTGGTGTAGCCGATCTCGGCGATTGTCTGGCGCACGATGCGCGGGATGTCGATGTAGGTCTTGGTCGTCACCTCGCCGGCGATGTGGATCTGTCCGGTGATGGCGAACGTCTCGACCGCGACACGGGAATACGGATCGTCTTTAAGCAGCGCGTCGAGCACGGCGTCGGAGATTTGGTCGGCGACCTTGTCGGGATGCCCCTCGGTCACCGACTCAGATGTGAATAGTCTGCGATAGTCGCCCATTACTCTAGGTCCCCTCCGACCATGAGGCCATGTATTTCACCTGCTCAGGCGTGAGCGTATCGATTTCGATGCCCATCGACGACAGCTTGAGCGTCGCAACTTCCTCATCGATCTCGAGCGGAACGTCGTAGACTTCCTTCTTCATCGACGCGTGATGTTTCGCGAGATGCGCCGCGGCCATACCTTGATTGGCGAACGACATATCCATCACGGCCGCCGGGTGACCTTCGCCCGCGGCGAGGTTCACCAAACGTCCGTCGGCGAGGATGCAGACCTTTCGTCCGTCATGGAACTCATACTGCTCGATGAACTGGCGCGGCACGGTCACGCCCTTCGCCAGTCGCTTGATTCCGTCGAGATCGAGCTCGTCGTTGAAGTGTCCTGAGTTGCAGACGATCGCGCCGTCCTTCATAAGTTTGAAGTGGCTCTCGGCGATCACGTGATAGTTTCCGGTGACGGTGACGAAGATGTCGCCGATCTTGGCGGCGTCGTTCATCGGCATCACTTGATAGCCGTCCATCACGGCTTCGATCGCCTTACGCGGATCGATTTCGGTCACCACGACGTGGGCGCCCATGCCTGCCGCGCGCGACGCGACGCCGCGACCACACCAACCGTATCCGACCACAACGACGTTGCGCCCGGCCAGCAGCACGTTGGTGGCGCGAATAATCCCGTCGAGCGTCGACTGGCCCGTGCCGTAGCGATTGTCGAACATGTGCTTGGTGAGCGCGTTGTTCACGGCGATCACCGGATAGGGCAGGACGCCGTCCTTCTGCATCGCCTTGAGGCGAATAACGCCGGTCGTCGTCTCTTCGCAGCCGCCGATCATATCTTTAAGGAGATGGTTGTGCTTGGTGTAGATTTGCGTCACGAGGTCGCAACCGTCGTCCATCGACATGTGCGGTTTGGTGGCGATCACCGACTCGATGTGCGAATAATACGTCGCGTTGTCTTCGCCTTTGATCGCATAGGTCGGAATGCCGTACTCGCACAGTGCTGCAGCGACGTCGTCCTGGGTCGAGAGCGGGTTGCTCGCGCATAGCGCAATCTCCGCACCGCCGGCCTGGAGCGCCAGCATCAGGTTCGCGGTCTCGGTGGTTACGTGTAAGCACGCACCGATCCGCACGCCCCGCAGCGGCTTTTCAATCTCGAAGCGATCGCGAATTTGGGCAAGCACCGGCATGTATGCACCGGCCCACGCAATGCGCGAGCGACCGGCTTCTGCCAAGCTGCGGTCTTTAACATCACCAGCAAGCTTTTCCGTGACGGGCACGATGGAACTCCTCGAAGACAAGATTGTGAGGGGGAATGGGGGAGCTTTTCGAGCCCGGCGCGGAAAGCCCCCGGCGTGGAAACGCTCTCGGAATACTTATCGCAGCTCGCCAGTGAATGGCCAACCCCGGGCGGGGGCAGTGCTGCGACGATGGTCGCAGCTGCCGGGGCGTCGCTCATCGCGATGGTCGCACGGATCTGCTCGGCCAATCCCAAATATGCAGCGCGCCGCGATCTGGCCGTGGAGCTGGTCGGGCAAGCCGATGCGCTCCGTGAGGAGTTTTTGAAGGCCCGCGAGCGGGATGAAGCCGCCTTCGACCGGGTCGTGGCGGCAACCGCCATGCCCAAGGCCACGGAGTCCGAAAAGCACGCCCGCCGGGCTGCGCTCGAACTGGCGCTGGCGCACGCGGCCGCAGAGCCGCTAGCCGCCGCGCAAAATTCGCTCGAAGTCCTGCGCCTTGCCGATAGCGCCCTGGACATTGGGAACACGAATCTGATCAGCGATATCGGCTGCGCCGCCGAATTCGCACAGGCTGCGCTCGCTGCATGCGCCTATAACGTGCGCATCAACCACCGCTTCATGCGCGACAGTGCGGCCATCGAAGCGCAGGAGCATGCGCTCGAACGGTATGAGCGCGATGCCCACGCATTGCTAACCAAGATCCGCCGCGCCGTCAAGTTGGTACTCGACGGCGCGTGAAGCCTACGGCATCGCCGCCTTGAGGTTTGCCTCCGCATTGGCCGCGTCTGAGCTGAGTTTGTCGAAGACCTGATACTCTGCCGCCGTCGGGCGCACGTAACCGGTATCGACCTCGGCATTGAGGTACGCAAGGAAGTTGCGCAGCCGCGATTCGTACAGTAACGAACCTTCGTCGGCCTGGAGATGCACGACGTCGACGACGGCAGCGATCGCCGCATCGAGCTTCGCTGCGGCCGCGCTACCGGGCGCAACGTGCGCGCGTGCAGCGATGGCCGCATTGACCGCTCGATCCAGCCGTTCGAGCGAATCGTGGATCTTCAAGCCGAGATCGCGCCGCGCCGCCAGATCTTCCGCCGTTGCGGTGCTGCGCGGATCCAGCGTGAGCACGAGCGGTTGCGAGCTTTGCGAACCACCGTACGCCAGCGTGACCGTGTAATTACCGGGCACAATTTGCGGGCCGAGCAGCGAATCTTCGAGGCCGCCGCCCGAACCCGAGGGCTCGAATCCCGTGACTTCGGTTGCATCCGGGTAGCGCAGATCCCACTGGAAGACGTTCATTCCACGTCTGACGCCGGTGAGACGCGCGTAAGCATGTTCTCGGTCTTCGGTGGGATGATAGCGCTCGCTCGGCGGTTCGGGACGTCCGCGATGCTCCACGAAATGAAGCGCGAACGAGCGCACGACATTACCCGCACTGTCTTTGAAGGTCAGCGACATGGGTGTGTTCCCGTCGTACGAGCGCGGCACAAAGAAGATCACCGTCGCGCCAAACGGCGGATTCTCGCCGTTGCCCGTTAGATTCGCAGCACCGCCATACGGCGGCGCCCCGTACGCGTGGGTCAGCCACGCGCGTTGCGGTGCGTACAGCACCGCACCGTTCGCACTCGCCGGCGGCGCACTTGCGAGCTGCTCGAGCAGCGCGAGATTGTCGAGCACCCACATCGAGCGGCCGTGCGTTGCAATGACGACCTTGCCTTCGCGGGTGTTGATCGCTACGTCGCGCACCTGCACGTTGGGTAGATTCAGCGTCAACGGTTGCCAATGCGCGGCACCGTCGAAGCTCACGTAGACCGTGCTCTTCGTCGTGAGGAAAAACAGGTTCGGCGCGTTGGGATCCTGGCGAACCGTATAGAGATACTGGTCCGAGGGAAGCCCGGCACTCAGCGACGTCCAGGTCTTGCCGAAGTCGGTCGTCTTGTAGATGTACGGATGGAAGTCGTCATACTGATAGCGCGAGGCCGTTAGGTAGGCCGTGCCCTTGTCGGTGTGCGACGGTTCGATCGAGGTGATCTCCGCCCACTGCGGCAATGCCGGCGGCGTGATCGTGCTCCACGTCGCACCGTGGTCGGTCGTCACGTGCACGAGACCGTCGACCGATCCCGCCCACAGTTCATCGCCATCGAGTGGTGAGACCGCAAGCGCAGAGATGTTGGGGTAAACCTCGGCGCTGGATGCGTCGAAGTCGATCGGACCACCGCTAGGTGCTTCGCTTTTCCTGTCGTTGCGCGTGAGGTCGGGGCTGATCTTCTTCCAGGTCTGCCCCTGGTCGGTGCTGCTCAGCACGAACTGCGCGCCGACCAGTAACTCCTTCGGATTGACCGGCGAGAAGATGATCGGGTGCGTCCAAGCCAGGCGGTCCTCGAGTTCACCCGAGCTCGCGCCTTCACGATAGAGCGGGTACGGACTGACGCTGTTGTACTCGTCGGTCACCGCGTCGTGGCGCATCATGATGCTGAAGTAGCCGCTGCCGTAGTCGACATTCGTGTTGCCGGGTTGCGGCGCGATAAACGTGCTCTCGCCCAGCGCGGTACGTTTCCAATCGGTCGTGAGAATGACGCCGTTGGACGAGGCACTCGGGCCTTCGAACGACCCTTCGTCCTGCTGCGCGACGTAGACGTTGAACGGAAATGCCTCGTCGAGCGCGACGTGATAGAGCTGCGCGGTGAGCTGATTGTGCTCGCTGCTCCAGGTTTCTCCGCGATCCACCGAAACGGTCGCGCCGCCGTCGTTGCCTTCGAGGATGATCTTGGGGTTCTTGGGATCGATCCAGACGATGTGATTGTCGCCATGCGGCGGGCGCAAAAGGCCAAAGTTCTTGCCGCCGTCGTGCGAGACAAAGAAGCGCGCGTTGGGCACATAGATCGTGTTGGGATCGGTTGGGTCGGCGTAGATCGCCATGTAGTAGAACGCGCGCTGCCGCATCTCCATGCTGCTATTCACGCGCTGCCAGTTCGCGCCGCCGTCGTCCGAGCGGAAGACCCCGCCCTCCTTCGCCTGCACGATCGCGTAGACAATCTTCGGGTTGCTCTGCGCGACGCTCACGCCGATGCGGCCGAGCACGCCGGCCGGGAAACCGGGATTCGTAGAAATTTTCTTCCAGTGCGCACCGCCGTCGATCGTCTTGTAGAGACCGCTGCCGGGACCGCCGGAATTCAGCGACCACGCAGTGCGATAGGCCTGCCACATCGCGGCATACAGCGTGCCCGGATGCGAGTTGTCCATCACGAGGTCGATCGCACCGGTCGCGTCGTCGACGTAGAGCACCTTGCGCCAGTGTGCACCGCCGTCGATCGATTTGAAGACGCCACGGTCGGGGTTATTTGCGTAGACGTGACCCATCGACGCCGCGTAGAGGACCTCGGCATTCCGCGGATCGACCACGATCTTGGCGGTCGTGTGGGTGTCCTTCAAACCGGCAGAGTGCCAGGTCTTGCCCGCGTCGGTGGTCTTGTAGATACCGTCGCCGGTAATGAACGTGTTGCGGATGTCGGCCTCGCCCGTACCGGCATAGATGACGTTCGGATTCGAGGGCGCTACAGCAAGCGCGCCAATACTGTTGGAGGCGTTGAGCTGGCCGTCGGTAAGGTTGGTCCAGGTGAGGCCGTAATTCGTCGAGCGCCATACGCCGCCGTCGACACCACCGAAATAGAACGTAAACGGATTTCCGGGCACGGCATCGATCGCCACGGATCGTCCGCCGATGCCGGGACCGACGTTACGCCAGCGCAGCGCGCTCATCACCGTTTGCGCGGACGGCCCCGTCTGTGCGGCGGCCGGAAGGGCAACAATCGCCACGGTTGCGGCGATCAGGGCAAGGCTCTTATATCTCCACATACGCGCAGCTTTGACGCCGGTCGAGGGGTGCCTCTCCCGAAAAAGCGAGCTACGTCATCAAGCCGGTGTGCTGCGCTCTTTTCGAACTTGCGCCGCCGAGAACAGTATGACCAAAACTGCGTAGAGCGTCGTAACCCCTGTCGCGATCAGAACGTCGATAAACCCCCTCAACCACGCGTTTTGGAGCGAGGGAAGCGAGGCGAAAACCCAATACAACGATGCGAGCGACCCCCCGAGAGTAACCGTTGCAATCGTCTCGCTACTATAGGCCGCAATACGAGCACGACTAGGCGGCGCGCCGCCCGCCTCAAGCTCAGCGATGGTGGGACGGACGGAAAAAAGCTTTGGACCAATCAACGCTGACAGGCCATACAAGATCGGGATTGCAAGCAGCCCAAACAACGCCTTGGGGCCGTGCACGATGAACATTACGACGAAACCCGAAGAGCTCGCGACAACGGTAAGCACTCTTGTCAGAAGCATCATTGCGCGCGTTGCCGAGACCGGCGCGCTTCGACTATCCATTCCCCGCCATACAGCTCTTATATTGCTGGTAGATGGCGTACGCTGCTACACCCGCAACAAAAATTCCCCCGACGATGAACAACACCGCCGTACCACTTCCGAGAGAGGCGGCCAGAATAACCGCTGCATCAACGGTCCCGGCTGCCACGGCTGCCTTCCAGATGTTGTTCACCAGCTGAGCCACAGCCGCACCCATCCCAACCGTGGCCGCGCCGCCGAGGACGTCGTCGGCCCATTGATGCACGGCCTCGGTTAAGCACGCCTGCCAGTTCGGGGTAGGGGTCGGCGAGGGGTTCCCGCCGCCGCTGGGGCTACTTGGCTGGGGTTGGGCAGTTGATTTTTCCTACCGGATATTGTTTCAACGCGAAGCACAAACGTTTTCACCTCGATTGAGCGGAGCCCAGCGCCGCAAGGCAGCCTACGTTAACGAGCCGTTCATTCCTTTCGTGGTATTTGATTCGTCCGAATCGCTCCATTTCGCAAGCGCGGCCCAGTATGCTTGGCAGTCAGTGCGAAAGCCTTATTCCAAGGCCTACCTCTGCGAGATCCATCGTCGCCTTTTTCCATCGATGAGCGCATCCGGCCGATTTCGAAGGACCGCAGCGTGGCTCGGCCCACGACGCTCGAAAGATAGGAACGACGCCATCATGACGTTCGCTTCGCCGGAACAGCTGGCGCCTGGCTTTAAGGGCCTCGAATCGTTCGCGGATGTAGTACCGGCTACTCATCGCTTGGCCGCGTGCGCAATGATTCATCTTCAGTTTGTCTCGCTACACCCTTTTTTCGATGGGAACGGTCGAGTGGCTCGCGTCATGACACCACTGTTGTTAAGGCACTATGGATTGCTTGATGATATGTGCTTATTCGTAAGCGACATACTATCGGCAAACCGCCGCGAGTACTACGCTCGCCTAGAATCGGCGCAGCTTTGGAATGAGGTCGATGCGTGGGTCCGCTTTTTCGTTAGATCGCTATGTCTACAATTTGAAAGACACATCGAGGCCATACGTTGCGCACAAAGTGTGCGATGCGGCGTGGTTAATTCGATCTCAGGGATTGCAGGAAAGAATACGCAAAGGCTTGTTGATGAGGCCATTTTGTCGCCAACGCTAAGCCTCTCCCGAATTGCCGGCCTTCTCGGCCTATCAACGCCTGCAGCGCGCGACGTTGCGTCAGCCCTTACAGATCGCTTCGGGTTCGGATTGATCTCCGATGCAGATGACCCTGTCTATCAGTTCCGCGACGTGTACGCAATGCTTGCGCTTTAGCCGCCGCTCTTAGGTCACCAAATCGAGAAACGGCGCAATGTCGGCGCGGTCGACCTCCATGCCGACGCCCCGTGTGTGGTAGCGAATATCGTGAAAATCCATGCCTGCGGTCATCACTAAGCCGTAGCGCTTTGCGAGATCGCGAAAGATTTGGACGTCTTGCGCATCGTGCAAGGGATAAAAGACCTCCAACCCGCGTAACCCCTGCGGCGCCAGTTCGTCGATCAGGTTGCGATCTTTGAGCCGCCCGGGATGTGCCAAAACCGCGACACCACCGGCCGCGGAAACCCGTTCGATCGCCTCTTGCGGCGTGATGTGAAGCGACGGAACATATCCCGGCATTCCGGTGCGCAACAGATAGCGGAACGCATAGTCGATGTCGGGCACGAGACCTTTGGCGATCAGCGCCTTGGCCACGTGTGGCCGTCCGATTGCCTTGGCGTCGGGTGCCTCGCGCAAAACCTCGTCATAGGTGATACCGTAACCGCCTCGCTGGAGCTGATCCACCATGCGTTGGGCCCGAATGCGCCGCGCGTCGCGATTGTGTTCGATCATCGCGGTAAGTTCGGGCGCATCGGCCGGCATGCCGTAGCCCAGCACGTGGACTTCGTTGCCGCGATAGGTGGTGTTGATCTCGACACCGGTGACGACACGCGCACCGGGCGGCGGCGTAAACTTTCCATAGGCCGACATCGTGTCGTGATCGCTAATCGAGAAGACTTCGACGTTCCGCTCGCCCATGAAATCGGCGAGCGCCTGCGGGGTAAGCGTGCCGTCGCTTTCGCAGGTGTGACTATGAAAGTCAACGATCATGCGATGCCGCGCAGGAAGATGCGCTTGATCTCGGTTGCCTTCCCGCTCGACCGGTCGATGCGCACGACCGCTGCACAGAATTGCTTGGGGCCGCTCTTTTGCACGCTGAATTTGTCGGATAATCCGGTGAGAAAGCGATCGAGCACGGCCTGCTGTTCCATCCCGATCACGCCGTCGGTTGGTCCGGTCATGCCCAGATCGGAGATGTAGGCAGTACCGCCGGGCAGGATCTGCTCGTCGGCGGTCTGTACGTGCGTATGCGTTCCGTAGATCGCCGACGTGCGCCCATCCAGGAACCGCGCGAGCGCGACTTTTTCCGAGGTTGCTTCCGCATGTACGTCGACGATGATAATCGGCGTTTGCACGCGCAATTCATCGACCAAGGCATCCGCGCAGCGGAACGGATCGTCCACCGTGGGCATAAACGTTCGTCCCATCACGTTGAGGACTCCAACCGTCACGCCGTCCGCGACGAACGTGCCGTGGCCCTTACCGGGAAGGCTGGGCGGATAGTTGGCCGGACGCAGCACGCGGTCGCTCGATTCCAGGTACGTTTTGAAATCGCGCTTGTCGAAGATGTGATTCCCGCTGGTAATGAAGTCGACGCCGGTTTCGAACAGCTCCTCGGCGGTTTGCGCCGTCAAACCAAAACCGCCCGCGACGTTTTCGCCGTTGGCGATGCAGGCGTGAATCTGATGCTGATCGCGAACCAGCGCGACACAGCGCTTGAGCGTGTCGCGGCCGGGTGAGCCGACCACGTCACCGATCAAGAGTAAATTGAGAGTTTCTAGCGGCGAGACGAAGCCTTCGCTTTCCGTTGCGCTTTCAAGAAGTAGACCAGCACGCGCGCCTCTTCGCGAAAACCGACCAGACTCTTGGATTGCGCCGGATCGCGTAGCGCCTCGATTGCGTAGAGCGCTGCCTCGTCTTGCGCGGCGGGGTCGGCGTCGAGATGATCTTCCGGCTGCGGATTGCGAACCAGCACCTCGGGGTAGCGCTCGCGCAAGAGGGCGACGATCAGTTCCAGCTCTTCCTTAGAGAAGCTGTCCGTGTCGCGGGTCACATGAATGAAGGTCGTCGAGCGGTCGCCTTCACATTCGACCCGTGTCGTCCGCGCTTCGTCCTTGGCAAGCATCAGGTAGCCGTTAATGTGATCGTCGATCGTCTCGGCCAAGGCCGCCTGCCCACGCTTATCCAACCGGGCGCGCAATGCAAACGTTAGCCGCACGCTGCCCTCGGCCGGCATCGAGCGTATCGATGCCAGCTCCGGGAAGCGCACCAGCAGTGCGCACACCAGGCTGACGGTATCAGCGTTCTCTAAGGGAAGACGGCTATTCATGATCGGGTCCACCAGATACGACGTGGCCTCCAGGCACCCCCTGCGGTCCACGTAGAATGGTAACCACCGTGAAACCCCGGCAGTTGCCCGGCCTCGCCATCTTGGGGTTGCTTGCCTCGCTTATCGCCCACGCGGCGAGCTACGGCGGCAACCACGAGCTCGGCGGCGCCTACCACGCGACGCTCGAACTCCTCGCCCTCGTGGGCGCAGGGGCCTTTGCTGCGTCGATCGGGGCATTTGCCTGGCTTGGAGCTCGGCGCTACGCCGAGGGATCCATCCTGGCAGCGGCGCTGCGGCCGCTGGTTCCGTCCCCAGGCGCCTTGGCGGTCAGCGCCGGCCTGTGGTTTGGCTTGATCGAAAGCCTCGAGCCCGAGCATCCTTGGCACGCCTCCCTTCTGGTCGTCGCTGTTTGCCTGATTCTGGCCAGCTTGCTGGTCGCGTTCGCGGCCCGCGCGCTGGTGCGCGCCGTTGCCGCGATCGTCCTTGCGATCGCGCGCCAACCGTTTGTGCGCCGGCCGGTTTGTTACCGGCGCCGCTTCGCCCACCGCTCCTCTGCGCGCCGCGCCGAGTTCGTCTACCGGCGCTTCGCCCGGCCGCCGCCGGGCCCGATGCTACTCCCCGTTTAGCATCACTACACTTTCAGAGGAGTACCCATGTCTCGTTGGATCGCGACGGTCATCGTCGCGTGCATAGCTTCTTTCCACAGCGACCGGCGTTCGCAGCCGTCATGGGTTTCGTGCGCGGCGTCATCACCGAATCGGGCACGCCGGTAGCGGCGCGATCGATCACGCTTACGGGCGAAGGCTCGCGCTTCACGACTACGACGAATGCGCACGGCGAATATTCGTTTCCGCCATACCGTTCGGACGCTATCAGCTCGCCGCCACATTACAGCGGCGCCGACGGATCATACGGCCGAGGTCGACGTCGCAGTCGACTCGGTTGCAACGGTCAACATCGATTTACTCAAAACGATTGTTGTCACTACGGCCTCCGCATCGGCGGGCGCAAGCGGCACACCGGTCGCCGTCACGACGATCGATCGCGCGCAAATCGACGACCTCTCCCGATCGCGATAGCCTCAACAAATTAATCACACTGTTCCCGGCGCCGTCTCATTTTCGTATAACGAACCGGTGGTCAACGGCTTCCACGGCGATCACCTACGAAATCGACGGTGCCCCACTGCCACTCGCCACGACATCGAACTTCGCCGAAATCGTCGATCCCCAAGATATCGACTCACTCGAGATCTACACCGGGGCGATTCCGGCCGAATTCGGCGGCGATCGCATGGGCGCCGTCGTCAATATCATCACCGATCGCTTCGCGAACATTCCCGAAGGCACATACGGAACATTACGGCGGGTGGCGGCAATCAATCGCAGGCGCATCGGCCAACTCGATATGGTTTCGCGCTTTCGGCAACAACGAAGTTTTCCTGAACCTCAACACCGCGAGCACGGATCGCGGTATCGATGCACCGACGTTCGACCCGATCCACGATCAGAGTTCCGCGAGCGACCAGTTCTTGCGCTGGGTTTCCAAACTCAGCGATCGCTCCACACTGGCGTTCGACTTCTCGAATCAGCTCTCACAGTTCCAAATCCCAATCAACATCGACCCCAACAATCCCAACGACCCGATCTACGCGATTCCCGGAACCGACGACACCCAGCTCGAGTACGACCGCTTCGCCAACCTCAACTTCACGGAAATATCGAAAGACGGCAACGGCGTCTTCCAGTTGATCCCGTGGTTCCGCTCAACGCGTGTCGACTACGACGGCGATCTTGGCGCCGACGTGCAGGGCATGGGCCCGAACTTCGGCTGCGCCAATTACCCGGATTGCGCCTCGGATACGCCGTCGGACCCGGACTACATTAATAACGTCGGTCTCGCCCAAACGACGTACGCGAACTACCTCGGTCTACGCATCTCGCAGTTGCGTTCGAGCAAGAATCACACCTGGAAGATCGGTCTCGACGCGAATCGCGAGAACTCTTCCGGCTCGCAAACCTACGCGTGCTACTATTTCGATTGTGCGCTGCCGAGCGGGGGCGTGACACCACCCGTCGCCTCGCCCTACTTCGCTTCTTCCTCCTCGCAAGCACAAGCCGGTTCGCAGATCGGGATCTACGCCCAAGACAAGTGGGAAGCAAGCAAAAACGTCGTCTTCGACTACGGCGTCCGCTACGATCACTCGACTGGCTACACCAGCGGATACATGATCGAGCCACGCTTTGGGGTCAATGTCTCTGACGGCGGCCGAAACGTCTTCCATCATGTTCTACGGCCGCTACTACGCTGCCCCACTCCTCGAAGATGTGCGCCAGGCGTGCGTGATCTTCGCCGCGCAAAACGGTTGCTCGAGCAACGACGCCCCCCTACAATCTGCAGCCGGAAATGGATAGCTACGTCGAGATGGGACTTGCAGCATACGTTCAGCGGCAATTTAACCGGCTGGGCGAACCTCTACGAGAAGAACGTCGTCAACGTCCTCGACACGACACAGCTCTTGAACACTCCACTCTTCGCCGTCTACAACAACGCGATCGGGCACGCGCAGGGGCTTGGAGATCCGGCTACAAGATCGCCAGAGCAACGGCAACGACTGGTTCTTCACCTCCACGATCTCTGAGTCGCTGGCAGGTGGCATCTCCGGTTCGACCTTCCTCTTCCCACCCAATATCAACAACGGCTTGCCGATCTCGTCACCGGCGCAGCTTAGCATTGAAGACCACTCGCAGCTCGTCGACTCGACCGCCGGCTATACCGCGCATTTCGGGGCAGGCCGCACGTGGTTCAGGACGCTGCAAGCCAATTACGGTAGCGGCTTCCCGGTGCAGTTCGAGGACGCAAACGTCAATCTGAGCGGAACACTTCCGGCGCACACCACGTTCGACCTGAGCACAGGTCGCATCGTCAACCCCGGCACCGGCCCGAATCCAAAGGTCTGGGCGTGACGCTCGACGTGCAGAACATCCTCAATCACCAGTACGTGATCAAAATCGCGAACGGGTTCAACACGACGCAGATCGCGAACTCCCGCACGTTCTTATTGAGACTGACCGAGCCGTTCTAGGAGGTTTTTATGATGCACCAATTCTCGCGCTTTTCGCAGGCACTTGCAATCGCGGCAATTGCCGCGGTCGCGATCCCCGCGAACGCCATGAACATGGGTACGGGCGTTACCCTAACGAAGGTCGCCGGGCCGTACAAACTCGTGCTCCAACTTCTCCCGGCGGAGCCATTCTACACGCAAAACCAATACGCGAAGGAACATCCCTCAGACGGAATGCTCGTCGTCAGCGGCGCAACACCGGTTGCGCCTGACGACCCATCGCATCCCAATCATCACCTGATCGTTCACGTCTATGATGCCGCCAGCGGCAAGGCCGTGACCAACGCGACGGTGACGATCGCCTACTCGACGGCGTCAGGAGTGCAGAAGAATCTCCCGATCGTCGAGATGCAAGCGATCGGAAAAGGACCGCAATCAACGCATTACGGGAACAATCTCAATCTCCCCGACGGTACCTACAACGTTACCGTCACGGCAAACGGCAACGCTGCAACGTTCACCGTGACCGCGCAGGCTGCCAAGATGAAAATGTGAGCCCTTGTCATCCCGAGCGTAGCGAAGCGTAGTCGAGGGACCAACGTTATCTCGGCCCTTCGACTACGCTCAGGGTGACAAAGCGTTACGGGCTAAAGCGAACGCCCATGCTGAAGGTGCGCGGGGGAGCGTAATGGTTCCCCTGCGCATTGAGCAGCGTTACGTAGTATCGATCGTTGAGCAGATTTTGGATATTGAAGGTCAGCGCGGTCTTCGGCCCGACCGCGATGCCTTTTTCGACGTCGAAGATTGTGTGTGGCGTCTCCTTGCACAGGAGAATCTCCGGCTCGCAGAAGTCGGAAGAGAGGCCGCTCCCGTATTCGCCGTCCATCGAAAGCCAGCCGCCGCGCTGGTCGCGCACCAGCACACCGCCCCACGATACTGTAGCGCTGCTCGTGATCGGCCGGCGTATATCCCGTCGGCTGTCCGAAGCACGGCGCGAGAAAGTTGCGTCTCGCAGCCGCTGTTCACCGAAATCTGGTGCACGGCCGAGAGGTACCAGCACGAGTTGCGCGCGCTAAGCGGGTGAGTGTAAACCAATGCCTCTTGCGAGATGCGTCCGAGGACGTAATTGATGTCCTGATGTAGCAGCGTCACGCCGACTTGCGTATCGTCGATGAGATCGTTAGCGTTCTTCTGCCACACACGGAAACCCAAGATCGCCGTTGCCGAGCGGCATAGTGTCCACCCAACTCGAGATCCGTGTCCCGTTCGGGCTTGAGATCGAACTGCGCCGGGGTCGGCTGGAGCGGAAGGTTGAGCAGTTGCGCCGCCTCGGGGCTAACGTTTTCGAATGAGAACGGCTCGAAGAACCGGCCGATATAGGCGTAGACACTCGCTCGCGTGCCCCACGAATCGCGTAAGTTTCAGGCGCGGACTGAAGGCCCCAAACCCTTCGTCGAACTAGGTTGACTTGATAGTGAAGAAATCGTAGCGCATGCCGTAGTCGGCTTCCCAAAGGTTGCTCATCCGCCAGCTGTCCTCAGCATAGGATTGATACGTGTTCCCTTGGTTGGGCGCGTTATCGACCACGGTGGTCGGCGCATCCGGCGTACCCGGCGTGAGAATCGGCGCAAGGAAGTTGTCGGGCTGCAGCGTGATCGCGTAGTACTTTAGACACGCGCGTGTTATCGTACGTTGCGCCTGCTTGGAACGTGTGCCGTCCGTATGTCCGCGTGAAATCGCCTTGCATGATATAGTCGATTGCCGTTCGATCGTCGGCCAGCGAATAGCCGCACGTCGTCGGCAAGTAGGTGCTCGGATTGCTCATTGCATTGGCGCAGTCTTGCGGCGTTCCGCCGTTGCCGAACGGCGGCGGCGTAACATTGAGCTGTTCGCCATAGATGAAATCATTGTTCGGATCGCCGAAATCTTGAATTTGCGACGATTTGAACGCAGGGCCGAAGTTGAACGAACCGACGTCTCCGATCGCGTGATGAAACTGCACGGACAGAAACGTATCTTCTTGATTCTCGTTATCATCGGTATCGGCCGGCTCGCCGAACTGCACGTCGTTGGGAATTTGGAATGTTCCTGCGCTGTGAATGACCGTGACGTTCGTATAATTGTTTGCCGCCACCCGGGAGCGTGAAGCGAGCAAACTGGTTGAGGTCGCTCGCGTCGTTATGTGGCGAGTCGAAATCGGGCGGATCGAGCCCGCGCGTGGTTTGCATACCGCTCAGCGCGATGTCGTACCCACCGCCACCGGCGAGCGGCGAATGGTAGCCAATCGTCGAATTCACGTGTCCCGTACGAACCGTACGAGAAGCATTGCCGTCGAATCCGGCCGGCCCCGTGCCGGCTCGCGTCGACATGTTGAAGACGGCTCCGAATTTCATGCCGTACTGCGCCGGATACGCGCCTGCGATCAAAGTCAACGAAGGAGAGATCGTTGAGATTGATCTCGCCGCCGATGTCGCGATTGAGCTCTTGCGGCAGCGCAACGCCGTCGATCTGATAGTTGATTACGCCGTGATCGCCGTTGAAATGAACGACGCCATTGGCTCCGCGCACAGAACCCGGCAGCTGAATCTGCATTTCCGTAAAGCTGTTGTTGTACGGCATCTCGGTCAGCGATGTGCTGTTGAGCACAGTGTCGCTGCCACTTCCGCGCACCGTATTAGACGAGGTCACGGCAACGGCAGCGATTTCCTTAAGACCGATGGGAATTGAGATCGTGGCGCCGCCCGTGCCCAAATCGACGCGCGCCAATCCGTGCGAGTCGCCAAACGTGACTTCGACGGTATAGGTACCGACGCCGAACGGGGGAAATTGAAAACGCCCCTGCTTGTCGCTCGTGGTTTTATACGTGCGGTTGTTTCCGGTCGCCGTGACCGAGGCGCCCGCGACCGGTTTGCCGTTTTGCGTGACGGTTCCGGAGAGAAATGCACTCGTGTTGGTAGAGAGCGCAGGCGCCATCCACACGATCATGAAGGCAACAAGAATGAGAGCAGCGCGCAAACAGCGCCGCAGCCAGTGGAACATCGAGGTCCTTTACGGTGGGCTGGGGTTGAGTTCTAACTGAGAATAGCTTATCATTATCAAGTAGTCAAGCACATGGACGAGGGGAAATCAGTGAATCGGACCAGCCGGAAGACCAAGCAACGCGACGCAGTGCAGGCTGCCCTCGAGGGCGCCGAGCGGCCGCTGAGCATCGGCGAACTGCTGCAGGCCGCCTCCAAGCAAATCGAGGGGCTCGGCGTTGCAACCGTCTATCGCACGGTCGCCGCGCTGCTCGAAGACGGCTGGATCGAGGCGGTCGAGATCCCGGGCGAACCGGTTCGTTACGAGCGCTCCGACAAAGAGCACCATCACCATTTTCAGTGTGAGAAATGCGACCGCGTCTTCGACATCGCGGGCTGCATCGAGAGCATTCGAAAACTCGTGCCCCCGAAATTCCACGTCCGCGGTCATGCCGTGACCTTCTTTGGAACCTGCGCCGGCTGCGCCGGCTAGGCCCGCTCGAAGCGTCCTGTTGAAGGACTAAGCGTTTTAGCCTGGGGAATACGCCGCTTCGCGCTATGCACAACGTCAAGGAACGCCCCGTTGTCGTAACCGGGGCTGCCGGTTTGATCGGCAGCGCGTTGATTTGGGCCCTCAACCGCCGCGGTATCGACGACATTATCGCGGTCGATCGGTTAGACGAGTCGGAGAAGTGGCGGCACCTCGTGCCGTTGCGTTTCACCGATTACGTCGACGCCGACGATTTCGCGTCGTTGGTTGATGACCACCCCGGTGCGTTTGGGTCGGTCGGTACGGTCTTTCATTTAGGCGCCTGTTCGTCGACTACCGAGCGCGACGCCGACTACCTCATGCGCAACAATTACGAGTACACCAAAGTTCTCGCGCAGTGGGCGGTTGAGCGCGACGTGCGCTTCGTGTATGCCTCGTCGGCGGCCACCTACGGCGGCCTGGAGGATCTGCTTTCCGACGATATCGATCTGCGCGAACTGCGACCACTGAACATGTACGCCTACTCGAAGCAGCTGTTCGACCTTTACGCGCAGCGCAGCGGCCTAAGCGATCGCATCGTTGGGCTGAAGTACTTCAATGTCTTCGGCCCCAACGAAGATCACAAGGGTGAAATGCGCAGCATCGTGTGCAAGGCCTACGAACAAATCAGCGCAAACGGGCGAGTCGCGCTCTTTAAGAGCTATCGGCCGGAGTTCCGCGACGGGGAACAACGGCGCGACTTCCTCTATGTGAAAGACGCCGTCGAAATGACGCTTGCAGTCGCGCAGAGCGACGCGAGCGGGCTGGTCAACGTGGGCTCGGGTCGCGCACAGACGTGGCTCGACCTCGTGCGACCGATCTTCGCGGCGCTCGACGTTCCAGAGCGGATCGAGTTCATCGAGATGCCGGAACTTTTGCGTCCCAAATATCAGTACTCTACCCAAGCGCGGATCGATCGGCTGCGCGCGAGCGGCTACGATGCCCCGGTGAGCACGCTCGACGACGCCGTGCGCGACTACGTCATCAACTACCTCAAGCCGGGCCGCGTTCTCGACCCGGCACAGCAAGAAGCTCTTTCCGTCCGATAACGAGGCCCGATGTCAAACTCCCGTTCAGATCGCCGTCGTCAAGCACGTGGTGGCTCTGCACCGCCGCCCAAACGCGACCCCATGACCGTCGTGTACATCAGCGCGGCCGTACTGGTCGTTGTCGTCATCGCGATCTTCGCGATCATGAACTGGATGCAACAGCGGCAGATTGCCCAGGCGAACGCGACGCCAACGCCTGCTCCATCTGCCGACTTGGCCAACACAACCTCAAAGCCGATTCAGCTCGCTGACGGCGAAACGATCGGGAAGCCCATATTCAAACTCTATAAAGGTGGATTGCCCGATACCCCCACGGGTGGCCAGGGCCAACTGGTTGACGGCATGACCTGCGGCGGAATGGAGTACAACACGCTCCACACGCACACGCATCTGGCAATCTTTTATCATGGAACGCAGGTCGCTGTTCCAAAGCTTGTCGGCGCGGCGCCCCTTCCGCCGCAAGGCTGTCTCTATTGGACGCACACGCATTCGATGGATGGGATCATCCACGTCGAATCGCCGGTACTCGCGCCCGAAGGCAGCCCGGGATTCCAGCTCGGCATGTTCTTCGATGTCTGGGGGCAACCGCTGACGCGCGACAACGTTGCGGGCCTCAAAGGGCCGGTGATTGCCTACGTCAACGGGACGCTCTACGACGGCGACTTGCGCGCGATTCCGCTGCGTTCGCATCAGCAGATCGTGCTGGAGATCGGCACGCCGACCGTGCCGCCCCCGAGCTACCTCTTCCCCCCAGGGGACTAGCTACTTCAGCGCCTGATTCAATGCGGCGGCGAGTTCCTTATACGGGACCTCGCCGTCGTTGATATAGCCGATCGTTTTGTTGCGATCGATGACGACGATCGTTGGATAGCCGCCCTTGAGATAGAGCTTGGCGACGGTCAAGTTCGGATCGTACTGTGCGATCGGATACTTCACGTTGAACCGGATCTGAAAATTCAAAACGTCGAATTGCGACTCGGGCGACGCGCCGTCCATACCGGTGTCGCTCCCGGGAATGGCGAGAAACACCACGCGAGACCCGTAGGCCGCGTAGAGCTGATTCATCACGACCGTCTCGCGCTGACAGTGCGGGCACCACGTTGCAAAGATCTCCAAGAGCACCGGCTTGGTCACCGTCGCTAAATCGAATGCGCCTGCCGTTGTGGGCAAGGTGAACTCCGGAGCCTTCTGCCCAATCGCCACCGCAGCGCTGACTGGAGCAGTCGACGCGTTGTTCAACTGCGCGCCATGCAATTTTGCGAAGAGAATGCCGCCCGCGATAAGGACGACGAGAACGAGCAGCGAGAGAAGAACGAGCACGCGTTGGTTCATCGAGAACGTAATCTCCGGTCCAGAGCAAACGCGCCGGGAGCACCGGCAGCGATAAAGAGCGCAATTGCGGCGAGCGCGAGGTCCAAGGCGACGTGCGGCCAATCCGCGACCGCGGCGTCACCGGGGCCAAAGCAGCCGCAGTTCGCGGGAATGCCGCGCAGTACTGCCGAGGCGATCGCTGCTGCATAGATCAGGAACTGTGCCGTCGCGATGGCCGCCACGATTCGCGTGAACAGACCGGCAAGCAGATAGAGCCCGAGCAGAACCTCGAAGAACGGCAGAATAACGGCAAGCGGAGCGACGAGGCCGGGCGGCAAAAGCCGGAACCCGGCGATCGCCCCGGCCAATGCTTCCGCATGGCCGATCTTCGCGGCGCCGGCCCAGACCAAGAGGGCGCCGAGCAGCACGCGAGCGAGCGCAACCGCCATAATCCATACCTTTCATGCAGAGGGCGGGAGCCAAATTAGGCTAACCTAACAACGACATGGCTACCCTCGAGAGCCCGGTCGCGACCGCCGTCCCGCAACGATCGTTGTGGCGGGTGATTCTGCGTTTTCTCGCCGTTACCGGTCCGGGGTTGATCGTCGCATTCGCCGATACCGAGGCGGGCAGCGTCACGACTGCCGCAACGTCGGGGGCGCAGTTCGGCTACAAGTTGATTCTGCTTCAACTCTTGCTGATCGTGCCGCTCTTCGTCGTGCAAGAGATGACGGTGCGTTTGGGTACGGTCACCGGTAAAGGCCACGCGCGTTTGATTCGCGAGCACTATGGCCTAGGATGGGCATGGGTATCGCTGGGCACGATGCTCGTCACCAACATCGCCGCGCTCGTGACGGAGTTTGCGGGCATCGCCGGCGCTGCGTTGATCTTTGGGTTGCCCGCCGCGCCCCTGGTGCTTCTGGCGGCGCTGCTGCTCATCGTCGTGATCTTCACCGCGTCATACAAACGCGCCGAGATGTTCGCATTCGCCTTGTGCCTGGTCGAGCTACTCTTCATTCCCGCCGCATTTGCCGCGCATCCACCCTTGCACGCCATCGTGATGCAAGGCATCTTCGGCAACCAGCCGCTGACCGACTATAGCTACTTGCTCCTGATCGCATCGAATATCGGCGCGGTCATCATGCCCTGGATGATTTTCTACCAACAGAGCGCGGTGGTCGACAAAGGCCTTGGCATCAAGGATATGAACTTCGCGCGCTTCGATACGGCGCTTGGCGCAGTGCTCACGCAGGGCATCATGATCGCCATCATCGTAACGACCGCCGCCACGCTTTTCGTGCATCACATTCCCGTCAGCGACGCGGCGCACGCAGCGCTTGCCTTTCAGCCGCTCGTTGGACGCTTCGCGGGCGTGACATTCGGCGTCGGCTTGATCGGCGCTTCGATGCTCGGCGCGTTCGTCGTCTCACTCGCGACGTCGTGGGCGTTCGGTGAGGCCTTCGGTTGGCGCTGCTCGCTCAACGACGGATTGCGCGCGAAGCGATTCTCCGCGCTCTACGTCGCATGTGTGGTCGTCGCGGCCGCGTTCGTGCTCATCCCGAATCTTCCGCTCATTGCGCTCACGGTCTACGTCGAAGCTTTCAACGGGTTCGTCCTCCCGATCGTGCTCGGGTTCTTGCTCGTGCTGGTCAACGACAAACGCGTTATCGGCGATCGGCGCAACACGCTGCTCGGGAACACGATCGCATTTTCGCTCTCGGCGGTTATCATCGTGCTGGGGGTCTGGATGACGATTACGACGATCCTTCACCCCGGAAGTTAGGCCATGAACACGCGTCTCGCGCTCGCACTTGCCTGCGCGCTGCTCACCGGCTGCGCGCAAGCCGCAGCGCAGCACTTTACCGGCATAGCCGTACCGCCCGCCGCCGCGCCCAACTTCACGCTTACCAGCGACACCGGAGCGCCCTGGACGCTTGCGGCGCAACACGGCAAGATCGTTGCGCTCTTCTTCGGTTTTACGCACTGCACCGACACGTGCCCCGCGACGCTCGCCAAGCTTGCAGCGGTACTGCGTGCCCAACCGCACGCGAATGCGGAGATTGCCTTCGTCACGATCGACCCGCAGCGCGACACGCCGGCGGTGCTGCACGCCTACATTCGCCGGTTTAGCGGAGCAAGGATCGTCGGCCTCACCGGAACGCCCGCGCAGATCGCGAGTGTCGAACGAGCCTACAACGTGTGGTCCAAGCCCCTGCCCGATCCGAAAGGTGGAAACGACTACGACGAGGCCCACAGCGCCTTCACGTTTCTCATCGACCGTTCCGGCAACGAACGCGTGGTTCACAACGACGACGATGCCCAGCGCGACTATGCCGCCGACGTGCGTACCCTGCAGCAATGATGCTCGCGCTGCTCCTCGCCGGCTTGCTCCCATTTCACGGCGTCGTCGTATCACCAGTCAGCAACAGCACCGTCGTCGTGCGTAATACAGCGATGCCGCGGACATTGGCCGCGCAAACGCGGCTCTATCGCCTCGCACCGAGCTTGGCGCTACGCGCAGGCACCGGAGTCGACGCATTCCTCGATCGCTCGACGCAACCGTGGACGCTACGCGATCCGGTGCCGGCGGCAGCATTTGTGGCTGGTCTTCCCAATCCGGGCCGCGTCATTCCGGTCGATGCCGGCAAACCGCTGCCGCGCGCGACGCTTATCGATCAAGACGAACGCCTGGTGCAGCTGCACGACGCGTTTCGCGGGAAGACGATGCTGCTCTCGTTCATCTTTACCCGTTGTCCCGATACCGACGTCTGCATCGCGATCAGCACGAAATACGCACAACTCCAGCACGATCTTGATCCGGCGCACTTCGCGCTGGTCGAGATCAGCCTCGATCCGTCCTACGACACGCCTGCCGTGCTGCGCGCCTACGGCAAGCAGTTCGGGCAAAACCCGGCGTCCTGGACGCTCTTGACGGGGACCGGCTCGACGATCGAAAGGGTGCTCGACGAGTTTGGTATTTCCTCGCTGCAGACCGACAGCGACACCTACATTCACTCCGACAAACTGTTCATCGTGACGCCGCAGGGACGCGTCGCATACGTCGTGGACACCGCCGGGTGGGATCCGCGCGGCGTTGTGGCGGAGGCGCGGGCCATCGAAGGCATGGCGAGCAATCCGTTCGAGCGCCTGAAACTCTCGTTGATTGCCAGCGTGGTCGCGTTGTGCGGCGGCAGTCAATTCGCCGGCATCGTAATGCTGGAGATCGCACTCTTTTTCTTCATCGTGATCGTGGTAACGATCGCCTTATGGATCGTCGGGAGGGTGTTGTGGTCCCGGCCTGCGTAAAGGCCGATCATGGCCGCGCCGCGCAAGCCGTTCGATCCCCCGAGCCCGGAGCAAACGGCGTTCCTTGAAGGCGCGATCAACGAGTACGGCCGCGCCACCTACAACTACGCCTTGCGCCTTACGCACAACGAAGCCGACGCCCGCGATCTGACCCAAGAGGCCTTCATCCGGGTCTACCGGGCCTGGCGAAGCTTCCAAGCCGGCACCTCCTTCCTCTCCTGGATCTATCGCATCGTTACGAATCTCTACCGGGATGAACTTCGGCGACGGAAAGGACGTTATCAGGAAGAGATCCCCGAGGACAACGCCCCACAGCGGTTCGGGCAAACCAGGCCGATGGCCACCGAACCAATCGAGGAACTGGTCGAGCGGCAGCTCAGCGAACGGATGTCTAAAGCGCTCGCAAGCCTCTCCCTCGAGCAACGGCAAGTCTTGATCCTTGCGGATGTTGAGGAATACAGCTACCAAGAGATCGCCGACATCGTCGGGTGCTCAATCGGGACGGTTCGCTCGCGGCTGCATCGCGCTCGCCACCAGTTACGCCGCCAGATCGAGTCACAAACAACATCATCATGAAATCACATCCAAGCCAAGAACAACTCATCGACTACCTGCACCGCGAACTCGCGCCCGACGAGGACGCGGCTCTTTTGCTGCATCTTGACGACTGCGCGTCGTGCAACCAGCGCTACCAGCACGAAGCGAGCCTCTCCGAGTCACTCCGCAGCTTCGCTCGAGCGAGCGAGCGTGAGCTTCCGGCGGGTGTACGGGCGAGCATTTGGAGCGCGCTCGAGTCATCGCAGCGCAAGCCCACGTGGGCGGCCAGGCTAGGCAGCTGGCTGCGTCCGGTGGTAGCGATTCCGGTCGCCGCCACGTTCGTCATAGTGGCACTGGCCGGGTACGAATCCAGCCTGCACCGCGGCGGCCCTACCATCGACGCCGCCTACTACCTCGACGATCACGCCGCGCTTACCAGCGCCGTACCCTTCAGCGAAGGTACTATCGTTCCGACCGCGCTCTTCACAACTGAGAACGCGGATGGCGCGCAGTAGCGCCGCTTCGCTTCTCGCAGCGCTACTGACGGGCGCGACCGCCGTGCCGGCGCCCCCTGCCGCCGATCTCTTACGCGACGCCATGACCGCGGACCAACACGTCTCGTACGTCGGCGAAGTGCAGGTGCTGCGCATCGGCCCCCAGCGATCGTATGCGGCGATTTATCGCGTCGAACACCGCGCACCGGACATGACGCGGCGTTGGTACCTCGCGCCGCAGGATCTGTACGGTGATTCGGTCATCAAGCGCGGCTCGACGACCTATTCCATCGACGTCAAGCGCGAACAGGTCGTCGTCTCTCATGACGAGGACGCGGATCAGGAAATCGCCGAGCGCGGAAATTTCGGTATCATGATGGCCAATTACGATGTCGTCTACGCGCCTGATGAGAACATGGACGGCCGACCGGTTCACGTTGTGCTGCTCAACAATAAGTACACGGGACAGACCACCATGCGACTGCACATCGACAGCGCGACACATTTGGTCCTCGAGCGTCAGCAGTATGCCAGCAACGGCTCACCGATCACGCAAATGCACATCGAGCAGATCCGCTATACCGGCTCGATTCCAGCGGGGGTTTTTGCAATTCCGCGTGGGCTTCGCCAGGTCGACGGTGCGCAACGCGGAGCCGAATCAACCGACGTAGCTCACGTTATTTCGACCGCCGGCTTTTCCGCGCTCGTGCCCAGATATCTGCCCGAAGGCTTCAGCTCGACCGCCGGTGACGTCGCATCGGTCAACGGCGTTCCAACGCTGCACTTGATTTATTCCGACGGCATTCGCACCGTGTCGCTTTTTCAAAACGAAAAAGATGCTGCGGTCGACCTTTCTCACTACCGTGCAATCGCGACCAAGGTCGCCAATCATCCGGCGCATTATGTCGAAGAGGGGCCGACGACGCTCCTGGCATGGGCCGACGGCAATCGTCACTTTGCGCTCGTCGGTGATCTCACCCTTACCGAACTGGAAAAGATCGGGGCGAGTGTGCTACCCTAAACGGGTGCCGGAACGCGACTTAGCAACGCTGCTTATCACGATGAAGCCGGCCTTGGACCCACGTGAGTGGGTCTTCTGCTGCGTCGACCGATCGTTTCCCATCGATGATGCTCGCGCGCTACTGATGTTTCGCGAAACCGAGGGCATTACGATCGTTGTCGAACGGCATGTCGCCGAAGAACATGACCTCGAATACACGTTTCTTGCGCGGCGAATTACGCTACGCGTCGAGTCGGATTTAGCTTCGGTCGGCTTTACGGCCGCGGTAACGGCGGCGCTCGCCAAACATACGATTGCAGCCAACGTCGTGAGCGGATTCTACCACGATCATCTCTTCGTCCCGTTGGATCGCGCCGAAGAGGCGCTGCGCGTTTTGGAAGAGCTCAGCGCACAAAGCGCTCGTCGAGTACTCTAAGCATCTCGCGCTGCCGGGCCGGAATCGACTGCGGCTGCGCTGCACTGCGCTCGGTCGTTGCGCGATCGCTCACGTCGATCACCCGGGCGACCGACTCAGTGAGCGCATCGATGTCGTAGCCGCCCTCGAGCACGTAGGCGACGCGCCCGTTGCAGTATTCCTGCGCCGTGCGATTGATTGCCGTCGCAAGAGCTGACGCGGCGCTAACGTCCACCCCGAGGTCGCCCACCGGATCGCCGGCAACATAGTCGAATCCGGCGCTTGCCACGATCAGGTCGGGCCGCACGTAGGCAGCTGCACGTTCCAGCAGCTGCTCCCAAATCGCGACAAAGGCTTCGGTCGCGATTCCCGAGGCGGGGAGCGGAATGTTGATCAGCGCATCGTCGCCAATCGCCGCGCTCTCGTGGCCCGTGCCTGGATAGGCGGGCGAGGCATGGGTGGAGACGTAACTGAGGCCGTTCCCGACGACGTCTTGCGTACCATTGCCATGGTGATAATCGAAATCGATAAGCAGCACGCGGCCGCCGGCGCGCGCTTGGTACGCACGTGCGGCGATCGCGGCATTATTGAACACGCAAAATCCCATGCCGCGCATCGACTCCGCGTGGTGCCCGGGAGGACGCACGAGCGCGAAGACCGGCGCATTGTTTTCAACCGCTGCTTGCGCTGCGGCAATCGCGCCACCGGCGGCGCGGCGCGCGACGTCGAGGGTGCGCCCGTCGACGAGGACGTCGCCGGTCGAGAGGTAGCGCGGGCCGGAAAGATCACCGATCTCCCGCTTCACCAGTTCGATATACCGTTGCGCATGCACGCGTTCGATCTCGTCGTCGGCCGCGTCAGCCGGGCGCAGCACGTCGCCGGCAAGGCCGCGCTGCGCTAAACGCGCAGCGACCACCTCCACGCGGTCGGGGGATTCAGGATGCCCGAGATCGCGGAGATGGTCGCCGTAGAGCGCGTCGTAGACGAGTTTCACCCTGTCATCCTGAGCTTGTCGAAGGGCGGGCTAGGGCTTTTTCTTCGGTGTGGCTGCGGGTGCCGGTTTACTCAGATCCGCGATCCAGCCTTGGATTTGCGCGTAATCCTTCGAGTTCTTCTTGATCATCGGCAAAAGCCGGCGGTAAGCCTCGATTGCCTTTGCGCGCTGGTTGGTCTGCTCGTAGCACTTCCCGGCGACGTAGAGCAACTGCGGATTCTGACCGAGGAAGCCTTTGGCGTTGTTGTCGAGGACGTCGAAGATCTGCGCAGCTTCTTTGTAGTTTTTCAACTCGAAGTCGGCTCCCGCGATGCATCCGAGCAACTGCGGCGTGCGCTGCAGTTGGAAGGCCTTACTGCAAGCATCTTTCGAATCCGCGTAATCGTGGAGATAGGAATACGCCTCTCCGAGCGTTTGAAAGGCGGTCGGATCAGGCTGAATCGCGGTCACGCGCTTGAGATATCCGACCGCATCTGAAAACTTCTGTTGCCCCATGGCGAGCGCCGCCAGATGGCTTAGCGCGTCGACGTTGTTGTTGTCGATCGCTAGCGCCGCCAGCCACTCGGTCTTCGCCTTGTCGAACTGCTTCTGTCCAGCGAAGTAATCGCCGTAGGCAACGTAGATTTGCGGGACCTTCGGGTACTGCGCGATGCCCTGAAGGAAGATGCCCTCGGCTACAGAGTATTTCTTTTCACCCACAAAATATGCGGCTTTGCGGATGAGGATCTGAACCTTGGCGGCGTCGTCCGGCGCGGCGACGATCGCGTCGTCGTAGGCGGCGGAAGCCTGATCGTCAACGTGCTGACGCGCGTACAGATCGGCCTTGAAGACCAACGCCTGCACGTTCTTGGGATCGATGGCGAGCACTTTGGCAATGGTCTGCAGCGCCATCGGAAGGTTATCTTGCGACGCGTACGTCTGCGCGATCTGGAAGATCGGATCCGGATTTTTCGGATCCTTGCTTGAAGCAATCTGGAACTGTGCGCGCGCGTCATCGTATTTCTGCTCGGACGCATAGACCGAGCCAAGCATCGAGTACGACGCCGCATCACCCTTGTTCAACACTAGGCTGCGATTAGCGATACGCTCGGCATCGGTGTAACGATTCGCCTTGAGGTAGAGCTCGGTGAGTTGCTCGAGCACGCCGATATTACTCGGGTCGAGGTTTTCAGCTTGCTCGAGATCGCTGATTGCGACATCGTCGTGGTTGAGCTGATCCATCGCAAATCCGTCGAGATAGTAGACCTGCGCCGTTTTGTCGCCCATCTGCAGCAAATGCTGCGTGAGCTGGGCGGAAAGATCCGGGCGGTTGATCCCGAGGAACTGGCCGGCAAGCTGCGTCATCGCATCTTGATCGTTCGGATTCGCCTTGAGCTTGGCCTGAAGTTTGGGAATCGCCACCGACGGTGGTTCGGGCGAGGCGGTCGGCAACGCCGACGACGTGGGTGAAGGCGACGGCGACGCCGCGCTCTTGCCACCGCCGAACAGTCCGGCCTGTGCCGGTTGCGTGACGGCGAACGCCGCGGCGATCGCGACGATCAAAGTGAGGACGAGTGTGAAACGTTTCAACGTGTTCGAGATCCTTAAGCTATGATTTAGCGGCTTGTACGAGCTTCGTGAGTTCCGGAACGATGGCGAAGGCATCGCCAACGACGAGGAGATCCGAGAACTCGGCGATCGGTGATTGTCCGTCTTTGTTGATCGCGATGATCGTACCTGAGGAACGCATGCCGACCTTGTGTTGTATCGCGCCCGAGATTCCGACCGCGATGTAGAGCGGGGGGCTGACCGTCTTGCCCGTCTGACCGATTTGCAGGCTGTACGGCACCCAACCAGCGTCAGCAGCCGCGCGCGATGCGCCGACTGCGCCGCCAAGCGCCGAAGCCAGCGGCTTGAGCAACGTATCGAACGGCTCAGGCCCTCCCAGGCCCCGACCGCCTGCTACGACGACGGGTGCTTCCTCCAGCGCGAGTTCCCCCGAACTCTCCTCGACGTCTTTCTCGACGACGACGCTGTAGGTCTTGCCGGCCGGTTTTTCGATTGCTTGCAGGGTCGCGCCGCCGCCGCCCGCTTGCGCGGCAAAGGCGTTCGGGCGAATCGTAACGATGCCGTAGTCGCCCGCGCGCAACTCGCAATTGGTGATCGCGGCACCACCCATCTTCGGCATAATCGCGACGATCTTGCCGCCTTCAATCTTGAAATCCGTTGCGTCGGCGCACACACCGGCATTCAAACGTGCGACCAATCGGCCCGCGACGTCTTTGCCGGTCAACGTGTTCGCGACGAGCACGAGCGCCGAACCGATCGTCTTGGCTGCGGCCTCGAGATAATCGATGACCGGGTCGAGCAGGTAGGTGTCGACATCGCTGTCGTCGTTAACGTAGATCGCATCGAGCGGATAGGTCTTGAGCGTCTCCGCCAACGTCGAGGAGCCGGCGCCGACGACGAGCGCGTACGCCTTGCCGCCGAGCTGGTCGGCAAGCTTGCGTGCCTGCGTCGCCATTTCGAACGTCACCTTCGGCGTTTGCGCGTTCTTGTGTTGAACGTAAACTAAAACGTTGTTCATATTAGACGAGCTTCTTCTCTTTGAGGAACGCGAAGATCGCCTGCGCGCCCGAGGGACCGTCGGCCGCTTCGACGACTTGACCCTTACCGCGCACCGGCGGCGGCGAAAACGAAAGCAGCTGCGTCTTCGAACCCCCTTGACCGACCGGTTGCTCCAGGCCCAAGTCTGCAACGGTCAGCGCGGCAATCGTCTTTTTCTTGGCACCCATGATCCCTTTGAGCGACGCATACCGCGGCTCACCAAACGTGAGCGCGGTCGTGATGACGCACGGCAGCGGCGCAGTCACATCTTGATATCCGGTATCCGTCTCGCGCTCGATCTTGAGCTTGCCATCGGCGACTTCGGCCTTGCGAGCGTTGGTCACGAGCGGCGTTTGCAGATATTCGGCGAGCGCACCCGGCGTCGCGCCGGTGGAACCGTCGTCCGAGAGTCCACCGACGATCAACAAATCAAAGCCGATCTTCTTGAGCGCGTGGGCAATCGCATAGGAACTCGCCCACACGTCGCTGCCTTCGAGGCCGGCATCGCTCAGCAACACCGCGTCGTCGGCACCCATAGCGAGTGCCTTGCGCAGCGTTTCCTTGAGTGCCTCGGGAGCCATACTAAAGACCGTGACGGTCGTATCACCGCCGGCCTTCTCTTTGAGCTGCAGCGCCGCTTCAAGTGCGTATTCGTCGTAAGGGTTGAGCACCGTCTCAACGCCGGTGCGCACTAAACGCTTCGTGCTATCGTCGATTCGCTTTTCAGCATTCGGATCCGGCACAAGCTTGACCGTGACCACGATCTTCACGTGGAGAACTCGACCTCCTGCGGTACATGGGGGAGAACCCGGCGCCATTAGGGTTGATTAGAGCTGAATCCTCTGATCCACGATTAAGGAGGTGCCGCGCATCGTCGGGGGAGGCCCGCCTGGCTCGGAGGGTAAGCCGGTTAGGCCGTACCGGCGGAGCTGGATGAGCAGCTGCTGGCCGTTGGTGAAATCCCATTCGCCGCCGACGAAGGCTTCGCCATAGATCCCGAGGACCGGCGTGGTCGACCAGGTGCCGTTTGCGCTGTAGCGTCCATAGCCGATCGCGGCCACCATCTTCTTGCCCCAATGATGCTGGAACGTCCCGATGGCCTGCGGATAGTTTATGCTCACAAAATCGACCGGATCGGTCGCGGGGCGATACGAGCGGTCCCACACCGAGTCCAAAACGACGTCGTCGTTAGGCCAATGCCAGATCGCATAGAGCGCTGCTTGCCGCTGCCAGCCCAGCGTCGCATTGGCATCGAATTGCGGCAAGAAGTAGCCGTCTATCCAGCCTTCTTGCGATGCGTTGGTGAGTGTGTTCGGCTCGATCTGTCGCCAGACGTACGCGTCGGCGTGCAGTTGCAACCTCCCACGCGAGTAATTGGCATAGGTGCGATAGCCTTCGCGATTGATACCGATGATCGTGTTGTCCACGGCTTGATAGGTCGACTTGAGCCACTGCCCAGGCCACGACCACGCGACGCTCCACACGTTCTCGGGTACGCCATAGGGCAAGATGACGTCGGCATAACGCGGATCGAAGCGATAATATTCGATCCCGGCGTCCGTGCCCGCATCGAAATGATGGCTGAACTTAAAGTGCTCGTAGGTCCCCGGTGCTTGCGTGCCGGGCTCGGCGGCAAGACCGTCGTGATACCATGCGGCGCCCAGCTCGATCAGTAGATCGTTATTGTGAAGCGGATGGAAAAATGCGCGGATCCCAGCGATCGTTTGCACCTGATCGGCTAGGACGCTCGAGAAGAGCCGCCCTTGCGGTCCCGGATAGAGCGTTTGATCGGTGCCGAAGAACGTCGTCGTAAGAATCGGATCGCCGGAGGTCGTGATGTTTGCAACTTGCGCGGAGAAGCGGCCGTTGTCGCCGCGATCCAAAACGTAAGACGCCATCGCCAATCGCGCCTGCGTGCCTTGCAAGACCGGCAGCAACGCATCGGTCAATTCGATCGTCGATTGCCCGTGCGTCGAGACGAGATCGGCGCCGAGCAACGGTAGCGATGACGGCGAGGCGCTCCACGCGTCGACGTTCGGCGAGCCGGGCCCAAGCGTTTCGGCCGTCGGGACCCCGATCGACGGATCTACGTTGGTTACCGCCGGCGGCGCGAAAACGAAGCGATCGGTTTGCGTGAGATTGACGTATCCGCCACTGACTTTCCATGCGCCGTCGTTGCTTGCAAGCGATGCTGCGTAGGGCGCAACGAACTGCGCGGATCCGCCTTCGATCCCGGCGCCTCCGCTCTGCGGGAAGTTGATCGCATAGTTGATCGGCGAGTGACCCTCATGCGGATCGAGCGGACCCTGCCAGGGCTCGCTCCAGTACGTGAGGTTATTCAAATCTCCGCCGTACGCGCCGACGAGCACTTGTGCGTCGAGCGTGACCGTGCGCATGCGATCGTTCCCATCGACAAGATACTGCAGCATCCCGGCATTGCCCGGCGTCTCTGTCGCGCTGGTAAACCAATCATAGGGCGACATCGGCGAGAGCGGGAGCCCGTTCTCGAAAGCCGCTGCTTCGGGCGGGCTCAAGCCGGGACCGCTCGCGCCTTGGGAGATGAAGACGTTCGCGCCCTGCGCGTGCAACGAAAAGCCCGGCGTCGGCGAGGGCGATGGGGAAGGGGACGGAGAGGTGGATGGCCCGGGCGACGCGGCTTGCGCAACTACGGCGACGGGTATTCCACACGCGACGACCATCGCCGCAAACCAAAGCGCGAGCTTCTGCACGTGTAGCGCTTAGATTTAGGTCTGCGCTACGCGGGAGCCTCTGCGTTAATGGTGATTTAAAGGTGAGGCAGCATCGTGAGCCACACGCTGAAGCGTGCGTTCGGCTCGAATTGTCCCGCGCGAAGCCGATCGTCGTGCGGTGCCTGCGGTGCTTTGCCACGGATGAATGCCAGCAGTGCCTTCATAGCGCGTAGCCTCCTTTGCTAAATATATTCTGCTATATATATCGGCCGGCGCGCACCGTGGAAATTACGGGGATGTAAGGCTTATGTCTTGGTTTTTCGGCCCCGCTGGTACTCGGGTGGGACGAATGACTCAGCGCCGAGTGCATCAGCTGCATCCCATACCCAGCGCGGATTGCGGATGAAGCCGCGGGCGAGCGCGACGAAGTCGGCTTGCCCGGTCGAAACGATCTCTTCGGCCTGCGCCGGCTCCGTAATCATGCCGACCGAGAAGGTCGTCATGCCCGTCGCCTTTTTGATCGCCTCCGAGAACGGCACTTGGTAGCCTGGGCCAAGCTCGATCTGTTGATCGGGCGAGAGTCCGCCGCTGGAGACATCGACAAAATCACAGCCGCGCTTTTGCAATTGTCGAACGAACTCGGTCGACTGCTCGACGTCCCATCCGCCCGGTACCCAATCGCTGGCGGAGATGCGCACGCCCAGTGGCTTATCCTTCGGCCAAGCCGCGCGCACCGCATCAAACAGTTCGAGCGGGAAGCGCAGCCGGTTTTCGAGCGACCCGCCGTACTGATCGGTGCGCTGATTCGAGAGCGGCGAAAGAAACTCGTGCGCAAGGTAGCCGTGCGCAAAATGCAGCTCGATCACGTCGACGCCGAGTCGTGCAGCGCGCTCGGCGGCAGCAACAAAATCGTTACGGATCTTCTCCAGCCCTTCGCGATCGAGCGCGACGGGCGTTTGCCAATCCGAATACGGCACTGCCGATGGCGCGACGGTTTGATACGCGTGCTCGCCGCTTGCCGGACCGCCGCCGTTCCATGGCGGTACGGTCGAGCCTTTACGCCCCGCGTGCGCAAGTTGCACGCCGATCTTGCTCCGCGCCCACGTCCGAATAAACGCAACGACTCGCGCCATCGTCGCTTCGTTCTCGTCGGAATAGAGGCCGAGGTCTTGGTCGGTGATGCGTCCCTCGGGGCTCACGTGCGTGGCTTCAAAAAAGACGAGGCCCGGGCCGGACAGCGCGTATTGACCGAGGTTGACCACGTGCCAATCGTTAGCGCTGCCGTCGGTCGATGAATATTGGCACATCGGCGAGACGACGATCCGATTCTCAAAGGTCGTGCCGCGCAAGGTCATGGGAGAGAACAGCTTACTCACGAAACTATCGTACCCACTTGCTCCCGCTGAGGTTGCGCCCGAATGACCTATCGCCCCCCGCATGTCCGCGCCGACGAGCGCGCGCCGTTGCTCGCGCTGATCGCCGCCCGTCCGTTAGCGACGTTCATCACCGTTTCCGAGGGCGAGCCGGTGGTCACCTACGTCCCCTTGCTCGCGCGCGAGGAGGCGGGTGAGGTCATTCTCGAGGGGCACATCGCGCGCGCCAACAATCAGTGGCGCGGTGGGGACGGCAGAGCCGCCGCCCTCTTCCGCGTCGCTGAACACTACGTCTCGCCGACGTGGTATGCGACCAAACGCGTCAATGGTCGCGTCGTGCCTACCTTTGACTACGTCACGGTCGAAGCGCGCGGTGCCGTGCGTTTTATTGAGGACACCAAGTGGCTTCGCACGTTCGTCGCGCGCTTGACGGTCTCACAAGAAGCGCGCGTCGGCGCCGGTTGGACGATCGACGAAGCCCCGGAAGACTACATGGAATCGCAGCTCAAAGCCATCGTCGGTCTGGAGATGCGGGTTGACGCGTTGACCGGCCTGTTCAAACTCAACCGGCACCACCCGGCGGAGAACGTTGCCGGCGTGATTGCCGGGTTGGAGAAACTCGGCGACCCCGACGCGCAGGCGATTGCCGCCTACATGCGCGTCGACCTCGCCGCACGCGACGAATGACGTCAGTTCGCGAAGTCCGCGTGGAAAAGATACGTTCCTTCCACCGGCACACAGTTCACGATCCTCGGAGCGTACCTCGATGCCCGCGCGGCGCGCAAGGCCGCCTCATCGATCGCCGCATTGTTGGATGACGCGTAAATCCTTGCGTCGACCAGCCGCCCCTGCGCATCGATCGTTACCTGGACGAACACCGAGACCGTTCCCAGCGCGAGATCCCGGGCCGAGTCCGGATAGCTTGGCGATATCGGATCGATGACCGCTGCCTGCACATTGGGATTCGAGCACGTCGGTCCCGCCATCGCCGTGTCGGCCGTCGCGTCCGACCTCGGCGCTGTTCCGTCCGCGCCGGGGACGCCGTCGGGGACGGCGTTCGCCGGGGGCACGTACACGGGTTCGACGGGCCCAGACGTGCCGTGCGTTTTGGGTGGGTTTAGCGCGATTGGTTTGGCTGCCTGGTGCGCGTGCTGCGTCACCCTGTGCGAAGGCGGCGGAGTCGGCTTCGGCAGTGGGGTGCTTATCCGTGCCGCGCGGATGATGGAGAAAACATCCGGCTTCACGTAGGTGTCAACGGTCGTTAGATTGGGGTAGAGCGGCGTGACGAACGCATTGAGCATGAGCGAGAGCAACAAACCCACGCCCAAGTAGTTGCGTATCCGTTCACCGGTCGAAATGAATGTGCGTTCCATCTTGTGGAGCAAAAACGGAGGAGCACCAATGCCCGTGACACAGCCGACACTCAGAGATGCGCTGGAGTCAGCGTGGGCAGGACTTCGTGGTTCGCCGGTGCTGCTCCAAACGAAGCAGCGCCGCAAGGGCCGATGACTGCAGCGTACTGGCTTGGGCAGCAACGTTCAACGTTTTCTGATTGATGAGCCCGGCGGAGGCTGCAACTCGTTGGATCGCCGCGAGTGCCGCAGAGCTGCTGCGATCGAGTGCGCGCGCCTCGGTATAGGTTGCTCGCGCCGCCTTCTTGACACGCGCGTTCTCCGCAATCAGCGTGTCGTTGTCCCGACGGAGCACGTCTTGCGCCTTTTGCGCATCGGTTATGCTGCGTTCCAATTGCATACGATTCACCGTGTCGTAGCCAACAGCCAAGACGCTTCCGGCCAGGATCACCAGACTCAAGCCCCACGCCGGAAATCGACTTCGGCTGGGGTCAGCGCTGTAGGCGGCAATGATGCCGACGGCCGCAGCAATCGCAATGCCGCCAACCGTAACTAAAAAGCTACCCGCGCTCAGGACGCTCACGTTGGCGTACGCGTAGAGCGCGAGATACACGCCCGGAGCGCCAATCACCATAGCGAGCGCGCCGATCGCGATCAGAGTAATGGCCCCGAGCTTCGACATGGATGGCTCCGGTCACAGAATGACGAGAATTTATGGGATGACCGGGACTCGAACCCGGACGCTGTTTCCAGCTGCAGATTTTCGCACCACTATAGCTTTCGCTACCGCGTTCACGTTTGTGGTCCGGACTGTGCCTTGACCGTGCACTTCGAGCGCAAGCTCGAGATGTTTAGGCCGCGCCCGTCCAGTCTCTACACCTTCCCATTCGCAATTGAACAGGCTTGGCTCGGCGTTGTCAGTGAAGAGTTCGCCGACTTTGAGCGCATCCCACAGGGCGTTTCCGACCCTGCGGCTCAGGGGTTTTATCCCAAGTCTGCTGTGTCTGCCAGTTCCACCATCATCCCAGATGAGTCTATTGCTGATAGTGTTCGACGGTGTCGGCCGTACGCATGTGCGCGACCTCGGGATCTTGTCCCGCGTCGCGGCGCGCGCGACGCTGACGTAAGAGATCGAAGTAACGATCGAGCTGCACTTGAACTTCTTCCAAGCGCAAACGATCCTGCGGCGTCAGTTTCCCGTTATCCCCGTGCTCGAGAAGCCGGTGCTCCTCGGCAACCAAGTCCTCAATGTGTTGGTGTATGGCCTGATCTTCCATGTGGGGTCCATCCTGGGCCAGGCCCGGGTCGTCCTGCCCGATCCACCTGTCGGAGCAGATGCCCAAGCAGCAAATCTGCGCTGGTCACGGTCGCGCGGTCCTCGCCGATGAGATCGAGGACGGTCTCGAGCACGATGATGCCGGCCGGCAGAATATCTGCACGCTGTGGCTTCATGCCGGCAAGCGTCTTGCGTTCCTTGAGCGGAAGCGCACAGAGCCGAACGAGCGCGCGTTGCAGGTCGCTGCGCGAGAGTTCGTATTGGTCGATTTTTGTGCGCTTCCCGCGAAGCAGCGCAGCCACGGTCGTGGCTGAACCTCCCACGAACGCGACGTGACCCACCTTCGGAAAATCAGCGACCGGTGCAACGGCGTTGCGCGCGATCTCGCGCGCTTGTTCGATCGTGTCTAGATCGACCACGCCATCGTTACCGGCGAGGAGCGGAAGCATTTCGGCCAGCCGCACCGCGCCGATCTCACACGAGGCGGTCCGGTCGGGCGTCGCGCCGTTGCCAGTCGCATACTCCGTGCTGCCGCCACCCACGTCGACCACGCCCAGCTCTTCGTTATGCAGCGGACCAAAGGCCGTGATCGCGCCGCGATATGAAGCGGCCGCTTCTTCATCGCCCGAAAGTATCTGCAGCGGTACGCCGAGCACGTCTTGGGCGCGTTGCGTAAATGCTTCGCCATTGCTGGCGCGGCGCAGAGCGCTGGTCGCGATGGCAAAGAGGCGCACGTAATGACCGCGCACGGTGCGTAGATGCGATTTGACCGCATCGATCGTGCGCTGCATCGGCTCCTCACCGAGCTCTCCGCTTTCACGCAGGCCCTCGCCGATGCGCGTGCCGATCGAGCGCGCAAGATCGACGTGCGGCACGTTAGGCTCCATATCGGCAAGCGCTACACGCGTGGAGTTCGTCCCGATCGAGATGACCGCGTAGTGTTTACTCAAACAGCCGGGCGCGCTTCTTCTTGCGCAGGAAATGGCGCTCGTGCGCGGGGACGCCATCGGCGTCGTTCTCCCACTCCTGGGTGCTCTCGAGATACTGCGCAATTTGAGCATCGAGCTCGGGTTCGGCGATGCGGGGAACGATCGTCACCATCGGCCGGCGCGAACCGGGGTGAAGAACGAAAGCCAGTGCTTCGCGCGCCGACATCCCGCGATCGTAGTCCACGCGGTGCGCTTCAACATCACCCGCCGGGGCGCTAGCCAGTTCGCCGCTCTCGAGGCGCACGGTTGCTCCGTACGCGTTCACATTGATCACGAAGCCGTAGACGCGTTCGATCACGGGGTCGGCGAGGACTGCGGTGAGGGCAGCGGGCTGACGAATACGATTGCTTCGTTGGAACGTACGAGGCGCAGTCGATCGTGAATCTCAGGAATCGCGCCTTGGGGATCTTCGAGCCGGTGCAATTGGCGCAGCTGCCACGCGCGACGCGCCTGCAATTGTGTGATGTCGCTCTGCGTTGACGAAAGTTCGTGCGCAAGCGCGACGTTCTCATCGATGACCCGCGCAAACTGAACCGCCACCAGCGTAAACACCAAGAGCGCAACGCCGGCGGCTCCAAGACGTCCGAGAAAGCGCCATATCAATGAAGCGCGCGTACGACGCTTCACCGTGCTGACGTTCCGATGTCCCCCTGACGCTCCGTTTGCCATGCGCCTATCCGGCGATACTTCTGATAACGAGCCTCTCGTAATTCTTGCGGCGCTATCCGCGCGAGCCGTCCAACCGCCGCCGACACCGCATCGAGAACCTTTGTCACGACCCCCGTGGGATCGCGATGCGCGCCGCCCAGCGGTTCGGCTACGATCTCATCGATAATACCAAACTGCTGCAAATCTGCCGAGGTAAGCTTCAGCCGCGACGCGGCTTCCTCCGCTTTACCGGCATCGCCCCACAGGATTGCCGCGCAACCTTCCGGCGATGCAACCGAGTAAACGGAATTCTCGAGCATTAAGACGTGATCGGCGATACCAAGCGCCAGCGCACCGCCCGAGCCGCCCTCGCCGATGATCGATGCGACGATGGGCACGCGTGCCTGGGTGAACTGCTGGAGGCACATGGCGATGGCTTCCGATTGCGCGTGCTCTTCGGACGCAATTCCGGGATCGGCGCCCTTGGTATCGATAAAGGTTACGATGGGCAGGCCCAACCGCGAGGCCGTGTGTGCTAGGCGCTGGACCTTGCGATAGCCTTCGGGCGTCACCATGCCGAAGTTCCGACGGAGATTCTCCTTGGTGTCGCGCCCGCGCTGTTGACCGATGGCCATAACTGCGCGCCCGCGTAAGATCGCAAAGCCGGCCACAATGGCCGGATCGTCGCGGAACTCGCGGTCGCCGTGCAGCTCGTCGAAGCGATCGAGCTTGGCGATGAAGTCGAGCGAGGTCGGGCGGCTGGGATGCCGCGCCATGTTGACCTTTTCCCACGGCGTCAGCGACCCGAAGAGCTCGCGCTGGAGCGTTTGATATTTTTGTTCTAACGAGGCAATTTCGGCCGAGAAATCGACCGGCTGGTTGACGTTGGCGCTGCGTAAGTCGGCGATGCGGCGCTCGACCTCGACCAGGCCGCGCTCGCGCTCGACAATGACGTTGCCGCCGTTCATCGCGTGGCCTTGAGGCCACCGGCAGCGTATTGCAGTAGACGCACCAGCGTCGTCTTGAGATCGTGCCGATCGACCACCATATCGATGTGGCCCTTTTCCAGCAAGAACTCCGCCGTCTGAAACTGATCGGGAAGCTTTTGACGAATCGTTTGCTCGATAACCCGCCGTCCGGCAAAGCCGATCATCGCCTTGGGCTCGGCGACGATGACGTCGGATTCAAACGCGAACGATGCCGAGACGCCGCCGGTCGTCGGATCGGTCAGCACGGTGACGAAGAAATTACCGTCTTCCATGAAACGTGTCACCGCGGCAGTGGTTTTGGCCATCTGCATCAGCGCGAACATGCCCTCTTCCATCCGCGCGCCGCCCGAAGCGGTCACGATAATGCATGGAATCCGGCGCTTACGCGCCTCTTCGAGAAGAAGTGTGACACGTTCGCCCACCACCGTGCCCATGGTTCCGCCGCGAAAATGAAAGTCCATCACTCCGAGGGCAATCTCGAATCCGTCGATCGAACCGATACCGCACACGACGCCTTCAGAGATTCCGCTTTTTTCGCGATCCCCCGCGAGCTTGACGGCGTACGTCTTTTTGTCGACCCACCCGAGCGGATCGCCGGGCAGAATCTCGCTGCCGATCTCGGTAAAATCGCCATCGATCAACATGTTGATGCGATCGTAGGCGTTCATCCTGAAGTGATGGCCGCACTTGGTGCACACGTCGTAATTCGCAGAAAGATCGCGGCGATAGAGCACCTCGCCGCAGGACGGGCATTTCGTCCACAGCGCCGCATCGCGGGTATCGGCGTCCTTGCCGCGGCGGCGCAGCAGCCAATCGGGAATAGCCATGTTAGCCGCGTCCCCCCAAGAGCCGCGCCGCGTAGAGCTTGCGCAACTGCTTGAGATAATTGAAGATCTCGTTCTGGTTCAACTTCGACACGCCCACGATCCGGTCGGTGAAGACGTACGGAATTTCGATTGCGCGTCCGTAGTGCGCCTTGGCGATTATTTCCAGCCCAATCTTGAACCCGATCGGATCAAGCTTTACGCCTTCGAGCGCTTCGCGCTTGACCAGAAAATAACCGCTGGTGGGATCTTTGACGCTGGTGAGCGGAAGTGCGAGCGCACAGGCGACACGCGAGGTGATGATCCGGCGCCTGGGCCAATTCGCGATGCCGCCGCCTTTGACGTAGCGGCTTCCGATCGCCAGGCCGTACTCTCCGGATTCGAGTGCCGCCACCATTATTGGAAGAACGTTGATGTCGTGGCTGAAGTCGGCATCCATGGCGCCGAGCGCCTGAGACTGCGGACGCGCAAATGCCCACCCATCGATCACGCCGCTGGAAAGCCCGAGCTTGCCCGGGCGATGCAGACACCGCACTGGGAGTTCGGCGGCAAGGCGATCGACGATCGCACCGGTGCCATCGGGCGAATTGTCATCGACGACGACGATCTCACCGTCAAGGTCGTGCGCTTTGAAAACGTCGCTCACCGCGCGCAGCAAACGCTCGATGCCGCCTGCTTCGTTGTAGGTGGGAACGACGATGGAAAAAGGGAGCTTGGCCATAGTCTAGCCCGAGCCCATACGACGGGGCAACCAGGGTTTCCGCTTACGAAGCGGCGGTCGCCACGCCTTTCCCGGCGCGCTTCGACGCATACATTGCCTCATCGGCCCGCGCTAACAACTCCTCGGCGCCGGCGGCGTCGCGCGGGTACGCGGCGATGCCGACGCTGGCACCCACGGCTACCGAGCGGCCGTCAAAAATCGCACGTTCAGACGCGGCCTGGATCAGACGCTCACCCAGACGAAGCGCTTCGCCGTCGCTGTTTGTGGTGGTCTGCAAGGCGAGAAACTCATCACCACCGACGCGTGCGAGAATGTCGCCTTCGCGAAGCACTGCCCGTAGTCGCGCCGCCGTAATCGACAGAAAGTCGTCGCCTATGGCATGCCCGAACGCATCGTTGACACCCTTGAAGCCATCGAGATCGATGAAATACGCGATGACCTGTTCGCCGGTGCGCTGCGCGCGCGCAATCGCAAGTCGCAATTGTTCCATCGCATAGCGGCGGTTCGGTAAGCGCGTCACCGAGTCGACGTACGCGATCTCTTCCAGCTCTTCTTCGCGCCGTTCGCGCGCGAGCGCGGCACCGATCATCGCGGCAACGACTCGCGCAAAATCCAAGTCCGCCTCCTCAAAGGGACGGCGCCGCGGCTTGCGCGACATGAACCCCAACTCCCCCACCGGCACACCATCGGCGAATGCCGTCGTGATGATCAACGAGCCCCAGCCAAAGCGCGCTTGGGCCGGATCGCTTTCCCATTCGTTGCTCTCGCGGCTCCAAAACGAAATCATCTTGTTTGTTCCGAAGATGTGCCGCGTATACGACTCACCAAACGGAAATGAATCGCCGGCATGGAGCGTGTCCCCGACCGAGTGCATGATCTTTACTTGATCATTGACGACGCGCGATACGGTTGCGCCTTGCATTTCGAGCGCCCGCACGGCAAATTGCAGCGTTTCGCTAATCTGGCGATCGACCGAACCCGCATGCACCGATGCGATCCGCGAAAGGGACCGTAGCCGCTCGCGCTGCAGGCCCTCGCGAAATTCAATCTCGCGCTCGTGCGTGACGTCACGCGCGATCACGTACACGCCTTCCAACTCGCCGCTGACACGCATCGGCACGGTGTCCACCTGCACGATGATGGCGGCTCCGGTCTTGGCTCGCAGCGCCGCATCGAAGCGCATCGACGCGTCCGAAAAAAGCGCGCTAGCAAGGCCGGCATGCTCGATCGCATCCGGCGCGGGCGCAAGCGTATCGATGGGAGTCCCGATCAACTCGTCGGCACGATAGAGCGTCAGGCGTTCGAGTTGCGGATTCGCCCGAACGATGCGGCTATGTGCGTCGATGAGCGCAATTGCGTCGGGATGGAAATCGAACATCGAACTCAACCGCTCGCCGCTCTCTTCGAGCCGATCGACCATCTTCGCCCAGCGCTCTTCCGCCGGCCGAGCCAGCCGGAAATAGAGAACGGCGACGATCGCCATGGCGATCAGACTGATCGCGATGGCCACAAGGCGGTAGCGGGTGCGCCACGTACGCGCGCTGCGCTCGTAGGCCGTGGTCTTGGCGTCAAAAAGTTTCGAGACCGCGAGCGCATCGGCGCGGGTTGGATCCGCCAAGTAGCGCTGGAACAACGCGCTCTCGTCGGGCGAAAGATCGTTGAAGTTCGACTGCATGGCGCTCAGCGCCGCGATGCTGGTGTGCAAGTCGGCTTCATTGTGCGCGGATGCATCGTAGAGGATGCGCCACGTGTCGGTCTGCCGCAACAGGCTGGCGTTGACCGATCGCGACGGCGGCTGCGCGGACACGGTGAGCACGACCAGGACCACGACCTGGGCGATCAGGACCCCAACAATTGCCAAAGCGCCGGCTGCTCCTACGTTGCGCAGCCGGCCGCCACTGCGGCGCTCAATCATTACTTAGGTTATCGTTTGTTGGGCAGTTTGGCTTTACGTGCCAAGCTCGTAGCCGAGGACCGCCACCACGGCCAACGCAGCCGTCTCGGTGCGCAAGATACGCGGGCCGAGCGAAAGCAGGTGCGCGCCCGCTGCCTGCGCCGACTCGGCTTCGCCATGCGAGAACCCGCCTTCGGGACCGATGACGACGAGTATGCGCCGCGCGTCGCGGATGATCGCGGGCAGGTGTTCGCGCAACGACTGCGGCTCGGCGACCTCCCACGGAAAAAGCACCGCGTCGTACTCCGAAAATCGCAAACAGAGTTGCGCGAATGGTAACGGGTCGGTAACCGCAAGAAGGTCGGTGCGACCGCTCTGTTGGGCCGAACTGCGCGCGAGCCGACGCCAGCGCTCGAGCTTTGCCGCGCCAAGGTCCTGAACGATGGTGCGCTCGCTCTGCAACGGAATAAGCGTGCGCACGCCGAGCTCGCCCAATTTCTCGACGACAAAATCCATCTTCTGGCCCTTGGGAATACCTTGCGCGACGTCGATCGCAACCCGCGCGGTCGCGGTCGCTACGTGCGCTTCGCCCAGGCGCGCGTGCAGCGCACCATCTTTCGTTTCGAGCGTTGCAGAAAAGATTGCGCCGGCCGAATCAACGACCTCGATGACGTCCCCATCGCGCAAGCGTAGGACGTTGACGATCTTATGCCCATCGCTGCCGTGAATCGCGACAACTTCCCCAGCATGGTGCGCGTCGCGAACAAAAAAACGCCGAGCCGGCATGCGCGCCCTACTCGGGGCGGAACGCGTCCTTCACGCGATCGAGAAAGCTCTTCTCCTCGATTGCGTCGCCCCCGGCGCGCGCGTACTCTTCGAGCGTTTCGCGTTGGCGCTTATTGAGTTTGGTCGGAATGACGACGTGAACGGTGACGTGATGATCGCCGCGCTGCGATCCACGCACCGACGGCATGCCGTGACCGCGAAGGCGTAGCGTCGTCCCGCTCTGCGTTCCCGCCGGGATGCCGAGCTGCAACGGTCCTTCGAGCGAGGGCACGTCGAGCGTCGTTCCCAAAGCCGCAAGCGGAAAACTGATCGGCACGTCGATGAACGTTTCGAGCCCATCGCGCCGGAAGAGCGGGTGCGCAGCCACGCTGAGATACACGTAGAGATCGCCGGCCGGACCGCCGCGAATGCCGGCTTCGCCGTTGCCGGCGATGCGAATGCGCGAACCGTCGTCGACGCCGGCGGGAACGCGCACGGTGAGTTTGCGCTCGATTTCATGGCGTCCGCGACCGCCGCAGATCGCGCACGGTTGCGTGATCACGTGACCTTCACCACCACACGCGTTGCAGGTCGTTTGCGTCACGAATTGTCCGAGCGGAGTCTGGCGGACGGTGCGCATGACGCCGCTGCCGTGACAACGCTCGCACCCGGCGACGAGCGAACCGGGCTGCGCGCCCGATCCCTTGCACGTATCGCACTGGGTGAGATGCGAGAATTGGATTTCTTTGGTCGTGCCGGTAAATGCTTCGTCGAGAGTGATCTCGAGATCGTAGCGCAGATCCGAGCCGCGCTGCGGGCCGCTGCGGCGCGGTTGCGCTTGCGCGCGCGCTTCACCGAAGAACATATCAAAGATGTCGCCGAAACCGTTGGGACCAAAGCCCGAGAAACCGAAGTCCGCGCCGCCTTGCGGACCGCTGACGGTCCCGAAGCGGTCGTACTGCGCCCGCTTTTGCGGATCGGAGAGCACTTCGTAGGCTTCGTTGATCTCTTTGAAGAGATGCTCCGCACCGGCTTTGTCGTGCGAGACGTCCGGGTGGTGACGCCGCGCGAGCGAGCGATAGGCGCGCTTGATATCGTCCGGCGATGCGTCGCGCGTGACGCCGAGCACTTCGTAATAGTCCTTGGTGGGCATTTTACTCTATATCGGAAAGTCGTTCGGAAAGGGTATCGGCTGTTCCCGACGCCAGCGCGACCAAGCGCGCATAGGGCATGCGTCGCGGCCCCAGGATTGAGAGCATCCCAATCGCGTTGGGTCCGAAGCGGTAGGGCACGGTGACGACCGAAAGATCGGCCAGCTCGTCGCTGCCGAATTCGGCGCCGATCTTGACACTGGCCGCCTCGTTACCGATTGCGTCGGCGACCATATCGTACAGCGTCTTTTGCTCTTCGACGATCCGCAGAATCGAGCGCAACTTGCGCAAGTCGTGGAACTCCGGTTGATCGAGCAAATTTTGCGCGCCCGCCGCGGCAATCGACGGCGCTTGCGCGCTGCGCGCGCTGCGCAGCGCCGCAAGGACCGCGCCGCGCAATTCGTCGGAGAGGCCCAGCTCGTCGACGGCACCCTGGACGTCGTGCTCGCCGATGTCGCGCATCAAACGATTGCCCAGGCGCGCATTGAGCGCATTGGAGAGCTGGGTGAGTGCGTCGGCTTCGAGATCGCTCGTTACTTCAAATAGCGTCTGTGCCGCCACGCCCAGCGACGTTACGACGATCGCCACGCCGGTGCGCGGCGAAAGCCAAATGAGTTGAATGTGTTTAAAGCTCTGCGTGTCGTTCTGCGGCTTGGTGACAAAGGCGAGGTTGTTGGAAAGGCGGCCGAGCAGGCGCGTCGCGCTTTCGATGACGTCATCGAGCTCGCGGCTGGCCTCGCGCAAATCCTCACGAATCCGGCGTCGATCTTCCACGGGCAGCGTCTCGGGCTGCATGAGCTCGTCAACGTAGGTGCGGTAGCCCGCATCGGAGGGGACGCGGCCGGCCGAGGTGTGCGGCTGAACCAGATAGCCGCCGGCTTCCAGTTCGGCCATTTCATTGCGCACGGTGGCCGAGCTCACGCCAAGGTTGTACTTCTGCGTGAGCGTGTTTGAACCAACCGGCTCGGCGGTCGCAATATATTCGTAGACGACCGTCGCCAGGATGTAGGCTTTGCGCTTGTCGAGCCCGCCCTCACTCTTCATTGCGGGCTATCTTAGCACTCCGGGGGCCGGAGTGCCAACATCAGGGGTCGCAAGCGCTCTCAGGATCGCCGTCCGGAGCTCGTCCCATGACAACCCGCCCTTGGAAATATACGAAACGTTGCCGCTGGGATCGACCACCACGGTGAGCGGGATCGGGGGAGTGGAGTATGCCGTCGAGATCGTGCCATCCAGGTCTTCGACCAGTGGCAGCGCGCTGTCCAGATTCCAGAGGCGCAAGTAGCTCGCGGCGACGTCGTGCGGTTCCGAGGAGATGGTCAACAGGTCGATTTTCGACCCGAACATCTCGCCCGCGTGCACGAAGTATTTCAACTCATCGGTACACGGTGGGCACCACGTCGCCCAAAAATTCAGCACGATGACTTTGCCGCGAAGATCGTAGAGGCGCTTCGTCCCCTTAGCACTTGGAATGGTGAAGTCAGGCGGCGGCGCATGCTCGCGTACGTGCGCCAGAACCGTCGTGGCGGCGAACACGAACGCGGCTAACATTTGTGTGACTTTTTCGGCAGGCATTTGCGATGACCCCCGGTGAACTCGCCCAGCATGAGCACGCAAGCAATCGAGGCGCTCTTTGAAGAGAGCCGCCGCTTCCCACCGCCGGCGGACTTTACCGCGCAAGCCAATGCGCAACCCGGCATCTATGAAGAAGCTGAAAAAGATTACCAGGCGTTTTGGGCGGGTTGGGCCCGCAAGCTCGAATGGATGAAGCCGTTCACCAAGACTCTTGAGTGGAAAGAGCCGTTTGCCAAATGGTTTTACGACGGCGAACTCAACGTGTCGGTCAATTGTTTGGATCGCCACGTAAAGGCCGGCAAGGGCGACAAGATCGCCTACTATTACGAAGGTGAGCCCGGCGATCGCTGGACCATCAGTTACAAACAACTGCTCGAAGACGTGTGCAAGTTTGCCAACGGCATGCGCAAGCTCGGCATCAAGAAAGGCGACCGCGTCGCGATCTACATGCCGATGATTCCCGAACTTCCGGTCGCGATGCTGGCCTGCACGCGCATCGGCGCTGCGCACTCAGTGATCTTCGGTGGATTCTCACCTGATTCGATCATCGATCGCGTTAACGACTCGGAGTGCGTCGCGATCATCACCGCCGACTACGGGTGGCGGCGCGGGCAGAAGGTACCGCTCAAGCGCAACTGCGACATCGCGATGGAGAAGACGCCGTCGGTGAAGCACTGTCTGGTCGCCAAGCGCGTCGGCGATGAAGTCTTCATGCACGAGGGCCGCGACCACTGGTTCAGCGAGGTTACCGCGGGACAACCGTCGACCTGTGAGCCCGAACGCATGAACGCAGAAGATCTGCTGTTCTTACTGTATACGAGCGGCACGACCGCCAAACCCAAAGGCATCAAGCACACCACCGGTGGGTATCTCACGCAGGCAACCGCGACCCACAAACTCATCTTCGATCTCAAAGAAGACAAAGACATCTTCTGGTGTGGCGCCGATATCGGCTGGGTCACCGGCCACACCTACATCGTGTACGGCCCGCTCGCGAACGGCGCAAGCAGCGTGATCTATGAGGGTACGCCGGATTTCCCCGAAAAGGATCGGCTTTGGCAGATCATCGAGCGCTATAAAGTCACGATCTTCTACACGGCGCCGACGGCGATCCGCACGTTCATGAAGTGGGGTACCGAATATCCGGCCAAACACGATCTCTCATCGCTGCGGCTGTTGGGCTCGGTCGGCGAGCCGATCAACCCCGAAGCGTGGATCTGGTACCGCGAGTGGATCGGCAACAACAACGTGCCGGTCTGCGACACGTGGTGGATGACGGAAACCGGCGGCATCATGATCACGCCGCTGCCCGGCATTACGACGCTGCTTCCGGGCTCAGCGACGCGTCCGTTCCCCGGCATCCAAGCCGACGTCGTCGATGAAAAGGGCAATTCGGTTCCGCTCGGCGGCGGAGGTTACGCGGTTATTACGCGGCCATGGCCGGGGATGACCCGCGGCATCTGGGGCGACGACGAACGTTACAAACAAACGTACTGGTCGAAGTTCCCGGGCAAGTTCTTGGCCGGCGACGGCTGCAAACGCGACAAGGACGGCAACTTCTGGTTCATGGGTCGCATCGACGACGTGATGAACGTCAGCGGGCATCGCATTTCGACCACTGAGATCGAAAGTGCGCTGGTCGATCATCCGAAGGTCGCCGAAGCGGCGGTTTGCGGCAAGTCCGACGACATGACGGGACAAGCGATCTACGCGTTCGTCTCGCTCAAACCGGGGAACACCGGTACGCCGGAATTTGCCGACGAGCTGCGCGACCACGTGGCGAACAAACTCGGCAAATTCACGCGACCGAAGTACATCACGTTCACGCAGGAACTACCCAAGACGCGCAGCGGCAAGATCATGCGCCGTCTCTTGCGTGACATCGCCGAAGGACGAACCCTCGGCGATACCACGACGCTCGCCGATTCGACGATCGTAAGCGAACTGCAAGAACGCGCGAAGGTCGAAACCAGCGAAGATTAAATGAGAAAGCCCGCAGTGATGCGGGCTTTCCTCGTTGTTACGGTTTCGTCGAGGCTTTCGGTTTGGGTGAGCCCATCATCATATGGTTGGGCTTGGGCGAGGCCATCATGTGGCTGCTTTTCATCGACGATGAACTCTTCATCGAGTGCATGGCCGACGGGCTGGGTTTGGGCGAGCCCGACATCGAGTCGGCCATCGCCGGGGCGGCCGTGATAAACGCGGCGGCCAGGATCGTTATGAAGTAACGCATACCCCTGGTACGCCGCAGGATTCGACTCGGATTAGTCGCCGATACCCGTCGGAGCCACTTTGCCGGCGAGAATATCGCGAACCGCAACCGCCGGATAGCCGACGCTCTGATTGAGACTGTCCTCCCAGGCGAGTACGATCAAATCGCGTAGCTCCGCGGCGCCGCGCGCGAGTTGCGTATCAGTAAACGTAACCGCCTTGGGCGTGCCGTTCTCGAAGTCGCCCGCCGCGTAGAGCTGATACAGCGGATCGACTTGTTTGGCGGTGCTCGCGAGGTAGGTTCCGATAAGCGCCCCAATCTCGTCCTGTGTCATCAGATGCTCGGGGGCAGCCGCTTGCATCGCAGGGACGAGCGCGCGCACGTCATCGATCTTGGCGTACTTGCCGACGAACTGCGTCTCGAAGAACGAATGAATGTGATTGGCCGTATAGTTATGAGGGTTCGGGTAGTTACCCCAACCGTTGAAGTGGATCGTAATGTGCAGCGGCTGACTGCCGTCGCCGACGAAGTGACTCCAATCACCGATATCGCGCAGCGTCAACGTCTCGCGCAGCGAGCGTTGCCACGCGAACTGCCCGCGAGCGTCTGCCGTCGTCGCGTGCGTTGCAAGGTAGTCAAAGACGCGCCAATACGCGAGATCCATCCGAACGCGTTCGAACCCGTCCATGATCGTATACGGCACAAAGCCCATTTTGTAAGGCGTCGTGCCGGCCTTGGCCAGCGCGTCGGCGTAAGCCGCCATGTTCTTGGGTAGCGCATCCAGGCGGACCACGCCGGCGATTGTCCCATCGTCGTTCACATCGACGTAGTGTCCCTCGTCCCAGTCCCCGTCGTAGGAGACGCCCGCGCCGCGCAGGCGGTCTTCTTCCGGCCCTAGGTACGAGATCTCGTCGACCGCCGCGGGCGTGCGCAAAAACGCTGGGATGGTAGGCGGTAGTGTCTGTGCAGCCAGCCGGCTGATCATCGCGTGCCCCTGCTCGCCCCAGGCCAGGGCATTCGCAGGCAACAGGGCGACTAGCGCGACGATCGTTAGAAATCGCTTCAAGCAAAAAACTCCGTTAGTTCATCGAGGTGGGTAATGCGCCGCGCGGGCGGCAGCGCGCGCAGTATCGTTGCACCGTACCGCGTCGAGGCCGCGCGGCCATCGAGCAACGCGACAACGCCGATATCGGTGGTACTGCGAATCAAACGGCCGAAGCCCTGCTTGAGGCGCACTATTGCGGCGGGAATCATGTATTCCTCGAATCCGTCCATCCCGCGCGACTCCAAATCGCGAACGCGCGCGGCAACGAGCGGATCGGCGGGCGAGGGAAACGGCAAGCGATCGATGATCACGCACGAGAGCGCATCTCCGGCGACGTCGATGCCTTCCCAGAACGTACCGGTCGCAAAGAGCACGGCATTAGGCGTGGTGCGAAACCACTGCAACAGATGCGCGCGCGGCAATTCGCCCTGCAACTTGACCGGGAACGGCAATCGCTCGCGCAAGAGTGCATAGATCTCGCGCAACCTCGCGTACGACGTAAAGAGCACGAATGCCCTGCCGCGGCAACGATCCAAGCACTCTTCGACAATGGGCGCTGCCTTTCGCGCAAAATCGTTTGACTTTGGGTTGAGGTCGGGCGGCGCGAGATAGAGTCGCGCTTGGCGCGCATAGTCAAACGGCGACGGCGCAATCAATTCCTGGGCGTCACTTACACCCAGCGATCGTTTGAGAAAATCGAAGCTGCCATCGATCGAAATGGTCGCGCTGGTGAGCACGACGCTCGCCGTCCGCGCAAAGAGCGCCGCGCGCAGAAATTCAGCGACGTCGAACGGCGCACTGTTGACTTCGTAGCGGCCGTCGCGCTCGCCGCGCTCGACCCAGGCAATCGCCTCATCGGCCGGGAGTTGGGCGCGATCGATCGCACCCTGATGCGCGAGGATCGCGCGCATCGCAAGATCGCGGCGGCGTTCGGCTTCCGCGTCGTTCTCGACTCGCTTCTTCAAAGCCGAGTGCCAGTTGGCGTAGAGCCAATTCTCGAGTTTATAAAGCGTACCGCGGACGGCCTCAAGCGCGGGCCAGGCGCTTTCGTTGGCGCCGAGCGGATAGCGATCGCCCGGAACGCTAGCCAGCGCCGACTCTAGCGAACGCATTCCCTCGTCGAACTCACCGTCAAACGACGCCGGTAAGGTGTAGGTGCGATGCAGCTTGCGCATCATGCGGCCCAGCGTGCCGCGCGAAATCGTCGCGGTCAGCGCGTCGGTTGCCCAGCGCTCACATTGGTGCGCTTCGTCGAGGATCGCCACGTCGTAGGGCGGCAGAAGCCCGCCGCCGACCGCGAGATCGAGAAAAAACAGCGCGTGGTTGACCACGATGATGTCGGCGTACTTGGCCTCGTCGCGCTTTTTGAAGAACCAACAATCCCGGAAGTGCTCGCAGAACTCGCCGGTGCAATCGTCGGCATCGGCATCGAGCGTCTCCCACTCATCGCCCGGCGGGAGAAAGGGCAGCTCGGCGCGATCGCCGGTTTGCGTGCGCGCTGCCCAGGTCCAGATCTCTTCCATCGTGCGCGACGACGCGATGAGTCGCTCGGCCCGCATGCGCTCGTATTTTTGCTTACAGAGATAGTGATTGCGCCCTTTGAGGAGCGTCACGCGCACCGGGATGCCCAGCGCACGCTGAACCAGCGGAATATCTTTGCGCACAAGCTGCTCTTGCAAAGCGATCGTGCCGGTGGAGAGTACGATTTTTTTTCCGCTGCGCACCGCCGGCACCAGATATGCAAGCGATTTGCCCACGCCCGTGCCGGCCTCGACGATCGTGTGCATCCCTTCGAGGATGCCGCGCTCGATCGATTGCGCCATCTGCACTTGGCCCGGGCGCGCCTCGAAACCGGGCAACGCGCGCGCAAGCGGTCCGCCCGGCGCGAAGAGCTCGTCGGTGGTCAGACTATTCATTGATGCGATTGATGCGGAGGTTCAGGCGTTTGGTACTCGGTTTCGTACTGATGACCGGTCGCTGCGTCGACCACGACCGGCGCGACGCGGCGCGGCGGCGTGTAAATAACAAGCGTGAGTAAGAAGCCCACAACGAGCCCGGCGACGTGCGCCTCCCATGCAATTCCCGGCACGGCAAACGTGATGATGAGATTGAGCACGAGGATGCCAATGTTTGCGCGTATGAGCTGCATGCCGGGCGGTCCGAGTTTAAAGCCGATCGCAAAGAGCGCACCGAAGAGCCCGAAGATCGCGCCGCTTGCGCCGAGCGTCGGGACCAGCGCGTTGGCCGGCGGACTCAAGTAGATCACGCCCAGTCCCGAGGCAACAAGCGAGACGAAATAGATCAGCGCCATCCGCGTGGGGCCGGCGGCTGCTTCGATAAATCGGCCAAGATACCAGAGCGAGATCATGTTGACGCCAATGTGCAACAACCCGCCGTGCAAAAACGCCGACGTGATGATGCGCCACCACTCATGATTCACCAGAACGTCCGCCGGAGCCAGGGCTCCGAGCGCAAGCACGCGATCTTCATTGCCGCCGCCCGAAATGCTCAGCATTCCGGGACCGGCGACCACGATCTCCCATAGAAAAGCCAGCACGTTTACAAAAACGAGAAAACGCGTGATCATGCGGCGAGGACCGTCACGAGGCCCGCGAGTTCGAGAGAGATCGCGTGGCGCTTGCCGTTCACCGCGATGGTGAGCGGACCGCCGAGCGGCGCCTTCTGCACCAGCGTAATCTCGACGCCTGGACGCAAACCGATCTCGTCGAGATAGCGCAGAATCTCGGGGAATTCTTCGGTGACACTTTCGACGCGGCCGCGCGTTCCTTCGGGAACTTGCGCGAGCGGCTCGCCGGTGCGCACGGGGTTGGTCAAATCAGCCGGCGGAATCGGTTGGCCGTGCGGGCACGTCGTCGGATCTTTGAGCAGTGTCAACAGACGCGCTTCCACATTCGAGGAGATGGCGTGTTCGAGCATACACGCTTCGTCATGCACTTGATCCCAGGGCATGCCCAGCACGTCGGTCAGGAGGCGTTCGGCCAAGCGATGGCGCCGCAGCACGCGCACGCCGACCGCAAGGCCTTTCTCGGTGAGCTTGACCTCGCCGCGCGAGACTTGCTCGAGGTATCCGTCTTTGGCAAGCTTTTTGAGCATGCCCGAAACCGATGCGGGCGCAACGCCGAGCGACGATGCGAGCCCTGAGGTCGTCACCCCAGGCCCCTCACGCTCCAAACGATAGACCGCCTCGAGATACTCCTCGACGGATTCGGCAAAATGGCTATGACCGGACATGGCTCATTTGAACTTCGCGACGTAGCGCCGACTTCGCTGCCGGGGGCAGAAACGACGCATCGGCGGCGTTGGTAATAAAGCGCTGCAGCGTCTCGAGCCCCGCGCGCTGCGCGACCAGGGCGTATTCGTGCGAAATCGACGTGCCGAAGATCGCCGGATCGTCGGCGTCGATGGTCACGCGCACGCCGCTGGCGTCGAGCTGATGCAACGGATGCTCGACGTCGGCTGGAACCACGCCGGTGCGCGCATTCGACGTCGGCGAGATCTCCAGGGCAATGGCGCGATCGCGCAGCAACGCCACCACCTTCGGGTCTTCGAGCGCGCGCACACCGTGCCCGATCCGTTCCGCACCAATCGCAAGTGCCCCCTGGACGCTCGCCGCGCCGGCGGCCTCGCCCGCGTGCGCAACGGTATGCAGTCCCTGCGCGCGCGCGAAGGCGAAGACCTCGGCGAAAAGTTCGGGTGGGAAGTTGGCTTCATCGCCGCCGAGTCCAATGCCGATAACACCCTCGCCGGCAAGCGAAGATGCCAGCCGCGCCGTGCGCATCGCGGACTCCGCGCCGAAGTTGCGCGTAACGTCGACGATAAGGGCGAGCTCGACGCCGCGTTCGCGCGCCGCACGCAATTCGGCGACCATCAATCGAATCGTGGCGGCAAGATCGAGCTCGCGATGGAAGAACCACCAGACCGACGGCGAGATGAAGAGTTCGCCGTAGACAACGTTTTGTGCCAGCGCATCCGCGACAAACTCACGCGCTAAGCGCGCGTAGTCGTCGGGCGAGGCAAGCGCCCGGCTCACGGCTGCAAAGATCAACAAGAACTCGGGAAAGCCGCTAAATTGGTAGACCAGCGCGGGGTCGGTCGGTCCGAGAACCTCGGCCTGGCCAGGCCGATAGCGGGTCGAAAGGCCATGGCGCTGGGTCAGCTCGACAAAAGTCTGCGCTCGAAGGCTACCTTCAAGGTGGCAGTGGAGGTGGATCTTTGGTAGACTCGCGATGGCTGGATCGGTCGACTGCATTGTTTCAAAGGTTTCGGAAGGAAAGGCATTCGACCCGCCGTATCCAAGCATGCCCATCGCGGGGTGGAGCAGTCCGGTAGCTCGTCGGGCTCATAACCCGAAGGTCGCAAGTTCAAATCTTGCCCCCGCAACC
>CAWHWL010000015.1:0-3998 GCA_963833045.1 Vulcanimicrobiota bacterium
TAGATTGACAGAAGGTCTTCGGATCATTAATATACTAATCAGGTAGTACATTAATGATGCCATATGCCACTATACCTCCACGTTGATCCTGGGAACGGGCTTCCCGTCTACCTTCAAATCGTCGATCAAGTCCGCCGAGCGGTCGCGATCGGCATTCTGAAGCCCGACGAGCAGCTTCCCACGGTCAAGCAGCTCGCCGGCGATCTGGTCGTCAATCCGGCTACCGTTGGGCGCGCGCTGCGCGAGCTGGAGCATCTGGAAATCATCCGGAGCGTGCCCGGCCGGGGAGCCTTCGTCCGCGCCGATGCGGCAACCGGCGTCGCCAAAACCGGCGCGCGTGACGTCGTGCGCGCTTCGATCGATGCCGCGATCCGCGAGGCGCGTTCGCTCGGCGTCGACGAGGACGAATTGCGCGAGTTGTTCGGGCAAGCGATCGATGCGTGGTATCGCGGCAACGGCACGCACGGAGCATGATGATTCCACTTCACATCGCACACCTCACGAAACGCTACGGCAGCCGCCTCGCGGTCGACGATCTCTCGCTCGAGGTCGCACGGGGCACGGTCTTTGGATTGCTGGGTCGGAACGGCGCCGGCAAGAGCACGGCGATCGCGTGTGTTCTCGGCCTCATCTCGAAAACGTCGGGAGAGATCGCACTTTTCGGGGAGGCATTACGTCCCCGAACGCTCGATCGAATCGCGTATGTGCCGGAGATCAACTGTCTCGACGTTTGGATGACGACACGTCAGCATATCGAGTTCCGGCGCCGCTGTTTTTCACGTTTCGATCGCGCGCTGATGAGCGAGTTGATGGAGCGGTTCGAAATCGAACCGGGGCGAACGCTCCGCAAGCTTTCGAAAGGACAACGTCAAGCCGTCGCGCTAGCACTCGCGTTTGCACAGCGCCCGGAGCTCATGATGCTCGACGAGCCGGCGTCGGGGCTCGATCCCGTGATGCAGCGTCGCCTCCTCGACACCATCGTTAGCGCTGCCGCCGACGGTATCACGGTGCTCTTTTCATCGCATCAAATCGGACACGTCGAGCAAGCGGCGGAGCGGATCGCGATCATCGATCACGGCCGGCTCGCCCTGGAAGCCGACGTCGATGATCTGCGGGCGACCCGGTTCCTCGTCGAAGGCGTGTTCAACGACGGGCGACTGGAGCAGCGTTATGCAAACGGCGACGTCGCGATCATCGAAGCGCAACTGCGCGCGCTCGCCCCCGTAACGGTAACCCGACGCCCGATGAACCTCGAGCAAATCTTCTTTACCACCATCGACGAGAAGAAGGAGCGGCAAGCATGATCTATCGCGAGTACCTGGTGATGCGCAACGCCCTTGCGTGGTTCGCGGGCATCGTGCTCGTCCTCATGATCATTGTTCCGGCAGCTTCGCGCGGCGATGTAGGGGTAGAGATCAACGCGATTAGGTATGGAGAGATCGCCAATGGTGCCGCGTGGCTCACGGCGATTTTCGCAGCGATCTTCGGCGTCGCGCTGGGCAATAGTTCACGTGAGGCGGCGCGCGTGCTTTGGGTACTTCCGGCGCCGCGGTGGAAGCTTGCGCTCCAAGTAGTTGCCGTGGATCTCGTCGGCACAACCGGAGCGTTCGCGTGCGTGTACGCGTTTTATCTCGCGGTCGCCGCCCTGCGCCTTCGGCTGAACGTGCACGGCACGCCGAGCGCAGCCGACATCGCCATGGGACTCGCTATGGTGTACGGCACGTATGGATGGAGCGCCCTCATCGGCATGCTCGGCCGGCGCATCGCGTACGGCGGAATCATCGCGCTCCCCTTGCTGATGATCTGGATGATTCTGGCTCAATCGCAAAACCCTGCCGCCACGATACTACGTGCGCCGCTTGTCGCGAACCCGTTTGCCGTTTATAACGCGGGGCTGGTTGCCGTATCGAACGCAGGACTGGATGCTTGGCCGTCGCTGCAATGGGTCGGTGCCACGTGGGCGACGCCAATCCTTGTCGCTATCGCCGTTGCGACGTGCGGGCTCGCCGTCGCCCTTTGGCGACGCGCTGAAGTAATCAACTAAGCCAACGTAAAGGAGCGTTATGACAACGTCAATACGAGGCGTATTTCGTGCTGCCCTAATCGGCGCAATCGTTCTAGCACAGATCGCTGCAGCACCGCAACACAAAGCCCCATACAATGTCGATTGGTATCTCCATCCTCAGCGTTTAGTGGACGTCGGCGGCCGCCGGCTTAACGTCATCTGCACGGGAACGGGATCACCGACGGTGATTCTCGAGGCGGGACTCGTCGCCGATTCGACTGCCTGGCGGTTAGTGCAGCCCGGCATTTCACGGCACACGAGGGTCTGCTCATACGATCGAGCCGGGTTAGGCTTTAGCGATCCCGCCGGCGCTCCGCGGGACGCGGCGGCGATTGTCGGCGATTTGCACGCCCTCCTGCGGCGCGCCCGAATCGGGCCGCCTTACGTGCTCGTCGGCTGGTCGAGCGGCGGCCTCTATACGCGCCTGTATCAGTACCGCTTTCCAGATGAGGTCGTCGGCCTTGTCGAGGTCGATCCAGACTCGGAATTTGACACGCTCGACGACGACTCGAACATCGTAACCGCCGTGATGCACAAATCGCGCCAGTGGTATAGCCAGCAAGTACAAGACTGGTACAAGCAGTACGACAACTGCGCGTTACACGTGTCACAGGGAACATGCGCGTTTTTCCCCGGGGGCCTTGCCGCCTATCAGCAACGTCTACGTGCCGCCGGTTGTCCGACAATTAAGCCGGCAGCGTGCGCTATTGCAGAAGTGCGCGGAGAACACCTGAACCGAGGTTCGCTCTGGAAAGACGAGGCGCTAGAGCTCGAGGCGGCCGATAAAGGCGCAGCGGAAGTCCGCGCGGCGGCGCGTCCGTACGGCAATCTGCCGCTCATCGTCCTCACGGACTCCGAAGACGGCGACATCGACTATAGTACTCCGCTGATAATTTCGGTGGTCGCGCAGCGCGCGATGTGGGTCCATAAGGACGAAGCCGAAACACACCTTGCCCGGCTATCTTCCGTCGGCGCGCATTTCGTCGTTGCGGGTTCGCCTCACGCTATTCAACTGTACCGTCCGTCTACCGTCATTGCCGCTGTCGACGAAGTTGTCGACCAGGCGCGTTACGGCAGCCCGCGATGATCCTCTCGTTCATTTTGGCTGCGGTCGTAAGCGCTCCGGCGCCGCCGTCGGCAGAACAGTACTACATGCGGGCGATCGAAGCCATGCGCAATGTTGCCCAACCGGACTTCGCGACGTACGTCGTGCACGTGCACATAACCGGACTCAGTTTCTCGCTCACGCGCGATCCACACGGTAAGGCTTCGATTAACCTCACGCTTGGCCGTGGGAACGACGCCACGTTCGCCGCGGCATATCGAAAGAGCGACGATTTAACCTCTGCGAAAACACCGCAGGGTTGGGGCATCATCCGCTCTCCGATCTTCGATCCAACATGGAACGGTGTCGACGATTGGATCCGGTACGGATTCAACGGGCGTCCGGATTCGGCAACCGCGCCGCCGTTGCCGACCCCCGACGCGAATGTCTTGCCGGTGATTGCGGCTGTCCGGGCTATGGGCGTCGCGTTCTACAACGTGACCGACGGGGGTCCAGCAGTGTGTGCAACCGGCGACTCCGCGCATCGCGTGCACTTGATCGCGCGCACGGACGCGCTGGACCATCCGCTCACCGACGCCGTGATCGATACCCGCACGAATCGCCTCTGCCGCGTGCGCTTTGAGATGCGCCAGAGCGTCGTCGCGGCCGGCTATACGCTCACGACCGACCTGAACATTGCCGACGTCAACGGCGAGTCGCTGGTTCGCGGCGGAACGATGGACTTTGTGGGCCGTGCAATGGGCATCGGGGTGAAGAGCGTAAGCATGACATTTGCCTACGATCGCTTTGCGTTTCCGCAAGAACTCCCCGATGAGATGTTTCCGGACACAAAGCCCTAATACTTGATTCGATCGGAGGTCGTCTCAA
>CAWHWL010000016.1:0-23249 GCA_963833045.1 Vulcanimicrobiota bacterium
GCGGCGCTCGGCGGCTACGCCGGCAGCATCTCTTGCACGTGCTTGCGAAATACGAGCGGCGCTGCGACCGCGGGGAAGAGCTCCTCGGTGCCGCCGATCCCTCGAACGCCGATCGTGCCGTAATCGAAGAACTGACCAAACACCGACTGGTGAACATCGATCCCCTCGACCCGGTTCAACTGCAGTTCAAGAGAACTGCGATTGAACGCGCCAAACTTGGCAATGACGCGACGGTTCGTGACGGCAAATTCGGAGTAGTTGTAGCGAACCAGTTCGGCTGCACCCATAAGGACGCCGATGACGCCGACGACGAGGCCGATGCCTTGATAGGACGCGAGCGCGATGAGGATTCCGAGCAGCACCACGGTCGTGCCGGGTGCAAAGATGATGGGGTGCAGCTTGGCTCGATAGACGACTTCTTCGCCGGGAAGCAGATTGTTATCGATGTAGTCCACGCGGGGGTCATTCGCCTTACTTCGCCGAGGAACCGGCTGCGTCGATGATCACGGCGGCGACGCGATCCGGCAGCGAGAGCATCGGCACGTGACCCGCCGGAAGGACCGTCAACTTCGCGTGAATGAGTTTTGCGGAGTCTTTTTCATACTGCGGCGGGATCATCCGGTCGTTGGAGTCGGCGATCAACCACGACGGCTTGGACTGCCACGCCGGGTTGGCTACTGTTTGCGATAACGCGGTGGAGTTCCAGGGCCCCTGCGTTGCATACACGATCCCACGCTCGACCGCGGACTGGTCGGGAACAAAATCTTCGTCGATACCTTTGCGCGTCATGCTCAGGTAGCCCGCCGCGTCGGGTTTCGTTTCTGCACCACCGGGCGCGGCGGGATATCCGTTCGTCGCATTGCTCGCGGACTGTCCCGGTTTCGGCACGAGCGCGGAGATATACACCAGGCCGACGACTTTGGGATCGTTTCCGGCGTCACTAATGACCATGCCCGCCCAAGAATGTCCGACAAGGATCACCGGACCGTTCATCTGCGCAATGGCGCGTTTGGTTGCGGCGACGTCATCGGCGAGCGATGAAAGCGGATTCTGCACGGCGATGACGTTGTAGCCCTTGGCCTGCAGTATCGCGATCACTTTGGACCAACTCGATCCATCGGCGAAGGCGCCGTGTACCAACACGATGTTCTTTACCGGCGTGACGGCACGTGCGCTGAATGTTCCCGACAGAACGAACATTAGGGAAAGGGCGAGGACAGCGAGACGCTTCATGCTCAGCTCCTTACGGATTGGATCGCTTCAGCATCCCTCGGCAATACCCGATCCGCAAGCCACTAAGACTGTGCAATTCCTCAACCCCCAGGGCGTGGGCGCCCGAGCGCGAGGAGTGCCGCTTGCGCAGTCTCGCGCACGATTTCCTGAGTATCATTGTGCGCGACACGCTGGAGATACGGGATCGCCGCCGGATCGTCGATAGCGCCGAGTGCCCCGGCGGCGGCGTTCCGCGTGCCGATGAGCGGATCGCTGGTTGCAAGATCGATGAGCGGCCGCAGCGCTAGCTCGGGCTTTTTCAGTACGAGCGCGCATCGCGCCAGCGCATGCACGGCTGCGTCGCGTTCTAGCTCGAACGTTCCATAGGCCGTGCGTGCTTTGATCAGTTCCAGCGCGCGCTCATCGCAGTCCGCTGCGAGTCCGGCGAGCGCGCCAATGCTGATTGTTTCGTGAAACGAGGGCCGGTCGAGCGCCGCGGTAAGGCGAGCCAACGCGCCGGGTGTATGCGACGCGCCAAGAGCCGTCAACGCACCGGCGACTACGTCGGGGTTGGGATCGCTGGTCATCGTTTCCAAGTCGCGCACGACGATCGCCCTGCGGCCGTGAAGCGATCCGGCGGCGGCTTCTGCGGCGATGCGCACGCGCACATCGGCATCGTGCAGCGCCCGGTGCACAGCGCTTACGTCGTCGAACGACGCCGCGACACCGACCGCGTCTGCTCGCATGCCCCAAAATGGATCTGAAGCGACGGCACGTGCGACGGCACTTCTGGCTTGCGCAGACGCGGTGAGTTGCTGCAGCGCCCAGTCGCGATCGCCGACGTGCGTCGCATGTTGAAGCTGATATGCCAATTCCGCCGTGGTCTTAGGAAAGGTCAGCTTCTTCAAGACCGCATCGTCGGGATCGAAGAGCACCATGACCGGCGCTACCTCGATGTTGGGGATGGCCACATCTTGCACTGTGCGATCGATCGCCGCCTCGAGCTTCGTAACGTGCCCCGGGGTGAATGTCTCGATGACGATCGGCATGCGAAAGGGCTGCCCATCGGGGTTATCTTGCTCGACGTGCAGCGATAGTATGCGCTGCGTGGCGTCGTAGTGCTGCGTGACGTAGTAATGGGGATACGACGCGCGATAAAACCACTCGTTCTTGAACCACGTGAGATCGCTTCCAAGCGACTTGCTGACCACTGCAAAGAACTGATCCGTGTCGGCATTTTTGTACGCGTACGCGCGCAGGTACGCGTTGACGGCTCGAAAGAACCGCGCGTCGCCGACCATTGTGCGCAGCATGTGCAGCACCTGCGCGGGGCGTTCATGGCTGCTTGCGTCGAACAATTGGAGCGGGTCGGCGTATTTGTAGTCGACGATGGGCCGCATGTACTGTGCCGTTTCGGCAAAATAGCGCCGCTGCGCGTTATAGCGCGCATACTCGAAATCGGCTGTCCCGAAACGCTCGGCCGTCCAGAGCTCATCGTAATACGTCGCGAAGCCTTCGTTCAGCCAGATATTCGCCCAGTCGGCGGTCGTGGCGTCGTCACCATACCAATTCTGCGCGAGCTCATGCGAGACGAGCAAGTCGCACGACCTTTCGACGTCTTCGATCGGCGGGTGCAAGGCGCGATCCGTGAGGATCGCGTTCGAGGCGTCCTCCATGCCGCCGAACACGAAGCGCTCGGCGGCGATCTGATCGTACTTTTCAAACGGATACGGTACGCTGGTGACCCGTTCGTAGTACGTAATCATGGCCGGCGTTCGCGTAAAGCAGAGCGCGCCGAGTTTCGCGAGGCCGGGCTGGACGAAACCATCCACGGCGAGCGTACCCAGAGCATCGGGCACGCGTTGAAACGGCCCGGCTGCAAACGCGATCAAATAGGTGGATTTTGGAAGCGGCGAATTCCAATCCCACGTGTCGGCCGAGCCGTCGCGCGTATGCGATTTTAGCAAGCCGTTGCCGACCACCGTCCAGCCGCGCGGCACGGTCACGATCAACTCGCTTGGCGTCTTTTCATTCGGTTCGTCCCAGGTCGGGAACCACCGGCGATTGTCGCTGGGCTCACCCTGCGTCCAAATCTCGGGAATCACGCGCGGATACGCCTTGTCGGGCCGCACGAAGAACATGCCGCGCTGCGGCCGTGCCGAATAGTAAAATTCGATTCGCAGGCGCGCGCCTGCCGCTGCCGGCGACCGAAGATGAACGTCGACGACGTCGCGCGCTGCGTCGATCGCAAATGCCACGCTGCGTCCATCAACGGTAACGCGCTCGTATTTGATCTGATGGGAATGAAACGGCACAATACTGAGCGCATGCTTCGTCCGGATGATGACCGTTTCGTCGCCATAGACGATGCCGCGTGGAAGATCGAAATGCAGGCGCACGATCGTATCTGCAAAGCTGTATGGAGCCTGATCCGTCCGATGGACGTAGCCGCCCAAATCCGCGCCTTGCGACGTCGCGATCCAGCTTGCGGCGAGCGCACAGCCGGCAGCAACGCGGGTGATCAGGCCGCGTAAGCTGCTCACGCACTCGTCCCGATCGGCAGCTCGAGGCGATAGATCATCAGGTCGTCAACGCAACGCGGTCGCTCGTCGACCACATAGAAACCGTGACGCTGATACAACGCCAGCAGCTCGTGCCGGTCGGCCGTATCGAGACGAAGAAATCGCGCGCCGGCGTTTTGCGCTTCCTCTCGCGCCCACGCGATCAATCGGGTTGACCATTGCTGGGCGGCGGCACACCGGCGCACCGCAACTTTGTGCATGTAGAGCGCCTCGCCAGGTGGATCGTCCGGCCAGAATCGTTCATCGCGCGCTTGCAGTTGCATCGACGCGACGGGGCGCGACTCGGCAAATCCAAGAATGAGTTCACCGGCGAGCGCAGCGCGCCGAACGGCATCCAGTTGAAAGCTCTCGACCGGCCAAAGCGGCCGGCCGATATCGACAAGCCATTGCGCGACCTCGCGCAAGATCGAAAGCGCCTCGCCCGCTTCCTCGGGAGTCGCCCTCTTGATGAACCATGACGTCGTGGTACTCATCACGCTGCCCATCCTACGCCGAAGACATCTGATGACCTGCTTTCTCGAAGGCCCGCGCTGCAGCGGGCGAGAAAACCTGATCTTCATGCCCGGCGAACTCCGAATCCAACGCAACAGCCTCGCCCAACAGGTCGTCGATCGCATACGCGCGTTGGTCGCCGACGGCACGTATCCGATTGGGAAGCGCCTGCCGCCGGAAGGGCCGCTGGGCGAAGCATTAGGCGTTGGGCGGTCGACGCTGCGCGAAGCGATGCGCGTTCTCGCCAGCCGCGGAATCGTGGACGTCCGGCACGGGGAAGGCACGTTCGTCGCCGTGAGTGCGTTGCGGGAACCGTTTGAAGAACGGCTCGGGCGAGCAAACCTGCGCGATCTCTACGAAGCCCGGTTGGTACTCGAGTTGCCGCTGGCGGAACTTGCGGCAGCGCGGCGCACCTCGCGCGATGTCGCGGCTATGCGCAAAGCCCTGCGAGCGCGCGCGATAGCGGCGAAAAATGGCGACGTGGGTGCGTACGGTGATGCCGACTTCGACTTTCATCTTGCCATTGCGCGCGCGGCGAAGAACGCCGCGCTCTTCGACATGTACGCATCATTCGTCGACGTCGCAAAACCGGTGTTGAGTGGGATAATCGACGCGCGCTATATCCAGAACGAACGTGACACATTGCACGAGGCGCTCTGCGACGCAATCGCTGCAGGCGACGCGTCGAAAGTGCGCCGCTTGGTTCGCTCACACTTGCAAGGTTCGCGTGACAATATGGAGACGTACCGGACGTGTTGAACGCGTTGTTGGCAGCAGCGATGGGCTGGACGACCTTGCCGAATGGTTGGGTCATACAGTCCCCAGCCGGAGCGATTACGGAAACCGACACGTTGCCGCAAGGTGCGGCGGCGTCGCCGGACGGACGGCGGCTCGCGGTCGTCGAGTCGGGATTTAATACGCCGTCGCTGCGCATCTATGCGGTGCCGGATCTCGAGCAGCTTGCGGAGATTCCGCTCGCCGGCGCGTTTGGACGTCCCGTCTGGCTCGACGCCTCGCGCGTTCTCGTCGCCGGTGCAAATGCCGATGCGATCTTCGCCATCGACGTCGATCGAGAGGCGGTTCAGGCGTACAAGATGCCGGCGAAATCGTATCCAGTTGCCGTGGCGTCGGACGGTTCTCAAATCGCGGTTGCGACCGATGGCGACACGTCCGTGCGCATCGGTTCGCTTCCAGAGATCGCTGCGGCGACGCCGATTCGCATCGGCGGCCATATCGGCGGGCTTACCTGCGCGAGCGGCACGGTCTTCGCGTCGAATTCGTCGGCTCGCGCGGTCGTGGCAATATCGAGCGCGACGCTCGCCACCCGTCGTATCGTCACCGGCCTGCATCCAACCGCGCTGCTCGCGGTTGACGGAGCACTTTATGTCGCGCAGAGTGACGACGATAGTGTCGGCGTGTACGACGAAGCCGACGGAACCCGCCGCGCACGCATCGACGTGGGAACGCCGGACCTGCGCGGCCTCGACGGGCTCTCGCCGAACGCGTTAGCGCGATCGGGCGACTCCATCTTCGTGAGCCTCGGCGCAGCCAATGCCGTCGCGGTGCTACGACACGGTGCAATCGTGCAGCGCATTGCGGCCGGCTGGTATCCGACGGATATGGTGCCGATCGGTCACATGTTGTACATCATCGACGGAAAAGGCGAAGGGTCGCCGCCGAATCCGCGCTTCGATCCTAAGGGCAAGAGCTTTTTCGACTATATCGCCGCGCTGCAATACGGATCGATTCGCGCCATCGACCTTGCGCATGTGGGGCAGCCCAATCCGATTGGAGCTTTTGGATGGGAAAAGGCGGGCGCCGATTCGATGCTGCGGCCCGGCGGTCCGATCAAGCACGTCTTCTTCATCCTGAAAGAAAACCGCTCGTACGACGAGGTGCTCGGCGACGTGCGCGCCGGCAACGGCGATCCGAAGCTCACCTGGTTCGGTGCGGCGGTGACGCCAAACGAACACGCGCTGGCGGCGCGGTTCGGCCTCTTTGACAATGCGTACGCGAGCGGCGAAGTGAGTGAAAGCGGTCACTACTGGGCGGACGCCGCATTCGTCAACGACTATGTCGAGCGCACCTGGCCATCGGTCTATGCGAACCGCGATGATCCCGATAACGACCTTTCGCCGCTTGGGACCGCGTTGCCGAAGAACGGCTACATTTGGCAATCGGCGCTCAGGAGGAACGTCAGCTTCCGTGTTTACGGTGAGCTTCCCAATGTGTTCAATCCGTTTGGGACCGGACCAAATGCCGCGAAGCTCGTCGATGTGTACTCGGACAAGCACTACGTCAGTTGGGATCTGACGTACAGCGATCTCAACCGCGAACGCGAGTGGCGACGTGAATTCAACGCCTTCGTACGGAGCGGAACGGTTCCACAGTTCGAGTTCATCTGGCTGCCGAACGATCATACCGCCGGCAGTCGCGTCAACATGCTCACACCGGTCGCAATGGTCGCCCAGAACGACTATGCATTGGGCCTGATGGTCGATGCGATCTCGCACTCGCCGATTTGGAAATCGTCGGTGATCCTCATTACCGAGGATGACGCGCAGGATGGTCCCGATCATGTCAGCGATCAGCGCACGACGATCTTTGTCGTGAGCCCGTTTTCGCGTGGTGGACTGCAACATGGGCACTATTCGACGGTGAGCCTCGTACGAACGGAGGAGTTGCTCTTGGGCTTGCCGCCGCTCTCGGCGTACGATGCGACCGCGGTCCCGTTAAATGCCGCGTTTACCTCCGCTGCAAACACCGCGCCCTATGATGCGATCCCGCCGCGCGTGAGCATCACCGAACGCAATACCGCGCGCGCCTACGGCGCGAAGATCAGCGCAACGATGAACCTTACGCGACCCGACGCCGTCGACGACGACACGTTAAACGACATCCTCGCGCACAATCATCGCCCGAAGGATGTGCGGCGGCTAGCTACGCCGTAGCACCGGCCATGAAGGTTGGGATCTGGATATTCGGCCTGGCGCAAATCGCCACCGGCGTCGTTGACCTCGTCTGGGGCGCACTCGACCCCCAGCACCAGCCGTTGCAGGCCTGGGGCGACCACGTGCCGGGAAGCAGCATCTATGCGTACGCGCTCGGTATCATGCTCGTCGTGGGCGGCGCTGCCGTACTCAGTGCGCGCACGCGCCGACCCGGCGCCGTTGTGCTTGCACTCGCGTATCTTGCGGTCGCCATTTTCTGGTTGCCGCGGTTGCACACGGCGCCCGCGATCCTCGGGCAAACGCCGGGCGTGTACGTCGGAATCTTGGCGGGTATCTGCGCCGCACTGATTGTGGTCTATGCTGCGTTGATCGTCTACGACGGGCGCGTCCGCCCCGGCGTTCGCATAGCGTTTGGGCTATGCGCGGTCGTCTTCGGCCTGCAGCATCTGCTCAATCTTCATTCACCGGACAACACGGCGATGGTTCCCACCTGGATGCCGTTCGGCCAGGTCTTCTGGGTCGTATTTACCGGCGCGGCGTTTGTGCTTGCCGGCGTCGCGATCGTCATCCGTGTCGCCGACGTGGCAGCGGCAAAGCTGCTTGCGCTGATGCTCTTGGTGTTTAGCGCGGTGACGCTGGTGCCCGGCCTGATTGCATACCCGCACGAAGAGGGAAACTGGGGCGGCAATTTTTACGAAATCGTCGCGGCCGCGTCGGCGTGGATCCTGGCCGAATTCCTCAGATTTTCCCGCTCTTCGTATTGAACGGGTGACTTCCGGGATCGACGATGCCCGCGATCGCGCGGAAGATCGCGTTGGCGACGCCCGGCGGCGGCGCAGCGGCTTGCACGTCGACCCAAACGAGCACCGTTGTGCCGGTTTTCATCGAGTAGTATTCGGCGGTGTTGTAGCCTGGCAGACCACCGGTGTAGCCGTACCAGTCGTCGCCTGCGCACGCAAGCCCAAGCCCGAAGCCGAGATTACCGTCGAAGGTCTTGCACTGCGCGATCGCGCTAAAGCCGGCCGGCTCGCCGGTCTTTGCGTTAACGAAGAGTTTGATCCATCGCCGGATGTCGTTTGCGTCGGAGATCATGTCGCCGGCTGCCCCCATGAGCGAGACCGGTGTGCTGTTGCCGACCTCTTCCCACTGCTTTTTCACATCGAGTCCGTAGCCGTGCGCCCACGGCGCCGGCATCGCCTGCGTCGTGGGAACGCTCGTCTGCGTCAGGTTGAACGGCACGAGCAGCCGCTGCTCGATCTGATGCTCCAGCGTGTCGTGCGTCACCGCTTCGATGATGAGGCCGGCGATGAGGTAGCCGGTGTTGCTGTAATGATAGCCTGTGCCCGGCGCAAAGTAGGGCTTCTGCGCAACCGCCCAGCGAATAATTTGGCGCGGATCGAAGAGCGTGGATTCGGTCACGTCCATGGCGCTCAGCTCGGGCACGTCATACGCTTCGAACAGGCCGCTGCGCATGTCGAGGATTTGGCGGACGGTGATGTGTGCGCCGTTCGGAATCGTCACCCCGAGCTTGAAGGTGCTCAGCGGATCGTCAAGGCGCAGTTTGCCTTCGCGCGCGAGCTGCAAGATGACGCTTGCAACAAACGTCTTCGTGTTGCTGCCGATGCGGAAATGATCCGCGACGGTAAGCGGACGTTTCTGTTGCACATCGGCGTAGCCGAAGCCACGCACGTAGCTGGCGCCGTTTGCGTCCCACACGCCGACGAGCACGCCGGGCACCGGCGTACGGCCGCCGTAGATCGCACGATTCTTCTCGACAGTTGCGACGATCGCGCGCTGCACCGACGGATCGGTAATCGACGCCGCGGTGGGCGCGGCAACGGCACTACGCATCAGCGCTATCGTCAGCGCCGCACAGGACAAGAGTGTCGTTGAGTAGCGCGCGAAAGGTGACACCAGCAATCTCCTTATGAAGACGCGAAGCTATGCGCTTGGCCCCCTTCGGTCCGACGTCCTGCAGTTTGAAATTGCCGCAACTTGCGTTGAAGTCGTCGAGAGAGGGTTGCCCTTCAGGCCGACGAAGCGTGCGGCCATGCGTACCTACCCCGAGAGCAGTGCCCGTTTCGACCTGGGCGAAGCGATCATGCTGTTGATCTTTATCGCCGGGGGATATGTCGATGGGTACGCTCACAACCACTTCGATTCGATCGAATCGTTCTTTACGCCGTGGCATGCAATTCTTTATGGAGGGTTCGCGCTCTCGGCGCTCTACGTGCTGATTCCGGCTTTTAGGAATCGTCGCGCCGGTTACGATTGGGCGCACTGTTTGCCCGAAGGGTACGACATCACCCTTTGGGGTATCGCGCTCTTTGCTGTCGCCGGCTTCTGCGACATGATCTGGCATATCGTCTTCGGTATTGAGGCAAACATCGACGCGCTGATGAGTCCGCCTCACATTGCGCTCTTCGCGGCTACACTGATGATGGCGGGGGGGCCCGTACGCTCGATCGTGCGCCGCAACGATCCCGACCGGACCTCATGGAACAAGAACGCAGCCTTCGTGCTGGTCATGCTCTTCTTTTTCATGGAATTCGGTTTCTTGATGATGGCGTGGCCGGTTACCGGAAACGGCGATGCTAGCCCAACCTTCTCAAACACCGGCGCATTCTGGACGCAGCACGTGCGCGATATCGAGGCGCCGTCGGCAAGTGGCGGCAGCGCGGACCTTGGTGGCATTCATGCGCTCGACCGCGTTGAAGCGAGCGCCGGTAAGGACGAAAAGACGACGAAGTTCACAGACTCCTTGCTTCGCATGGGCGCCGCGAGCGTCATGATTTTCGCAGCGATGCTTTCGGGCATACTCCTCTACGTCGTAAAGGTCGGGCGCGTTCCTGTCGGCTCGTTCACGGTGCTCGTGTTCGTTTCGACCGCCGCGGAGTCGGTGATGCGCGAGCTTTCGCTGCCCTCCAGTTTCATGATCCCGCAGATCGTACTTGGATTGATAGCGGGCATCGCCATCGATCTCTTGTATCTCTGGCTGAAACCTACGTTCAACGACAAACGCAAGCTCTACAGCTTTGCGTTCGCTGCACCGGCGGTGTTCATGGTGCTGTATTTCATCACGCGCATGCTCGCGGGCGGCGTGTGGTGGTCGGGGCATTTGATCGCGGGTTCGTGCGTCTACGCAGGCGGTATCGGACTACTCCTCGCCATTCTCGCGTCGCGCAGCGAATTCGCCTGATCGCGCGCGACGGCGTTGCGGGTCAATGGAGGAGCAGCCGTTCGTAGACGGCGATCCCGTGGTCGACGACATGCGACCCATCGAGATCGACCGTCAGTTTGAGTTCCGACATCCATCGGTAATACCAACCCGGCCCGACGGGAAAATACTCGATGACCTTCGGGCCGCGCAATGCAAGATGCACGCGCCCTTGCGACCCGGACCAGTTAAAATCGAGATCTTTCGGGTACGTGCGCTCACCGGGGCCGGTTGTGAATTCGGCCTCGCGCAACGTCAGCGGGATGCCTTGACCGAAGTCGCCGAGCAAGATCGTTGTATCGCGCGCCACGAGTAACGCGGAGATCGGCGCAGGTCCAAGAGCTTCCGGTCGCCCGAACACCTGCACGAAGACCAGTCGATAGTTCTTGGTGTACGCTCGTCCCCAGTACCAATGGTCGACGATCTTGGTCATGTCGACATTCATCCAGTTGTGGTCGTGGTAGCCGGTTCCGCGGACGCGATGCACCGCGCCGTTATAGGTGAGCGTGCCTTCGACGCTGCCGTACGGGATGAAGGGAAGCCAGGCGAAAACGATTCCCGGTTTCAATTGGCCGTCACGCGGCCCGGGGCGCCACGCCGGCACCTCGCCATGAAACACGAGATTCGCAGCGGCTTCTTTTCCGGTGAGGTTGATCTCGTAGCGCCCGAAACCATCGACCAACGTGCCGGACGCGTGATTCGGACCGATACGCACGTCGCAGTGATCGCGTGCGGCGGAAAACTCATCGGCGCGGTAGTCGATGACTTCTCGCACGCGCTGCTGATCGGGCCGGCCGATGTTGATGCTTACGCGCGGTTTGAGTGGGCCGGCGAGCTCGGTTGGGGGACGCGTGAAAAAGTTGAATCCCGCGGTCGAACCATCGTCCATGACGGTATCGAAATACCAAAACTCGAGCGTGCCCGGCGCACCCCCCGTTCGCAACCCGTCTTCCCAGGGTTCAACGGGAGGCGTTGGTGCGGCGCCCATAGCCGACGTACCGGCAAGCAGACTCATCATGCGTACGAAATCACCGCGGCTAAACAAAGCGAACGATGGGTTCGCGCTGCCCATGATGGGTTCATCCCGCGGAACCGCGAAACGCCCAGCATGGTGAATCGGCGCGTGTTTCTCCAGAGCGCGGCATCTGCTGCGCTCGGCGCTTCAGCCCTCGGACTTGTGGGCGCGAGTCGTTCCATTCCGTGGGCGGAGCTTGCGCGTCGTCTCAACGGCAAGGTCGTACGTCCCGGAGACCAATGGTATAACGCGTACGCGCAACCGAATAACCTGCGCTACGATGCAATCCTTCCGCAAGCAATTGCGGTGTGCAACGATGCTCGCGACGTCAGCACGTCGATTCTCTTCGCGCGTGAATACGGCGTCCCGCTCGTTGCGCGATCGGGCGGCCATTCGTATGCGGGATATTCGACGACGCCCGGGTTGATGATCGATCTACGGAGCATGAATCGCGTGGCGTTCGACGAGCAGACCGGCGTCGCCACGCTCGACGGCGGCGCTCGAAACGCAAACTTCTACGCGGCATTCCGCGACCGTAATGTCGCGATCACCCACGGACGTTGTCCGTCGGTCGGCGTCGCCGGGCTCGTGCTCGGCGGCGGCATCGGCTTCAATATGCGAGCGCACGGCCTGACCTGCGATCACCTGATTGCAACGGACATCGTCACCGCGGACGGAACGACTCACACGGTGCGGGGCAACGATGAGTTGTTTTGGGCCTGTCGCGGCGCGGGTGGCGGGAATTTCGGCATCAACACGTCGTTCTCGTTTCAAACCTACGAGGTCGGACCGCTGACCGTGTTTGACCTGATTTGGAAGCGTCAACCGGAGCGCGTCTTCGAACTGTTGATCGACGTCCTCGGTCGTGCACCGGCGACGCTCGGCTCTAAAGTCTCGGCTATTGCTCCCGACGCGACCACGCCCGATATCGCGGTCCAACTGCTCGGGCAGTATCAAGGCACCCCTGCGCAACTGCGCGAGATGCTGGCACCGGTCTACGCGATTGCCGAACCCGAAGGGATCATGAAGTACGATCACTATTGGGCTGCGCAAGACGTTCTCGCTGAACCGGGCCACCCGGCGTACTATCAGGAGCGCTCACGTTTCTTCAATGCGCCGCTCGATCACCAAGCAAATGCAATCGTGTTCGAATGGCTTCGGCGCTATCCGCGCACGGCAAAAACCGCCGCGTTCAAGGTGTTTCAAACCGGCGCGCGTGTGAACGATCACGGAGCACACGACATGGCCTTTGCCCATCGTTTCAGCCAGTGGCTCAGTTCGATCGAACTGTATTGGACCCAGACCACGCCGCCCGACGTGCTGGCGCGCAATCTGGCCTGGCTTGACGGATTCTACGACGCGATCGTTCCGCTCGCAAAGGGCGGCGCCTATCAGAACTTCATCGATCCGTCACTGCGCGATTGGCAGCTGGCCTATCACGACGGGAACTTTCAACACCTACGTAGGATCAAGACGAAATTCGATCCCACAAACGTCTTTCGTTTCGCAGAAGGCATCCCGCCGGGTTGAGATCCGCCGGCAGCGAATTGCCAGTGGGAGAGTGCTGCTTTCCGGCCGGTGATCTCGGCGCCAATGAGGGCCGCGCAGGCTCGCGGGGTGTCTATGAAAAGTCCTGACTCGGCGGACGCCTTGATTCGCGAATACGTTGCGGCGTGGAATCGCGGTGAAGCCAACCTTACGACAATTGAGACATTGTTTGGTCAGGGTGGGAACGGCTATCCACAACCATCCGGTGACCTCGACCTTATCCTCGCGATTGGGACCCGAGAATGGATTCCGGCGCGACTCGAGCCCGTTCCGAGTCTCTCGAAGGGCCGATATAAGCAATTGAAGGCCGTTGTTCAGTCGGCGCCTCACTCACGGAGCCAAGATCGGCAGGACGAACTCAAGATTTTCGCACTGGAATGGCTTGTCCAGCGTGGCGCTCGTTCGCCGACCGTCGAAACGGAGTACGTCGGCGGAAGATGCGACGTCATGGCGCCCGACCTTGGGTGCGTTGTCGAATGTGGAAACACAAGGATCGACAAACTATTCGCGACTGCCGTTCGCTTAGAATGGCGCGAATTCGCGCTGTTACCGTACTCAAGTTCAAATATCGTCGTGTTCGACTTCTCTATGGTGCCGTTCGCGCGAATACGTGCGATCGCCCACGAGTCGCCAATCACAATCCGTAAATTCATAACATTAGTGCTAGGCGAGAATTCTGCGTCCGATAGCGTGCTGCAGGACTGCTCGACCGAAGCTACCCGGCTCGCTGGAGAAGAGCGGCTGCGCTTTCCCGACCTCCTTAGGTGAGAGAGGCAAGACCACGGGGCATCTTGAGCGATAGACTAGGCGCTTGCGCGTCCGTTTGCTTCGAGTACGTCGTCGACGATGCCGTAGTCGCGCGCTTGCTCGGGCGTCATGTAAAAATCGCGATCGAGATCGCGCAGAATCTGGTCTTCGGGTTTGCCGGTCGTCTTTGCGTAAATGCCCGCGAGCGTTTTGCGCGTAGCGACGAGGTCGCGCGCGTGTAACTCGATGTCGCTGGCTTGGCCGCCGATCTGCCCGATCCACGGCTGGTGGATGAGGATCTTGCTGTAGGGCAGCGCGGCACGTTTACCCGGCGTGCCGCCGGTCAACAACACCGACGCCATCGAGGCCGCAAACCCCACGCAGATCGTCGCGACTGCCGGCTTGATGAACTGCATCGTATCGTAAATCCCAAGCGCCGCGGTGACGCTGCCGCCCGGGCTGTTAATGTACAGATCAACGTCTTTGTCGGGGTCTTCTTTCTCGAGAAAGAGGAGCTGCGCGACGGCAAGGCTAGCGAGCTGATCGGTAATCTCGCCGCTGATGAAGACGATGCGGTCTTTGAGGAGGCGCGAGTAGATGTCGAAGGCGCGCTCGCCGCGCGCGGTGTTCTCGATGACGGTGGGCACGAGATAGCTCATGGCCGAGTTATAGCAGAGCCGACGCGCGCTGGGAATATTTTGCGCCTCAAAAGCGGACAACTTCGGCAGGGCCACGGGCGCCGACCGGCAGAGTAGCATCTATGAACACGCTAACTGTCGAGCAGCAAGAGCGCATCGTGGAACTTTTGCGCGAAGGCCACAGCGCCCGCGAAGTCGAGCGCATCACCGGCCACCGAAGAGAGACGGTGCTGCTTTACGGAAGACTCGCGGGTGTTCTTCCGATGCCCGCTCCGCCATCGGCTCAAGCCCGCGCAGCCTAATGAATTCCGCGGGCTATCGCCTAAGGTAGGACACAAGCGCTGCCGAGATGTAAGAACTGAGTGGTTTTGGCAAGCATCAATAGGCCATGTGGCCTATATCGCTTGTGAGCCCTGGGTGTCGCAATGCGCAATGGCCTTGATGCTATACCGGAGCGTATCGTTCTGCTGTCGGGTCGCGTGGCTTCTGGCAAGAGTCAGTTGAGCGACTCGCTGCGCGCGCGCTATGCTTCTGAAGTCGTAAAAACCCGCGAGATCATTATCAAGCTAAAGCCGCGCGTCGAGGTTACCAGGAGCGCGCTGCAAAGAGCTGGCGCGGCGCTCGATGAGGAAACCCACGGCGAATGGATCGCAGCCGAACTCTTGGACAGAAATTTCGGTAACGGCTCAATGGTGATTGTTGACTCTGTGAGGATTGCAGAGCAGGTAGAGGCGATTCGAAAGAGTTTTGGCGCACTGAGGGTGACGCATATTCACGTTCGTGCGGATCAGGAGATTTTGGCCGAGCGTTACGACAAGCGCGAGCACAAATTTCCCGAGCTCCCGACATACGAAGATGTCGAACGAGATCCGACCGAGGCCCAGGTAGACTCGCTTCAGTCGATTTGTGATGTCTTGATAGACACCGGAAGAAGTACTCGTGAGGACGTGCTTGTTAGAGCCGCTGCTCGCATCGGGCTCTATAGTGTGGCCGAAAGTGCTCTGGTAGATGTGTTGATTGGTGGCGAGTACGGAAGCGAAGGCAAGGGCCACATAGCTTGGTATCTGGCTCGGGAGTACGACGTTCTGGTCCGCGTCGGCGGCCCAAACGCGGGCCATACCGTACTCTTCCCTGGAGGAGCTGACGGAAAAACATACATTTTTCATCAGCTTCCCTCCGGCACACAGTCGGCACCACATGCCAAGATTGTGATCGGGCCAGGGGCGACTATATGGCCTGAACAGCTATTTCGCGAAATCGAGGAATGCAACGTAGATCCGGGGCGAATTGCTATCGACCCGCAAGCGATGATAATCGACCAGTGGGACCGCAGCTATGAGTCTGAGCTAAGGCGAAACATTGCTTCAACCGCTCAAGGGGGCGGAATGGCCACGGCACGCCGCGTAATGCGAAACCACTTGAGGGGCTGGCGCGTTCCTCGTGTCCTCTTAGCAGGCAATGCGCCTGCCTTCAAGTCATTCATCAAGCCGACGCGCGAGGTCCTCGATGACGCATTCGTGCGGGGCGCTAGCGTGCTGCTTGAGGGTACACAGGGGACCGGGCTGAGCCTGTACCACGGCGATTATCCCTACGTTACATCGAGAGACACAACCGCGGGTCGTCCCCCGATTTTTAGTCCGCGGGAGCACCAGAAATGGCGGCTTGTGATGTGAGATTCGATGCACGCCTGGCGAACTCTTCGGGAGCGAGATCGCCAAGCGAACTGTGTGGATGATTTGTATTGTAGTCGATGCGCCACGCTGCAGCTTGCAAGCGTGCATCGTCGAGCGATCGGAACCAATTCGGATTGAGCAATTCTTGACGCACGCGGTTGTTAAACGATTCGCAGAATGCGTTGTCGGACGGGCGTCCTGGCCGCGAGAACGCGAGCTTTACGCGCGTCCAATATGCCCACTGGTCGAGGTGCAACGAGATGAACTCGGGGCCGTTGTCGCAGTAGATGCGCTCGGGAGCTCCGCGCTGTGCAACCGCACGCCGCAGCACCTCAACGACCTGCGGCGATTTGAAGCCGTAGTCGAGCTCCAAAGCGATGCTCTCGCGACTAAAGGTATCGACTATGGTGAGCAGTCGGATCTTTGTGCCGTCTGCGAGGACATCGTGCATGAAATCCATCGCCCAACTCTGGTTTGGCGCTGTCGGTTGTGCGATGGCTTCACGCACCATCGGTGCACGCCGCCGGCGCGGCGTTTTCGTGCGTATTGCCAAGCCTTCAGCGCGATAGATGCGAGCAACGCGTTTGATGTTGACGTGCCAACCCTCACGCCGCAGCAACACGTAAATGCGCCGTTGGCCGTACCGTATGCGCGCGGCGGCGATGTCTTTGATACGCATGCGAAGCGCTGCATCGTCATTGCTTCGAAGTGATCGATAGCGAACAGCGCGGCGGTTCACGGTGAGAATCGCACACGCTCGGCGCTCGCTCAAACGCCAGGTTTTGCGGATTTCGGGCAGCACCGTTTTGCGGCGTACCCGGCTCACCACTTTTTTTTGAGCACGTCTTGGAGCACGTGCCGATCGAGTGTTAGATCGGCAACAACCTGTTTGAGCCGCGCATTTTCCTCACGGAGCTGACGCAGCTCGCGGATCTCGGGTGTACCGAGCGTACCAAAGCGTTTCTTCCACACGTAGAACGTCGCTTCGCTGATGCCGAGCTTGCGCGTGATATCAGCGACTGGCGTGCCGATTTCGGCTTGCCGCAGGGCTGCAGCGATCTGTTCGTCGGAGTAGCGGGACTTGCGCACGGGCGGACCTCCTTGGTCGGTGAAGTTCGCCGCGATTTTCTAGTTTTCCGTGGGCTAAGAAATTGGGAGTGGACCCCGCCAGCGGGACAATGGCTGAAGCGGGTGTGCCACCGTCGCGAATAAGACGAGTTATTATGGTGACGCGCACATATCCAATACGCGTGCAAAACCCCGATGACAAGAGCAAAACGTCAGGCCCGATGTCGATTGACTTATCTTGGGAAGTAATCGCCCGTAGGTCGGGGTTGCCGCTGGAGGCGTTGCTCGATGCCGAAAAGACATCAACTACAAAGCGACAGCGTCGCGTAGGAGAGTTCGACTGGGCACTCTTTAGAAAGGCGTGTTCGCTCAACGCGCCTACGGATATCGCCCTTACGTTTACTGACTACATCTCGTCTGAAAACCAAAAGGCCCGGCGCTTTGAGCAGCTAACGCAGGAAACGATTCGTTTTATTGAAGAGCTTGAACGTTTAGCGGGCGCCCCAGTCTCCCTTATCTCTACGCGTTTTAACGAGCGGAGCATTATTGATCGGCGGTCGTGGTGATTTTTGATACGCTCGTCACCGAGTATCCGGAGCTCTGGCACATGGCCGACGCGAGAAACGTTGAAGGCATCCTTGAGAGGGGGTTGCTGTCTACTGCTAGGCTCGCAGAGACGTACCGCCTTAACACTGCAGCCAAGAACTCGTTGGAGACAAGCCATAGACGGGACACTGTGACAATAAAGTGCGGCGGTCTCCCGCCGTGCTACATAAGGGACCAAAAGCCAATGAGCGTCTCGCGAATAGAGGCAACACTTCAGGACGCAACGGTTGAGGAATTCTTCCGGTTTATCAATTCGCACGCATTCTTCTGGCCTAACGAAAGCCGGCTCGGAAGAATGAATGCCGCTTCTCCGTATCGGGATAAGCCACAGCTGGTCTTTGTCTTGGATTCGCGAGGCCTGCTGTCATCGTATGAGTCTGTAGCGCTTCTGTCGCCCATTAATAGCGGATGCACGACTCCGTACGCTCACAAACGATCGATCGGGATGTTTAAGTCGATCGCCGATTTCGACTGGAGCGCTAGAAGGGTTCGTCGAAGCGATCGGGTGGCCGAGATCTTAATACCGGGGGGTGTTCCGGACCTGTGGGGCTACGTCAAGCGGTTGGAGATTTGGCAAAGAGGTACTCGCACGCGCACACTGCCGAAACCTTACGACGACTCTCTCGTCATGCGCCTCTTCCCGCGAGGAATTTCGTAGATCCTCACGTCGGCAAACGGCACGACGTATTTTTGGATCATCGGCTCAATAACTTCCCAACGGCCGCGGGCCGCGCCTACGCCGATGCGTGGCATATGGACCGATGCCTTGGTTACCCGTGCTCGAGTGCCCAGCTTTTCGAGCGCGAGCGCGAGCGCGTCGTAGCGGATACGGGGCTCGTCACTTGGCCCGCATCCGTCTTGGGCAATAAGCGCGGCGAAAGTTAGCGTCTCGCTAGACTTCAAGAAAATCGCTTTTCCGAGTTGCAGCGTTTCCGGATGTTGGCCGGCGTGCTTCCGAAATTCGATCTGAACGTCGGGGTGCCGCGAAGCTATTTGTCTCGCGATTCCGCCCCCCCCAATTTGGAGTGGCATTGTTGGTCAAGAATGCGACGATCTTCTTACCAGGAAAGTCGGGCTCCACGGCATCGCCTGTTACATAGATGATCAACGAGGCTTCCTAATCGTGATTGGTGGGAATTTTGGACTAGTACAGGCTAAACGATTTTCGCCAACGGAAAGAGAAACTCAGCCCGCGGCCGTAACAGGTCCGTCTGCGGCCGCTACGCCAGCTAGTGACGGCGCTAAGGTGGAAGCGATCATGTGCGAGAACGGGTGCGCCGTGCAGGCGGTTGGATCAACGGGTCAATGAATGATACGCTGCTCCTTGATTGGTTGCGATCCGAAGATGCCGGGGCTACTGACCCTGCCTTTGAGAGGATCGATTTTTCGAGCGTTGGCAATCTTACCTGCGAAATCGTAGCGCTGGTTGCGGCCGAACTCATAAGCGCACGAATGGACCCCATGGTCGAGGCGGGGCTCAAGGAACGCCTGACCAAAGAAAAATACAGCGAAATGCTGGAAGTCGTCGCCAACCCGGTAAACGAAAAAACGCAGAAAGGTGATCTTGGGGAAGTCTTAGCTGCAGTCTCACTAGTCAAGCACCTTGGATTCGTCGTGCCCGTAAAAAAGATGCGCTACAAAATAAGAAGCACGGATCAGCAAACCGGGGTCGACGTAAGCGGATTCAGGCTCGATGAGGAGCGCAGAATTATTGAAATCTGCTATCTGGAATCAAAGCTTAGGACCGTTAGGGACACTGCATTTGCCGTCGAGGCGCACAACCAGTTGCTGTCGGCAGCGAGTGGCGGCGTTCTCGTGGCCTACCATAATTTCTTGGCCTCAGCGCTCAAGTCGGAGGGCGCCGAGATGCTCGAGGCCTTTCTGGACGCAATCTGCGGTACTTTCCCTTGTAGAGTGTCCTTTTTTGTGGCCTTACACACGGATCCGGCCGTTTGGTCCGAGACCGCAGTTATGAACCTGGCGAGGCGTCCTCCGTCGTTAGATCCCCTTACGGTGATGGTCTTCAGAATCGCGGACCTCTCCGCGGCGATTGCGCGTTGTTACGAGGCTGTCGGGCTGCAGCCCGGAGATGAGGATGATTGACGGGGATTGGGCTGCACGCTTTAGCGCGATCGTCAGGGGAAACACCTGGCGTAATGGCCTATTGCGCCTCGGCGCAGATGCCTATTCGCACGAGCTGGATGTTCAGCGGGAGCCCACGGCGACGTTAGACGTGACGGCGTTAGTGCGCCTTGCTACGGCGCTGCAGATTCTTGGAGCCTCCATATCGATTGACGACGCATCATCTGAGGGCGTTCTGGAGACGGGTCGCTTCTGGGAAGCATATGGCCGCGTAAGGTCTGACAAAAGTACTGAGTCTACATTGATGGCAGCATTCGCCTATTCCGCGGCCGGAAGCTCGGCGAACAGCATGGCCGTCGTGCGGAAGTACCGAGCGAGCAATCCAGCAGGTACGCCAGCTGACCCGCTCCTGGAATGCGTTACGTTACTTCTTGAACGTAGACTACTCGCGCTGCGCGCGACAGTTTCGGAGCTTAAGCCCGCGGATTATACGCGCGCCGGGCTTATAACCGCCGGCGCGATAGAAAGCGTTGAGGAGCTCGCCGAGTACTTGCTGTCAGGCGAGCATTATCACTTAGAGTCAGCTATGGAAACTCTTCGCCATGTACTGCGTGCTTCGGTCTCAGGCGGGGCCGTTTGGGAACACCTGCTAGCGGATGGTCTGGCGCGGTTCGCTAAGGAGCTCGGAGCGCGGTCTATCTGGACGTTGCTGGGCCAAACTCAAACCGCGGCTCCCGCTCTTTGGCGCCGGTACCTCATGCTTTTGGCACGCGGCTTAGGCCGCGACCTACTCGGCGGAAGTAGCATAACGGAACTCTGGCCGTCCCAGCGCGAAGCCATCGAGGCTGGGTTGTTAGATAGCGAGGTCCCGTCGTTCGCCGCCCGGATGCCGACCAGCGCGGGTAAGACGCGCGTAGCCGAAATGGCCATGGTGAAGGCACTTGCGGATGGCGGCGGCGCAAGGGTAATTTACATAGCCCCGTTTCGAGCACTTGCGAACGAGCTTACGGCCGGTTTTAGGAGACTATTCGGCGATCTCGGCTTTTCTGTCACGTCCTCTGCTTCGTCTTATCTCTACGAAGAGCATGAGACAGAACTTCTAAGCGATTACGACGTCGCGGTCCTAACGCCGGAGAAGCTCGATCTTTTAGATCGACTCAATGCGCACGCTCTATCAAGTGTTTCCCTTGTCGTTCTCGATGAGGGGCACATCCTTGGCTCTGAAGATCGCGGAGTTAAGACCGAGCTGCTTTTGACTCGGCTTCGTCTGCGCCTGCCTAATGCTAGATTCCTCGTCGTCTCAGCCGTTGTTTCAGATCGAGGGCTAGCGGAGATCGCCAATTGGCTTTCGGGGAGATCTCTCTTACATCTTGGCCGTTCAGCGACGTCGTCATGGCGGCCCGCCCATCTGCAACTTGCGGTGTTTGATTGGCGAGAGCAGGCCGGAACACTGCGCTTGATCGATTCGACGAACGCAGCAAGTTCCCAGAATTCCTGATGTTGTTCCCATGCGCGATACCCTACGTCGATCCCATCACACAGACGCGGAGAGTCAGGGTTACGCCGGCGAACAAGAGCGACCTCGTTGCCGAGCTCGCGCTTCGTCTTTCGGCCTCGGTCCAGTCCTAGTTATGCTGCTTATCCTGATTGGACGATCTCGATTGCCTCGAGCCTGCAAGAGTTGGTTGAGATACATCAACCCCGGCCTCCCGGTGGGGAAATCTCCCGGGGACTGCAGGAAGAGCCGAGCAGATCGCTGGCGAGTGGTCTGCGGATGAGAATCGCCGATTGGCTAAACAAAGGTCTCGCAGTTCACAATGGCGACCTGCCCGACATCCTTAAAGAGGCCGTTGAACGAGATGCGCGCGATGGAAAGTTCATGGTCATCGTTGCTACGGAACTCTTTCGACCGGGATAAACATCCCAATCCGAACAGTGATTATTCATAGTTGGGGCCGCTTCGAGAACGGGCACACCGAACCCAAGGGGGGCAAGCGATTACGGGAACGTCGCTGGATATGCTGGCAGAGCTGGGCTCGAGAGCGAAGGATTGGTTGGGTACGCCGTCGAGGACGATCGCGATCAGGAAGAAATCGACGGCATCTCGAATATCGAAGCCAAGGCGAAGATATGATGAGCGGCCTTCTCAAGTTGGCTCGCCTAGCCGAGAGTGGAATATACGAAGAAGAACATTTGGGCGCACACCCTGGACGCCGACATACTGCTGGCGCTTGTAGAAGAGACATCGGCTGGCGACGTTGAAGCGATTATCCGATTCGTACCTTAGAAGACTCGCTCGCATATCAGCAAGCTGGCGAAGGTCAGATGCTATGGTCGGTCAAAGAGAGCGCTATGACACTGAGGGCGAAAGCGATCTATCGAAGCCATTCCGTCTGCAAGCCAAAGACTTGTTTTATTGCAAACGGGCTTAGGCTCTTCGCAATGCCTCGAAATGTTAACCGCACTTGAGTCGACGCCAGAGGTGCGAGACGCACTCATTCAGGGGCCTGCAGGTCGGGTAGCATCTATAATCGTTCCCCGGATGATTCACGATCGGCCAACTCAAAGAGATCGGCGAAAATCCGAACATGGAGCGGGCCGCGATGAGGTGCGTTTCATACCCAGCCTGTCGGCGATGTGGTCGACATCCTCGCGGATGCGGGAATCCCGCGCCTCGCAGCGGCCTAACTCGTGGATCGGCACCTCCGATATTACCTTCCCTGTGATCTCTCCTCGGCGCTGCGCATTGCGTTGCGTTGCACGCGTTGGGTGACGGCCTGAACTGGCATCGATCGACTTACGGTTTCTGCCGTCCATGTTTCGTCAGGGCGTCTCTGCCGTCGCGGCTTGCTACGCTCTCACTTTAGGAGTTCCGACCCGCGGCGCGGCTATGCGATTGTCAAAGCAGTTCAACAGCTCGGGAGCGGAACACAGCTTTCGCGCATCTCGGCATCGGGTTGCCGACTTAGCGCCAGATCATCTCGCTGATCAGCTACAAGTGACCGGCGAAAGTGGCTCCAGGATGTTGTAGAACGGAGTTGCCCACGTCTGGGCGCAGAACCAGAGTCGTCGAGGCCCTCTGAAATGACGGAGGTATTGCCACGAAGGGAGTGCTTTAGGATCGCGACGGGATGCAGCCAAAAATATCGGGCGCACGCTGCACGCGGGCGACGTACTCGTGTGCAGGCGATCCTATGGAAACCTTCTGGACCGAAATCTCGTCGAAGTTCATTTTGGTGAGAAACTCATCGGGCGCCTCGGCAACGATGACGAGCGAATTGTGGCTGCTGAGCTTGACGCCGGCAGTGGTATTGCGGCGCGAGTGCTGAGCGTAAACATCCCGCGCCTAGGTATTGATGTTTCGGTTTTCTGTGGTTGGGCCGCCCTGACTTGATATTTCGGTAGGCTTTCGTAGCGA
>CAWHWL010000017.1:0-71871 GCA_963833045.1 Vulcanimicrobiota bacterium
CCCCGCAACCAAAACGAACAGGTCCAACACGGAAACGTTGTTGGACCTGTTTCTTTTTCGCAGCCGCATCAAGTTGCGGCGGCGAGGGCACTCAAGCGACGCTGCAACAACGCGTTTTCTTCGCGGATCGCGTCCGTTTCAATCGCGGCAATGGCGATTGCAATGGCTCCGGCGATATTGGCAACGGCTTTGTCGATATCGGGTGGAATCGCCTCTCCGCCCGCGCGGTCGCCAATGCAGAGAACGCCAACGAGGCGACCGGCGAGGATCATGGGATAAGCCCGCACGCCAGGGAATGCCGTCGCTAGATCGTGCAGATCCAGAGGCTCTTGATGACCGCGCATATCGGCGCACGCGGCGTCGTTCTCCTCGATCTCTGCGGGAGCCTCAGGCCATGACGATCCTGCTTTTGCGAGGGCGCCGTTCGCTGCCAAGTAGACGGCGGTCCCGTCCACGAGTGCATACTGGCCTACCGTGTCCAAGGTGTCGCGGATGAGCGGCTTCGTCGACGTATAAAACTGCGCCGTCGTCGCATACCGCACAAGAGCCAACTCCTGCGCATGCCTCGCGCGGAACAAGATATTGTCTACGGCGCGGTCGACCCGAGTATGCACGACCCGCGCGCTGACGACCACCACGAGGACGATGATAAAATCTACAACCGCACTTTCTACCCGCGTCAACGCCAGCAGGTACCGTTCGGCGAAGAATTCGAGCGCCGCGAACATCAGAATTAAGATCGCCGAGGTCAGCGCGTACACCACCGTGCGATTCAGTACGAACTCGATATCGAAGACACGGTGTTTGAGTATGGCATACGTCACCGCAATCGGAATCAGGTCGAGCGATATCGTGGTGTAAATCAGAAATACGGTAAATGGTATTCTTCCGAGCGAAAAGGCGATCATGGTTATGGCATAGCCCACGCCGCCGATCATGATCGCCGCAAAGACGATGCCGACGCGGGCGCGATCTTCCGGTTTCGCAAGACGCAGCGAAAGCACCGACGCGCAAAGAAGCACGAGTGCCCACAAGCCGCACATGACGGCATAAGCAATTTGCGATCGTTCGGCGATGACGTCGAGCAAGAATCCGGCGACGACGATCGCATCGACTACGCGAATCGCGCGGAGCCTCTGCGGCGAGGGCGCGGTACCGGGAAGGCGAATCGCAAACGACGCGAGCACCAAGACCGGGAAAATATTGCACAGGTCGCGCAAGATCCAGGCGATGACGGCGAAGACGGGCGCCGGCACCCAGAAGAGCTGTGCGGCAAAACTTGACCAGCTCAAGCCGCCGCCGCCGAGGAACAGGATCAAGGCGAAAAGCATTGCGCTCGGACGACGGTATCCAAGATACCCCACAAGTAAGAACGCGAGCGCAGCTGAAAGCGCCACAAAGATTCGCTGCGAAAGGTCGGTAACGCGCGGAACCGTTTCTCGAACGGCGATCAATTGGATTCCCGACGGCGTCTCCAATGGCACGCGCACGATCGCGTCTTTCGCACCGTAGCGCAGCCGTATGCGGTCCACCCAGGGGATGACATCGAGTCGAATGTGCGCCCCCGGCACGATACCGAGCGCTTGCATTTCCGCGCTGGCCCTCGTGACCGTCGCCGCTCGCCACAAGCCGGGATTGTCTAGTTCAAATGCCGGATGATAGGCGTCGGGTCCGATGGATACGGCTAGAACCATGGCAAGCCACATTAGCGCAAAGGCAGGCAGCAGAACGCGCGCGGCCCTCTGACGAGACTCGCTCATGCGGATACGTTCGTCACGTATCGAACCTGTACCGCCCTCCGGTCGCCCCCCGCTGCGGCCCGACCTCGAAAACGAAACGTTGTTGGACCTGTTTCTTTTCTTTCAGGCAAATTCGGGATAATACGAGGGGTGGGCAGCCGCTATGCTTTGTGCGTGGCGTCCACGGCGATTCTGGTCGCGCAAAGAACCCTCACCTGCTTCCTCTTCGCTCTCGCGCTACAGCCGGCTGCTTCGGCCCGTGCGCAGCAGGCAGCGACACCCGCACCAGCGGCCTCGACATCGCCTACCCAGAGCGATTCATCCGAGTCACTGGATCTTGTTCCGGACTTTAACGTGCCCCTGTCGCCGCAGGAATGGTTCTCGATCGAAGATGAGGTCACGACCTCCTACGACCATCTTGCCGGATCGAGCAACACGATCAATCTTCGCGCGCAATTTCCGATTGGACGATTGGGAAAGAAGTTGCCCGCGACGCTGCTCACCCGTCGACACTTGCAGCTTATAAAAATCAAATTGCCCTTCGTGACGTCAGCTCCGGCGGGGGCGGTTAAGGGCAACGGCGATACGACGCTGTGGTTTCTTCAGTATCTCGGTGTTGCGGATCGAAAATGGGTGTATGGTCCGCTTCTGAAAATTCCCACCGCATCGGTGAATGAACTGGGCTCGGGTCGATGGTCGGGCGGCCCGGCGGCAGGGTACACGTACACGCACGGAAGCACCGCCATCGGCGTATATACCGAAACCTACGTGTCGTTTGCCGGGCCGAAATCGCGTGGACCAATCACCCAGACGCAGATTCAGCCGGGGCTGTTCTTTACGTCGCCCCGCGGTTGGCTCGTAGGAACGTCGTCGATGCAATTCCTGTACAATTGGCAGAAGAGCGCATGGCAAAATGTTCCGCTCGGATTCCGTGTCGAGAGGTTCACGCAAAACGACCATCGCCTACTCATCGTCGGCCTGGAGATCGAGAAGAATCTCGCAAACGTTCAGAACACGACGCAGTGGACGTTCCGGCTCGACGCCAAGTACCGGCTACCGGCGCAGTAGGACTATACGCCAGCAGCAGCTACGTTAAGGGCGAGAGGTGCTTTGGTTCGTACAGGCCGAGCGTGTCGCCGCCCGGGAGTTCGAGCGTGGTCACCAAACCCCAGCCGCGGTCAGCGACCGGCGTCGTTTTGACGGCGGTGCGGCGAAGAAGAGTCGCCCATTTCCGGCATCGACGTAGCGCAGGTCGAGCACGTCCTTGAGAAAGTCGTGCATCTCTTTGGAGTGCTTGGTGTAGAGGATCGCGTGCATACCGGTGATCATTCTGTAGGTTTGTGTGGTGCGCCACCTAATATCCCCTCGTATGAAGCCGCTCTTTTTCGCGCTTGCGCTCGCGCTGCTCCCGATTCGCTGCTTTGCAGCCGATGCAGTGACGCATCATACGCTGACGATGAACGGGAGCGGCATCCATTACACGGCGCGAGCCGGGACGATCACGCTTTACGACGAGAAGCGCCGGCCGATCGACACGATGTTCTACACCGCCTATACGCAGGACGGCGTGGATCCGGCCAAACGTCCGGTGACCTTCTTCTACAACGGCGGCCCGGGCGGATCGAGCGTGTGGCAACGCATGGCCGCGTTCGGACCCGTCCGCGTCATCGGAGGGAAGCCCGGGGAAACGCCCAGCGCGCCGTACACGGTCGTCGACAATCAGTACTCGCTGCTCGATAAGACCGACGAAGTCTACGTCGATGCGCCTGCGACCGGATTCAGCCGCATGCTCCCCGATGGCAAGGGCTCACAGGTCTTCGGTGTCGATCAGGATGCCGCCGCGTTTGCGCAGTTCATCCGCGGCTATCTCTCGGACTTCGGGCGGTGGAACTCGCCGAAGTATCTTTTCGGCGAGAGCTACGGCACGATCCGCTCCGCCGCAGTCGCGCGCCAGCTCGAAAACGGTTTTGGGCAAGCGATTCAGCTCAACGGCATCGTGTTGATGTCCAACGCCTTGAACGTCGACCTGCTTTGGGACGACCAAAACATCGGCGGCAACGACTGGCCGTTCGTTTTATTTCTTCCGACTGAAGCCGCGACCGCGTGGTACTACCATCTCGCGCCCAATCGCCCGGCGGACCTCCCAACGTTTCTCGCAGGCGTCGAGCGCTTTGCGCTCGGCCAATATCTGACGACGCTCGCGCAAGGCGACAACGCCTCGGCCGCGGAGCGCGAGGACACGATTCACAAACTCGCCGAGTACACCGGCCTCTCCGAGCCGGTGATTCGCGAAGCGAACCTGCGCATTAAGCCCAACGACTTCCGCAGCGATCTGCTGCGCTCGCAAGGGAAGGTCGTGGGGTACATGGACACGCGCTACTCCGGCTACGACGTGGTCGGTAATCGCCAAGCGCCGATGTGGGACAACTCCGACCTCGCGACCACGCCCGCCGTCGTCGCGGTCTTCAACGACTATGTGCGCAACCAGCTCGGCTACCACACCCCGCTCGAGTATCGCTCGCTCTACGATGTTTTAGCAGGATGGGACTGGAAGCACGCGACCGATTTGGGCGGCGACGCGGCGCTCATCAAGCCGCCGAACACGATCGTCGACCTCGCGGAATCCATGGCGGAGAATCCGAGCATGCGCGTCTTCGCCGCGATGGGATACTACGACATGTCGACGCCGTACTTCCAACAGGAGTACGACTTCGCGCATTTACATCTCCCTGAAGCGCTACGGCAAAACATCACGTTCGGGCGCTACGAGTCGGGGCACATGATCTACATCGATCCGACGAGCCTCGCACGACTTAAAACCGAACTCGACCGCTGGTACGACGGCCGTTGATACTCGCGGCTGCTCTTGCGACGACGCTTGAAACGCAGCTGATCTCACAGATCCAAGCCCGTCTTGATGCGATTACCAGCGGCGATAAAGCGGTGTGGGCGCGTGACCTCGACGATTCCGCGCTCTTGATGGACGAGGAGGGCCACGTCTCGACGAAGGCTGCGTTCCTCGCCGGCCTCGTGCCGCTGCCCAAGGGCTCAACGGGCACGTTACGCGTGATCCGGCCTCACTTCGCCCGCGCCGGCGACGTCGCGGTGATCGCTTTTATCGCCGACGAGCACGAAACGATCTACGGCCAACATTTTCAAGCGCAATTTGGAATGGTCGACACCTATCATCGGGTTGGCGATCGGTGGCTGCTTCTTTCCGATACGCAGACACGTCTGCCGCTCGATCCGCCGGTCACGCATCTCACGCCCGCGCAAGCCCAGCGCTATGTCGGGCGCTACCGGATGCTTGATGGTCCGCTCGTCTTCGCGGTCACCATGGCCGGGGGAAAACTCGCCGGTGGGCGCGAGGGATCGCCGGCGATCCCAATGAGCGCAATCGCCGATCAACCAAATGCGTTCTTTCGAGAGGGGCGCGCCGGTACGCTGATCTTTGTCGCGGACCGGAGCGGAAGAATCATCAAACTCATCGACCGCCGTTACTACAACCGCGACATGATCTACGAACGCCTGCCTTAGGAGCGCCTATTTTCCGTTCGGCGTGGGATCGCAATCGGTGGGCATACATCCCGCAGTGCGAAAGACGTGGGCCACCAGCTTCATGTCACTGGGATCGTCTCCCCACATGAGAACGTTACTGCCGGCTTTCGGAAGGGCCATCAAGGCTCGAATAACCCGGCGTGTGCCGAGCTTACCAGCTAGGATCTCCGTTGCATCCGGACCCGCCGATAGCGTATCCTCCATCGCATCGACGATGACGGTTCGATTGTCGATTCTCCCGAGCTGCGAGACGATTTCGTCGGCGCCGCCACGCGGACCGGCGAAAATCAGCATATCGCACGCAAATGCGTCGTTGCCGGCGCTTCCATTGCACACGTTATGGCCGCCCTCGACTAAGAGCCGTTCCATTGCGAGAGCGCGCGCGTCCGAGCCGAGGATTCCAATCTTTACTGCCCGGCTAGTGACCACGCAGTTTGCGCTTTACGGCGACGAGCTCGGCTTCGGTGAGATGCTTGACCTCATCGACTCCCGATACGATTTTTTCGTTGGCCGTCATGCTGTCGCCGGCCGCAGTGCGCCGAGCATGCTCATCATCCGCAGCGAAGCGAAGCAGCTTCTCATCGAGAAGATCGTGAACGTTTCTGGTCTCTTTGGTCAGTTTCTCTCGTAGGTCTTTCATGGCGCAAGCGTAGCCGAGGCGAAAGGTGGCCGGTATAGCGGAAAGCGCGGTTCTGGTCGGTCACTATCGCGCATTCCACGATGTCCGCTCGGGCGTGCCGATGCTATGCTGTGCATGCTCTTCCGGATTCCGGCGGAGCCAACCACCGTTGAAAGCGTTACCCCCATGGCCCGCATCTGCTGCTTGGCCGCAATCGACCCCGATCACGTCCCGCTGCTCAGTGCCGCGCTAAAAGGTGCCGGCGAGTCAGCCCTAACGATCCTTGCCCGCCTCGACGTCGCTGAGTTGAGCAAGCGTGCACCCGACATCCTGGTTGCCGATGTTGACCGTCTCCTCGTCGACCCGCTCGAAATGGTGCGCCAACTCCGCTTCGTGCTTCCCGAATGCATCTTGGTTATTTATACATCTCCGACAGAGCAAGCTTGGGCGCGCGAGTGTCACCTTGCCGGTGCCACCTGCATCCTCTCGAAAGACTCTGACGAATGGCAATTGACCAACGGCCTACGGCACGCGACGCAGACCGGCTGCTGGACCGATCCGCGTTTCGCCGCATAAGTTACTCGAGTGGCAGCACCTCGATCGCGTCGACGCGGTCGGGATAAAAGGCGAGATAGCTCTTAATCTCCGAAACCGCATCGTACGGCGCTTCGTACGTCCACACGGCGTTCGCGCGACGCTCGCTGCCAACCCGAATAGTGAAGTACGCGGCTTCGCCCTTATACGGGCAATACGATTCGTGGTCGCTCGGCTCGAGCAGCGTCATATCGGCATCATCGCGCGGAACGTAGTGAACCGGCGGATAGTCGCTCTCGCGTAGCGTCAGCGCGGCTCGCGTGTCGGCGACGACGCGTCCGGCGACGACGACGCGCACTCGCGAAGTGCTCGGTGCGATCGTGATCGGATGCTCCGCATTCGGAGTTTTCATGGTCTTCATAGCGCAGTCTTTCCTCCGTTGACGTCGATGATCTGGCCAGAGATGAATGAAGCCTTATCGGATGCCAGAAATACGATCGCGTCTGCAATTTCCTCGGGTGTGCCGGCGCGCTTCATCGGAACGCTCGAGATCAGCGCGGCCTTCCGGTCAGCGGTCCCGGTAAAGCGGGTCAGCATCTCCGTATCGACCGGCCCCGGAGCAATTGCATTGACGCGCACGCCGTACGCAGCCGCTTCAAGTGCCGCCGCTTTCGTGAGACCCTCGACCGCGTGTTTGCTCGCGGTATAAACCGACGCGCCAGGTGCTCCGCGATGCCCTACCGTCGATGAAAGGTTGATGATGCTCCCCGATCCCTGTGGCTGCATGACGCGCAGTTCGTGCTTGAGGCTGAGCAGCGTGCCGAGAACGTTCGCATCGAACGTGGCGGTGTAATTTTCGGCGGTCTGGCCCGTGATTGGGCCGGTTTGCCCTTCCGTTCCCGCGCTATTCACTGCGACGTCGAGTCGCCCGAAGCGCGCGACAACCTTGTCGACGACATCGCGCACCTCGTCGTCGTTGCGGACGTCGACCCGAAAGAACTCGGCCTGCGCGCCAAGAGCTCGGAGCTCCGCAACCAGGGCATTGCCGGCATCATCTCGCCGCCCGGAGATGGCGACGTGCGCACCTTCCCGTGCAAAAGCGACTGCGGTTGCGCGACCGATGCCGCTCAGCGCTCCGGTAATAAAGACCACTTGGGATTCCATACGGTCCACAAACAGCGCAAGGCCGTTTTCGGCTGCACCAGACCCGCAGATGACGTAGTTCTACGGACGCCCGTGCCCCGTGCCGGCGGCTACAGTCGGGGCATGGACATCATCATCGCGCTCCTCTCCTACGCCGGCTGCATTCTGGTCAGCCTGCTCGTCGCCGACTTCATCACCGGACTCATGCACTGGGCCGAAGATACCTGGCTCAAGCCCGGAAAATCGGGCCTCCTCGATCGTTTCATCGTCAACGACAACATCGACCATCATCGCTCTCCCGGCAAGATTCGCGCCGGCGCGTACTGGCAAACCAATCGCGTCTGCATCGCTCTTGCCGCAGTTGTCGCCGCAACGCTCCTGCTCTGCCACGTGCACATGTGGGAACCGTACCTGGTCCTGGCCCTTCTCTCGCAATCGAACCAGGTCCACATGTGGGCGCATAGTTCGCGGCCTCCGCGGCCGGTGCAATTGCTGCAAAACACGGGCCTGCTGCAACCGGCGGCGCATCACGCCGAACACCACAAGCGCCCCTACGCCTCGCGCTTCTGCACCATGACCGCATTTCTCAATCCGATCCTCGATCGCATCCGCTTCTGGCGCGCACTCGAAACCATCGCCGTCGCCTGCGGCGCGACCGTCCAACGCGCAACGCCCGCTCGCGGAGGCTACTAAATTGTCACATGCGCGATCGCCACCAGTCGTTATGCCAGGGCGACGCACTCGATTTCGATGTCGAAATCCATCGGCCAGTCGCCCACCGGCACGAAGGTGCGGGCCGGCGGGTTGCTTGGAAAGAAGCGGGCGTAGACCTCGTTGATCGTACGGTAGTGGTCACCCGAGGCATAGACGTGGACCATGCAGATCTTGTCTAAGGATGAGCCGGCGCTCTCCAGGACGTGCCCGAGGTTGCGCAGGCACAGCTCCGCCTGCTCGGCGATCGGCCCTCGTACGAAGTGCCCGGTCGCCGGATCGATGGGCGGGGTCCCCGAGACGAAAATGAACCCATTGGCCCGCACGGCGGCCGAGATCGGGACCCCGTTGGCCCGGCTTACCTGAGAGATGCCGGGGATCTCGACGACCTCACGTTGCATTGATCCGCCCTTTCTGGTATAAAGCTACAACACTATGTCGGTATTTCAGGGCCTCCGTCCACCATCACCATCATCACGGACTCGCGAGTCGCGTGCGATGACTGTTTGACGGAAAGCCTGACGAACAAGAGTTTCAGGAAGAGGTCGCGGTCCGCCCGCGGCCTCTTCTTCATTTTTGTGCCCTCCTCTGAAAGGACGCCCCGTGGAAAGCCAAACGATCGATGCACCGCCAACGGTGCTACTGATCCCGAAAAATCGTGGACTCGCCGCAATGGCCGAGTACGCGCTGCGCACCTGCGCACCACGGGGAGCATACGAACGGACCTTCGTGCGCGGCGAAGACGTGCCGCTGATTGCAAGCGAAGTCGCGCGCAGCGGGCGCCCCGTGCTTGCACTCACCGGCGAGGATCTGCTCGAAGAGTGGCTGGCTTCGGGACGTGAACTCGATCCGCGCATCGTTCGTCGAAGCGTCGCCTGGAACGATCCGCGTGCGCGCTACGGCAAGCCTGCGCTGTGCTTGATCGGGCCGGCCGGCACGGAACTTCCCGCACGTGGTATCGTGCGCGTGGCGCTTTGCGCGAAATACGAGAACCTTGCGCGCCGTTATTTGAGCACGCTCGAACGCCCGGGCCTGCGCATCGAACCCGTCGCCATCGCCGGCACGGTTGAAGCAGCGATCCTCCACGACATCGCCGACTTTATGATCGATGTCGTCGTCTCAGGCAAGACGATCGACGAGCTCGGCCTCGAGGTTCAGTCGGTCATCATGACGAGCGACCTTGCCCTTTTGGAAGCGACGCGATGAGCGTACGGATACGCCCGGCTATCGAGGTGGTGCCCGACTACGATCCGCGCGATCTCACCGACGACGGCATCACCATTCGCCTCCATCGCAATGAAGGCGCGCTCCCGCCGCCGGAGTTCGTGCTCGAGGTAATCCGTTCGGTCGACGCAGAGACGCTGCGCACCTATCCAACGTCGTTACAACGCGACGTGACGGCTCGACTGGCCGCGCGCTTTTCGCGCGACGATGCCGACCTCGTCCTTGCCAACGGTGCCGACGAGATCCTCGCCGCGTGCGCGCGAATCATGCTCGATCCCGGTGACGTTGCGCTCACGCTCACACCGACCTTCGGCATGTACGGCCGCGTCATCGCAATTGCCGGTGGGCAATTGCGGCGCGTTCCGTATGCGACGCGCTGGCGCTTCGAGCCACTCGACTTGATCGAAGCCGCCGACGAACGCACGCGCCTGGTGATTCTCGGACATCCGAACAACCCAACGACCGAACCGCTGCGCATCGGCGATTTGGCGGCGGTGGCGCGGGCATTGCCGGACGCGCTGATCCTCGTCGACGAAGTCTACCTCGCGTTTTCAGAGCGCTCGCTCGCACGCGAAATCGCCCTCTTCGCCAACGTCGTCGTCGTCGGCTCGTTCTCGAAGTGCGCTTCGCTTGCCGGCGCGCGTTTGGGCTACGCGCTTGCCCCGCCGGCGGTCGCGACCGCATTGCGCCGCTCGATGGGCCCCTATCCGGTAAGTGCACTGAGCCTGCTGGCAGCACAAGCCTACTTGCGCGATCCCTCGCGTACGCGCGCCTTCGAGACGCAGCTCGAAGCCCAAGTGGCACGCAGTCTGGACGCGTTTGAAAGTGCCTTTAAGCCATTCGCTCGCGACATCTGGCGCGGGCCGGCCAACTTTCTGCTGGTCGATTGCGGGTCGGCGGCGCCCGCGATTCGCGATGCGCTCAGCCTGCGCGGCATCGCGGTTCGGGTTTTCGATGACCCGATGCTTGCAGGCATGTTGCGCGTGAGCGCCACGAACGATCAAGACACGGATACGGTCGTGCGCGCCCTTCGCACCATCGCCGCCGAGGTAACCAGCTATGCGTAGCGCCTCTCGCCTTCGTCAAACCACTGAGACCAGCGTCCGCGTCGCGCTGACGCTCGACGGCGAGCCTAACGTCCGGATCGAGACGGGCCTGCTGATGCTCGATCACCTGCTTGCGCAATTCGCGTTTCACGCACGCGCCGGCCTCGAGATCGAAGCGCGCTCGCTCGATGCCATTCGACACCATTTGATCGAAGACGTTGCGATCGTGCTCGGCGCCGCCCTGGACGAAGCCCTCGGCGATCGTTCGCAAATCGCCCGCTACGGCGAGGTCACGCTACCGATGGACGACGCTCTGGTACGTGTCGCAGTCGATTTGGGCGGACGCATCTACGCGCGCACCGCACTCGATCTGCGCGTCGAACGCATCGAAGATCTCGAAACCGTGATGATCCCGCACGTGATCGGCAGCCTGGCCGCCAATGCTCGCGCCACGATCCACGTCGATCGACTCGCCGGGGAGGATCCGCACCACCTCGTTGAAGCCGCGTTCAAAGCGCTGGGTCGCGCATGCGCGCGCGGATGGGCGCTCGACCCACGGTTCGACGGCGTGGCGTCGACCAAAGGCGTGCTTACGTGAGCATAACGGTGGGCATCGTGACCCTCGGCGCGGCAAACCGGCGCAGCATCGAAGCTGCGCTTCTGCGCGCGGGTGCGACGACGCGCTTCATCGACGAGCCGTTCGCCGTCGGTACGTGCGATGCGCTCGTGCTTCCCGGCGTTGCGAACTTCGGGTACGTCGCGCAGGAACTCGATCGCACCGGCATGCGCTCAGCGCTCATCGAAGCGATCACTTTCGGTGTTCCGTTGCTTGGCATCTGTGTCGGCTTCCAGTTGCTCTTTGAGCGTAGCGACGAAGCTCCTTCGGCGCGCGGCCTCGGTATTTTTGCCGGATCCGTGCGACGCTTGCACACACCGTGTGTTCCACACATGGGTTGGAATCTGGTCGACCCCCTAAGCGACGCCATCGCGCCGGGCTGGGCGTACTTTGCCAACGCCTACGCGCCCGACGCCGGTGTACGCGACGCCATTGCGACAACGCGCGACGGCGACGATACGTTTGCCTGTGCTGCCGCACGCGGCAACGTCCTTGGCGTCCAGTTCCACCCCGAACGGAGCAGCGCATATGGCGCGCAACTTTTGACGGCGTTCGTGCACAGCGCGGAGGTCGCGTATGCCCGCTAAACGGATCATTGCCTGCCTGGATATCCGCGACGGACGCATCGTCAAAGGACGGCAGTTCGCCGGCCTGCGCGACGCCGGCGATCCGGTAGAGCGCGCCCTGCGCTATCGCGATGACGGTATCGATGAGATCGTCGTGCTCGACGTTTCGGCCACGCTCGAATCACGGTTAGCAAACGTGCGCACGATCGAGGCCATCGCCGCCGCACTTGATGTACCGCTCACGGTGGGCGGTGGCGTGCGCGGTCTCGACGACGTTGCGCGCTTGCTCGACGCCGGCGCCGACAAGGTCGCGATCAACAGCGCTGCGCTCGAACGGCCGGAACTGTTGAGCGAGGCCGCCGCGCGGTTCGGCGCGCAGTGTGTCGTGATTTCCGTCGATGCCTATCGAAACGGCAGCGGATACGCGGTCGCGAGCCACAGTGCGAGCCGGCCGCAACCGCGCAACGCCGACGCGTGGGCGCGTGAGGCGCAGGACCTCGGGGCGGGGGAAGTTTTGCTCACCTCGATCGATCGCGACGGTGGACGTGAAGGCTTTGATCTGGACCTCATTCGGCAAGTGCGCAGCGTCGTGAGCGTGCCCGTCGTAGCATCGGGCGGCGCCTCGACGCCGGAGAGTTTCGCGCAAGCCCTGCGAGCGGGCGCCGACGCGGCGCTCGGCGCGTCGATCTTTCACAACGGCGAAGCGAGCGCGAGCGACGTAAAAGACGCCTGCCGCGCGGGCGGTGTTGTGGTCCGTCCGTGATCGTAGCCAGCATCGATTTGCGCGGAGGCAAGGCCGTGCAACTTCGGCAGGGACGCGAGCTCGTGCTCGAACGTGACGATGTCATCGACTTGGCCGTCCGCTTTGGACGTCTGGGTGAAATCGCGGTGATCGATCTCGATGCCGCTTTCGGCGAAGGCGAGAATACCGAGTTGATTTTGCGTTTGTGCCGCCTTGCGCGCTGTCGCGTCGGCGGCGGCATTCGCGACGTCGACCGGGCCAAGCGCCTCCTCCGTGGCGGCGCCGTGTCGGTGATCATCGGCACCGCCGCGAGCGAGGAGTTCCTCGCGCGGCTTCCGCGCGATCGTGTGCTGGTTGCGCTCGATACGCGCGACGGACACGTGGCGGTCAACGGATGGCGCAGCTCGACGGGTGAAACGCCCATTGAACGCGCGGAGCGTCTACAGCCGTACTGCGCGGGATTCCTTTACACCGACATCGAGCGTGAAGGAATGCTCGGCGGCATCGATCTCTCCGTCGCGACCGCGCTGCGCGAACGCGTCAGCGGCTCGCTCACCCTCGCCGGCGGCGTCACCACGATCGAAGAGATCGTGGCGCTCGATCGCTTAGGAATCGACGCTCAGGTCGGCATGGCCCTATATACGGGATCGCTCGATCCGGTCGATGCGTTCGTCGCGACCGTCGATTTCTCGCGCGGAAGCGGGCTCGTCCCCACGGTGGTGTGCGACGCAGGCGATCGCGGAGTACGGATGCTGGCCTATTCGAACGTGGAATCGCTCGGGATTGCGCTGCGCGAAGGGATCGGCGCCTATTGGAGCCGGCGCCGCGAAGAGATCTGGCGCAAAGGTGAAACCTCAGGTGCGACGCAGCGCCTGATGCGCGTAGAACTCGATTGCGATCGCGATGCGCTCACCTTTTACGTCGATCAATCCGGCGCAACGTGTCACACCGGTGCGCCGCGCTGCTTCGGAACGCCGTCGTTTTCGTGGAACACGCTGCTTGGCCGGATCGAACAACGCGCGAGCAATGGTGACGAGCGTTCCTACACGCGAAAGCTGTTGGCGGATCCCGCGCTTCTTCGTGAGAAACTGCTGGAGGAATCGGCTGAGGTGGCCGAAGCCGTGTCGCACGATGAGGTCGCGTGGGAATGTGCCGATCTCCTCTACTTCCTGTCGGTCCGCATGCAGCAGGCCGGCGTTAGCATCGACGACGTCATGGCCCAGCTTGCGTCACGGGCGCTATGATCGAACGCTCCCTCAAGGATGTCTTCGCTCGCCCACGTGCAACGTCATCGGCCGACGTGCAGCCGATCCTGGCAGCGGTGCGCGAACGCGGCGACGCGGCGCTTGCGGAATACGCCCACGCGTTCGGGGATCCGCCGCCGCGCCGCATCGACGGCGACGAGATCGCAGCCGCGTATGCGCAGAGTACTGGGGCGCTTCGAGATGCGCTGGCCGGAGCGGCATCACGCATCGAACGGTTCGCCCGTGCACAGCGCGACGCGCTCGCCGACGTCACGATTCGCGAAAGCGGACTGGAACTCGGACATCGCGTTGTGGCGCTCGACCGCGTCGGTATCTACGTCCCAGCCGGACGGCACCCACTGCCCTCGTCATTGCTCATGGGCGCGATCCCGGCGCAGGTCGCCGGCGTGCGAGAACGGGTGGTCTGCACGCCGCGCGCCGGTCGCGAAATCTTAGCCGCAGCACACGCCGCCGGCGTCGACGAGATATTTGAGGTCGGCGGTGCGCAAGCGATTGCGGCGCTTGCCTACGGCACGCAGAGTATTGCGCGCGTTGATTTGATCGTGGGTCCGGGGAACGCCTACGTCACGGCTGCGAAACGCGCGGTGTTCGGTACGTGCGGCATCGATGCGCTCGCCGGCCCATCCGAGATCGCAATCGTCGCGTCGGCTGATGCGAACGCCGATCTGGTTGCCGCCGATATGCTCGCGCAAGCCGAGCACGATCCGGACGCGCGCGCGCTGTTGATTACCGACGACCGTACGTTCGCGCAAGCCGTCGGCAAACGAATCGACGAGCGGCTGACGCGACTCGAGACCGCTCCGACGGCGCGCACGTCGCTCGAACGATCGGGTGGCTTCGTTGTAGTCGCGCTCGAGGACGCTCCCGGCCTCTGCAATCAGCTCGCGCCCGAGCACCTTTCGCTGCAAGGTGCGCGCGCCGAAGCGCTCGCACCCCGCTGCTCCGCCTACGGTACGATGTTCGTCGGTGAGGCCGCAGCCGAAGTTTTCGGCGATTATGGCAGCGGTCCCAATCACGTCTTGCCGACCGGCGGAACGGCGCGCTTTTCGTCGGGCCTCTCGGTCATGAACTTTCTGACGCTACGCACCTTCGAGCGCGCGCTCGGGAAAGCAGATCGCCGCATCGCGAACGATGCGGCGATCCTTGCACAAGCGGAGGGCCTTGCGGCTCACCGCGATGCGGCGTTAGCGCGGACGACCTGACGGACGCGGCGCCGGGTGCGCCGGTGCGGCGTGTGCCGGTGCAGCATGTGCAGCCGGAGCAGCGTGCGCCGGTGCAGCATGTGCCGCCGGAGCAGCGTGCGTTTGCGGATTATACGCGTGCTGAACCGGAGCGGCGTGAACCGGCGCATGGTACTGCGGCGCGGGTGCAGCATGGTGCACCGGAGCAGCGTGTTGCACTGGGGCAGCGTGTTGTACCGCAGCGGCGTGCGCTGGAGCGGCGTGTGCCGGAGCCGCGTGTGCAGCCGGAGCCGCATGTACGGCAGCAGCATGTGCCGGAGCCGCGTGTGCGGCAGCAGCATGTGCCGGAGCCGCGTGTGCGGCAGCAGCATGTGCCGGAGCCGCGTGTGCGGCAGCAGCATGTGCCGGAGCAGCGTGTGCGGCAGCAGCATGTGCCGGAGCCGCGTGTGCGGCGGCGGCGTGATAGGCCGGCGGCGCGTGCTGCGCACTGAACGGACGCGAAACTGCGGCGGCCGACGAGGCGATGTTTCCGTGGTTGGTGTTATAGCGGTACGTCGGATCGCTCTTGGCGTAATTCGCGTGTTGCGTTTGTGCCGTGGTCATCCCGTAGCGTCGATGCGAATACGCCTGCTGCTGGGTTGCCGTCGGGCGCGCGGAAACACCGTGCGGCCCGCCGTTGTAGGCGACGCGATTACTCCAACTATGATACTGGCCGCGATCGGAGTACGTGTAGCCCCGAACGGCGCCCACGTTGCTCACCGCGTTGTTGTAGTAGAAGTGGTTGCCCTGCCAACGGCCGCCGGCGTAGCCGTTGCCATAGTAGCCGTACCCGTAGTTGATCCCGCCGTAAAAGCCGATGGACGGCCCCCAGTAACCAACGTTCCAGGCGTACATGCCGTTGTTCCAACCCCAGTAGCCCGGCGTCCAATAGAGCCCGACCGAGGGTGCTTGCACCCAAGTTCCGGGCACCCAGTAGTAGCCGTCAACCGGATCCCAGGCCCAATATCCGGGCTGCCAGATCCAGTTCTGTCCCGGGCAAGGCGGCTGCGCGTAGTATGGAATCGCGGGCGGCCCAAACGCGACCGAAATGCCGACTGACACTTGGGCGCTTGCCGGTGCCGGAACCGTTCCAATAAACAGCATGCAGGCGACCGCCAGCGTGCCGAGGATATTTATAAAGCGAGTCATTGTTTTGTGCGTACCTCTTTATCGAGCCCTAGCTCTATACCCGATAACGATGCCCGCACCCAGGGGAGTCCCAAACTCACCAGACTTTTATTTTTCGCCCTTGGATGACAAATAGAAGCAGCGCGCGCACATCGGCCGGTACTCCACGTCGCCTTCGATCGCAACCTGATCGCCGGCAAACAAGCGCTCCCCGTTGAGAAAACGCGGGTTCATCGTGGCCTTGCGGCCGCATGAGCACACGTTCTTCAACTCTTCGACGCTGTCGGCGAGCGTAAGCAAGTAGGCCGAACCAGGGAAGGGCTCGCCTAAAAAATCGCTGCGGATGCCGTAGCAAATGACGGGGATGCTCAGCAGATGCACGCCGCGGTGCAGTTGGCGCACCTGGTCCGGCGTGAGAAACTGCGCTTCGTCGACAAGCACGCACGCGACGTCTTGCATCTCCGACATGGCCGCGAAGAAATCAAAGGCCGCATCGAACGTGAGCGCCGCACGCTTTGGCCCAATGCGCGACGTAATGACGCCCTCTCCAAATCGATGATCGATCGCCGACGTGAAGAGCACCACCTTTCGGCCGTTCTCTTCGTAATTGTGCGCGACTTGGATGAGCGCGGTCGACTTACCGGCATTCATCGCCGAATACCGGAAATAGAGTTTGGCCACTTAGCGCAAGGCTTCGAACGCGGCGAGCGCGCGATCCATCTCGTCCTTGGTCAGCGCCGCCGAGAGCTGCGTGCGAATGCGCGCGGTTCCCTCGGGTACGACCGGGAAGCCAAAGCCGGTCACGAACACGCCGCGCTTGAGCAACGTATCGCTCATCGCGATCGCGAGCGCCGTCTCGCCGACGATGATCGGGACGATTGCACTGGGTCCGTCCAGTGGCTTGAATCCAAGTCGCGCCAGCCCGGCTCGGAAGTACGTGACGTTATCGCGCAAGCGATCGACGAGCTCGGGATGGGCATCGAGATACTCGATTGCCGCCAGTGAACTGCACGCGACCGTCGCTGGTAACGCGTTGGAAAACAACTGTGGACGCGAACGCTGGGTCAGCATATCCACCAGCGCGTAGCTGCCCGCGACGAAACCTCCCGCCGCGCCGCCGAGCGCCTTGCCCAGGGTCCCGGTAATGATGTCAACCTCGCCGGTAAGGTCGAAGTGCTCGATCGTCCCACGGCCGGTTTTGCCCATGACCCCGGTGCCATGTGAATCATCCACAACGCTGACGGCGCCGTACTTCTTGCAGAGCGCAACGATCTCCGGAAGTTTGGCGAGCGATCCTTCCATCGAAAACACGCCGTCGGTCACAACCAAGATCGGCGAGCAGTTGTCAGCCCGGGCCTGTGCAAGACGCGCTTCGAGATCGGCCATGTCGCTATGTTTGTAAACGGCACGTTTGGCTTTGCTCGCCAAACGCACACCGTCGATGATCGAAGCGTGATTGAGCTCGTCGGAGATGATCGCGGATCCCTCGCCGCACACCGTCGCAAAGAGGCCCGTATTCGCGTTCCAGCACGACACGAAGGTGAGCGAGGCCTGCGTGCCGAGGAAGGACGCGATTCGCTCCTCGAGCGTGCGGTGAATATCGAACGTTCCGCAGATAAAACGCACCGACGCCGTACCCGCACCATATTTCCGCAGCCCCTCGATCCCCGCCTCGATGACCTCGGGCTGATCGGAGAGCCCGAGGTAATTATTGCTCGAGAGCACGATCACGTCGCCCGCTTCTTCCATATGCACTTCGGGCGCCATCGGCGTGGTCAAATGCCGCAAATGCTTATAGGTTCCCGCAGCCTTGAGCGCATCGAGTTCGCCTTGCAGTTGCGCATCAAACGCAGCATTCACTTTGCGATATCCCCTTTGACGTCGAGTACGATCTTCGCCGCTTCGCCATTGCGCATCAGTTCAAACGCCCGATCGAAATCTCGCATAGGAAGCACGTGCGTGATGATCGGCCGAAGATCGATACGGCCGCTCTTGACCAAGGCCTGGGTCTGATACCACGTCTCGAACATCTTGCGCCCATTGATGCCAAGCACGGTGAGGCCCTTGAAAATAATCCGCTCGGCGAGATTGAGGTTGACGTTGTCGCCCGGAATGCCGAGCAGCGCCGCGGTCCCGCCATTGCGCACCATCTGCAGACCTAAATCAATCGCGCTGCCGCTTCCCGACATCTCGAGCAACACCTCAACACCGTCGCCGCTCGTGCGGCGTTTGATCTCGTCGACCAATCCCGATGCGCGCGAATCAAAGGTTTCGTCGGCGCCCAAGCGCTTGGCGAGTTCGAGCTTGGCCGGATTGACGTCGATTGCATACACCGACGATGCGCCGGCCGCGCGCGCGACCGGAATTGCCATCAAGCCGATCGAGCCGACCCCGGTGATGACCACGCTCTTGCCACTGACGCCGGCCGACATTACCGTGTGAACCGCGTTGCCGAGAGGATCGAACACCGCGGCGAATTCGTCGGGAATCGCCGGATCGAGTTTCCACACGTTGTATTCGGGCATCGCGATGAATTCGGCAAACGCGCCGTCGCAGTCGACGCCGATGATCTTGACGTTTTCGCAGATATGGGCTTGACCCGTGCGGCAGAGCACGCAAGTGAGATCGGCGATGTGCCCTTCAGCCGAAACGCGGTCGCCCACGGTCACCGCGCGCACCGCATCGCCGATCGCTTCGACCGTGCCCATGAATTCGTGGCCGATGACCACCGGTGGATGAATCCTCGCCTGCGCCCAGTGATCCCACGAGTAGATGTGGTGATCGGTGCCGCAGACGCCGGCCTTCTCGACCCGAATCAGGACGTCGGTTGGGCCGATCGAGGGAATCGGGACGGCGTGCAAGGTGAAGCCCGGCTCGGGCCGGAGTTTCGAGAGAGCCTTCATCGTCGATGCCATGTCGGCCGAACCTATTGTACGAAAACGGGGCCCGCGCCTTGCGCGAGCCCCGTCCTGTTTGGTCTAACCCGAGGTGCGACTAAAAGTCGTATTCGAGTTGGTACCGTCCGTACTTGAACAGCCCGGCGATTGCATTTCCCGGTGCCGCGAAGTTCGTCGCAGAGCGGCTGAACTCACGGACGCGCAAGGAGAGGCCCTTGTAAAGACCCTTCTTCGGCACCTTCATGAAGAAGTATTGCGTGTCGAAGTCCGTTGCGTTGGTCGCGGTAGCGTAGCCGGGGTTGGAGAAGTCGTACCACGTCTGTCCGACTTGCAGCCAGAACTGCCTGTTGTCCGAGGTGAACGTCGCTTGGATTTTCACGCCGCTACCTGGGCCGCGGCGATCGATGAGCCCGGTCGTACCCGAGGCCACGTACGTGGGATCGGTCACGTAGGAGTCGGTGTACGGGCTCGCCCAGCCACCGTAATACACGTCGGCGATGGTGCCAGTCTTATTGTCAGCCGTACATTGCGCCGAGCCGCCGGTGGGCAAGAAGTACGGCATGTTGATTGCATAAGCGTGTGCGGTAGCGAATTGGTGCGTGTTCACGTTACACGTAATGCCGGTCGGCAGCACGACCCCGCTGTCGGTTTTCAGCGGAATCGAGTCAAACCCCGCACTAAGCAGTACGTTGCTCATCGGATAGAATCCAACTTGCATACCGAAGATCGATGACTGGATCTTTCCGAGCACATCGTCAGACGGTGCGCTTTCATTGCCGGCTTGCAGCGCGACGTAGGGCCTGAGTTTGCTCGTACCCAACGGCATCTTCGCGTCAAGCCACCACGCGTCGGCGATGTTCTGGAAGTCATAGTAGTAGAGGTTGGCAGTCAGCGGAAGATCCTTCGGACCGGCGTAGCCGACGCGACCATAGAACGTGCCGCTGGTCTTGGGCGTCATCTCCTGTGTGCAGGTGACGCCTGGCGTGCAGTTCGGAGCCAAATACAAGTTCGAGTACGCGGTTGCGCCCGAGTAGGTGTAGCCGCCGGGTGCAACTGCCGTGAGCAGCGTGCCCTGATCGAAGTCCGAGCACGTACGGCATTCCCATTGCCAGAAGTCCATCGCTTCGACAGTCCAGTTCGGGTTGATCTTGTAAGAAAGATCCGCGCCCTGATACGAAACCGGCTTCAGACGCGAATCCGAGACCGGCGTCCACGGCGTTCCGTACGCCATGTTGCCGGCTTCGAAGCCGAGTCCGTTGCTGTTGTACTTGACGTACGCTTCGTAAAGCGTGCTCATTTCGAATTGCGGCAGCGTGGTATCCGGATTGAGGCCGGGCGGAACGCTTTTCGTACCGCAGGGACCCGGTAACGCCGAACTTGCCGTTGCCGGATTGGAGCATTGATTGAACGGGTTCGCATAGAGGTACGAACCGCCCACGCTAAAGCCCGAACTTTGGAACGCATATGCGGCCGAGAGGCTGATGGCATTGTTCTCTGACGCCTGGTTGGCTTTGCCGCCAACGCCGCTGGGAACGCCATAGCCGTTGTACGCGTTTTGACGCGTGAAGTCGTAGGCGCGGATGAAGCCGTGGTAGGTAAATGGATCCGGGGTAGGCTTGGGTTTCGGCGTTTGCGCTTCTTGAGCAACCGTCGGTAGCGTAGACACTGGTGTTGCCGTTGTTTCCGCCAGTGCAAACGTCCCAGCCCCCAAAACCATCACCGCTACGGTCAGACCGACGCGCGCGAGTTTGGTTAACACGTAAGGAGTACTCCCTATCAAAGAGTGGTACAGGGGTAACGGCCCCATGCTACCTGGGCCAAATTAAGGCCCATTTAACGTCGGCTTAAGCAACCAAGCGAAGGGCCTCTATGATCGGGAAGGCCGCCCTTTAGCCGTAGCGGCCGGTGATGTAGTCTTCAGTCCGTTTATCGCGCGGTTTGGTGAAGATGGTCGAGGTGGCTTCGGATTCGATCAGCTCACCCATGAGGAAGAACGTCGTGTAGTCGCTGATTCGAGCGGCCTGCTGCATCGAGTGGGTGACGATGACAACGGTGTAGTCCTTCTTGAGTTCCTCGATGAGGTCTTCAATTTTGCTCGTCGCGATCGGATCGAGCGCAGAGGCGGGTTCGTCCATCAAAATCACTTCGGGGTCTACGGCAAGACAGCGCGCGATGCAAAGGCGCTGCTGCTGGCCTCCCGAGAGATCCAAGGCGGAACGGTCGAGGCGATCTTTGACCTCATCCCAGAGGGCCGCGCCCCGAAGGCTTCGCTCGCAGACTTCCATGAGGGACTTGCGATTGCGCTCACCATGAATCTTGGGTCCGTAGACGACGTTCTCGAAGATCGTCTTGGGAAACGGGTTGGGACGCTGAAAGACCATCCCGATCCGGTGGCGCACGGTGACTGGATCGATGTTGCTCGCGTAGATATCCTCGCCGTCGAGCAGCACCTTGCCATCCACTCGAGCGTCGGGCGTGAGATCGTGCATACGGTTCAGCGCTCGGATGAACGTCGACTTACCGCAACCCGAGGGGCCGATCAGCGCCATTACGCAGTGGTCGAAAACGCTCAGATTCGCGTTTTTGATTGCGTGAAATTTGCCATAGTAGACGTCGAGATCGCGCGCTTCCAGCTTCGTAGAAGCCGGTGCACTGGTCAAGTCCGGATTTGGGGCGATCATGCGCGTTGTAAAGTTGTCCATATTGGGAGAGCGAGTACGGGAGAATTGAGCCGACACCATAGCAGCTCCTACGTCAGCACGGGAATGTTATTGAATGAGCGGCTTAAGGGCCATTAAGGGACATTAAGATAAACGCCCTCGGCACATGGGGCCGCGGGCGTAACTTCGGGAAAAGCGTCGACGTACCACTCTCGAACGTCCTGCAACGTCAAAGTGCGGCAGTACTCGTCGAGAAACGCGAGGATCTGCCGGCGCATCGTGCGCTCGTCAGCCTCAGGACTTTTCGAACGCGACATATCATCAAGGGTAGGGCACCCAGATTAGGCCGGGCTTATCACCTGTTTAAGTCGGCCGCATCGTGCAGCTACACTCGAGGGCCAACGCGCATGATCGGCAAGCGAACCGTAAACAGTGTGCCGCTTCCTAACATCGACTCCGTAGCCACGGTTCCACCGTGCGCATCGATGATGCCCTTGACGATGGCCAGGCCCAGACCGGCGCCGCCGCTTTCGCGCGTTCGCGACCGATCGACCACGTAAAAGCGTTCGAAGATATGCGGGATGTCGCGATAGGGAATGCCCATCCCGGTGTCGCGTACTCGCATGATCGCGTCGTTTCCGTTCGCGTCCAGTTCGACCGTTACGAAGCCGCCCGACGGCGTATGACGAATCGCATTGTCGATCAAATTCACGAAGACTTGAGATAAACGATCGGGATCGGCCTCCACTGACACCGGACGAATCGCTCGCAACTCGACCTGCACGCCTTTGTTCGCCGCCTGCGGCTCGAACGACGCCACAATCGGATGCGCAACCTCTTCGAGATCGATCTCGCGAAGATTGAGACGCAGCTGTCCGGACTCGGCCCGCGCCTGTTCGAGCAATTGCTGCACGAGCGACGCCAAGCGATCGACCTGTGCCAGCACTTGCGGCAAGAACAGATCCGCGGCTTCGTCGTCGGGCGACTCGACCACCGTCTCGAGCATCAACTTGATTGACGAAAGCGGTGTGCGCAACTCATGCGAGACATTGGTCAAGAATTCTTTGCTCGCACGCAGCAGACGGGTAATGTCGGTCTGGTCGTCAGCAAAGACCACCACGCCGCCGGAATCGTTGTCGCCGATCGGGTAGACCGAAACGCCGTAGGTGCGCCGCTCCGTCGCACTGGCTACCGTGATCGGTGCGACTGAAGCTTCACCAACGAGCGCATCGTCGATTCGCCGTTCGAGCTCGATATTGGGAATCGAGGTGATGACGTGCGAGCCAATCGCGCGCTGTGGATCGAAATCGAAAATCGTTCCTGCAGCCGAATTGGCAAAACGGATGCGCGCGTGTCGATCGACGAACACGACGCCCAGCGGCAAAGCGGCCACGAGCCTGGCGAAATCGGCTTCGTTTGGCACGTGTTGATCGGGGTCGGAGGCTTCGTCGCGCTCGGGTTCGTTGCTGCCGCGCATGCGCGCGACGGTCCATCCGATCAGCGCTCCGGCTGCGAGCGCTACCACGACGAGCAGACCGAACCAGAACATGGTTTGGGGAGGCTCTATGATTTGAACATATAGCCGCGCGAGCGCACCGTGATGATGTGGCGCGGATTGCGCGAGTCTTCTTCGATCTTTTCGCGCAGCCAGCGGATGTGAACGCTGACGGTTTGCTGTTCGCCTTCGAAGTCGTAACCCCAGACCTTGTCAAGCAGCGTCTGTCGAGTGACGACGCGTCCGTTGTTCTCCATCAGGACGCGCAGTAACGCAAATTCCTTTGGAGCCAGCGCGACGTCTTTTCCGCGAACCGTGAGTTGTTGGCGCGACGGATCGAGCACGATTTGCCCGAGGGAGATCGCCTCTTCGTGCCCGCCCTGGATCGGCGTCTGGCGGCGTAGCCGCGCTTTGACGCGCGCGAGAAATTCATGCAGCGCAAATGGCTTCGTCACGTAGTCGTCGGCGCCGAGCTCGAGTGCGAGGACCTTGTCGATCTCCTGATCCTTGGCGGTGAGCATGATGATCGGAACCGAGGAGAATTTGCGAATCTCCTTGCACGCTTCGACGCCGTCAAGCACCGGAAGCATGATATCGAGCACGACCAAGTCGGGTGATTCCCGCTGCGCCATTGCAACTGCGCTGCGGCCGTCGCTTGCGGTTACGACGGTGTAGCCGCTGCGCTCGAGATTGAAGCGCAACGTCTGTAAGATTGCGGACTCGTCGTCGACCACCAGGATCTTCTTATTGAAGTCCGGGCTTTTGACGAACGGCCCTCGCGAAGGTTTAGTCTCCACCGATCCGTTCATACGATTTGGCGATCGCGCTGTAATCCAACGCGCCATCTCCTTCTGCCGATCTGGCAGTATACAACTGATAGGCGAGCCCGGTCAGCGGCATCGAGTATCGAGTCGCTCGAGCGGCGTCGAGTGCCGCTGCCACGTCTTTGCGCAGCAGATCCATGGCGAAACCGCCTTCGAACGTTCCGCCCAGCCACGTCTTGGGCAACCATTGGTCAAGCAGGTAGTTGGAACCCGTCGCCGTTGCAATAACTTTTCGAACCGCGTCCAGATCGGCTCCGGCTCGCTTGGCAAAGACCAGCGCCTCGGCATTCGCGATCATGACGCTGGCGATGATGACCTGATTGACGAGCTTTACCGTCTCGCCCATGCCGACGCCGCCAAGCAGTGTCGGCGTGCCCATCGCTTTGAGGACCGGCTCGACACGCGCGAAAACCGGCGGTGCGGCTCCGACCATGATCGTCAGCGTGCCGGTGGTCGCGCGAGCCGGACCGCCGCTGACCGGCGCATCAACGAAATCGACACCCCCAGCCGCAAGACGCCGGGCAAACTGCTGCGAGGCGATCGGCGAGATCGTCGACATGTCGATCGCCACGCTGCCCGCGGCCAGCCCCTTGGCGGCTCCGCGCTCGCCAAAGAGCACTTCTTCAACCTGCGGCGCATCCGGCACGCAGGTGATCAAAATTTGGCTGGCAGCGGCGACGGCTGCGGGATCGGCCGCCTCCTTCGCCCCGTCGGCGACAAGCCGCTCGAGCGACTCGCGGCGCTTGTGGGCCGCAACAGTTACGGGAAATCCGGCACGCAGCAACGAGCGAACCATCGGCTCACCCATCGCGCCAAGACCGAGAAATCCGAGGGGAAGACGCGCATCCATCACCGCCGCGTAGTTTTACAGGCGCCCTCCCGCTCCTGGCCGAAGCGGCTGCCATGAGTATTGCAACCCCTGCCGTCCGGCGCCCGACGTTCGATCAATTGAACCTTTCAACGGGCAAACGCACGCGTCTACATCGCTTGATGTACGAACACGGACCGGCCAACGGCACGCTGATGATTCTGCCGATCGACCAGGGCCTGGAACACGGTCCGATCGATTTCTTCGACAATCCTGAATCGATCGACACCGATTGGATCTACCGGCTTGCGGTCGAGGGAAATTTCTCAGGCATCGCGCTCCACATCGGCCTGGCGGAAAAATATCACAAGCAATACGCGGGCCGCGTTCCGCTGGTGCTCAAGATCAACGGCAAAACCAACGTGCCGCCCGACGACGAAGCGTTCTCGTCGCTGACCTCATCCGTCGAAGATGCGGCGCGCCTCGGCGCCGACGCGGTCGGCTACACACTGTTCGTCGGAAGTCCATCGCAAGATGTCGACATCGCACAGTGCAACGACGTGCGCCGCGAATGCGAGCGCTACGGCATGCCGCTGATCATCTGGGCGTATCCGCGCGGATCCGCGATGAAGGCCAAAGGCGGCATCGATACGCTCTATGCCGTTGACTACGCTGCACGCGTCGCCTGCGAAATGGGCTGCGACATCGTCAAGCTCAACGAACCGAAGTGGGATCCCGCCACGGCCGACAAGATGCCCAAGCCGTATAACACGCTGCAATTCACCGACGTCGAAGGTTTGCGCAAAGTCGTCAAATCCGCCGGCCGCACGTTAGTGTTAGTTTCCGGCGGCTCCAAAATGGGCGACGAAGACACGATCAACAAAGCGCACGCCGCGATGTCGGCGGGCTGTGTAGGTCTCATTTTCGGAAGAAATATGTGGCAGCGCAACTGGGATCAGGCCCTGACGATGAGCGCGCGCATGCACGACCTGATGAAGTCCTACGGCCAAGAAGAGTAGCTAATTTTCGGGAGAGGGCCTGCGACGTTCGGCCGAACGGGTTAGCCGAGCGGCGAGGACCCTGACAATGTAGCCTTTGTCCGAGCCGCGAGGCGCTTAGAGAGGTCGAATGTCGCAGGCCTGATCCCGAAAATCGAGCTATGATAATGCAGACACCATGATCGAATCACCACAGGCAGAGTCCATCGAGGATCGGGTCAACCGAGCCCTCGATAAGGTGCGCCCGTTCATTCAATCCGACGGTGGCGAGGTTTGGCTGATCCGCGTCGACGGCAGCACGGCCTACGTTCAGATGCTCGGCGCCTGCGGCGGCTGCGCGGCGTCAAATATGACGCTCAAAGGCGCCATTGAGGCCGTAGTAACGGCCGACGTCCCCGAAATCAGCGAAGTCCTACAAGTTTAAACCTACGAGGCGCAGTGGCTGCAGTAGTAGCTCACGGCGCCGTCGTGCACTTGCGGCACCATGTGCTCGCGCGACCCGCGCCGCCCGCAGTTCGCGCAGGCATACGTCGCGCCGAGCGCCGGGACGGTGAGAGCCTCGTGCCGTTTGGCAAGCCAGACGGCGAGGTAGATGACGAGCCCGAGTACGAGCGGGGCCCAGGCAAAAAAGTCGCGGAGTGCGTCTTGCGAAACGACTGGATTCATAACGGATTCCCTTCATTCGCACGAGCCTCGCAAGAGCCCTCGGAACCGGGACCGAAGCTCATCCAATGGACCAAGAGGGGTCGCTGCGCGAGGGGCTGATTGCCCATCTCGAGCGCACCCGCGTGCTGCGCGATCCGCGCATCGCGGCAGCGCTACGCGCCGTTAGCCGGCAGCGCTTCGTTCCCACGATGTCGCCCGAGGAAGCGTATGAGGACAAAGCGCTCGCGATCAAAGAACGCGACGGCCTTGTCATCTCTTCGATCTCGCAGCCCTCGATGATCGTGCACATGCTCGAACTTCTCGACCTGCGCTGGGGCGATCACGTACTAGAAATCGGCACGGGCACCGGGTACAATGCGGCGCTGCTTGCACAACTCGCCGGGGCCGCAAACGTGGTTAGCGTCGAGATCGAGCGCGACTTGCTCGCAGCGGCGCGTACGGCGCTTGACGCCCAAGGCTGCCGGCTGGTCAGGATCGTTCACGCCGAAGAGCTCACCAGCGTGCACCAGCCGTTCGATCGCATCATTGTCACCGCGCGTTCGAACGACATCGATCCTAACTGGTGGCGCCTGCTCGCTCCGGGCGGACGCATCGTCGTCCCACTGGACATCGGCTACGGTGGCGAACGCGCAATCGGATTCGTGCGCGAGGGCATGCGGCTCCACAGCGTCGGATCCTATGCGTGCGCATTTGTGGAACTGCGCGGCGGAAAGGAGCACATCGATCCCGCGATGTTCTTCCGATCGCGCGGAATACGCTACGAACGCGAACCCGGGGCTAGCTCACCGCTCGATATGGTCGCGATCGAGCGAGTCAATGCCGATGCCTCACTGCTCGAAGGGGCGGACGCAGTGGTGGCCCGCCCTCACACCCTCTTTGCGGTTACGCGGACTTTTTGAAATACTCCGCGTTGATGGCTACGAAGTTCTGCCATTTCTCGGGAATGTCGGAATCGGCGAAGATCGCTTCGACCGGGCACGCCGAAACGCAGGCTCCGCAGTCGATGCACACTTCGGGGTCGATGAAGAGCATCTCGTCGCTGTCGCCGCCGTGGATGCAGTCCACCGGGCAGACATCAACGCACGATTTGTCCTTGGTTCCGATGCACGGCTCGGTGATGATATACGCCATAACACGCGATTATTGGCAACGCCCGGAGCCGACGCCTGCTATACCGTCGAGCGCCGCCCCGAAAGCGCGCGCATGATCCAGAGCAGCACGACCGCGCCGATGATCGCGCACACGAAGCTGCCCAGATTGAACCCGGTCACGCCCGCGTGGCCGAAGAGCGAGAAGAGCCAGCCGCCGAGAAAGGCTCCGACAATTCCGACAACCAGGTCGCCGAGAATGCCGCCAGGGCCCTCGCCCGGGACGATCCAGCGTGCCACAAAGCCCACGATGATGCCGAAGAGAATCCAAAGTAAAATGCCCATTGCTGCCTCCCCTTGTTCTACCAGGTTACCCCAGCGTTGCATTACGAAACCCGTCCGATGGCCGTTAGGAACACCATGAACAGAACGCTCGCCCTACTCGTTATCCTGTTTGTTGCAATGATTTCCCCGGCTCCGGCCGCTACCGTGACCCGCATCACCGTGAGCGGCCAAGGCACGGTAGCCGTGGTGCCCGACCTCGCCACCGTGCGTGCGTCGATCGTTACCAATGCCAACGTCGCCGAGCAAGCCGTCTCGCAAAACAATACGATCTACGCGCGTCTGGTTGACGCCGTGGTTGCAGCCGGCGTCGCGCGCGACGACGTTACGCTCGCATACTACAACATCAACTACGTGCAACCGCCGCGGCCCGCACTCGGCGAAGTTGCTCCAGCCGGACCATTCGGCTACATCGTCTCACGCTCGTTCGATGTCAAAGTGCGCAACGTCGGGAAGGCCGGTGCGATCGTCGATGGGCTGACCAAAGCTGGTGTGACAAACATCGAAAGCGTGAGCTTCGGCCTGGCGGATCCCACGCACGCGCGATCGACCGCAACCGGCAAGGCTATGGCCGACGCGCGCGCAAAGGCCGACGAAATCGCGCGCAGCGCCGGCCTGCATATTGTCGGCATCGAGCAGATTTCCAATGGAGGGCTCGCGCTGCCGCCGGCTCCAATGATGCGCACGATGGCCATGGGCACGGCGTCGGCGCCCACGGTCTTCGACAGCGGCAACGTGAACGTCACGGCGGACCTCAGCGTGATCTTCCTGGCCCAGCCATAGACGGTTCGGCCGCCTGCGGCGGTCGCGCATCCTGCGCTCCGAACCTTCAGCCCCATCGTGGGGCTAGCAAACGAAACCGTCGGCACCGGGGAGAGTAGAGGAAGGCATGACCAGTACCACCTGCGAGTCGTGTGGCCTGCGCCCGTCCACGACCGTTGTCGGACGAAGCGCCCTGTGTAACGCGTGCGCGCAGCGGAAATCCGCCACCAGCGCGCTGCCCTTTCTCGGTGCTGCCCTCGCCGCAGCCGGGCTGATCGCAGGCGGGGCCATGCTGATCGAAAATCGCGAGGAAATCTCGCGCCGACTTTCGGTCACCGGCGGCACGCCGACGCTGCAGTCGTTCTCGCGCGACCTCACCGAACTTGCGCGCGCCGGGAAACTCGATCCGGTCGTCGGTCGTGATGACGAGATCGAACGCGTCGTGTCGATCCTCGCACGACGCAGCAAAAACAATCCCGTGTTGGTCGGCGAACCCGGCGTCGGCAAGACGGCGATCGTCGAGGGCCTGGCGCAACGGATCGCCACCGGTAACGTTCCGACGTCGCTGCGCAACAAACGCGTGCTTGCACTCGCCCTTGGTCCGCTGGTTGCCGGAACGAAGTATCGGGGCGAATTCGAGAGCCGCGTCAAGCGCATTCTCGACGAGGTCAAGCGCAGTGCTCGCGATGTGATCTTGTTTATCGACGAAATGCACACCCTGGTCGGCGCGGGCGCCGCCGAGGGCGCGCTGGATCTCTCGTCGATGATCAAGCCCGAACTTGCGCGCGGCGATTTACAGTGCATCGGCGCAACAACGTTCGACGAATACCGCAAATACGTCGAGTCGGACGCGGCGCTCGAGCGGCGCTTCCAGCCGGTCATGGTGGAGGAGCCGACGATCGAGGCGACGATTGCCATCCTGCGCGGACTACGCACGAAATACGCCGAGCACCACAAAGTAACGATCACGCCCGAGGCCATTGATGCCGCCGCGAATCTCTCGGCACGCTATATCGCGGATCGCTTCTTACCCGACAAAGCGATCGACTTGATGGACGAAGCCGCCGCTAATGTGGCGCTAGCGAACAAGGGCGCGTTCGACCACCCTGCGGTGACCGCCGAACACGTCGCTGCCGTCGTAACAAAGTGGACCGGGATTCCGCAACAGACCCTCTCGGAAACGCAAGCCAACGCGTTACTTGAACTTGAAGCCACCCTCTCGCGTCGCGTGATTGGACAAGCGCAGGCGATTGCTAAGGTGTCCGAGGCGATTCGACGCGCACGCGCGGGGCTGCACGACCCGCGCAAGCCGCTGGGCAGTTTTCTTTTCGCCGGTCCGAGCGGCGTCGGCAAAACCGAGCTCGCCAAAACGCTCGCTGCCGCGCTCTTCGGGACCGAAGACGCGCTGGTACGCATCGATCTCTCCGAGTTTACGGAAGCCCACACCGTTTCACGCTTGCTCGGCGCACCGCCGGGATATGCCGGTCACGACGAGCCCGGGCAACTGACCGAGCCGGTGCGGCGGCGCCCGTATTGCGTCATCCTCTTCGACGAACTCGAAAAAGCGCACCCCGACGTTGCCAACGTGCTGCTGCAGATTCTCGATGACGGCCGCGTGACTGACGCCAAGGGCCGCACGATCGACTTCCGCCACGCGCTGATCGTGCTCACGACGAATCTCGAGGATGACCAAATCGGCGACTACTTGCGGCCTGAGTTTCTCAATCGCATCGACGACCGTGTGCGTTTCAACGAACTGCAGCTCGCCGACATCGAGGCGATCGTGGAGATTCACGTCGATTCTTTGGTGCAGCGCATGGGCGCGCGCAATTTGCATCTGCGCTTGTCCGATGACGCAAAAGCCTACTTGGCGAAGGTCTCAATCGGCGCGGGGAGCGGCGCGCGCTACGTACAACGAACGGTCTCGCACTACATCTCGACGCCGCTCTCGACCGCGATCCTCCGCGGCGAACTCCGTGACGGGGGCACCGCAACCGTCACCCTCGACGGCGACTCACTCATTGTGCGGGCCGCGTAGCTCTGGATGACAAGGCGATGTTAGAGGATCGACTTGATGTCGGCGTTGAGTTGGGCGCTCGAAAGTTGGCCGACTTCGATGCGACGAATGACGCCGTTCTTGTCGATGAAGACGCCGACCGGCATGCCGTTGATCGAATAGAGATCGCTCAACGTTCCCGAATCGACGACCGCCGGGTATGTGAGCTGGTGCTGGCTGACGAACTGTTTGGCCTTTTGCGCATTCTCTTCCACGTCGATGCCGACCACTTGCAGCCCCTGTGGCGCATAGGTCTTATAGGCCGCGTTGACCTCGGGGGCTTCGTCGTTACACGGAGGACACCACGTCGCAAAGAAGTCCATGAAGACCGGCTTCCCGCGCAGCTGGGCCATCGACAACGAGCCGCCGCTCACCAATGGATCTGTCCAGTCGGGCGCGGACTGCCCAATGCGCGCCGTCGATCCCACGCCGTGACTGCTGCATGCCGTCAGCAGCGCAAGCGCTGCCGCAATCATCATCAAGTATTTACCCATAACTTGGATACGCTACCGCCTCCAGATCGGTTCGCATTTGCACAATCAATTCATCGACCGACGCGAAGAGCCGCTGTTCACGCAGGTACCGCAGGTCCCGTAGGCCCAGCTGGTGCCCATAGATCGTTCCATTAAAGTCGCGCAGCCAGGCTTCGATCGTGCGCTGCTTCCCTTCGAACTGCGGGTTGGTCCCGATCGAGACCAGCCCCGCGTGATCGCGCCCGTCGTAGCGCGCGACCGCCGCGTAGACGCCATCCTTCGGCAATAACTTGTTCGGCACGGCAATGTTTGCAGTCGGAAAGTCCAAGTCGTGTCCGCGCCCGAAGCCCACTTCCACGACGCCCCGCAGCTCGTAACTGTGACCCAGCAAATAGTCGGCCATTTCCACATTGCCGTCGGCAATAAGGGTGCGAATGCGCGTACTCGAGATGCGTTCCCCCTCATGCGTCACGTTCTCGAGTCCCACGAACGGCAAGTGGCGCTCGGCGAAGTATGCCCTCATCGTTTCGGCATCGCCGGCGCGCTTGTGGCCGAACCGAAAGGTCGCCCCCACCGCGGCGCCCTGCACGCTCATAGCCGTCAACCGATCCAGAAATTCTTGTGGCGTAAGTTTCGCGATGCTCTCGTCGAACTTGATCAGAAAGCACTCCTCGAAGCCCGCCTGCGCGAACAAATCGATGCGCTCGGCGGTCGTGGTGATCAATGGCGGCTCGGTACCGGGACGCAGAAATGCCGCCGGATGATTCGCAAAGGTCAACACGCCCACGCGAAACCCGGGCTTACGCATCCGGCGCGCCGCCTTAGCGATCTCCATATGCCCACGATGCATGCCATCAAAGAACCCGATAGCTAACACTAGCGGTCTATCATTTTCCCTAAAGAGCTCATGGTAAATCTTCACGGTGACGTTGTCTTCTTGGTGTTGTGTGACGGGGACTCTGACGCCCGCGCCATTGACAGGAGGTCATTTATTCCGTTGGTCGGTGGCGCGGGCGCAGCGTAGCAGGAGCGCGACACGACGTCGCGCGACGAGCGACCCGGAACACAACACCAAGAAACGAACGTCACACGAAGACTTTTCGCGGAGCCAACAACGCTCCGTGGGCTTCGCCGACGCCAACTAGCGTGCGCGAGTGATCGCGCACGAAGACGCGTGAGGCGGGTGCACCGTCAGGCAGCGGCACAGCGCGGCCGGCGCGAAAATCCGCAGAACCGCGCAAGTCCAAGACAATCGTCGGAAACGGAATGATATGTTCGGGCGGCGTGACGCTGCCTTGGGGGTCTTCGGCGATCTGTTCCAGCGTACGCGATTCATAGAGCACGAACGGCCCCGACGCCTCACGCACCAGCGCACCCATGTGTGCGGGAACGCCGATCGCGGCACCCAGATCCTCACAGAGCGTCCGCACGTACGTGCCCTCGCTGCACGCGACGCGGATGCGCGCCTTATTCGGTGTCTCGACCCCCAACAACGAGAGCCCGTAGATCGTCACGCTGCGCGCCTTGCGTTCGACCGATTTTCCCTCGCGCGCCAGTTCGTACAGGCGCTTGCCCTCATGATGCAGCGCGGAGAACATCGGCGGCACTTGCGATACCTTCCCAATGAACTGCGGCAGCGCGTCTTCGAGCTTTCGTTCCCAGTGCGGCGGCAAAGCGCCCTGCGCTACCGTCTCGCCGTGCGCATCTTGCGTCGTGGTCGAGCGGCCGAGCACCAAGAGCGCGGTATAGGCTTTGCGTTGGTCTTCGAGCAGGGGGATCAGGCGCGTGGCTTTGCCGATCGCAACCGGAAGAACGCCGGCGGCTTGCGGATCGAGCGTGCCTAGATGACCGGCGGCGATTTTGCGGTCACGGCCGTACACGCCGTAAATTCGCTTGACCCGGGCGACAATCTGCGCCGAGGTGTAGCCCGCAGGCTTAAAAACGTTGACGAAACCGATCTCGAGTGGACCGCTCACAATCCTTCGGCCGAGAGCGCTGCGTCGACGGCGACGATCGCTTCGTTCAGCGATCCGTGCATCGTCAAGCCCGACGCGCGGAAATGCCCACCGCCGCCCAAACGCGCGGCCGCGGCCTGCACGTTCACGCGCCCGCTCGAGCGCAGGCTCACGCGAATTTCGCCGTCGTAGAACTTGAAGAGCGCCGCGACTTCGACGCCTTCTTGCCCGCGAAGCACGTTGACCATATCCTCGGTGTCTTCGCCGTCGGCCCCGGTTTGCTTGAGCATCTCGTCGTCGACATGCGAATAGCAGTATTTCCCGTCATGCGCGAACTGCATTTCGTCGATGACTCGGCCAAGGAGCCGCGTCGCGGCGACACGTTTGTTCCCGAAGATCTCTTCGGTGATCTGCTCCTTATCCGCGCCCGCGCGCATGAGCTCGGCTGAAAGCTCCAGCGTCTCGGGCGTCGTGTTCGAATGCATGAATCCGCCGGTGTCGGTCATGATCGTCGTGAGGATACAGGTTGCGATCTTTGGGTCGATGCGCGTCTTCATCTCGCGGAAGAGCCGCATAACCGCCGTACCGGTCGAGGTTTCACTTGGGATCACGAAGTTCAAAGCGCCGAAATGAGAGTTCCCCAAGTGATGATCGATATCGAGCATGTTGGCGCGATCGACCTTGGGCAGAAATTCTCCGGCGCGCGAGTAGTCACTCATATCGCCGAAAACATAGAGCGTATCCGCGGGGAAGTCGGCGGGAATCTCGCGCGACACAAACTCCGCATCAGGTAGAAACCGTAGGTTGCGCGGCACCGGATCTTGATTGAAATAGGCGACGCGCTTGCCCAAGCGCTTGAGCGCGATGCCGAGTGCAAGTCCCGCGCCGAGCGTGTCGCCGTCGGGTTTGACGTGACTCACCATCACAAAAGCGGGCCGCCGCCGCAATTCGGCAACGACCTCCGCTTCGGTCGAAGAGCGCAGCTCGTTCTCGATCATTCACTTACCTCCGGAGCGCTTTGACGCGCGGCATCCTCGCGCAGCGTCTTTGCCAGCGCGATCGCGCGCTCGGTCGAACGGTCTTCGACGAAAATAAGCTGCGGCGTGTGACGCAGATCGATCTTGTGCCCAAGCTCCCCTCGCAAGAAGCGCGCGGCCGACTCGAGCGCCTCGAGCGACTGACGCGCCTGATGACGATCGCCGATGATCGAGACGAAGACCTTGCAATGCTGGAGGTCGTCGGTCACTTCGACGTGCGTCACGGTGACGAAGCCCAAGCGAGGATCCTTCAGCTCTTGCGTGATTACCGTGCCGAGGATACGTTGGATCTCGTGATCGATGCGCGCGAGTCTCTGGCTCTTCACGCGGTGACCAGCTCCGCCGCCACCTGCTCCGTCACGTAGGCTTCGATCACGTCGCCGACTTTAAGATCCTGGAACTTGGCAACTTGGATACCGCACTCGAAGCCTTCCGCGACTTCGCGAACGTCATCCTTGAAGCGCCGTAGGCTCTCGAGCTCGCCGGTGAAGACCACCGCCGAGTCGCGCACCACGCGCACCTTGGCACCGCGCGTGATCTTGCCGTCTTTGACATAGCAACCGACGATCGTGCCGACCTTGCTGACCTTGAAAACTTCGCGCACCTCGGCGTGGCCGAGCGTGACTTCGCGTTCCACCGGTGAGAGCATGCCCGTCATCGCCTTGCGCAGATCGTCTTCGATCTCGTAGATGACCTGATAGAATCGCAAATCGACGCCTTCGTTGTCAGCCAAACGCTTCGCCGTTTCGTCGGGTCGAATGTTGAATCCGATCAGCACGGCACCCGACGCGCTCGCGAGGTTGACGTCGTTGGGTGAGATAGCGCCGACGCCGCCGTGGATGACGCGCACGTCGACTTCCTCGGTCGAAAGCGACTCCATCCGCGAGCGTAGCGCTTCGAGCGAGCCTTGTCCGTCGGCCTTGATGATGAGGTTGAGCGTCTTCTTTCCTTCGGCCGGCATCTGCATGAAGGTCTCGAGCGAGACGCGTTGCGATCCCGAACCCGCGATACGCACGTCGCGACGGCGGACCGCACGCTTTTCGGCGGTTTCGCGCGCGACGCGCTCGTCGCTAACGACCATCAGCGTGTCGCCGGCTGCGGGAACGTCTTGCAGACCCATCACCTCGACCGGGATCGAGGGTCCAGCCTTCTTGACCTGTTTGCCCTTGTCGTCGATCAGTGCGCGCACCTTACCAAAGGTGCCGCCGACGACGACGATGTCGCCGACACGCAACGTACCGTTCTGCACCAGTACGGTCGCGACGGCACCCCGGCCGCGCGAGAGCTGAGATTCGATCACGACGCCGGTTGCGCGGCGATTCTTGTTGGCTTTGAGTTCCTTGATGTCGGCTTCGAGCAGCACCGTATCGAGCAGCGCATCGATGCCGGTACCGGCCTTGGCCGAGACCGGAACCATTTCGATGTTGCCGCCCCAGTCGACCGGCTGCAAACCCTCTTCGGAAAGCTGCTGCTTGACGCGATCGGGTTGCGCATCGGGCTTATCCATCTTGTTAACCGCAACCACGATCGGAACGCCCGCGGCTCTGACGTGGGCGATCGCTTCTTTGGTTTGCGGCATGACGCCGTCGTCGGCCGCGACCACGAGGATCGCGACGTCGGTGACCTTAGCGCCGCGCGCACGCATCGCGGTGAACGCTTCGTGACCAGGCGTATCAATGAACGTGATCTTGCGATCGTTGCGCTCGACCGTGTACGCGCCGATCTTTTGCGTGATACCGCCGGCTTCGCCGCCGGCAACGTTGGCGCTGCGAATTCTATCGAGCAACGACGTCTTGCCGTGATCGACGTGACCGAGAACCGTGACGACCGGCGGACGCGCGGTCATCATCTCGGGTTTGTCTTCTTCTTGCTCGACGGTGACTTCTTCGCCGGCCTCTTTGACGACCGCATTGAAGCCGAACTTCTTCGCAACCGAGATCGCAACGTCGCTCGGAATGTTCTGATTGATGGTCGCCATCGTGCCCATCTTGATCAGTTCGGTGATGACGTCTTTGATCGGAACGATCATCGATGTGGCCAACTCTTGAACCGTGAGCAAGTCGGGAATCTCGATCGTTTCCAACGCGCGCGCGGGCGTCGGGGGCGAAGCTTCGACGCCGCCCTTCTTCTTACGCTGGCGCTCTTTTTCGAGCAGCAGCTCTTTCTCGCGGTCTTTTTTCGCGGCCGCCTTGTCTTCGTGGCTACGCGAACGGTCGCCCGGACGGCCACCGGCCGAGGGCGCCGGCGCATCATTGGGATTCGCGGGAACGCCGGGACGCGGACCGGCCGGGCGCGCGCCGGGCGCGAGCGGACGGAACGGACCGTTGCCGGCAGGCCGGCGCTGTGCCGGCGGATTGAGCGGACCATTCCCGCGCGCAGGCGGCGCCACGGGACCCTTGCCACCTTGACCGGGCAGCGCCTGTCCGGGCCGCGGCGCAACGCCGGGACGGCCGGGCACGCCGGTCGAGGGACCGGGTGAGGCCGAAGCCGAGGTCGTCGGTGGCGGCGGGCGACGAACGATGGAATCTTGTCCGTGCGGGACCGGCTGTAAGCGCGGAATCGGCACGTCGGAAACAACCGGGCGCTGCGGCCGCGGCGCAACCACTGGCGGCGGCGTAGCTTCTGCCGCGGCTGGCGGCGGCGCCGGAGCTTCAGCAATTTCGGGGGCTTCGACGCTCGCTACGGCCGAGGGTTGGGCGACCGGCGCCTTGGGCGCACGCGGGGTCGAGCTGGGAGACACGGGGCGCAGACGCGGGACGGGCGCTTCTTCGACGGGCGGCGCCGGGGGCGGTGAAGCTTTTGGAGCGGCGGCTTTACGCGCGGGCGCCGGCGGCGCCTCGGCGGAGGCAGCGGGCGCAGTCTTGGCTGTGGGCGCAGGTTTGAGGACGCTGCGAACCAGATCCGCGATGTTCTCGGGGACAACGCTAAGCTGATTCTTGGCTTCGAAAACGCCGCCTAAGCGGTCGTTAAAGAGCGCGATCAGCTCTTTGGATGTGAGCCCTACCTCTTTGGCGAGCTCAAAAATGCGTACTTTACTACCAGTCGTTACTGCTGCCATGTATCCCCACGTGGTCCCCACACGCGGGGCACCACAGCGTTAAGTCACCAAGAAGAGGGTTCGGCCGTCCTTCGACAAGCTCAGGACGGTCGCGCGTCCTGCGCTCCGAACCTTCAGCCGCATCGTGCGGCTATTCGTGATCATTGTTCATCGTTCATTACGTTCTTCAGCGTCCATCGAACTACTTATTAAACCATATTCTGCCGCTGCAGATGCAAGACCCGGGTAGCGACGGTTCTTCGCGGCCCGCTGCGCGCAAGAGGTCGAACACAGGTAGGCCCCGCGCCCCGGCTGCCGCTTCCCACCCGGGGGGTCGGGGCGCCAGCCGTCGGGACGCCGTACGAACCGCGCGAGCGCCGCTTGCGGTCGAGCCTGCCGGCACCCTACGCAGGTCCGAGTCGGAACGTGGCTATTCGCCAAGCCGCTCTCTGCGAAACTCTTCCAATTTGCGGATCAGCTCGTCGTCGACGGATGCGGCGACCGCCACTTCCTCGCCCGCTTCGGCCTCCTCGGTGACCTCGGCAACCGCTTCTTCGCCGCCTGCGCGCTCGGTGCGCTCGGCGAGATAGCGCTCCCGCGCCTCGTCGGCTTCGCCTTCGCTTGCGATGTCCAAGCGCCAGCCGGTCAGCCGCGCGGCGAGGCGCACGTTCTGTCCGTCGCGCCCGATCGCAAGCGAGAGTTGATAGTCCGGCACGACGACCAGCGCGACGCCGTCATCCTCGAAGAGCTCGACGGTAATCACTTTGGCCGGCGCAAGTGCGTTCATGATGAAGGTCTGCGGATCGGTGTCGTAGCGAATGACGTCGATCTTTTCCCCACGCAGATTGTCGGAGACGTTGGCGATACGGCTGGATTTGGGGCCAAGGCACGCGCCGATCGGATCGACTTCGGCGCGCAAACTGCGCACCGCGACCTTCGAGCGACTGCCGCCTTCACGCGCGATCGCCATGATCTCCACGATGCCGTCGGCGATCTCGGGCACTTCGAGCTCGAGCAACCGCTGCACGAGACCCTCGGCCGCGCGCGAAAGCACGACCTGCGGGCCCTTGGGCGACTTGCGCACGTCGACCACGTAGGCCCGAATGAAATCGTTGATCCGGAACGTCTCGCCCGCCACTTGCTCGGAAAGCGGGAGAATCGCTTCGTCGCGACCTTCGAGCAGCACGTACATGTTGCGCTGTTCGTAGCGCTGCACGGTACCGGTCACGAGGTCGTTGAGCTTGCGCGCGTACTTGTTGTAGACGGTATCGCGCTCGGCCTCGCGGATGCGCTGCACGATCACTTGCTTGGCCGTCTGCGCGGCAATGCGTCCGAACTCTTTAGGCGTAACTTCTTCGTCGTAGAAATCGCCGGGCTGATACGGCTCGCCGGCCTTTTTCATGGCAACTTCGAGCTTGGGATCCTCGACCGTTTCGACGACCGTGCGGCGATGGTAGACGCGGTATTCGCCGGTCTGCCGATCGACGATCACAATCGCGTTGGCCTCGCTGCCGTAATGCCGCTTGTACGCGGTGAGCAATGCCGCCTCGAGCGCCTCGAGCAGCATCTCGAATGGAATGTTGCGTTCCTTCGAGATGAACTGCAGGACGTCGATGAGTTTTTCGTCAGCTGCCGATTCTGCCATGTGCTTTCCGTTCACGCTTATGACGTTGAAGATCGGCGCGTGGATCGTACTCCAGATTTGCCGATCTGATGGTGGCGATCGGAAGCGGCAATTCGCCGTTTTCCGTCGCGAGGATAACTGTCTCGCCGCGCAGCCCGACGAGCGTGCCGCGATGCGTTTTGTTGCCGGCGATTTTGAGCGAGGTCACGACTCGCGCGCGCATTCCGGCAAAGCGCTCGTAATCGTTCGGCCGGATCAACGGCCGTTCGAGTCCCGCCGACTCGACCTCGAGCGAGTACGGCAGATCGATCGCTTCGAGCGCGTGGTTGATGCGCGCTGCGATGCGTTCGCAGGTGGCTAGATCGACGCCGCCATCCTTGTCGATGGTGACGCTCAGCGAGGTCGTTCCGCGACGCGATTGCGCCGCGTGCGTGACGATCTCGACACCCGACGATCCCCGTTCGTGCGCGATCGCGTCGATCTCACGCTCAAAAAGGTCCGTAAGTTCCGACACCGTCCGAAGGCCTCCCAACTTTGAAATAACGCCGCACTCCGCGCGGCGTTTGGCGCTTCATCTCGCTTTTGGGACGTTGCCCCAAAAACTCGATTACGCACCCCCACGCTGACTTCGCAGCGTGGGCCCCCAAGAAGAAAGCGCGGGACCTGCCCACGCTTACTCGATCAAACCGGCCTCTATCCTACCTTAAAATGACGACGGGCCGCAAGCCCACGTGGCTTGCGACCCCCCGTTTAGAACGTCCTATGCGAATTTTCGCGCGATAGCTGGATACGTCCAGCTTGCGTCAGCGCCTCGAAGGGCTGCTCTAGTGCGCGTATTCGCAGGCTATATGGCCCGGTGGATCTTGCGGCTCCAAGTTTGCCGCCCTCCCCTTTTAAGAATGACGCATCGGGTGATGCTGTCTTCATTTTATTCCGATAAAAGTCGCACTACAAGCGGGAATTGCACCAACTACGGCGACGGAGAGGGCGGGCGAGTGAACGGCACCAGCGCACGCTCCGTGCAGGGTGCGCTGGCATGCGCTTCCACGATCGGCGGACCGAGGCCACCGTGCGCAGAGCCTCCGATGGAAGTGCTCACGGCGATTCCGCCGGAGACGTTGTGCGTCATGTTCCCCTGCATTGGAGCTGCTTGCGAGTTGGGTGGATAGCGCACCAGCCAGCCTTCGCACACAAGTTGCGGGCCCACGCGATGCGTACTCGTCACCCACATTCGGTCGAGCGCATCGCTCCCCGCGCCCCGTTCTTCGTAGGTGAACTTCGTCATTGCGACGACGTCGGGCGGTGGGGTGGGGTCCATCGAACCGTCGAGTGCGACGTGAAAGTGGGTACTGCTTTGCGCCGGGTTGACCGCGTTGTGCGGGATCATCTTGCCGAGCAAATCGTTGAGGTCGTTGTGAATTCCCGTTCCGCTCGATCCACCCGATCCCGCACCGCTCGAAGCTTGTGGTTTCGGCGTCGGAGGAACGGTGATCGGACGCTCCGGCCCGCTCTTGGTCCCGGCGTTTCCAGGCTTGGGTCCTGGCGAACCTTGCGCCTTTGGACCGGGCGAGGGCTGCGTTCCGGTCGTCGTCGCCACCTTCGCGGCGCCTTGCGTTGGGCTCGGGCTTGGAACGCCCGGATTCGCAGCCGGCGCTTTGCTCGGCTGATTGGCAGGTTGTGGAGATGCACTCGGAGCGATGCTGGATCGCGATGCAACGACGGTCGCAGCCGTGGGTGCCGCGGTCGGCGCGGCGGTTGGTGCTGGTGTCGCGGGTTTGGCCGTCGGCGCAGCAGTCGGCGCAGGCGGACGCGGTGCCGGTTTCGCAGTTGGCGCAATCGACGGAACGGGACTGGGTGCAGCGGTTGGCGGGATTCGGACCGCGACCGATTGGACTGCAGCCGACGGCATCGCCGTCGGCACAGCCGGCAACTCATTTTGCGGCTTTGGTTCGTAGACCGCCGTTGTCGGTTGCGGGTTGGGCTGCGTGGATGCTTGCGGCGCCGGCGTCGGATTGGGCGGCGCCGTCGGCTTGAATTGTGAAAGTTCGTGGCGCTGCGGCGGTTGCGGTTGGGTCTTGGGCTGAACGAGCGGCGCATGATGTACGACCGGTGCAATGCGCGGGACGTTTGGAACGGGCGCGGCTTGTTGCGCCGGCGCCGCCACTTGCGCAACAGCCGGCGCTCGCTGCTCGAGGGTAACCAGCGTTCCGCCGGAGACCGACTCGCTCGCGCCTTCCTGTGACGAGCTGGAGACCAGCGAAAAGAGTAGTGCGGCGAGGAGCGCATGCACGACCAATGATGCGAGGTAGCTCCCCGCGAGTCGCTCGCGCCGTCGTGGGTCACGCGGATCGCGTTTGAGCATGCGCGATGATTATGCGCTTAAACGAGCGCAGGAGCCTGCAAGCATGGACGCGCATTTGCACGCTTTCATGGAACACCTCTTGCAGAAACGCACCAAGATCGTCGCCACCATCGGACCCGCATCGCGCGATCCCGATGTCATGCGTTCGCTCTTCGTCTCGGGCGCAAATGTTCTTCGCTTGAACTTTTCGCACGGAACTCCAGCGGATCACGCCGAGGTAATCGCGACCGCGCGCCGCATCGCGACCGAGCTGGATATTCAGATCGCGATTTTGCAAGATCTGCCCGGCCCCAAGGTCCGCACGGGAAAACTACGAGACGGCCTGCCGACCGTGCGCCTGGAACGCGGCAATCGATTTGTGCTCACCACCGATGATGTTCCCGGCGACGAGACCCGGATCAGCGTGCAATACAGAAACCTCCCCCGCGACGTCGCGGTGGGGAACCGCATCTATCTTCAGGACGGGCAGATCACGCTGCGCATCACGGGCAAGACCGAGACCGAGATCGACACCACCATCGAATTCGGAGGCGACCTTCGCTCGACGCAAGGCATCAATTACCCTGACGGCACGCTCGACATTCCCTCGGTCACCGATCGTGACTTCGAATTCCTGGCCTTTGGAATCGAACAACGCGTCGATTACGTGGCGGTTTCATTCGTACGCTCAGCTGATGATATCGCGCGCGTCAAAGACTTCATGGCGGAACGCGGGCACATGATTCCGGTGATCGCCAAGATCGAGAAGCACGAGGCACTCGAGGATCTCGACAACATCATTGACGCCGCAGACGGCGTCATGGTCGCGCGCGGCGACCTCGGCATCGAGATCCCGCTCGAACAGGTGCCGCTGGTGCAAAAAGCGATGATCGCCAAATGCAATCGGGCAAGTAAGCCGGTCATCACGGCGACGCAGATGCTCGAGTCGATGACGTTCAGTTCCAAGCCGACGCGCGCGGAAGTGGCCGATGTCGCCAATGCCATTCTCGACGGGACCGACGCGGTGATGCTCTCGGGCGAGACCGCGCGCGGACAGTTCCCGACCGAGTCGGTGCGCACGATGGCCGAGATCGCACGCGAAGTGGAAAAGAATTATCCACACGTAGCGCTGCGCGAGCGGCGCCTTGCGGGCATGAGCCCGACGGTAGCGACCTCGATCGCGGAAGCCGCAACGCGAGCCGCCGACGAGCTATTCATCCCGTTTATCGCGACGGGCACCACGACTGGGAACACTGCACATCACATCGCGGCGTTTCGCCCGCGGGCGCGCATCATTGCGCTCACGCCGGTTCCGGAAGTCGCGCGTCAGCTCGCGCTGCTCTGGGGCACCGAAGCCTTGCTGATCGAGCGCTACAACTCGTTCGACGTGCTGCTTTTCATGACCGAGCAGCGGATGACACAGGCCGGGATCGTCCGTTCAAAGGACTTGATCGCGTTCACCACCGGCATGCCCGTCGGCTCCGGCGGCACCAACCTGCTCAAAATCCATGAAATCCCTTAAACGCTCGCAATTTCTTGGCGCGCTCGCCGGCGCGGCAGCACTGCCGTGCGTCGAGTGGGTACGCCCGGCCCTTGCGCAAGCCGCGCCGGCAAAGCTCTCCGACATCGAGCACTTCGTGATCTTGATGCAAGAGAACCGCTCGTTCGATCATTACTTCGGCACGCTTTCCGGCGTTCGCGGATTCAGCGACCCGCGTGCCGGAATTCTTCTCAACGGCAACACGGTCTTCCACCAGCCCGACGGCGATAGTCGCCAGGGCTTTGTACTGCCCTTCCGCCTTGATACGAAAACGACGAACGCGCAGCGCCTCCACGATCTAAGTCATTCCTGGAACGCTCTGCACGCCTCATGGAACCGCGGCCGTCTCGACGGCTTCGTCAGCGCGCACCGCGCGACCGACGACGGCAGCGGGCCACTCACGATGGGCTACTACACGCGTGACGACCTTCCGTTTTATTATGCGCTGGCCGACGCGTTTACAATCTGCGATGGATATCATTGCTCGATGATGGGCCCGACTTTTCCGAACCGTTACTACTGGCTGAGCGCAACCGTCGACCCCGGCGGGATGCACGGCGGCCCGGCGATTAGCAACAAAACCACGCGGCTAACGTGGGAGACCTATCCCGAGCGCTTAGAACGAGCCGGCGTTTCCTGGCGCATCTATCACGAATCCCCGGAAGCCGGCTTTCCGATCGGCTTGAATACCATCATGAACTCTGCCGCGTTCCAGGACGCGCAGTCACGGCCGAACTCGCCGCTCTACGAATATGGAGTCAAACCGCGCGCGGTCGACCAAATGCTCGAGGATATGCGCGCCGGTAACCTTCCGCAGGTGAGTTGGATCATTCCACCCTACGCCTTCTGCGAGCATCCGGACGAGCTACCCGCCGCGGGCGAAAACTATGTGCGCCAAATCATCGAAGCGTTGATGTCGAATCCGGTGACCTGGCCCAAGACCGCGTTTATCATCGTTTACGACGAGAACGATGGACTGTTCGATCACGTCCTGCCGCCGACACCTCCGATCGGCACGCCGGACGAATACATCAACGGACAGCCGATCGGGTTGGGCTTCCGCGTTCCGGCGCTGATAATCTCACCCTTCGCACGCGGCGGCTATGTCTGCGGCGATACCTTCGATCACACCTCGACGCTGCGTTTACTCGAGACGCGCTTCGGCGCGGAGATCCCAAACCTCTCAGCATGGCGGCGTCAAACCTGCGGCGACATGACGAGCGTCTTCGGGTTCGGTTCGCCGATCGATACCAGCGTGCCGGCGTTCCCGCAAACCGCTGCAGATCTCATCGCAATCGAAAAGCAGATCCTTACGCTTCCGCGTCCATCGGTTCCGACCGTGCAAACGATGCCGCAACAAGAACCGGGCACGCGCAAACGGCGCGGCGCTACCTTGTCATAGCGTTTTCGGCTTCGACAAGAGTTCGAGTGGCGAGGCGGCTTGGGCGACGACGAGCTGATCCATCGTACACTGACGCGGTTTCTTGTCGACACGCCAGCGCAGAATTTTTGTGCCGTGTCGAAAGCGATCGCCGGTAACGTGATCGTAGCGCACCTCGACGACCAGTTTGGGCGCGAGCGGATACCACGGATCTTCGGTTTGCTTCCAGCGGCTTGGACCACCGGGCGCCGAGCCGGTAAAGCCCGGCGGCTTCTCGAGCGGTTGCAGCTTCTTCAATAGCGGTCCGCGTTCGCTGTCGCGAAAGCCCGACGTGAACCCTACGTGGTTGAGTTTTCCGTCGTCATCGTAGAGCCCAAGAAGCAGCGAGCCGATGCCGTTACGCTGCTTGTTCAGACGGTAGCCGCCCACGACGCAGTCGGCGGTGCGAAGGTGTTTGATCTTGACGCCGCCATGGCGCGAGCCTGAGGGGTAAGGAAGGTCACGTCGTTTTGCAATCACACCGTCGAGCGCATTCCCGACGCGCTCGTACCACGCGTCGACCTGCTCGCGCTCGATCGTGTAGGGTGAGAGAGAGATTTCACTTTTCGCGAGATATTCTTTCGCGAATGCATCGAGCGCTTTACGCCGTTCATCGAGGGTCTTTTCTGTTAGGTCCTTGCCTTTCGCGTCGACCAGCAGGTCAAACACGACATAGCGCGCCGGCGTTTCTTTGACCAGACGCTTCACGCGGCTCTCGGCGGGATGGATGCGTTGGAGCAACGCGTCGAACGAGAGCTCATTGCCGAGCTGCACCAGCAGCTCGCCGTCGAGCACGCACTGCTTGACCTTGAGCGCGCGCACAGCCTCAACGATCTCGGGAAAATATCGCGCCAGTGGCTGTCCGGCTTTCGACTGAAGATGGACGGTATCACCATCGCAAAACGCCATGCAGCGAAAGCCGTCCCATTTGGGCTCGTACTGCCATTGCGGTCCCTGCGGAATCGTGTCGACTTGCGCCAATTCCATCGGCTCGAAGTCCAGATCGATCGGGAGCGTCATGCCAGCAGCGGCGCCAAGTTGAAACGGCCTTTCTTTGAGACCATCGGTTTCCACAAGTCGCCGAATTGCGCGATGCGCTCGCGCACATTGTCGATGCGGAAGTCGTCGATCTCGATGCCGGCTTCCACCTCCTCCCACGTCACGGGCGTCGAGACGCTCGCGCGGGGCGCCGGCCGCACTGAGTAGACGCTCGCGAGCGTCGCACCCCAGCGGTTCTGGTTGTAATCGACCAACACGCGGTCTTTCGGACGCTTGTCCTTATGGTAGGCGACCGTCGTAAGCTCTTTGGTGTGCTGGGCGAGCGCGTGCGCAAATTCCTTTGCGAACGTCCACACCTCCTTTTGGGTGGGACCGCGAACGATCGGGACGTACACGTGCATCCCCTTGGATCCGGTCGTCTTCGCGTAACTGCGCATACCTAACGACTGCAGCCCGTCGCGCACGAGCAGCGCGACCTCGCGTACCATAGCGAAGCTCGAGGCGCCCGGGTCGAGATCGAAGTGCACGTAATCGGGCCGGTCCACGTCGTCGCAGCGAGCATACCACTGATTGAGGTCGATGCAGCCCAGGTTGATCACCCACATCAACGCGGCGAGATCGTCGATCATCGGAAAGTCGATCACGTTGCCCGAGTCGTGCTCGATCCGGCATGTTCGCAGCCACTCCGGGTGGGGTTGCGGCGTGCGCTTCATGAAAAAGAACTCCCCGCTTGCACCGTGCGGGTAGCGCTTCATCACCATCGCGCGCTCGGCAATATGCGGCAGCAGCACGTCCGCAACATCCGCGTAGTATTGCAACAGGTCGCCTTTGGTCACGCCGATCGCCGGAAAGAACACCTTGTTCACGTTCGTTACCGGTACGCGCTTGCGCCCGATCGTGAGGGTGACGTTCTCCGCCTCGCGCGGAATCGTCATCGCGCGCGCAGCAGCATGCGGGCGTGTTCGAGCGCAACGTCGTGCGATTCGCCTGAAAGCATGCGTGCAAGTTCTGCCGCGCGCGCCTCTTCGCCGGAGATCTCGCGCACTGAGATCGTCGTCGCATCGCCCTTTTCGTGCTTTTCCAGCACGTAGTGCCGGTCCGACCAGGTCGCGAGCTGCGCGAGATGCGTGACGCAGACCACCTGCCCTTCGCGCGCGAGCCGCCCGATGCGCGCGCCGACCGCCGTCGCGGTCGTGCCACCGACACCCGTGTCGATTTCGTCGAAGATCAACGCCGTGCGGTCGCGCGCACCGGCCAGAACGACAGCCAGCGCGAGCAGGACGCGCGATAGCTCGCCGCCCGAGGCGACGCGCGCGAGCGGACGGAGCGGCTCACCTTTGTTGGCTGCAAATACGAACTCGATCGGTTCGAATGACACATCGAAACGGGCCGACGAGAGCGCCAGCGCGCCAAACTCCTCGCGCATCGCCGCTTTGAGACGCACAGCCGCTCCTTGGCGAATCGTGCGCAGGCGAGCCTCATCGGCCGCGAGTGCCGCCTCGGCATCGCGCAGCGCCGTCGCGAGCTGCGCCGTTCGCTCGTCGCGCGAATCGAAGGCCTCGACGATCTCCCGCGCCTGGAGCGCCGTTGCCAGCACCGCTTCAATTGTCCCGCCGTGTTTGCGCTTGAGGCGATCGAGCAAATCCAGGCGGGCATTGATCGATTCGAGTTCAGCGGGATCGAACTCGGTGACGTCGAGCTCGCGCGCAATCCGCGTGGCGAGATCGCTCGTCTCGCTCTGTAGTGCGGCGGCGCTATCGGCCATCGTGCGCAAATCGCTTGAGATGTCGGCGATGCTGCGCAAGGACACGCTCGCTATGCCGAGCGCACCGGTCGCACTCCCTTCATCGCCGCCGAGAGCGTCATGCGCGGTGCGAAGCGCAGCAGCGATGCGCTCGACGTTGTCGAGGTAACGTCGTCGCTCGGTCAGTCGCTCGTCCTCGCCGACCTCCGGCGCCACGCCCGCGATCTCGTCGAGCGCAAAGCGCGCATCGTCGTAACGCTGCCCCGCGCGGCGTTCGTCTGTACGCAGTGCGTGGAGCTCCTCCGTGTACGCGTTCACGCGTGCGCGCGCGGCAGCAACGACGTTGCGCGCCTCGATTGCCGCCGTGCCGGCAAAGCGATCGAGTAACTCGAGCTGATAGGCCGGCGAAAGCAACCGCTGTGCGTCGTGCTGACCAACAATTTCAGCGACCAGCGTGCCGATCTCGCGCACGTAACTCGCAGTCGCAATGCGGCCGTTAACGCGCACACTCGACTTTCCCGCGCTGTTCATCTCTCGAACGAAGGTCGCATCTTCGCCTGGATCGAGCTCAAAGCCGTCGGCAACCAAACGCTCGTGCACGACGGTGCTGGGCTCGAACGTCAGTGTCACCGTTGTACGCTCTGCGCCGCGCCGCACGACATCGGCGCTGGCACGCTCGCCCAGTGCAAAGTCCAGGGCGCCAAGAATCATCGTCTTGCCCGACCCGGTCTCGCCGGTAAAGATCGTCGCGCCCGGGCTAAACTCGATCGCACCGCGAGCGATCAAGCCGAAGTTCTCGATCTCCAGGCGCGTCAGCATCGCTGGACCTTACCGCGTAACGGCCCGAATGGAAACGCCCCATCGCATTTTTTCTTCCAGCCGCTCGAAGAAGCGCAGCGGTGAGAGGCGCGCGAACTGCACGTTCTTGGCATGCCGGCGCACGTTGACGACGGTGTTCGGGCCGATCTCGGCAAGGACGTCACCGTCGCACTCCAGGTGCGCGTGCGCGACATTCGAGTCACAACCAACGCCGATCTCCGAGGTCGTCGGGACGATCAGCGGTCGCGAGAACAGCGTGTGCGGCAACAGCGGGACGATACCGAAGGCATCGACACGCGGCGAGATGATCGAACCCCCGGCGGAGAGGAAATAGGCCGTCGAACCCGTTGCCGTCGCGATACAAATGCCGTCGGCCGGAATATCGGCGATGTGTTCGTTGTCGAGGCTCAAACCAAAGGGCACGATGCGCGACACGTCGCCTTTGCGCACCACCACGTCATTGAGTGCAAAGAAGGTCCGCTCGCCATATTCCGCTTCGAGCGTGGAGCGCTCCTCGATCAGCAGCCCTTCATCGACCAGCGTCGGCAACTGTGCGATGCGCGGATCGCCGTCGTCAAGCTCGGTTAAAAAACCGAGCCTCCCCGTGTTGATGCCCAAGAGCGGCACGCCGATCTCGGTCGCAACACGAGCCGCACGCAGCAGTGTCCCGTCGCCGCCAACCGTGATGAACAGCGCGGCGTCTTCTGCGCGCGCACCGTTGGTCGCAAGCTCGGCGACGCCCTGCTGACCTTTCCACGTCGCGATCTCGTAGCCGTGCATGCGAAAGCTCGACGCAATTTCGCGCGCGAGCTCGCGCGCGCTATCGCGCACGACGTCGACGTAGAGTGCGATGAGTTTGCGGCCAACGGCAAGACGCGTGAGCATGTGTTAGGGCCCTTCGCCGACGACGCAGTCTATCCGCTCGTCGCCGATCGGGCCGGCGCCGCGCCACAGTTCGGCCAAAAATTCGCGATTGCCCGCTGGTCCGAGCAGTGGTGATGCGACCAGTTCGGCGATCGGTATGTCGAGGGCGGTGGCCGCGTCACGCACCTCGCGCAGCACGGCGCGGTGGACAGCAGGGTCGCGCACGACGCCGCCACCCCCCAAGCGCTCACGGCCGGCTTCGAACTGCGGTTTAACGAGCGCGACGATCCGTCCGGCCGGTGCGAGATATCCAACTGCTCGCGCCAGGATCGTGCGCAGCGAGATAAACGACGTATCGATGACGATCAAGTTGAACGGAACCGCAAACGCGTCGTCGGGCAAGCGGCGAAAGTTCGTACGTTCCAACACCCTCACTCGCGGATCGTTACGCAGCTTCCAATCGAGTTGACCGTATCCGACGTCGACCGCCGTTACGTGCGCCACTCCACGCTGTAAGAGACAGTCGGTGAATCCGCCGGTCGAGGCACCGACGTCAAGCGCATCCAAACCGCGCACGTCGAGGCCGAAGGCGTCGAGCGCAGCTTCGAGTTTTTCACCGCCCCGGCTCACAAAACGCCGCGGGGCTTCGACGGTAATCTCGGCGTCATCACGGACGCGCTGCCCCGCCTTGCTGGCAGGCTCGCCGCTGACGCGAACGCGCCCCTCCATGATCAAGCTGCGAGCCTGGGAGCGAGTTACGCCCGCGCGCGCCGCCACCGCTTCATCGAGTCGCAAGTTTAGCCCGAGTTTGTCGAAGGACCCATGGCCGCGTCGATTTGCTCCTGCGAGCTCTTCAAGAGCGTCTCGCACTGGGCTACGAGCGCCTTACCTTCCTTGAACAGTTCGATGGCGCGGTCGAGCTTGACGTTTCCCGATTCTAGCTCGCGCACGATCGCATCGATGCGCTCGAGCTTTTCCTCGAACGACCGTGGCTCTTCACTATTCATCGCTCACCGTTTCGACACGCGCGCCAATCGCTCCGTGTCCGAGCTGCGCGGTGATGGCATCCCCGGAAACGACGTCCCGGGCGGATCGTACGAGCGATCCGTCCTTGAAAATCAACGCGTAGCCACGCGCGAGCGGCTGTTCCGGATCAAACAGCGCGAGGTTCCCAGCCGCGGTCTGCAGACGAGCTCCACGCTGCGAAATGTAGCGCTGCCAAGCCGCGGGCAAACGCTCGCGCACGGCGGCCACGCGCGTCGCGCGCTGGGACAGATGGCGCGCCGGGTTTTGCGCGTTGAGCCGCCGTTCGAGCGTTACCACGCGCTCGCGTTTCACCGCCAGCGATCGTTCAAGCGCGCGCTCCAATGAATCCATTGCGGCGTCCCCACGCTGCAGCGCGCGCGCAAAGAGATCCCGCATCTCACGGTCGAGTTGCGCTGCCAGGCGCTCGAACCGCTCGCTCCCGCGTTGCCACAGATTCGCGATGTGTTGAGCCGCGTTGGTCGGCGTCTCGCAGCTGAGATCGGCAACGTCGTCGGCGAGGTGATGGTCGCCGGTGTGCCCGATTCCGGTGATCACCGGAACGCTCGAGCGCACGATCGCGCGAACCACGGGCTCGAGATTGAACGGAAACAGATCTTCGTAGGATCCGCCGCCCCGAGCGAGCACGATGACGTCGGGTCTGAGTTTTGCAGCCTCGTCGAGTTTTGTTGCAATCTCGACTTCGGCACCCACGCCTTGTACGCGCGTCTCGATAAATCGCACGTTCACGCTGGGCGCGCGTTCGCGCATGACTTTAAGGAAGTCCTCGGCGCCCTTGCCGTCGGCGGAGACCAGGATCACCTGGCTCGGAAAGCGGGCGATCTTGCGTTTGCGAGCGGCGTCGAACAGGCCTTCGCCGCGAAAACGCTCCTTGAGCGCCTCGTATTGCGCGTGCAGCTCGCCGATGCCGGTGAGCGCGAGTTCCTCCACGAGCAGCTCGTACCGGCTGCGCCGCTCGACCACGCGCACCGAGCCGTAAGCGATTACCGCCGTCCCCAGCGCGGCCTTCGGAAACTTCGCCGCGCGGTTGAGATAGCTGAAGCACTCGAGAACCGCGTTCTGATCTTTGATCGTGAAGTACACGCCGTTCTGGCGCGGGTTCCACTGCGAAATTTCTCCGGTAATGCCGATGTATTCGAACGGTTTGACGCGCCGAAACACTTCACGCAATCGCGCTGCGAACTCACCGACGCTCACGACGAGCGAAGGCTGGCGTAGCGGCTGATTCATCAGCCGGGCTGATTCATCGCCGCGGCTTCGCCGACGGTTTTGACGTCGGTGCCGACGAAGGCGAACCCAGCGGAATGTAGTGGGTGCCGTCGCCGACGCTATTAGGCGGCGGCGTCTGCGCAGCGCTTGACGGCGGATCGGTCGCGGCCGGTGCATCGGTGGGATCCTGCGCCGCCTCGCGCGTTCCGCATCCACCCACCGTCGGCTGCGTCCCGATCAAGTAATAATCGATGCCGCTCGAGCAGCCCGCGACACGAACTACTTGATCCGCCGGCATCGTGAAGTCGTGTTTGGCAACACCCGAAAGCGCCTGCTTCATGAAATGCGCCCACGTCATCGCCGGCACACCGCCACCATAGGCCTCGGTCATGCGCGTGTAGTCGTCGTTGCCCATCCACACCGCCGTGACGAGATCCGGCGTAAACCCGACGAACCAGGCGTCGCGGAAGTCCGACGTCGTCCCGGTTTTGCCGGCAGCCGGACGCCCGATGATCGCGTTCGGGTAGCCGGTGCCGTGGTTGATCACGTCTTCAAGCATGGTCGTGACGATGTACGCCGTGCCGGCGCTCACCACTTCGGTCGCCTGCGGGTAGCGGTCATCCAGCACCACATTGCCGAGCGAGTCTTTCACCATGCGAATCGCCCAGGGATCGATGTGAATCCCCGTATTAGCAATTGTCGCATAACCCGAAGCCTGATCGAGCGGCGTCACCACCGACGAACCCAGGGCCAACGAGAGATTGGGCTCAAGCGGTGACGTGACGCCCATCCGGTGCGCGTACTCGATTACTTTGTCCAGGCCCACGCGATCGGCGAGCTTTACGGCAACGATGTTGCGCGAGAGCTCAAGCGCGGTGCGCAGGGTGATCTCACCCATATAGCGGCCATCATCGTCGACCGGCGACCACAGCGTGCCGTCGCCCATCGGATAGCTCACCGGCGAGTCGTCGATTGTCGTATTCGCGGGCATGCCCGAGTCGATCGCCGCCGTGTAAACGTACAACTTAAAAGAAGAGCCGGGCTGACGGTGCGCCTGCCACGCGCGGTTGAACTGGTTATCGAGCGAAAAGTCCTTGCCTCCCACCATCGCGACGATCTCGCCGGTTGACGGGCGAATCGAGACTAGCGCCGCTTCGTCGGCGTGGATACCCCAGGTCTTGGCTCGCGCAAGTCCCCAATCAATGGATTCCTGCGCTTCTTCTTGCACCCGAGGATCGAGCGCAGTGTACACCTGCAGCCCACCCTCTTCTACGGCTTGTTTGCCAAAGAGCTTCTCGAGTTGCGCGATAACATAGGTCGTGTAATAGGGATAGAGGTAGCCTTGCAGTCCCGGTGCGCGTTCCTTGGTGAGGCCGACGGGCGCGTTTGCGGCCGCATTCGCCTCCTCTTGCGTGATGTATCCGCTTTCGACCATGCGATCGAGCACGTGGTGCTGCCGATCCTTTGCAAGCGCAAGATTAACGAAGGGCGAGTAGTCCGAGGGCGCGGCGATCACGCCGGCAATCATCGCGGCCTGCGCGACGCTGATCTTATCGACACTCTCGCCGAAGTAGGTGTGCGCTGCGGCGTCGACGCCGTATGCTCCCGATCCGAGGTATACGATGTTGAGGTAGCGCTCGAGTATTTCGTCTTTGGTGTAGTAGCGCTCGATCTCGATGGCAAGCAGCGCTTCTTGAATCTTGCGTGAAATCGAGACTTGATCGTTGAGGAAGAGCTTGCGCGCGAGCTGCTGCGTTATGGTAGACGCGCCTTGAAATTCCTGATGCGTGAGGTCGGCGACGCCTGCTCGCATAATGCCGCCGAAGTCGACGCCGTGGTGGTAATAGAAATTGTGATCTTCGTTCGCAATCACGGCTTGCTGCATCACCAGGGGAATGCGTGCGAGCGGGACGTACGTGCGATTCTCTTTGTAGACCGAGGCCAGCAGCGTGCCGTCGCGCGCGAAGATGCGCGTCGAGCTTTCGGGTTGATAGTCGGCCAAACGGCTGATGTCGGGGAGGTTGCGTGAATATGCCGCGACGATCCCGGCGATCAGGCCGGCACCGAATAACACGATCAACAAGATAGCGATCAGCGTGCCGCGCAGCCAGCTCGCTCGCCGGCCATCCGGCGCCTTACGCTTCCGACGTTTCTTTCGCGATAGCATTCAGTACGCCGTTGACAAATCGGTTCGAATCCTCAGTTGAGAATCTCTTGGCCAACTCGACCGCTTCGTTGATAACCACTGCCCGCGGGGTGAGTGGCCGATGGCACAATTCGAACGTTCCCATCTCCAAGAGCAAACGATCGATCGTGGGTAAACGTTCGATCGTCCATCCCTCCAAGAGCGGCGCCAACAAGAGGTCGGCCTCTTGGGCGTGGTCGAGCGTCCCGATGACGAGGTCTTTGACGAAGGCCCGGTAGTCGGTTTCGCCGCCTTCGCCCACCATTTCGGTGAGTGCATCACCCGGCTCGCGGTGTCCAACGGCAATCGCGTAGAGCGCCTGGAGTGCCGCTTCGCGACCCTGCCTACGTGTAGGCATTAGTTTGCACTCGGGGGCCCCACGGGCTTTGCCTGTGGGGGGCGCGCAGCCGCAGGCGAAGCGCCGTTTAAACTCTCGGGGGCACCGGATTGCGCAAGCAATCTGGGGAGGAAACCGATATCGTAGCGCCCCTCGCGGAATTGCTGCGTCGCCAAGATTTCGAGACAATAGTCGATCGTCGTGCTCACGCCTTCGATCACGGTCTCGCGCAACGCGCGCTCCATGCGCGCGATCGCCGCTTCGCGCGAAGCGCCGAACGCGATAATCTTGGCAATCATCGAATCGTAGTACGGTGGGACGACGGCGCCCGAGAAGACATGTGTGTCCACGCGCACGCCCGGCCCGCCTGGAAATACGACCTTCGTCAACGTGCCCGCTTGCGGGGCGAAGTTATTGTGCGGATCTTCGGCATTGATGCGGCACTCGATGGCGTGACCGCGCAGCTGCAGATCCTTCTGCTCGTAGCCAAGCGGCTCGCCTGCCGCAATGCGAATTTGCTCCTTGACGAGATCGACGCTATAGACCATCTCGGTCACCGGATGCTCAACTTGGATGCGCGTGTTCATCTCCATGAAGTACACGTCGTTGCGGCTCACCAGAAATTCGAGCGTGCCGGCGTTGCTGTAGCGAACGTGCTTGCAGGCGCGCACCGCCATATCGAGCAACGCACGGCGTGCCCGATCGGAAAGATGCGGTGCGGGCGACTCTTCGATCAGCTTCTGGTGTGAGGGCTTTTGCACCGAACAATCGCGCTCACCAAAGGTTACGATATTGCCGAACTCATCGCCCAACACTTGCACTTCGATATGGCGCGGATCGATGATCAGTTTTTCCATGTAGACGCGGCCGTCTTTGAAGCTGGCTTCGGCTTCCGCGGTGGCGCTCGCGTAGGCGCGTTCCATCTCGTGCGCGTTCTCGACCGCGCGCATGCCTTTGCCGCCGCCGCCTGCCGTCGCCTTGAGCAGCACGGGGTATCCAAGCTCCTTACCCGCGTGGAGCGCCTCATCGACCGATTCGAGAATGTCGCTACCCGGTGTGGTCGCCACGCCGGCTTCGCGCATCACCCGCTTGGCGGTGGCCTTGTCGCCCATTGCGGCGATCACTTCGGGTTTGGGACCGATGAAGGTCAGACCGTGATCGGCGCAGATCTGCGCGAACCGCGCGTTCTCAGCTAGAAAGCCGTAGCCGGGATGGATCGCATCGCAGCCGGTGATCAACGCGGTTGAAATAATATTCGGAATATTGAGGTAGGAGCGCGGCACAGGACCGGGCCCGACGCAGAAGGCTTCGTCGGCCTGACGCACATGTAACGACTCGCGATCGGCCTCCGAGAAAATTGCAACCGTCCGCACGCCCAGCTCCTGGCAGGCGCGATTGATCCGCAACGCGATCTCGCCGCGATTGGCGATGAGAACCTTGGTGAAAATGGTCTACGTCCTATCCTCGGTCGATTTCAAAGAGCACCGACCCATATTCGACGGGCTCGCCGTCGCCTCGTTTGATCGCCAGAATCCGCCCCGGCCCATGGCTGCGCACCGGATTGCGGATGCCAAGCGCTTCGATGAAGGCAAGCTCTCGATCGGTCTCGAGCAGGTCGCCTTCCGACGGCGACGGGCGGCTTAGGTGGAAGATTCCCACCAAGTCGGCTCGGATAAAATCGGCCCGAACCGGGCGCGCATCCAGGGCTCCCAGATCGTGGGGGATCTCCGGAACCAGGTCAGGATGGAGCGCTCGGCGCCCAAGTTCGATCTCTTCGCCGTTGCGCTCGATCCGCAGCCTTAGGAGATCGGTCTCCACAAACAGCTCGGCGAGGGCACGAACGTGCCGGGCGACCGGGGAGACGGGGTGCTCGTCGGACATCGGCGCTAGGCTTTCGCCCTCCCGGGCGATCCCTCCGGCTCTGGCGCAATTTCCGATTTGGACCGATGATATAAGGGATGGCCACATTGGTCCTGTATCCGCATGACTTGGACCTTGGCGAATTGCCCCTCCTGCTGGGGAACATGGGCGTTTCGGTCCATGCGGTCGACTTCAAACGGTTGCGCGAACGCGGCGGATTAAAAACGCTCGGCGCTCCACCCGCAACCGCTATCGTCGTGTTGCCTCCGCAGCACTCTGCCCTCGCTTGGATCGCTGACGACCCCGAGGTCGTGGCGATCATGCATCCGCCCGTGACCGGCGCTTCATTGCTCGCGTCGCTGCGGACGGCGGCCAAAGTCGAGGCGGCACGGTCGCTTACGCGAACCGCTCGCGAAGGCGAAGAACTGCTCGAGATCGGGCGCTCGCTCTCGTCTGAACGCGATCTCCCGACACTGCAACGCTTGATCGTGCGCAAGGCCCGCGAGTTGACCTTCTCCGACGCCGGCAGTTTGTTCGTGGTCGAAGAGCATGACGGTCAGAAGCGCTTGCGCTTTGCCGTTGCGCAAACCGGCCCTAAGGATGACGGCGTGCTAATGAACGCGCTGCTCCCGCTCTCGACCACGTCGATCGTCGGCTACGTCGCGGTGACCAGCGAATCGCTGCGCATCGAGGACGCCTACGCAATCCCGGAATCGTCACCGTATCAGTTCAATCGCGGCTTCGACGACAAGAACAACTATCGGACGAAATCGATCCTTTGCGTGCCGATGCGCAACCTTCACGGCGACGTGATCGGCGCAATTCAACTCATCAACCACAAGCCGAGCTTCCAGACCGAGCTCGAATCGCCGGCGCACACCGAAGAGGTCGTCCGGCCGTATGACCAGCACGACGAACGACTGCTAACGGCGCTTGCCTCGCAAGCCGCGGTTGCCATGGAAAACGCGCGACTGGTGGACGCGATTCAGAACCTTTTCGAACGCTTCGTCCATGCCTCGGTCAAGGCGATCGAAGTACGCGACAAGTCCACGCAAGGTCACTCCGAACGCGTGGCCGCTCTCACCGTGGCACAAGCGGAAGCGATCAACACGATCGAATCGGGTCCACTCGCCGGGCTGCACTTTACGACCGAGCAAATCCGCGAAGTGCGCTACGCTTCACTCTTGCACGACTTCGGCAAAGTGGCCGTTCCGGAATACATTTTTGCCAAGGCCAAGAAGCTGCCCGATGGGCGCCTGGATACGATTCGATTGCGCTTCTTGCTCGCGCTCGAACAGGCGCGCAACAAAGACGACAAAGAACTGCTGCGCGAGCTGCTCACCAAAGTGGAATCGGCCAACGAGCCCAACGTCGTGGCTGATGCGGCGGATGAGACGCTCTTGCGCGCGATGGAACGTCGTTACCGGGATACCGACGGCCCGCGCCCGCTGCTCGAATCGTTTGAATACGATTACCTCACGATCCCGCGCGGCTCGCTCTCAGACGATGAGCGCAACCGCATGCAGGAACACGTCACGCAATCGTTCCTGTTCTTGCGCGAGATTCCGTGGCAGGAGACGCCCTGGCGCGATGTCGCGGATTTGGCCTACGGCCACCACGAGCATCTCGACGGCACCGGCTATCCGCGCAAGCTCAAAGGTGAGGCGATCAAGCCGCAGGTGCGCATGATGACGATCAGCGACGTATTCGACGCGCTGACCGCGTCGGACCGTCCGTACAAGAAGGGCATGTCGACCGAACGCGCGCTCGACATTTTATCCAAGGAATTCGCCCAACGCGGCAAAGTCGATCCGTTATTGCTCGACGTGTTCATTCACAAACGCCTCTACGAAGTGACCAACCGCGACGAGCGCAATCCCTTGATAAAACACGTCTCGTAAACAGCATGCGCGCCTGGGTGTGGGTAGCGACGCTGCTTATGGTGGGATGTAGTTCCGTCGCGACGACGCCCGCGCCCGTTCCCAGCGTTGCCTTTCTACCGCTTGCGCTGCCGACGCCCCAGTTTCCAGCAGGGGTCACACTGCCGACCGGCATCGTGGCGAACTACATCACCGCAACCGACGTCGAGACGAACGGCACGACGGTCGGTGCCCTGTACGATCAGAGCACCGGGTTGTGGACGGCTATCAGCTATCCGGCTGCAGCTTCGACTGCAGCCTACGGACCGGCAATCACCGCATCGGGGTATCGTGTAGTTGGCAGCTACAAGCTTCCCGGCGCGATCTACGACGACGCGTTCTACTACGACTCGGCCAGCAATACGTTTGCAGCGATTAGTCCGCCGGCGAGTTTCTGCGCACCGAATCTATGCAATGAAGCAATCGCACACAGCAGCTATGGCACGACACTTTTCGACATCGTCGGCAACTGCGATAGCGTCACGACCGCGCCGACGCCCCTGTCCTACCCCCTGACTGCACACGCGTTTCTGTACATTCCGGCGACGGCCACCTATTCGTTAATCGACATGCCCAGCGCAATCAGTACCACCGCATACGGCATTTGGATCGACACCGATACCACCGTTGCCGGCGGATTTACCGACGCGAAAGGCACGCACGGGTACATCCGTGGGCTGGTCAGCGGCAATATCATCACCTACGATTATCCGGGCGCAGGCATCACCCACTTCGAAGGCATCACCGGCGCGGGCGGCGCGGGCAACTACAATCTCGCGGGCAACTACAATCTCGCGGGCAACTACAGTAGCGCGGCGCCGGGCAGCACGGTATTCGGGTTCTGGCTCCCCGTGCGCAACTGGACGTTCGGAACGCCGATCGTCCTTGGAGCGGTGAGCGCGAATTCGGTGTATCAACAAACGGTCGTCGGCGTCATGCCGTCAGGGATATCGAGTACCGGCTACATCGCTACCGTGCCATAACGGAAATGCCGGCAAGCTCATTTACCCCCAGCGCATCGCGCATTGCCGCGTACTGCGGAGCGATCTCTGCCAGCGGCACAAGCGCGAAGGCACGCTCCGCAAGACGAGGGTGCGGGATCACAAGGTCTCCGTCATCGATCTCTTCGTCCCCGAAGATGAGAATATCGAAATCGATGCGGCGCGGTCCCCACCGTTCACTCTCCTCGGCGCGCCCCAGCTCACTTTCGAGCCACTTGAGGGCGTGAAGTAGCGGGCGTGGCCGCAGTTTCGTGTCGAGCGCGACGACTGCATTGACGAATTCGGGTTGATCGGTCTTCCCCCACGGCGCCGTGCGATACAGCGACGAGACCGCGCTCACGTCGCCCACCGTACGTAGGGCGTCGATCGCGCTTCGAACTTGGCGCGCCGGTTCATCGAGATTTGAACCGACGCCGACGTAGGCGCGAGTCACGGCCAGGGTTCGCGCTGCCGAACGAGGCGGATCGATGGCGTCGCACCGTCGAGCAAACCGGGCTTTGCAATCGAGATATCGGCGCAGATGATACGATCGTCGGCGGCCACCTCATCGAGAATCACGGCAGCCAAACGCTCGAGAAGCGCGTACGAATGCGTCTGCACGATCTCCACGATGCGCCGGTGGACGTCAGCGTAGTCGATCGTATCCGCCAAATCGTCGCTCGCGGCCGCGCGGGAAAGGCTGAGCTGCAACACCAGATCGATGCGTAATGTCTGGGGCTGCTCGCGCTCCTGCGCATATACGCCGTGCCGTCCCTGCACCACGATATCGTGAAGGACTATCCGGTCCATCCGGTCGGCCTCCAATCCCGCACGATCGCATCGGAGACGCTGATGACGTCCCGGTTTTGCGCGACATCGTGGACGCGAACGACGTCGATCCCCGCCGCGATACCAAGAGCCGTCGTGGCCGCCGTGCCGTAGATCCGCTCGTGCGCTTCGCGTCCGGTCAGTTTTCCGATCGTCGATTTTCGCGAGGTTCCGAGCAGGGTCGGAAAGCCCAACGCGCAGATGCGATCCAGGCTTCGGAGCAAGCGAACATTGTGATTGGGCGTCTTGCCGAATCCGATACCAGGGTCGAGCATGATCCGTTCGGGTCCGATGCCGCACAGAAGCGCCCGTTCTGCGCAATCGCGCAAGAATGCAGTCACTGCGTCGACCACGTCTTGGTCATAATGCGTTCCGGCTTGGTTGTGCATTACCGCGATCGGCATCTCGAGTTCAGCGGCAACCTCGAGCAGATCTTCGGGTGCTCCCCACACCGAATTGATCATGTCGGCGCCCGCCTCGCGCGCCGCGCGAGCGACGGAGGTCTTATAAGTGTCGACGGAGATCACGGCATTGCGCAGGCGCTCGCGAACGCCCGCAATCACCGGCACCACACGCGCCAGCTCCGTCGCCTCCTCGATCGGCTCGTGACCGGGGCGCGTCGATTCCCCGCCGATGTCGAGCATGTCAGCACCGGCATTCCATTGGCGCACCGCGTAGTCGATCGCAGCGTCGATCTGTGTGCGTCCGTCGCCGGAAAACGAATCGGGCGTCACATTGACGATCGCCATCAAGTACGTACGTTCGCCCCACGCGAAGCTGCGCCCGCGCAGGCGCATCACGCCGCGACCAGCCACCATTCCCGCAATGCCGCGACCAAGAAGGTCGAGCCCGTAACCACGATCACGTCGTTTGCCGCGGCATTGCGCCGCGCGACCGAGAGCGCCTCGACCGCATCGCCCACGCAGCGGCCCCACGTCCCGATCGACTCGGCAATCCGTAACAACCGCATGGGGTTCGTCGCTTCGCGACCAGCCGTATCGAATGTCGTGAAGACGAAATTCGCCGGCAGGCTCGCGAGTTTTCGCAAAATCTCGGCGGCATCTTTGCTCGCGCCAATCGCGACGACGAAGGTGAAGTGACGATCTTCATAGCGCTCCCGCAGCGAGCGGACGAGCTCCTCGGCCTTCTCTCCGTTGTGGGCGATGTCAAAGACCAGCGTCGGATGCCCCGGATACACTTCCATGCGCCCCGGTATCACCAAATCGGCGAGCGCAGCTTCGATCTGCGCCGCGTTGGGCCGGAGGGCCTCGGGCAGCGCCTCCATCGTGGCGATTGCGGTTGCCGCGTTGCGTCGCTGAAACGACCCAAGCATCCGCGTCTCGATCGTATAGCGCGCGTGCGGCGTCACGACATCGAAGTGTTGCGCCTCGCGCTCCATTCGAACGTTGTCGATAACGACCGCATCTGAGCGCGCATCGACCAGGGGCGCTCCGACCTGTCGTGCTTGATCGGCGATTATCTCAAATGCTGCCGGATCCTCAACCGCCACGACTAGCGGCACGCCCGGCTTGGCGATGCCGGCCTTTTCGAGCGCAATCTCTTCGATCGAGTCACCCAGGACATCGGTGTGATCCAAGCCCACCGACGTAATCGCCGCCACCGCGGGAACAATGACATTGGTGCCGTCGAGCCGTCCGCCGAGTCCCACCTCGACTACCGCAACGTCGACTTTTTCCTGAGCGAAGTAGAGCAACGTGAGCGCCAGCAGCGTTTCGTAATAGGTTGGGCGCCCGTGCGCCTGGGTGGTTCGCTCGATCGCCGGCATCATGTCATCGAGGAGTGCGGCAAAGCGCTCTTCGCTTACGGCGGTGCCGTCGATGCGCGCGCGCTCGGTCATCGAACGCAAGTGCGGCTTGGTATGCAAGCCGGTGCGCTTCCCGCTGCGCGCGAGCGCCGCAGCGATCATCATCGACGTCGAACCCTTCCCACTGGTTCCACCGACGTGCACCGTCGGATAACGATCCTGCGGGTCGCCAAGCTCGTGCATGAAGGCGCGCATGCGTTCGAGCCGGTACGGCATCCGCCGTGAAACCGTTTCGTTGATGGTGGCGAGCAGATACGCTTGGGCCGCTTCAAAATCCATGGATGGCCATTCTATCCGTCGGTTACGTGGTCGGCGAGCAGTTCGAGTGCGTGCGGCAAGACCGGCAAGATGACGCCAAGCGACTCGGCTACCGCTTTGGGACTTCCGGGAAGATTGACGATCAGTGTGCGATGGCGCACGCCCGCGACTGCCCGTGAGAGCATGGCCGTGCGCACGATCGGTACGCTCGCAGCGCGAATCGCCTCCGTGATCCCCGGTACTTCGTAGTCGAGAACGGCGGCCGTGGCCTGCGGCGTGCGGTCGCGCGAGGAGAGTCCCGTTCCGCCGCTGGTCAGGATCAGGGCCGCAGCACCGCTGTCGGCGAGTTCGATCAGCTCGGCCTGCAGTGCACCGGGGTCGTCGGGCAAGACGATCGCGCGCACGACATCGTAACCCGCGCCGAGCTGGTCACGCATAACCGGTAGGCAGCCATCCTCGCGGCTTCCGTCGGCCGCCCGGTCCGAAAGCACAATGAGCGCGGTGCTAAAGGGCACTCTTACCGCCGGTCTTTGAGAGCAAGCGCACGTTCTCGACCACGATCCCCTTATCAACCGCCTTCGTCATATCGTAGATCGTCAGCGCCGCGATGCTCGCCGCCACCATGGCCTCCATCTCGACGCCGGTTTGCGCGCTCGTGGTCGCCTCGGCCTCGATACGCAACACCTCCTCATCCTGCCACGCGAAGCTCACGTCCACGCGCGCGAGCGGTAGCGGATGTGCAAGCGGTATCAGGGAGGCCGTCTGCTTCGCCGCCATGATCCCGGCAACTTGCGCGGCGACGAACGCATCGCCCTTGGGCAGCGTCGCATCGCGCAGCGCCTGGGCAGCCTGCGGACTCATCCGAACCAGCGCCTGCGCGCGCGCGGTGCGCGCCGTGACGGGTTTGCTGGAAACATCGACCATGGAAATGCGGCCGTCGGCCAGGATATGTGAGGGTTTCTGCACGGCTTTATGTAAACGGCGTAGGGAATGACGCTATTCCAGGACACCGGCGGCGATCCTCGGACGGCTCGCGCGTTTGTGGCCGACGTTCTTGCGTGGTTTGGCGCTGTGGGCGATGCGGCGATGGGCAACACGCCCGGTTTTGGCGTTGCGAAAGCCTCGCTCGCCGTAGCGCTGGCGCAGACCGCACAACTTCCGGAATCCGATTGGCACGCGCTCTACTTCGCGGGTCTTCTTCACGCGATCGGTGCGATCGGCAATCCTGCCTATCGCAAGGGCGAACAGCTTTCCGAGCGGATGGCGCGGATGGAGAGTTGGGATACTCCGGCTCAAGGCGCGCAGATCTGCGAAGCCATCGGGTCGCTACCCTCCGAAACCGCCGATATGGTGCGCTGGCAGCACGAGGCGTGGGACGGCACCGGTTATCCCGATCTCCTGCGTTGGACCGGCATCCCGCGTCCGGCACAATTTCTCGGCATGGCCGACCGCTTCGTGCGCGCTCACGATCCCGAAGTGACCCTGAGTCATATTGGGCTCGAGAGCGGCCGCGCCTTCAATCCCGAAAGCGTGCGCACGTTCACGATGTGGTTCCACCTCAGCGGCGGCGAAGTCGAATTGATTGGTGCTCCCGTCGAAGCGTTGCGCGATGAACCGCCCGATGCGCAGACCTTGCTCGAGCGTTTCGCGGACCGCATCGACGCGCACAACGGCGTCAAAGGACGCTGGCGGCGTGTCGCGCAGATCGCCGAAGCGACCGCAGCACAGCTTGCGCTTCCCGACGCCGACGCCCGCGCTTTGGCGCTTGCATGCCGGATTTTCGGCGCCGGCGAGATCGGCGAGAAGACGGTGGAAGACGAGGACTTCGATCCGCTCGCGCGCTTGGGCGTCGAAGATCGCGCGAGCAACGCCGGCGCCGCCGCGGCAATCGCGCGCGCGCATCCGGCGTTGCACGGCGCCTCGCAGGTCGTTTCCGCTCGCGGTGAATGGTTCGACGGCACAGGAAAACCGCACGGGCACGCTCGCGCCGGCATTTTGATCACCGCCGGCATCCTTGCGGCGGCGATCGCCTACGACCGCCTCGATCGCGGCGAACGCATCGACACCGCTGCCGGCACGCAATTCGACCCCACGGTGGTTCGTGCGATGATGGAGGCTGCGAAACTGCGCGCATGATCGAACTTCCCGAACGCACCCGGCGTATTTCTCCGTCCCGCCTGCACGAAATACTCCTCGCACACGATTGCAAGAGTATGGTGGATCCGTTCATGGGTCTGCCCACGCACCTAAATTATCTCAAGCGCCATGGCATCGCCGTTCACGGCGGCGACTTGCTCGAATGGTTCGTGCGCGTTGGCGAAGGCTTGATCGTCAACGATCTCACGTATCTGCGCGACGCCGAAGTCGCCGAGATCGTCGAGATGCTCCCCGGGCGCATCTATTCGATCGATCTCTTCAAGGCTTGGGAGGGCGTCTTTTTCAGCGAAGAGCAGTGCATGTATTTGGGTGTCTGGCACGATAACGTGCGCAACCTGCGCAGCGATCAGCAGACCGGCCTTGCGATCCTGGGGCTATGGCGCGCCTTCTGTTATTGGATGCAAAAAACGCAGTCGCCCGACGATATGCAAGACACGCCGCCGAGCGAACTTGCCTGGTCATACATCCGCCAGACCGAGCAATGGGTAACGTCAAACATGCGCCGCAATACCGTACGCCAAGGCGACGTGTTAGCGACGATGGGAGCACGCAGCGCCGACGCCCTCTTCCTTGCGCCGCCGCCGCGTAACTCGTTTCGCAGTGCCGATGCGCGCATTTGGATGTGGGAAGCCTGGTGGCAGGGCAATCCGTATTTTACGATCGAGCACGCGTATCGCGATTCGCTCCTGGGCGCACGAGCGGCCGACGCGACGGCATATGCGCGCGCCGTTGCGAGCATTCTCGCGAATGCCGACCCTTATCCGGTGGTCATCATGCAAACGACCGAGCAACGCATCGCCGATCTCGAACCGATCGTTCGCGAGGCACGTGCAAACGTTACCACGATCGCCCCGCACCCCTACGAGATCTATCTCGTCGCTACAAAATAACGTCTAACGCGTGGGCGCACTCTGGAACCTGTACCATATGAGGCAGAGCAGCGCCAGCACCCAGCAAATGACCAGGTGCGAAACGTGGTGCGCGTGTTCGGTTCCGGATTTGGTCATGAAGTTGATGGTGCCGAGTCCGTAGAGCGCACCCAGCACGAAGAATACGAGTGCGAGCAGCAGGGCGAGCGGTTTCACGATAAGAGTCCTCGTTTACTCAAGATATAGCAACATACGCCGACGATCAGACAATACCAGCCGAACGGCCGTAGATCGTTCGACTTGAAGTAGCGCATCAGAAAGGCGACCGAGAGATACGCGGCCACGGCTGCGACGACGCCGCCCAGCAGCGCTTGCAATAAGACCACATGTGCCCCAGGCGCCACCAGATACCGCGTTTCGAGCAGCGCCGCGGCGAAGATCACCGGCGTTGCCAGCAGAAACGAAAACTCTGCGGCGTCCTCGTGATCGAGGTCGCACAGGAGTCCGGCAACCATCGACGCGCCCGAGCGCGAGATGCCCGGTAGGAGCGCGAAACTCTGCGCGAACCCCACCAGCACGCTTTGGGCAAAGCTCAGATGTTCGATTGGCCTGGCTTTATCCGCCAAAGCTGAAGCTTTGTCGGCTAAAGCCGCGCGGCTTCGCTCGCGCAACTGCCTTCGCTTGAGCCACTCGCCGGCAAACATCACCAGGCCGTTTGCGGCTAAAAATAGCGCAGCCGGCGCCGGCGAGCCGAAGAGCGCGCGCACCGGTTCTTCAAAGAGCACGCCGAGCACGCCTACCGGAATCGTTCCGACGACGAGAAGCCACCCGATTCGCTCGTCGCGGTCGTCAGACAATCGTCCACGGACGACGCTTGCGACCAGCGCTCGCACGATCGCCCACCATCGCGCGCGATAGTACACGATCAGTGCAACCGCCGTTCCCAGATGCAGCACGACCACGAACGCGAGGAAGGTGGGATTGGCGCGATCGATATTGGTCCAGTGCAAAAGCGCCGGCACGAGAATCGTATGGCCGAGGCTCGAGACGGGAAAGAGTTCACTGACGCCTTGGAGCAGCGCAAGGATTAGCGCTTGGATATCGGTCACGGAGCACTTTGGTACGCCCTGCAGCCGAAGCGCGCCTTCCACGCATGGGAGGATTGGCTATGCAAGCAGCCTAAGGCGCGTAGGACAGTGGATCAGCACGAAGACACCCGTGCCTTGGAGCCGCAAGAGCGCAAGTTCGCTCGTGTTGGCGATACACTGCTCGTGTCTTACAGTATCGGCGACGATTTTGCGCCCGAGTTCACCGAAACGTACGATATCGCCCTCGGCGGCATGGCCATGCTCACCAACGCTGAGCTCATCCGCGAGGAGCCCATCGACGTGCAGATCGAGCTGCGCAGCGATCCCGAACCGGTCTTGCACGTTCGGGGCGTCGTGCGTTGGTCGCGCTACGATCCCCTGTTGCAGCGCTATCGCACCGGCATCGCCTTCCTCGACGTCGATGAGAAGACGCGCATGCATCTGCAGCGCTACATCGACACGTTGCATTTGCTCCGCGACATGGGGATGCTGTAGCGCGAGCGAAGCCGCGCGAGTCTACCACGCTATGAACCTCACTGAGTAGGTGAAGTCGCTCGCAATCGCTTTACAAGCGTGCAATGCGGGAGAGTATTGGGAAGCGCGGAGGCTGCTGACCACGACCTGATCGAGAGCCGAGCTGCCGCTGCTCGAGAGCACCGTGACGTCTTGCACCTTACCGTCCTGATCTACCATCACGCGTACACGAGTGATTCCGCTGACACGACCTGCTCGTGCGCTGGGTGGAATGTCAAGCGGCGGCGGCGATGCGAGCATTTGTACGGGAGTGTCGTTTGTTGCGCAGTTCGGTGTCGGCGTGGGCGTCGGAAGCGGCGACGCCTGCGCGACCGGCGTGCCCGAGACGATCGCCCCTTCGGTGAGACTCGACCGCGGATTCACCGCGGTGGCTTTGGCTACGTGTACGGGCACGAATCTCGGCGCGGGCGTATGCGGAGGCGGCGTAACGTGCGCGATGTGTATGGTGTGGAGATGCTCGATGCTTACCACCTGCACGTCGTCACTCGAAGGCCGAAACGGCCAGCGAATAATGCCGGTGAGGATCAGGTGGATGAGCAATGATAAAGCGAACGCGACGATAAGAAACCGTCGCGCCCGCTTGTTATCCATTGTCCAGTTTTTCGATTTCGAAGACTAGGTACCCGCACGAAGCGGGTGAAGGTTCGGAGCACAGGATGTGCGACCGGCCAGGGGCCGGCCGAACCGTCTTAGTCGGGATTGAATTCCGCTCTAAAGATGTACGATCCGCTCGTCGGCGCGCAATTTACGAGTTTGGGCGCATATTGCGACTGCCGCGCGGCACGAATCGCCGCCTGGTCGATTGCACTGTTATTCGAGGACTGTTGGATCTTGGCATCGACCAACGAACCGGTCGGGCCGATCGTGACGACGACCAGAACGGTCACTGGACCCAGGCCCAAGTCGCGCGCCGAATCCGGGTAGTCGGGCGACATCGGATTGGTCACCGTCGCTTCCTGATTTGGGTTGGCACACGCGGGCTTTTCCGTGGGGCCGGGCGTTGCGTTGGTGGGCGGACCGGTGCTCGTCCCCGCGGGCACACCGTTTTCCGATCCCTTGTTGACGTTGTAGGTCTGCTCGTTGCTCGTCGTGCTCGAATTGTTCGTCGTCTTGGGCACGTTGACTTTGAGCTTGGGCTGCGGCGCCGTGTGATGCGGCGGTGGTGTTTGCTGCGGCGGCGGCGTCGGCGTCGGTGGGGGCGTCGGGGTCGGCGGTGGCGGGGTGGGGACCCTGACCTGCACCTTCTTGGTCTCGCTTATCTTCTCGACCTCATCGCTCTCATGATGCGACGCGAGGTTGGGATAGAGCGGCGCGGCCAGACCGTTGACCAGGATAGACAACAGAAAAGCAAGCCCCAGATAGTTCCGGATGCGCTCGCCCGAAGTGATGTACGTTTTTTCTTTCGCCATCCGTTACGAACTCTGCCCTTGCGGAGTGCCTTCGATGTGGTTTGCAAGGCCAAAGTCGATCAAACCCGACGACTTGGCAGCGTCCATCACTTGGAGGATGGTACCGTAGTTGGCTTTCGGGTCGGCTTTGATGATCACGCTGCGGAACTTATGCCCCGTATTATCCTGAAGCGTCTCGAATGCATCGTGCGCCTGCGAGATCGGCACCGTGTTGGATCCGATTTGGATATTGTTCTTTTCGTCGATGATCACGACGATCTGCGAGGGCTGCACCTTGTCCTTGTTACGGGCATCGGGCAGCTTCGGCTCTTTCGTAACCGAGGCAAGAATGATGAAGATAATGAGGAGCACCAACAACACGTCCGTAAACGGCGTGATGTTGATGGTCGACATCACATCATCTTCTCCCCCACCTGTCGAAACGGCCACGAGTCTTGTTAAACCTCCACCTAGGACGTGACGAAACCGACGTCTTCGAGTCCGGCTTCCTTGGCAGCATCGAGAATGCGGATGATAACGCCATAGGGCGCTTTCGTGTCCGCGGTGATCGAGACGTGCTTGTGCGGCCGCTTGATCGCGGTGATGGTCATCACCCGATAGATACCTTGCGAATCCGTCTTCGTTCCGTCGACGAAGATCACGCCCTTGTCGTTGACGATCACTTCGATATCATTCTTTTGCTGTTGCTGCGTATTGTTGTTATTGCTGTGGTTCGGAAGCTCTTTTTCGAAGCCGGGTGGCGTCACGAGAGCAGCCAGGATCATGAAGATAATGAGCAGCACCAAAAGGACGTCCGTGAACGGCGTGATGTTGATCTCCGCCATGACGTCGGCCTCTTGTTGTGCCGAGAGCAGTGACACGACGCTACTCCGGGCTTACTTCGCGCCGGTTTGCGACGGCTGATACAGCTCGGTCGGGATCGGGGCGCCGGTGTTGTGGAAGTGAAGCATTTCGGCAAGCTGATTCGCCGCAACGATCATCTCTTGGTTGTACGCCTTGATGCGCGACTTGAAGTAGTTGAAGAAGATCACGGCCACGATCGCGACCACGAGGCCCGCGAAGGTGGTGATCAGGGCTTCTGAAACGCCGCCGGCGACGACCGCTGGCGTCGAGTTCCCTTTGAGCGCGATATCTTCAAACGCGCGGATGATACCGAGCACCGTTCCGGACAGACCGATGAACGGCGCGATCACCGCGATCGTACCGATCACACCGAGGAAGCGCTCGAGTGAGTTCAGGTGCTCCATCAGCGCTATCGAGAGCGCGTCGGTGATGTCGGCGCGATTTTTCTCACCGCGGCGAAGCCCGAACTCGAGGATACGCGGAAGCATGCCTTTGTTGGCCTGGCAAATCTTGATTGCGCCGTCAAGGTCGTCGGCGGCGATTTTGGCGCCGATTTGGCGCAGCAGACCTTTGGTATCGCTATGCTGCGACGCAAAAAAGATTAGTCGCTCGATCACGATGGCGACCACAACGATTGACGCGATGAGCAGCATCCACATAACGGGACCGCCGCGATCCATCACGCTGATAAATCCGTCAAACACGAGTTTCGAAACCCTCCCGGGTGTTCATGTAAAGTGCACTAGACAATGGAAAACACGGGCGGTGTGCCGCCCCGTGAGGGCGGACCATTGGCCTACCCTCCTGGAAAGTCCTGGTACGTTCTGTACCGGGTGCTTGGATAGTCAACGGCTTCTTATTGAGGAACGTTCTTAATCTGGCTTTCGATCTGCAAAGCAAGCCCCTCATTGCCGGCCGCCTTGGCCAATTGGTCAGATTTTTTCAGGTAGGTGAGCGCTTGCGTCTTATCGTCGGTCTTCTTGCTCGTTACGTAAATGTTGGCGTACGCCACCCCGGCTGCGAAATTTGCCTGTACGTCGTCGGGTGAGGCAGATACCGCCTTGAGCGCGTATTCCTTGGCCTTATCGTAGTCCGGCTTTTTCCCGCTCATGATTGCAAACGCGGCAAACGTGTTCGCCGTGACCGCTTCAGGTGCGCTCCCCGCCGAGGCGGCCTGATCGAAGTCCTTGAGCGCGCCGGCGTAGTCTGCTGCTTTCATCGCATCGTTCCCGGCCGCTAGGTAGTGCTGAGCGACTGCCCGCTGGGCGCCGGTGCCGCTCGGGTCGAGCGACTTCATCTCATTCGCCGTAGCCTGAGCGTCGGCTGAGTCGTTTGTCGCGAGATAGCCCTGCAGCAGCTCGGTGTCGATGTTCAGTCGCGCCGCTTTATCGGTCACTTGGTCGTGGACGCTCTTGAGCGTCGTAAGCGCATCCGGATACTGCTTATTCGCAAGCTCCGCCACGCCCAGCGCGAACTTCGAGGTGTTGTCACCGGAGAGCGCCATGGCCTTGTGCGCAAAATCGAGCGATTGCGACGGATCGGTGGAGGAGACTCGCACGGCGCCGGTAGCGAACGCCTGCGCAGCGATCGGCTGGAACGGCTTCTTGATGTCGTCGACCCGGTTGAACGTGGTTGCCGCTTCAACGTAATCATTGTCGTAGTACTGCGCTACGCCGAGTAGTTGCAACACCGCCGGGTTGCCGGGCGACGCGAGCAAGGCGGCATTGGCCTTGGCAATCGCGTCTTTGTATTTTCCTGAACGCACGAGCGCATCGATCGCCGCGGTGTCGCCGCCGCCACTGGAGATCGCGTTCTCCTCAGGCGTCTGCGCCGACTTCCCGTTAAATCGCAGGCTAAAATCGTAAAAGGTCGTTATCGGCGTCGAGCCGCGCCGTGCGGGTCTATAGGTAGAGGTCTGCGCGATCTCCATCGCCGCGGCGTTATCGCCTGTGTTGTCGGACTTGAGGATCTTCACGACCTTGTGCGTGCCGTCGGCATTGACTTGCACCTGGACCAGGACGGTTCCCGAGCCCGCAATCGGCTGCGTCGTCGTCCCTTGTTTAATGACTTTGGCGATCGAGTAGTCTTGGGATTGCGCAAAGGCCGGCGCTGCGGCGACTGCGATTGTCAGCGCCGAGAAGCCGGCGACGATTCGAGAGATTCGATTCATGAGGTACCTCAACTACGTAGAGCTATGCTTCCCATCCTGGGAAGCAACGCGCCGGAGTGCGGAAAGTTCCTTGGGAGTCAGCGAGCGCGAGTGGCCGACCGGGAGATCGCCCAAGGCAATGGGGCCGAAACGCAGCCGAACGAGCGTTTGCACGGGATGACCTAGCGCCTCAAACATCCGGCGCACCTGACGATTGCGGCCTTCGTGAATGGTGATGTCGACGACCGAGGATCCCGAACGGACTGCGACCACGCGTACCTGCGCTCCCGCCGCGTGCTCGCCGCCATCCAGGACGACGCCGTCATGGACCCGTTTGACATCTTCGGGGGAGAGCCGGCCGCCAATCGTTGCGCGATAGGTCTTTTCGACACCGAAGCGCGGGTGCAAAAGCCGATTCGCGAGATCGCCGTCGTTCGTCATAAGCAATACGCCGGCCGTATCGTAGTCGAGCCGGCCGACCGGCACAACGCGCGGCATGCGCTTGGGGATCAGGTCGGCCACCGTTCGCCGTCCTTGCGGATCGCGCATGGTCGTCATGACGCCCGCCGGCTTGTGCACCACCAGATATTCGGTCTGCTCCATCGCCGAGATAGGCGTTCCGCTCACGTCGACTTTATCGCCGGGGGCGACCATCGTACCCAATTCGCGCACGACCTTGCCATTGATACGCACCTTGCCGTACGCGATCAATTCATCGGCGCGCCGGCGCGATGCCACGCCGGCCTGCGCGATGTATTTGTTGAGGCGCGTGCCGTCACCCACGATCCTGGAGTCCTTCATCGGCGCGGAGCCTGTCTCGGGTCATTTTTGCGGCTTCTTCTTCGCTCAGCGATCGTCCGCGGAAGAATACAGAACCCGAACCGGCGGATGGCCGGTTCGGGCCCTGACGTAGATAGGCGATGAGCGCGAAGCAGACGATCGCTATTGCAATAAGAACGATCATCGAGTTAACGAGGGTTAATATTTACTGCTGCTGTTGCCGTTGTTGTCGTCATAGCCGCGAGACATCGAGAGTGCCTCTTTGGTGACCGACTGCAAGAACTCGTCGTTCGTGCGCGTCTGGGCCATCTTATCGAGGATGATCTCGGTGATATCTCCGGTGTTGAGAACCGACGTGGCGCGGCGAAGCATCCAGATCTTGCGCATCTCTTCGGTCGTAAGCAGCAACTCTTCGTGTCGCGTGCCCGAACGCTTGATGTCGATTGCCGGGAACACGCGCGACTCGGCGAGTTTACGCGTAAGGTTGAGCTCCATGTTGCCCGTGCCTTTGAACTCTTCGAAGATCACGTCATCCATCTTGGATCCGGTTTCGATGAGCGCCGTGGCAATGATCGTGAGCGATCCGCCTTCTTCGATTTTGCGCGCAGCGCCGAAGAAGCGTTTGGGTTTGTGGAGCGACGCGGTATCGAGACCACCCGAAAGCGTTCGGCCCGAACTCGCGACGACTTGATTGTAGGCGCGAGCGAGGCGTGTGATCGAGTCGAGGAGGATCACGACGTCTTTGCCGAGTTCCACCAAGCGTTTTGCGCGCTCCATCGTCAGTTCGGCGACGGCGGTGTGATTCTCGGGATGCTCGTCGAAGGTCGATGCGACGACTTCGCCGTCGACCGTGCGCTGCATATCAGTAACTTCTTCCGGCCGTTCGTCCACGAGTAGCGCAATGATATGCGCATCGGGATGATTGATCGAAATGGAATTGGCGATGTTCTTAAGCAGCGTGGTCTTGCCGGCTTTGGGCGGCGAGACGATCAGCGCGCGTTGACCCTTACCGATCGGGCAGAACAGATCGATGACGC